>NZ_MUFB01000034.1 GCF_001996005.1 Salinivibrio siamensis | reverse complement strand
GGTTCCCAGCCGTTACTCACCCGTCCGCCGCTCGACGTCCAGTAAATCCACCGAAGCTTCAATACTGCCGTTTCCGCTCGACTTGCATGTGTTAGGCCTGCCGCCAGCGTTCAATCTGAGCCATGATCAAACTCTTCAATTTAAGTTTTTTCGAAACCGAAGTTTCAGCTCAATGAATACTGATTACTGTTTCTCTCCAAAGAGAAAAACGAATTGACTGTGCCGAACAACTGTAAAAGTTGTCGTTTGGTCACTCAGTTCATCGAATAAATCTTTTTGTCTATTCTCAACGAGTGCCCACACAGATTGCATAGGTCAAATTGTTAAAGAGCGTGTTGACTGAGTGGTTGGCATTTCGTGACTTGCGTCTCGTTGCCCCGTCAACAGGAAGCGCAGTATAGAGATCTCAGTTTTTCCCGCAACCCATTTTTGCAAAAAAAATGTCACCTGAACAAAAAGCGTACAGAGCAAGATATTTTGCCTACTTTACCTGCTATATTTTGCCGCTCGTGTTCACCTTGGCTTACATGTCCGATCGTGTCTTTCACTCTTCTCTACTCAAAATGAGGCATACATCATAAAAATTGGCTGGTAGCATAGCTCACCTGTTTCTCACTTGGGAGTCATCGATATGAAGCATTGGCTTTTTCTAGGGTTTGCTATTGTGGCAGAGGTGATTGCAACCGCATCACTCAAAAATAGTGACGGCTTTTCTAAGCTCGTTCCTTCGATATTAGTGGTAGTGGGATACAGTTTCTCTTTCTATCTACTCGCCCTCACTTTACGCGCCATTCCTGTAGGCATCGCCTATGCGATATGGGCGGGCGCGGGCGTGACATTGATAGCGCTCATTGGTTGGTTGGTGTTCGACCAGAAGCTCGATACGCCGGCGGTGATTGGGATGACACTGATTGTTGCCGGTGTGGCCGTGATGAACTTATTCTCATCCACTTCAACACACTGACGATTAAAATCGATCCTGGCAGCACACAACGAAAAAACCCAGCCGAAGCTGGGTTTTTCATTTCTGAGGGAAAGGCGATTACATCATGCCGCCCATTCCGCCCATGCCACCCATACCAGCAGCCGCGCCCATATCAGCACCGCCGTCTTTTTGTGGCAGATCGGTAACCATGGCTTCCGTCGTGATCATCAGACCCGCAACAGAGGCAGCGAACTGTAGTGCACTACGTGTCACCTTGGTTGGGTCAAGGATGCCCATCTCAATCATGTCACCGTATTCGCCGGTTGATGCATTGTAGCCAAAGTGGTTGTCGCCAGATTTCACTTTGTTAGCAACCACTGAGTCTTCATCACCCGCGTTAGTCGCGATTTGACGAAGTGGTGATTCCATAGCGCGCAGTGCAACACGGATGCCGACGTTTTGCTCTTCGTTGTCACCTTTCAGCTCGCCAACTTTGCTCGCCGCACGGATTAAGGCAACACCGCCACCGGCAACCACGCCTTCTTCAACCGCCGCACGCGTTGCATGCAGAGCATCTTCAACGCGATCTTTCTTCTCTTTCATTTCGACTTCGGTCGCTGCGCCGACTTTGATCACTGCAACACCGCCAGCCAGTTTCGCGACGCGCTCTTGCAGTTTTTCTTTGTCGTAGTCTGAGGTTGCTTCTTCGATTTGTTGACGAATCTGTGCAACACGCCCTTCAATCGCCGCTTCCTCACCGACACCGTCAACGATAGTGGTGTTGTCTTTAGTGACAGTGACGCGCTTCGCTTGACCTAGGTCTTCCAGCGTCACTTTCTCTAGATCCATGCCGATTTCTTCAGAAACCACAGTGCCTGCCGTCAAGGTTGCGATATCTTGCAGCATCGCTTTACGACGGTCACCAAAGCCAGGCGCTTTCACGGCAGCGACTTTGACGATGCCACGCATGTTGTTGACAACCAATGTCGCCAGCGCTTCACCTTCAAGGTCTTCTGCAATGATCAGCAGAGGACGAGACGCTTTTGAAACCGCTTCTAGCGTTGGTAGCAGCTCGCGGATGTTCGACACTTTTTTGTCGATCAGTAGGATAAATGGGTTATCCAGTTCAACGTTACCGGCTTCTTGGTTATTGATGAAGTAAGGAGATAGGTAACCACGATCGAACTGCATGCCTTCTACGACGCTCAGTTCGTCTTGCAGTGATTGACCTTCTTCCACGGTGATCACGCCATCACGGCCCACTTTTTCCATCGCTTGTGCGATAATTTTACCAACGGTGTGGTCAGAGTTGGCAGAAATAGTGCCCACTTGCTCAATCGCATTGTTGCTGGTGCAAGGCGCAGACAGTTTTTTCAACTCTTCAACCGCCGCAACAACCGCTTTGTCGATACCGCGCTTTAGATCCATTGGGTTCATGCCTGCCGCTACTGCTTTCAAGCCTTCATTAACAATGGATTGCGCCAATACTGTAGCGGTAGTCGTACCGTCACCCGCAGCGTCGTTTGACTGAGACGCTACTTCTTTCACCATTTGTGCGCCCATGTTCTGGAACTTGTCTTCCAGTTCAATTTCACGTGCAACAGAGACACCATCTTTGGTGATGGTTGGGGCACCGAATGATTTGTCTAGTACTACGTTACGGCCTTTAGGGCCCAGTGTGACTTTCACGGCATCAGCCAGAACATTCACACCTTCGAGCATTTTCGCACGCGCGTCGTCACTAAATTTAACGTCTTTAGCAGCCATGATTCTATTCCTTTCTTACATTATTGATTGGAGGTGAAATGAATTATTCAACGATTGCCATGATGTCGCTTTCAGACAAGATCAGAACTTCTTGACCCTCGATTTTTTCCGTCTTGGTGCCAAAGCCTTCAGAGAAGATAACAGTGTCACCCACTTGAACGTCCAATGGCTGCACGTTGCCGTTTTCAAGAATACGGCCTTTGCCTACCGCCAGCACTTTGCCGCGGGTAGACTTTTCTGCAGCAGAACCAGTTAACACGATGCCGCCCGCTGATTTAGACTCAGCTTCTTGGCGCTCAACGATAACGCGATCATGTAGTGGACGAATGTTCATCGGTCGTCTCCTGAATTAGTAATGATGTTCCGTTTGATGAAGTAAGTATGCACACAGGCCGTACATGCGTCCGGTTCCTGATGTAACTCCCTATGTGKGGACGCCCTTTTTCTTTCCCAAGGGTTTTACAGCAATTTTTTTGTTTTTTTAGACTGGCAACTTTCTCCGATTGTGAGGATCCGCTAGGGTAACCCGTCCCAACCCAGTGATAAGAGATTATGAACGACAAACACGGGCTGCTGTCTGCCCCGATTAACCTCACATTACGTAAGATGACCGTGCCCATGGTATTTGGGCTATTTGCGATCATCATGTTCAATGTGGTGGATACCTTCTTTATTTCACTGCTTGGCACGGAAGCATTAGCCGCGGTGAGCTTCACCTTCCCTATTACCTTTGCGGTTAACTCCATCACGCTCGGATTAGGGGTCGGCATTGCTGCCTTAGTGGCAAGATTGCTTGGTCAGGGCGATCATCAAGATGCCGCGCGGGTCTCGAGTCACGGCTTGATGTTGGCGGTCTTCATGGTGATGGCCGTCGGCTGGTTGGGGGCGGCCACCATCGACCCAGTGTTCTCCGCGTTGGGGGCAAGCGACAACTTATTGCCGTTAATCCATGACTATATGCAAGTGTGGTACCTCACCATTCCATTACTTGTGGTACCCATGGCAGGAAACGCGGCTATCCGTGCCACGGGCGACACGAAAACCCCGGCGAAAATCATGATGGTCTCCGGCCTGATTAATGGGGCGCTCGACCCCTTACTGATTTTCGGCTTGGGTCCATTTCCCGAACTGGGTGTGCAAGGGGCGGCCATCGCCAGTGCCGTCAGCTGGGCCGGCGCATTGATAGCCGCACTGAGTATTCTTATCCGCCGTGAGCGGCTGCTGATGGCGCCGCAATGGACCAAGCTAGCGACTGATGTGCGTCAAATCCTTAAAATTGGCATGCCGGCGGGAATGACCAATGCCTTAAACCCTGCCGCAGGCGCCATTTTAATGATGATGCTCGCCTCACAGGGAACAGAAAGCGTTGCCGCCTATGGCGCCGCTCAGCGTATTGAAGCCATTTTATTAATTGTGATGATGGCGATGACGTCATCGCTCACGCCCTTAATGTCGCAAAACTTTGGTGCGCAATACCATCAACGGGCCTTTCAGGCACTGTTTAGCGCGATGCGCTTTGCCATCTTGTTCCAGTTTGCCTTGTACTTGTCGCTGTGGCCTTTTATCGATCTGATTGCGGATTTGTTCAGTGACGATGTGCGGGTTCAACAAGAAATTGCCCACTATTTAATGGTGGTCCCGGCCAGTTACGGCTTACAAGGCACCTTGATGTTATTGGTCGGCGGCCTGAATGCCATGAAGCGTTCGCTGCATTCGTTCGCCTGCAACCTAGTGCGTTTATTTGTCTTCCTAGTGCCCTGTGCATGGCTGGGCGGCATGGTCAACGGCACCCATGGTCTGTTTGCGGGAATCGCCATTGCCAATCTACTGGCCGGTATTATGGCGTACCTCTATGCCGTGGTGCTGCGCCGTCAGATGCTCGCGTCTTCACTGCCTGCTTGATCCAGTTCATGAACGCGGTGCTGCAACACATCTAGCGCCTGATAAAGCGCTTGATACTGCGCCGCACTGAGTCCCTCGAGCATGGCTTTTTCCCACTCCAGTACTTTGGGAACAATGGTCTGATAATGGGTGCGTCCTTTGTCGGTCAAATGGACTAACGCGGCGCGCTGATCACCTTGGCACGCGCGCCGCTCCACCAACTGATGCTGCTCTAAACGGGTAAGCAAGCGCGACACTTTTACTTTATCCAGCCGCGTTTCTGCGGCTAAATCTTTCGCCATCACGCCATCACGTGCGCCCAAAGAGGCCAGCACGCGCCATTCTGGACGCGATAAGCCAAACTCTGCTTCATAACGTGCCGCAAGACTATCGGCAACCAGTTCCGCCGTGTGAACTAGCTTATAAGGCAAAAAGCTATCGAGCGCTAAATGAGGAAGGGTCATATCATTTAGTTTCAAGTGAAATCATGTGGAATACTTTACGAGAGGCTTCGATAAGATGCAAAGGTAGTGCTTTGTTTACACTTACGGTTTTTTAGCGGCAAAAATACTGAACACAAAAGGTAAATTATTTGTTAACAGAGCGTTGCTTTTTCTCGTCTCTGATCGCTAGTATAAATGGATAGATTGTTTCTTTTGAAACTATTTGGCCGTCCCGGTGAGCACGGCCGCCCAGCACAAGGAGCGAGTTATGCGAAAGTGGTTTTCATTCCCCATTCGTGAAGGGGATGCCTCATGTCAAGCCCACTGCGACTTCCCCGAGGGAACCTACGAGCGCGAGTGTGGCAAGGAAGGCTTTTTTGGCCCGGCCAGTCATATGTATCACCGCCATCCCCCGACGGGCTGGAGCGAGTGGGAAGGCCCATTGCGACCGCATGCTTTTGACACCAACCGAGTTGAAACTCAAGGCACGTCGCCAATGGATGCGCCTGTGCTGTTATCCAATGCCAACGTTCAGGTTCGCTTATGGCGCACCGATACCGCCATGTCTTATCTAGTGCGCAACAGCGATGGCGACGATTGCTTGTTTGTCCACCAGGGTGAAGGCTCGCTGTATTGCGATTATGGCCACTTGCGCTACACCAAAGGCGATTATTTGATCATTCCTCGCGCCACCAGCTGGCGACTGGTGCCGGATGACGCCACCACTTTGCTGATGATTGAAGCGACTCATGGCTCCTACATGAGCGCCGAACGAGGCATCGTCGGCGAACATGCAGTGTTTGACCCTGCGGTGTTAGAACATGCGCGCATTGACGATAGCTTTAAAGCCCAGCAATCCGATAACGAAAGCTGGCAGGTGATGATCAAATCGCGCCAACAGCTTAACCGCGTCACTTATCCTTATAACCCACTCGATGCTGTGGGCTGGAAGGGCAACCTCACTGTATTCCGACTCAACTGGCGAGATATCCGCCCGTTGATGAGCCATCGTTATCACTTACCGCCATCCGCACACACCACCTTTGTCGCGCAAGGTTTTGTGATTTGCACCTTTGTCCCCCGCCCAATCGAGTCGGATCCTGGCGCACTGAAGGTGCCTTTCTACCACAACAACGATGACTATGATGAGGTGCTTTTCTATCACCAAGGTGACTTTTTCAGCCGCGATAACATTGATGCCGGCATGGTGACCTTACACCCTTGTGGCTTCCCACATGGCCCTCACCCAAAAGCGTTCGCCGCGGGCAAAAAGCATCAGAAAAAAGAGACCGATGAAGTGGCGGTGATGATCGATACCCGTATGCCACTTGATATGGGCGACGCGGCGAAAGCCACCGAACTGACCGATTATGTTTACTCTTGGCGCACGCCAAGTGACGCAGAATAGCGAAGGAGAAAGCAATGAAACTGGCTTCACTCAAACACGGACGTGATGGCAAATTGGTTTTGGTCTCTCGTGACCTTACTCGCGCCGTCCACGCCGACGATATTGCACCCACACTACAAGCGGCACTCGATCATTGGGCGACACTGGCGCCCAAACTGACTCAGCGCTACGACGCGCTCAATGACAACCAAGTCAGTGAGTCCTTTGCCTTTGACCCAAGCGTCTGCGACTCACCACTGCCCCGCGCCTATCAGTGGGCGGATGGTAGCGCCTACGTTAACCACGTTGAACTGGTGCGCAAAGCACGCGGCGCACAAATGCCTGAGAGTTTTTGGACCGACCCGCTGATGTATCAAGGCATGTCTGATGGCTTTCTCGGTCCACGTGACGAGATTGAATTGGTCGATGATGCGTGGGGCTGTGACTTTGAAGCCGAGCTTGCCGTCGTCACCGATGATGTCCCCATGCATCTTAGTACTGACAAAGCGGGCCAACACATTAAACTGCTGATGCTGGTCAACGACGTTTCACTGCGCAACCTGATCCCCGGCGAGCTTGCCAAAGGGTTCGGCTTTTTCCAATCCAAGCCGGCTTCTGCATTTTCACCAGTGGCGGTTACCCCAGATGAGCTGGGCGATCACTGGTGCGATCATAAAGTCCACTTACCGATGCATGTCACCCTCAACGGCGAATGGTTCGGGTCACCCGAGGCCGGTGTCGATATGACCTTTGATTTTGCCGAGCTGGTCGCGCATGTGGCGAAAAGCCGCCATGTCAGTGCGGGGACCATTATTGGCTCCGGTACTGTGTCCAACACCGATCGCAGCAAAGGCTCATGCTGCTTAGCCGAAAAGCGCATGCTAGAAATTATCGACCAAGGTGAGGCAAAAACCCCGTTTATGACCTTTGGCGATAGCGTCACCATCGATATGCGCGACAGCCAAGAGGCATCTATTTTCGGTGCCATAGAGCAAACCGTGACCCGTTACATCCCGGAGTAACCTTTATGCGCGCCTAGAGTCTCTAGGCGCGCTTGACGTTGACGCCGTCTAGGAGCTTGTATGCTGCTTTATGATTACAGTAAGTCGACCGCGGCCTACCGCGTCCGCATCGCCCTTGGCCTTAAAGGCCTCACCTACCAACGAGAAACCGTGTCCCTGCTGGATAAACACCAGCACAGCGACGCCTATCGTTCGCTCAACCCCGCCGGTTTAGTGCCTACCTTGGTCGATGGCGATATCACCTTGAGCCAATCGCTCGCCATTATCGAATACCTCGACGAGCGCTATCCACAGGTCAAACTGCTCCCCAGTGATCCAGTGCAAAAAGCCCAGTGTCGATCACTGGCGCTCGACATTGCCTGTGATGTGCATCCACTCAATAACTTGCGGGTTCTGCAATACTTAACCGGTCCCTTTGGCCACAGTGATGACGACAAAATCACTTGGTATCACCATTGGCTAAAACAAGGATTCGATGGTTTGGAAGCCAAATTACAAGGATTAGACAGCCCCTTTATTGGCGGCGAAGCGCCCAATTTGGCCGATATTTGTTTGGTCGCGCAGCTGTTTAATGCGCGCCGATTTGCGTTTGATTTAACGGCCTACCCAACCCTGACGCGCATTGAATCACAATGCCAAACGCTGGATGCATTTATACAGGCACACCCTGATAAGAGCTAAGGAGAGGACATGAAAGACGGATTGTTGTGGGCGCCGGATAAGGAACGTCAAACCCACACCTTACTCGCCGCGTTTATCCGTGCCGTGAATCAGACTCACGACACCCAGCTGAGTGGCTATGACGATCTTTATGCATGGTCAGTGCGTCAAAGCGGCGATTTTTGGCAACAATTATGGCAATTTTCCGGCGTGATCGGCGATCCGGGCGAGAGTGTGTGCGATATCGACCCCGAGCACCCTAATCGGGATAGCCAGTGGTTTCCCACCGCACGTCTGAACTATGCCGAAAATCTGCTCAAGCACGCAGAGCAATATGCCGACCAACCAGCGATGATTTTTAGCGGTGAGCATGAGGTAGCACGCACCCTCACTTGGCGCGAGCTCGTCGATCAGGTGGCGGCCATCCGTCACTACCTAGATACGCAAGGCGTTCAACCAGGCGATGTGGTTGCCGGCTATTTACCTAATCTGCCTGAAACCGTGATTGCAATGCTTGCCACCGCGGCACTAGGCGCGATTTGGACCTCAACTTCACCGGACTTTGGCGTCGACAGTGTATTAGACCGTTTTGGCCAAACCGAGCCCAAAGTGCTGTTTACCACCGATCACTATCATTACAACGGCAAAACCTATGACTGCCTGAATAAAGCGCAGCAGGTGGTGGATAATGTGCCAGCCATTGAGCGCTTAGTGGTGATCCCTTTTGATGGCGATCGACCTTCTTTACCTGCTGGCGTGGATAACTGGCAAGACTTATTAGCCAAGGACGCGCCGCCGCTTCGCTTTACCCGCGTGGCGTTCAATGCGCCACTCTTTGTGCTTTACTCATCCGGCACCACGGGTAAGCCCAAGTGCATTATTCATTCGGTGGGCGGGATATTGCTCAATCATTTGAAAGAGCATCAGCTCCATTCGGATGTGCGCCCCGGCGATCGCTTTTTCTATTTCACCACCTGCGGCTGGATGATGTGGAATTGGCAAGTTAGCGCTTTAGCAAGTGGCGCGACCTTAGTGCTTTATGATGGCTCGCCGTTTTATCCGGATGCGGGGGTACTTTGGCGACTGGCYGAGCGGCAYCAGATCACCCTTTTTGGTACGGCGGCGAAATACTTAGAGGCATTGGAAAAACAAGGGGTGGCGCCAAAAGAGGATTACTCGCTGGCGTCGTTACGTGTCCTGTGTTCGACCGGCTCAGTACTTGCGCCCGAGCAGTTTGATTATGTCTATCAAAAGATAAAGTCTGATCTGCAGTTAAGCTCGATTGCGGGTGGCACCGACATTTGTGGCTGCTTTGTTCTTGGCAGCCCGCTGTCACCGGTTTATCGCGGCGAAAGCCAAAAGCGCGGCTTGGCGCTCGATGTACAAGTGTTTAACGCCCAAGGCCAAGCGGTCGAGGAGCAGAAAGGGGAGCTGGTGTGCTGTAATAGCTTCCCCAACCAGCCGGTTGGCTTTTGGCACGATACCGATGGCAGTCGCTATCACAACGCCTATTGGAACAAGATTGATGATATCTGGTTTCATGGTGACTATGTGCGCCTGACCGCACAAGGTGGCATGGTGTTTTATGGTCGGTCTGATGCGGTATTGAACCCAGGCGGAGTACGAATTGGCACGGCAGAAATCTATCGCCATGTGAATCAGCTTAGCGAGATCATGGATTCGGTGGTCATTGGTCAGCAATGGCAAAATGATGTCCGCGTGGTGCTGTTCGTCAAACTCGCCGCCGGCGTGACACTGGATGAGCCACTCAAGCAAACCATCAAAAAAACCATCCGCACCCAGTGCACGCCGCGTCACGTTCCCGCCGTGATTGCCGAGGTGAGCGATATTCCACGCACCAAGTCAGGGAAACTGGCCGAGTTAGCGGTGCGCGATGTGGTCCATGGCCAAGACGTGACGCAGTTAAGTGCGCTGGACAACCCAGCATCACTCGACCAATACCGTCAGCGCCCCGAGCTCACCGAGTAAGCGGACGCCATGATCGAAAAAGGCCGCATCCTCATGCGGCCTTTTGGCTGAGTTTAATCCCGACATGGCTTAGCGCAGGCGATGGTCATCATCGTCGTCATCTTTGCGCTCATATTCCCCCTCAAAGGTATTGCCATCCTCGCCACGGCCTCCGCGACGGAACGGGTCCTCCCCAAAAGGACCTTGCGCATTGTCCCCTTGATGGAAACCACCTTGGCTAAAACCCGCTTGAGACACAGTGACGCGCTTCATCACTTGTTTGGCGAGCGCGGCTCGCGGCCCAGGCAAAAGCACCAACATCCCCATCGCATCGGTCATAAAACCTGGCGTTAACAGCAGCACACCGGCGACGGCCAGCATCACGCCTTCAAGGATTTGCTGGGCGGGTAACTCACCGCGGTTGAGCCTATCTTGCACCGAAGCCAGAGTCATCAGTCCTTGACTCCGTACCAAAGAGGCGCCGACGAATGCGGTGATCAAAACCAGCGCCAGTGTTGGCCACAATCCCAACCAACCACCAACCTGAATGAACAGGCCGATTTCAATCACTGGGACCAGAATAAATAGCAGCAATAAGATTGGAAACACGATTCACCTCGCGCTGGAAATGGACTGTTCATCCTAACATCAAAATCCGCCAAAAGCCGAACAACGAAACCGAATTTAGCCCTTGAATCAAAGTGCAAGAAAGCGCATTTTGTCTGTGCGCCATGCTACAGCTGTGACCGGGGTCAGCCCTTTTCACCGCATTATATGCTGTAATGGCGGCTGAAAGGATGTAACAGATAATACATCCAGCCAAAATCTCTGAGGAATGGATTCTACAGCAAAATTTGTGGCGACGTTTTAATCATTATAATAACTTGATGTTAAGGCCAACGCATGTCTCAGACGATTATAACACCCAATGAAACCTCAACCCTAACCACAGCAACCCGTTTAGAAGAAGATTTACTCGGCCAACGCGCGGTACCTGCCGATGCCTACTACGGCATCCATACGCTGCGGGCGATCGAAAACTTTACTATTTCCGGCACCCGGATTTCTGATATCCCCGATTTCGTACGCGGCATGGTTTACACCAAAAAAGCCGCCGCGATGGCAAACCAAGAGCTCGGCGTGATCCCCGCAGATGTCGGCGATTACATCATCAAAGCCTGCGACCAAATCCTACAAACAGGCAAATGCATGGATCAATTCCCCTCGGACGTCTTTCAAGGCGGCGCAGGGACGTCAGTCAACATGAATGCCAATGAGGTGATTGCCAACCTTGCGCTTGAGCTGATGGGGCACGAAAAAGGTGACTATGATGTGATTAATCCCAACGATCACGTCAATAAGAGCCAATCGACCAATTGTGCCTACCCCACCGGTTTTCGTATTGCCGTTTACAATAGCATTCTAAAATTAATGGATGCGATTGATTATCTGCAAAAAGAATTCGACGCCAAGGCCGAAGCCTATGCACACGTGATCAAAATGGGCCGCACCCAGCTGCAGGATGCGGTGCCGATGACGGTCGGGCAAGAGTTCAAAGCCTTCTCAGTGCTACTGCGCGAGGAGATTAAAAACATCAAATACACCGCAGCGTTATTGTTAGAGGTAAACCTCGGCGCGACCGCGATTGGTACTAAGTTGAATGCCGCCGAAGGCTATCAACAACTGGCGGTGAAACGCCTAGCTGAAATCACAGGCTTGCCGTGTATCCCAGCAGAAGATTTGATTGAAGCCACGTCAGACTGTGGATCCTATGTGATGGTCCATGGCGCGCTAAAACGCCTGGCAGTGAAACTATCGAAGATTTGTAACGACCTCCGTCTACTTTCCTCGGGCCCACGTGCGGGGCTCAATGAAATTAACCTACCCGAAATGCAGGCCGGTTCATCCATCATGCCCGCTAAGGTTAACCCGGTGATCCCAGAAGTGGTTAACCAGGTTTGCTACCGGGTAATGGGGAATGACACCACCATCACCTTTGCCGCCGAAGCCGGTCAGCTCCAGCTTAACGTGATGGAGCCCGTCATTGGGCAGGCGCTGTTTGAATCTATCTCGATTTTAGCCAATGGTTGCCGCAATCTCGGTGAAAAATGTGTGAGCGGGATTACCGTTAACCAAGCGGTGTGCGAGCACTATGTGCATAACTCGATTGGCATCATCACTTATCTTAACCCCTTTATCGGTCACCACGAGGGCGATATTGTCGGTAAGATTTGTGCTGAAACAGGTAAGAGCGTTAAAGAAGTGGTGCTCGAGCGCGGTTTAATGACCGAGGGGGAGCTGGACGAGATCTTCTCGGTTGAAAACCTGATGCATCCTAAGTATCGCGGTAAACGTTTTAACGCGTAGTGGGTCAGCCATCGTAGTGGGTCACTCACAACAGACACCGACGACCGATAGAGACAACAAAGGGCGCCGATAGCGCCCTTCTTTTATACCGTAAACCGCCGTTACAGCACCTGCGTAATCAGCAAGCCACAAGCGATACTGAACACCATACTCAGCAAGCCTGGTGCCATAAAGCTGTGATTAAAAATGTACTTACCTATCCGCGTGGTGCCGGTTCGGTCAAAGTCGATGGAGGCAATGATAGGCCCGTAATTAGGAATAAAGAAATAGCCGTTGACGGCCACAAAGGTCGCAATGATCATCGAGGGTGGCAGCCCCAAGGTAATCGCCACCGGCACCAATACCGCTGTCGTCGCACCTTGACTGTTCACCATCACTGACAAGGCGAACAGCGCAAACGCAAATGTCCATGGCGCCATTTCTACCAAGCCAGACACCGCCTCTTTCACCATCTCACCATGGCCACCAATCAAGGTATCACCTAGCCACGCAATACCAAAGATAGCGACAATGGCACGCATCCCAGCATGGAATACCGAGCCTTGGCTAATTGCATTGCCATCCGGCTTACAGGTCAAAATGATCAGTGCACCGACTGACAACATCACGATTTCAATGGTATGCGCCATCCCCATTGGCTCGCCATCAAAGGCCGGGCGCAGGGTTGGGAATGCCCCCATGACGACGACCGCTAAAGCACCAAATAAGAACAAGCCAACCGATTTCTTCGCTGCTGGCGTGACTTCGATATCTTCAACGGCCAAATCCGCTTCCATTTCTCGTCGAAAGTCAGGGTCTTGCAGGCGACGTTGATATTCAGGATCGTCTTTAAGCTCTTTACCTAGCTTATTGACGATCACACACGCCAAAGCAAGGCCGATAAAGGTGCTAGGAATGGTGACCGACAGCACATCGGTAAGGGTAATGCCTTGCGGCTCTAAAAAGGCCACACAGGCAACCACCGCTGCCGCGATGGGGCTGGCTACAATCGCAAATTGCGAGGCAATGACCGCCATACCCAAAGGGCGAGCCGGACGAATGCCGCTTTTGCGACTGACTTCAGCAATCACCGGCAATACCGAATAGGCAACGTGTCCGGTTCCCGCCATCATGGTGAAGACATAAGTCACTAAAGGGGCAACAAAGGTAATGTGACGTGGGTTTTTACGTAATATATTGGTGGCAATTTTAATYAAAAAATCCAAGCCACCTGCAGCTTGCATGGTGGCTGCAGCGGCGACCACCGCCATGATCATCAGCAACACGTCGATAGGTGGATGCGTGGGTTGCAAACCGAAACCAAAACTGAGTATCGCGAGCCCGACCCCGCCCATCACACCTAAACCAATGCCGCCGATACGGGCACCGATTAAGATGCAGCTGAGTACCACTAATAACTCAACCAAGAACATAACTTTCTCCTACTTTGGATAGACGTCCCCACACGCCCGTTCACATGCATTCATTGTCTTATGGCACGCACATGGCGTATTGGGGCGTAGATACGATATGACGATTCCTCCGTCTGCTTACCACCATCGATAAGCACCATCCTTGGTGGGAGATGTGAGCAACCGCGCTCAGCACCATGGCCAAATCCTAACCAGATACAGTCACGCGCATGTTGATTCAGGTAAGAAAAAGTAACACTTTTCGCGAACTGACAACAAAAAGTTCAGAAATTGAGATCTTTCACCTAGACACTGATGGACTTTTCATCCTCCTTAGTAAGTGTTATGTTATATCATAACAAACAATAGGGAGTCGTTATGAAAGCCAATATCCACCCCGAATATCGTTCTGTCGTTTTTCATGACACCAGCGTTGACGCCTATTTTATTGTCGGCTCAACCTTGCAAACATCACGTACCATCGAGTGGCAAGATGGCAAAACCTATCCTTACTACCCGCTAGATATCTCAAGCGCATCACATCCGGTGTATACCGGAAAGCAACGAGCGACGAATAAAGAAGGCCGAGTTGCCCACTTTGCGCGTAAGTTTGGCCAAGTCGGTCGCCGCAAAAAGGAACAGGCATGAAAGTCGTCAATTCACTAAAAAGTGCCCGTCAACGTCATCCTGACTGTCAAGTCGTTCGGCGTCGCGGACGCATGTTCGTCATTTGCAAAACCAATCCACGTTTTAAGGCGGTGCAAGGCCGCGCAAAAAAACGCGTCTAAGCGTCGGCGACGCACTGCCACTGATGTGGCAGTGCCTCACGATGTGAGCACATCTTGAGGTCATCATTTCCTTTTTCGAGGCGAGTCATGGTATGTGTGTATACTCATCCTATCTGCCGCAAAAGGAAAAAGTATGAAACCGGGTCGTCGCTTCACGCTGGCTGCTGGATTATTGATTGCTGCACTGGGTGCCAGTGCGCTTTATATTGCGCGAACCCACCAAGCGACAGTGCCACCGACACCCTCTGCTACCGCACCGCCATTTATCACCGTCAACTCGCAAGAAGCACTTGATGCAGAGCTCGCCAGCGCCGCGGCTAATCAACAAGTCGCCTTGGTTGATTACTACGCCGATTGGTGCATTCCGTGTAAACAATTCGCCCAAAAAACCTTCACGGATCCGGCTGTGGCTCAGCAGCTCAGCCGCATGCACCGCATTAAAGTGGATCTGAGTGAAAATCGTCCTGATGATTTTGCGTTAATGCGCACCCAAGACGTGGCCGGGCTACCCACACTCGACTTTTGGTTGCCCAATGGAGAGCGTCATGCGACAGCTCGCATTACCGGCTTTTTAGCACCTCGAGCTTTCATGACTCACCTACGCCAGCATGGATTGAAACATGAAGTAAAAAGCGAGCAATGATCAATCTCTTAGTTCTCTTGTTACAAAATTGATAAACCCCATATCTGGTGGTAGCTTTATTGAAAACAAAGGGAAGATAGCCGCATTATGGAAGCGCAACACACCATCGTTATCGCTGATGATCATCCACTGTTTCGGAACGCCCTCTTTCAATCCGTGCATATGGCGATAAGCGGAGCCAACTTGCTAGAGGCAGACAGCTTAGACAGTTTAAATCAGATCTTAGCGCGAGATGCTGAGGTCGACTTGGTACTGCTCGACCTAAAAATGCCTGGCGCGAATGGCATGTCAGGGCTGATTGCGCTGCGTCACCAATATCCCACCCTACCGATTGTGGTGATCTCTGCCAGTGAAGAGCCGAGTGTGATCCGTCAGGTACGCGCTCATGGTGCCTTTGGCTTTATTCCTAAATCCAGCGATATGCGTGCGTTGGTACAGTCGTTAACCCAAGTGCTCGACGGCACGCCCTGCTTTCCAGATAATCTCGGCGAAGACGATGAGAGCGAAAGCTTATCTAACAAACTCGCCACACTGACCCCACAGCAGTACAAAGTATTGCGAATGCTTTGCGATGGCTTGCTGAATAAGCAGATCGCTTATGACTTAGCGGTATCCGAAGCGACCATTAAAGCCCACATGACGTCTATATTTCGCAAACTGGGCGTGAAAAACCGCACTCAGGCGGTGATTTTATTGCAGCAATCTAATATCGAACTTTGATACGCTAGCGCTCTAGACACCGACTTTGGAGCGCCTATGTTAAGTATTCTTGCTACGCAATTCGTGATTTTATGGGCCGTGATCGACCCTGTCGGTAGCGTGCCCATCTATCTGTCGCAAACCAGCCACATGTCTGCCAAACAAAAGCGCCGCGTCGCGGTGAAAGCCGTGGCAATTGCCTTTGCCATTTTGCTGTTCTTTTTAATTGTCGGTCAGATTTTGCTTGAAGCCATGCAAATCCCGTTACCCGCATTCCAAGCAGCCGGTGGCTTGGTGTTGCTATTGTTTTCCCTCACCATGATTTTCGGTGAAGGAAAACCCGGCCAAGAAGCCAAAATGCTGAGTGAAGACGTTGATAAAGCAGAAATTGCCGCCACCGCGGTTTATCCACTCGCCGTCCCTTCTATTGCCTCCCCCGGTGCCATGATGGCGGTAGTCATGCTCACAGACAACAATCGGTATGCCATTGCGGAACAAGCGGTGACCGCTGGGGTGATGTTTGTTGTTTTGGTCGCGACCTTGGTCTTACTCCTCGGCGCCAATGTGATTCACAAAGTGATTGGGAATGTGGGGGCGTCGATTATCAGCCGCGTCATGGGGCTGATCCTTGCCTCGGTCGCCGTTGCGAATTTACTCGAAGGCATCCAAAAGTTTTATCACCTCAGTTAGACCTTTGGCGAAAGACTTGGCTGGCTCAACCCGAGTCAGCCGTACCTAGCTCACAAAAACCCTGCTTTTTCCGCTCATTATCGCTGACTGCGCTCGACTAAAGTTGCAATGTCGCTTCGTCCATCCCCTGCTATCGTCTTCAAGTAACATTCCATTAACGTGCTAAACAAGGAGAAGGCGATGGCGTTTCAAAGCAAGGAACACGCGAAAGCCTACTGGGACAGAAACGTCAAACTGATGATCAGTCTGCTGATTGTCTGGTTTGTTGTCTCATTCGGCTGTGGGATCTTATTCGTGGATGCCCTCAATACTATTCAAATTGGTGGCTACAAACTTGGGTTCTGGTTTGCTCAGCAGGGATCGATTTATACCTTCCTCGGCATCATATTTGTGTATGCCAAACAAATGCGCAAACTCGATCGCGAGTTCGGCGTGGACGACGAGTAAGAGGACTAACACATGGATTTAAGAACCATTACTTATATTGTTGTCGGGTTCACGTTCGCCCTCTATATTGGGATTGCGATCTGGGCACGCGCAGGCTCCACCAAAGAGTTCTATGTCGCCGGTGGCGGGGTGAACCCAGTGGCGAACGGGATGGCGACCGCTGCCGACTGGATGTCAGCTGCCTCGTTCATTTCTATGGCCGGCTTAATCGCGTTTATGGGCTATGGGGGCTCGGTCTTTTTGATGGGCTGGACGGGCGGCTTCGTGCTCCTCGCACTGTTGCTCGCCCCTTACCTACGTAAGTTTGGCAAGTTTACCGTGCCAGAGTTTGTCGGTGAACGCTTCTATTCAAAAACCGCGCGCATTGTTGCCGTCGTTTGTTTGATCATCGCCTCCGTCACCTATGTTATCGGCCAGATGAAAGGGGTGGGCGTCGCCTTTGGCCGCTTCTTAGAAGTCGACTATTCCACCGGGCTATTAATCGGTATGGTCATTGTCTTTATGTATTCCGTGATGGGCGGGATGAAAGGCATTACCTACACCCAAATTGCTCAGTATTGCGTGCTCATTTTAGCTTACACTATTCCCGCAATCTTCATCTCCCTCAAACTGACGGGTAACCCATTCCCACAGCTTGGTTTAGGTAGCACCATGGCGGGAACGGATCAGTACTTGCTAGACCGACTCGATCAGGTGGTGACCGAACTCGGCTTTGTCGAATACACCACCGCCGTGCGGGGTAGTACTCTCAACATGTTTGCCTACACCATGTCACTGATGATAGGTACGGCCGGTTTACCCCACGTTATTATTCGCTTTTTCACCGTCCCTAAGGTGCGTGATGCACGGACATCTGCCGGTTGGGCGCTGTTCTTTATCGCGATTTTGTATACCTCAGCACCTGCGGTGGCGGCGATGGCGCGCTTGAACTTAATGGACACGGTGAATCTACCGAACGGTGACAACCTCGCCTATGACCAGCGTCCAGACTGGTTTAAGAACTGGGAAACCACCGGGCTGCTAGGCTTTGAAGACAAAAACGGTGATCAGAAAATTCAATACACCTCGAATGCAGAAACCAATGAGCTACGTGTTGACCGCGACATCATGGTGCTGGCCAACCCAGAGATTGCCAAGCTACCTAACTGGGTGATTGCCCTGGTCGCCGCCGGTGGCTTAGCCGCGGCACTGTCGACTGCCGCCGGGTTGTTGCTTGCGATATCGTCAGCCATATCCCACGACTTAATTAAAGGGGTCGTCAATCCAAATATCAGCGAAAAAGGCGAGCTGCTGGCAAGCCGGATATCTATGGCATTAGCCATTGCTGGGGCCGGCTACTTAGGGCTCAACCCACCAGGCTTTGCGGCCGGGACGGTGGCACTGGCGTTCGGCTTAGCCGCGTCATCGATTTTCCCGGTACTCATGATGGGGATCTTTACCAAGACCATTAACAAAGAAGGGGCGATTGCCGGTATGGTCGCGGGGATCAGCGTTACCCTGTTCTACGTATTCCAACACAAGGGGATTTTGTTTATCTCTGACTGGACATACTTAGAAAGCCTCGGTAGCAACTGGATACTGGGTATCGAGCCCAATGCCTTTGGCGCAGTAGGGGCCGTGTGCAACTTTGCCGTGGCGATCATTGTCTCGCGCATGACCAAAGAAACACCGCAAGAGGTGCAAGATTTGGTCGAGCACGTTCGTATGCCGTCTGGAGCCGGCGATGCGCAATCACACTAATCCCGTGTTAACCTATCAAGCCCCTGCGGGGGCTTTTATACTGTTGGTTACGACCAGCCAAGGAGAGGCATGATGTCAACGGTCACGCGTTTACTCACCAATAAACATGTGGTTATTGCGATGCTGGTTGCGCCAGTGTTAGCGGTGATCGCCTATTTTGCCGTCGATGCCAGTGTGTCTGAGACGCCCAAAGCCGCTCAGCCAGGGCAAAGCTATCCGCTGGCGGTCCGTTCTAATTGCCGTTATACCAGTGGGTTTTGTCAGCTCGAAAATGGCGATATGAAACTCAAACTGGAATCGCAAGGCGTCGAAAACAATCGGCTAACGCTGCGGTTGGTCAGCGAGCTGCCCCTGGAAGGCGCACAAATCGGCCTGACAAACATCGCACCGCAAACCATGCAAATCCGCGATGAACAAGGCATGACCTGGACGGTCTCTCTGCCAGCACCACGCAGCGAAGAGACGCAAATCCGCCTGGCCGTGAGTATGAAAGGAAGCCACTATTATGCCGAAACGCCAGTGACCTTTATCGAACATAAAACGTTTTATACCGAGCACCAACAGGCGCAGGATGCGTCATAATGTGAGACGGTTGCCATTCACGCGTCAATTGACATCAACGATGTTCGGATCGCCGCTACGATGGTGGCGATTTTGTTTTCATACGCTTGCTCTGTCAGCCAATGACTCACATCCGCCCACCCATCACCGTCTAGGTGTGCCAATTCATCAACCTCGATATGCCCATCAACAGGGTTAAAGTGCCCTGCCACTTTAACAATACCCACATCTGTCTCTAGGCGCGGTAGGGTAAAAGGAGTCATCGTTTTCCTCGCTGTTGTAATAATGCACGCAACTTAAGCGGCTTTACCGGTTTAGAGAGATACATAAAGCCTAGTCCAGTCACGGTCTGTTGTGTCTCGGCGCTGCGGTCAGCACTGATGATCACCCCCTGAAAGCAGCACCCTACTTTTAGTTGGCATTGTTGTAGCACTTGCAACCCCGTTTGCTGGTTCGTTAAGTGATAGTCACTCAGGACAAACTCAGGCTGCCATTGCTCGCCGATCGTCTTGATCGCACCACTCACGTCAGGGGCGCAGCGAACGTCGCATCCCCACCGTGATAAAAGCTGCGCCATCCCATCCAAGATGTCTTGCTCATTGTCCACACATAAGACACGGCAACCTTCGAGCTCTCGCGCCGATGAAGTGGCAGGCGCCACAGGACTTGGCTCGACCTTTTCCGCTTGACTCGCATTCACTGTCATCGAGAACACCGTGCCTCGACCCGGCCAGGATTTCAACGCCAGAGGCTGAGAGAGGATTTGGCTAATGCCCTTCGCGATCGCCAACCCTAAGCCCAACCCCTGCTCCGCACCTTCGTGATCAATGCGTGTGAACTCTTGAAAGATATCTTGCTGACGATCGACAGGGATCCCGTCGCCATCGTCCCACACCTCAATGCGGTAGTCGCGCCCTGCCCGTCGCACACCTAACAACACTCGGCCCTCAGGGTTGTAGCGAAAGGCATTGGTCAAAAAGTTTTGCAGCACCCGGCGCAGCAAGTTCTTATCAGACTGAACAAACACCTGGCTGGTCACAACACGAAAGTCCAACCCCTGGCGGCGAGCCAGTACGCCAAACTCCGCCTCTAGCGCATGAAACACCTCGCTTAATGCAAAGGTCTCGATACGTGCTTTCATTTTGCCCGACTCCAGGCGTGAGATATCGAGCAAATCACCAATCAACACTTCCGCACTTTCTAGTGCGCTTTCTATGTGCTGAGCAACGGCTTCAGTATCTCGGTTTGCCGCCATCTCACTGAGTGACGAAGCAAACAAACGTGCAGCATTAAGTGGCTGCATCAAATCGTGACTGACCGCGGCCAAAAAGCGACTCTTCGACTGTGAGGCGGATTCAGCCTTGCGGGTCGCATCAATCAATCGGCTATTTAGCCGCTCTAATTCACGCGTTCGCTCAGTCACCCGCGCTTCAAGGGTTTCATTAGACTGCTTGAGCGCCGCTTCCGCATCCCGAAACGCGGTGATATCGGTAAATGTCATAACAAAACCACCGCCCGGCATCGGGTTGCCCTGCAGCTCAATCACTCGTCCGTCTGGATGCACTCGCGAAGAGGTATGCGGTTTTCGTCGTGTTAAGTGCAGCACTCGCTTGCTGACATGCTCTTCCGGATCACCCGGCCCACAAAGTCCGCGCTGAGCATTGAATCGGATTAAGTCCGCGACCGGTCGTCCGACCTGGATAAGCCCAGGTGGAAATTGAAACATATCAATGTAGCGCTGATTCCATGCCACCAGCCGCAGTTGCTTGTCCACCACAGAGATCCCTTGGTTGATATGCTCGATAGCCCCTTGCAGTAATCCCCGCGAGAAATCAAACAGCTCAGAGGCCTCATCAACAATGGTGGCAATTTCTTCCAACTGCATATTGCGCCCCTGAAGGGCCGATGAAAGGACTAAGCGTGCCGACGACGAACCAAACACGCCTGCCAACACCCGCTCGGTATGACGTATCAGCGGTGCGCTGGCTTGTTGTTGGGGCATCAGCTCTTCACCACGCTGCTCTGCAAATTGGCTAAACGCCTGGCGCATGCGCCGGCGACCCACGAAGCGAGCCGCGAGCATCTCCAGCTCCGCCACTGTCACCCGGCTTTGATACAAGCGCGCATCATCGTTTTCCGGCAGTGGCATGCCAACAAACGCGGCGGCCTGTAAACGCTCACTCAGTGATGGTCGCGTGAGTAAAGAAACCACCACAAAGCCAAGAGCATTCATTAACACACTGAAGGCCAGTCCCCAATCCACGGTATTGAGGTGAGTAAACGGTGAAAAGTCGGGAGGGGTGATAAGCCAAATCAATAGGTTAGATTGACCATCTCCTGCCAGCATGCCGGTTTGGGTCATCATGGTCACCAACCACAGTGAAAACCCCACGAGTAAGCCAGCATATACGCCTTTTTTGTTGCCTTGACGCCAGTACAAGGCGCCAATCATCGCAGGGGCAAACTGAGCAATGGCCGCAAAGGAGAGAAAGCCAATTTCCGATAACGTGGGCACAGTGAGGATCAGATGATAGAAGCCCCACGCGGCAATTAAGATCAAAAAGATCAGCGCACGGCGAACGTTAAGTAACAGCCCAGAGAACTGCGCAAAGTTACGGGATTTCAGCTTCATTCGCCGCAACAACAGTGGCATCACCAGATCGTTCGATACCATGATCGCCAACGCAATGGTTGAAACAATCACCATCCCGCTGGCAGCCGATGCCCCCCCCATAAAAGCCAGTAGCGCCATCCCCTCAGCCCCTACCGATAGCGGCAGCCGAATCACATACGTATCAGCAGGTGCCCCAGGTAACAACGCTTGCCCCGCATAGGCGAGCGGTAGCACAAAAATCAGCATCAGTAACAAGTAGGTCGGGAAGACTTTACGCGCCGTATTCAAATCACTCGCGCGCGTGTTTTCCACCACCATGGTGTGAAACTGGCGCGGCAAGCAAATGATTGCCGCCCCTGTGAGCAAGGTGTGAATGATTAAGCTGCCCACATCCGGGCGACCAATCACGCCAGAGTCCTCAAGACTCACGGGCAAGCTGGGCGCTTGGAATAGCAGCCATACCACAAAAATACCCACCCCGAGAAACGCGACCAGCTTGACGATCGACTCGAAAGCGACCGCCATCATCATCCCTCGGTGGTGCTCCGTACTGTCAATATGACGCGTACCAAATAACACGGTAAATGCAGCCAAGGAGATACACACGAGCCAGGCGATTTGGGGCTGTGCCAAGCCAATGCTTTGCCCCAGCTCTGGCGACAGAACATCGAGCCCCATGGCAATACCGCGCAGTTGCAACGCGATATAGGGCAGCACACCGACCACGGCAATCAAGGTCACCATCACCGCTAAGCCCTGCGATTTGCCATATCGCGCCGCAATAAAGTCGGCAATGGAGGTAATGTGCTCGCGCTTGGCGATCAAGATCATTCGGGCAAGAAAACGCCACCCAAGGGTAAACACCAAGATAGGGGCAAGATAAATCGGTAGGAATGACCATGGTGAGCTGGACGCTTGGCCAACCGTGCCAAAAAAGGTCCAAGAGGTGCAATACACCGCGATAGAAAGGCTATAAATCCACGGGCGCCATGAGCGTAACCAGCGCGGTTGACGATCACCATACCAAGCAATCGCGAACAGTGCGCCCATATAAAGCAGTGAAACAGAGACAATTACCCAGCCTTGTGTCATGGCTCCCTTCCTGACGCAATCCTTTGCCGAACCCTTGAGCTGGGTGTAACACGGTATCGGCGCCCACTCAATCGTCTCGTATTCGCTTTGTGGGCACCTTAGCTAACTTTACTGCAAGCCTAATCGTGGTTTATTACAGCTTAGGCCTGTTTATGCCACCTTAGCTTGCTTGGCACGCCAAAATGCCGGCTCACGCAGGGGTAAAACGAAAACAGGCAACGCAAGCAGCGCCATGGTATAAAAAGTGCCAGAGGGCGATACAGCATAAATCCACCCACTTGCCGTGGTCAGCGCCGCCACCACTGCGCCCATTGGTAGCGCATTGTACGCCGCTTGTGTGGCCACCAATCGCGCCCCACACTCGCGCTGAATGTACTGCATCGCGCCAAGGTGTGCGCCGGCAAACGTAATGCCATGAAGCAGTTGCACCAGTATCACAGGCACCGCAGCGGTCGTCGTCCCTGTGATCCCCCAGCGCAGCAATACACCCACAGCCGCCAATTGGAACAAGGCTTTTGATGACCAGCCATTAAAAAGCCGCACCCCCAAGGCAAATACTGCCACTTCCGCGACAACCCCGAGGCTCCACAAATAGCCCACGATGCTCTCGCTATATCCAGCCTGCTTCCAGTAGATCGCACTAAAACTGTAGTACGCTGCGTGGCTGCCTTGCAGCAGGGAGGCGATTAACAAGAACACGACTACCTGACGGTCGCGGAAAAGCTGACGCATCGAGACTTTGCTATTGGTCATATCGTGCTCGCTTTGTGGCATCAATGTCGGTCGACGCAACGTCAGTAGCAAACAGGCAGACAAGCCGCCAATCGCGATCCAGGGAATAATCGCCGCCGATTGCTCGGTCACCAGCCATCCGGTCAAACTCGACCCAACAATAAAGGCTATCGATCCCCAGAGGCGAGTTCGACCATAGTCGATAACTTTATGGCGCGCATAATAGTTGGCGAGCGCATCTGACAGCGGGACGGAGGGACCAATGGCTAAATTAAATAACACGGTCACCAAAGCCAGCCACCACACATTGGCACCCATCATAGGATGCAAGGCACACGTCACTAACGCCATGAGTGTCAAGGCCCGCAGGGCCGGCAACAAGGCTTCAACCTGTTGTACGCGCGGTGTGAACACTAAGTTGGCCACACAACGGGTTGCAAAACCAAGCCCAATCAAGGTGCCGATCACGCCTGAATTGAGACCAAGATACTCAAACCAAACCGCCCAAAACGGGAGATATACACCATAGGAAAAAAAGAAACCGCCAAAGTATTCTGACAGCCAGCGAAACGGGGAACATTGGGTTAAGGTCATCTCATTACTTCACATTAAGATAGATACCCGCTAAGTGTCGCAGCTCTGTGCGAGGAAAAAAAGACACGCGCGCCACGATTGTCGACAAATACATGGTGGTGACCAGTCCAGGTGCATGACTGGCTAGACTAAAGTCGGCTAGCGAGATCGGAAAGGGTGAGACACACTGTGAATATCACAGTGAGGAGTGCGACTATGCCTGAACCTTTTGACACCTCTCATGCGCCCTTTGACTGCCTAACCGCATCACAAGTCAAACAATGCCGCCAAGCACTCGACGTTGCCTACTTTCGCCGTGGCGACACCCTGATCCAGCCCGGTGATACGGGCGAGCAGCTCTTTATCATTATCAAAGGTAGCGTGGAAGAAGTGTCAGAAGACGGCAAGGAAGTGTTTTCTCATTACACCACCGACGACTTATTCGACGTGCCAGCACTGCTTAATGGCACCGCCAAACATCGATACCGCGCGCTAGAAGATACCCTCTGCCACCTGTTACCCGCCGAGGTGTTCCTCGCCATTTAWCATCATAATCACGCGTTTCGAGGCTACTTTGATACCAACCTTCAGCGCCGACAAGCACTGATGGTGCAAGCTCGTCAGCAACAGAATCTCGCCGAGTTTATGCTGACAAGAATTGATGACAGCAATATTCAACCTGCCTTGTGTGTCTCCCCCGACGTGCCCCTGTATGCCGCCACCGCCCAGATGAAAGCGGAGCGCTGCGACTGCGCCTTGGTCGATGATGAAAATGGCGACTGCGGTATTATCACCCGCACCAATTTGCTTCATGCGCTCGTGCTCGAGGGCTACGATCAATCCGTGCCTGTTGGCGAGGTGGCCACACGTCCGGTGATCAGTGTGGAACGCGGCGACTTTCTCTTTCACGCCATGATTAAGATGACACGCCAGCGTGTAAAACGTGTCCGGGTCGTCAATGAACACGGAAACACTGCAGGGATGCTCGATCTTCCTCAGGTACTGAGCCTCTTTTCGACTCACTCTCACGTGCTTAACTTACAGATTGCCCGCGCACAAACCATCGACGAACTGGTGATCGCCGCAAACAGCCAGAGCAAGCTGGTACACACCTTATTTAACAATGGCATTCATACCCGCTTTGTGATGCAGCTTATCGCCACGGTGAATGAGCAAATCATGGAAAAAGCCTTTCGCTTGTTAGTGCCCGAGGCTTACCAACGTCAGTGCTGCTTGGTGGTCATGGGCTCTGAAGGGCGCGGTGAGCAAGTACTCAAAACAGACCAAGACAACGCCTTGATTCTCGCCGACGATCTCAACTGGCCCGATTGCCAGCAAGTGATGGAGACCTTTTCACATACACTGTATCAACTCGGTTACCCGCCCTGTCCGGGTCATGTGATGGTCAGTAATCCCAAGTGGGTAAAAACCGCCACGCAATGGCAGCAAACCGTACGTAATCTGGCACAAAGTGCCAACCATCAAAGTGTCATGGACTTGGCGATCCTTGCTGACAGCCAGCCGATCGCTGGCGATCTTAGTCTGATTGATGCGATCCAAACACCACTCAAAGACAGCTTGACCGACAATATGTTGACGCTCAACACCTTTGTCCGTCCTGCGCTAGCCTTTCGCGTTCCTTTGACCGTATTTGGCTCCCTCAAAAGCAGCAAAGAAGGGCTGGATATCAAAAAAGGGGGGATTTTTCCCATCGTCCATGGCGTACGTACCATGAGCTTGGAAAAAGGTGTACCACACACCAACACCTTTGAGCGGCTGGAGCAGCTTGCCAACCTAGGGGCACTGGCGGAAGAAACGGCGGAAAACCTCTCCGAAGCCTTGAAGCTATTTATCCGATTACGTTTAAGACAACAATTGAGTGGCGAACCACAAAGCAACTACCTCGACGTAGCTCAACTCCCTTCTAGCGAACGCGACTTACTGCGCCACGGGCTGCATGTGGTGAAAAAGTTCAAAGAGTCACTCGCTTTCCATTATCACGTGAGGGATTAATTTGAATTGGCTGACTCGGCATTGGTACCGTCATCGTCTACGACACTCACCCTATCGGGACTTATTTTTGCCCCCCGACTCAAGCACGCTGATTTCACTGGACTGTGAAACGACCAGCTTGGATCCGCACCGTGCAGAGCTGGTTACGATTGCGGCCACTCCGATTAAAGGCAATCGGATCCTCACCAGTCACGCTCTCACCTTGACATTGGCCGCGCCAGAGAGTCTGAGCGCCGGCTCGGTCAGAATTCATCGTCTGCGCCACCAGGATCTGGTTCACGGTGTCACGGCAGAGCAAGCAATCACCGCACTGGTCGACTTTATTGGTAATCATCCATTGGTCGGCTATCACATTCGTTATGATAAAAGTATTCTCGATCGCTACGCGCGGCATTTTCTCGGCTTTCCTCTCCCCAACCCTCTGATTGAAGTCAGTGATATTTATCAACGCAAACTCGATCGCCTGCTACCTAATGCCTATCACGACATCAGCATGGAAGCCATTAGTCGTCACCTCGATGTCCCTTTGCCGGCCCGGCATGATGCATTGGATGATGCGCTCGCCGCCGCATTGATTTATGTCCGCCTCACCCAAGGTGAGATGCCCATGCTGCAATCCAAATAACGCATCGAAGCCGCGACTTGCGCACGAACGCAAAGACAAAGTGGGATCTAGCCCCCACTATCTGGCCTGACAACTGCGCAAATCGCTTAAAAATCAATGGGGTCATCCTAAAGTCTAATTGTCGGACGTCCCGATATGTCACACCTTTACTGCATGGATTTCGTTTGCCAGGCAGCGGTAACGCCTGACATCTCATGACATGGAAGCGCCGCGTGGAGCATCGCGGACACGAGGAGAAACAGGATGAGCGATAGTCACGTATACCCCGTCATGCCTTCAATAGCACAAAAGGCACACGCGGATGAAGCCAAGTATCAAGCACTCTATCAGCAGTCAGTGGCCGACCCAGAAGGCTTTTGGCGCGAGCACGGGCAAATTCTAGATTGGATGACGCCTTATACCAAAGTCAAACACACCTCGTTTGATACCGGCCACGTGGATATCCGCTGGTTTGAAGATGGCACACTCAACGTCGCAGCCAACTGTATCGATCGCCACCTCAAGGCGCGAGGCGATCAGGTTGCCTTGATTTGGGAAGGCGACGACCCCAAAGACGATGCCACGCTCACCTATCACCAACTCCACCAGCAGGTATGCCAATTTGCCAATGTCCTAAAAGATAACGGCGTAAGAAAAGGCGATGTGGTGTGTCTTTACATGCCGATGGTGATGGAAGCCGCCGTCGCGATGCTGGCGTGCGCCCGTATTGGTGCGGTGCATACCGTGGTATTTGGCGGCTTTTCTCCCGAAGCATTGGCCGGTCGGATTATTGACTCCAATGCCAAAGTGGTGGTGACAGCCGATGAAGGGATACGTGGTGGCCGTGCGGTGCCCCTGAAGAAAAACGTCGATGATGCCCTAGCAAACCCCAAAGTGAAATCGATTGAAAAAGTGGTGGTGTACCAACGTACCGGGGGACACATTGACTGGCACAGTCATCGTGATGTGTGGTGGCACGAGGCCGCCGCGAAGGTGTCAGACGACTGCCCCGCCGAAGAGATGAAAGCCGAAGACCCTTTGTTTATTCTTTACACATCAGGCTCCACAGGGACCCCAAAAGGGGTACTGCACACGACCGGTGGCTATCTGGTGTACGCGGCGATGACCTTTAAGTATGTCTTCGACTATCAAGAGGGAGACGTGTTCTGGTGTACCGCAGATGTCGGCTGGATCACCGGTCACAGCT
The DNA here is from genome assembly GCF_001996005.1 of Salinivibrio siamensis. Lineage (GTDB taxonomy): Bacteria > Pseudomonadota > Gammaproteobacteria > Enterobacterales > Vibrionaceae > Salinivibrio > Salinivibrio siamensis. The sequence continues at coordinate 1,985 of NZ_MUFB01000034.1, read as the reverse complement.
ACCTTGTCTATGGTCCGCTTGCCAATGGTGCGAAAACAATCTTATTTGAAGGTGTCCCCACTTATCCAAGCACGGCACGAATGAGCGAAGTGGTCGATAAGCACCAAGTGAATATTCTTTACACCGCGCCCACCGCGATTCGCGCACTGATGGCAAAAGGCAACGAAGCGGTCGCGGGCACCCAACGCGACTCACTGCGGATCATGGGCTCGGTGGGTGAACCCATCAACCCAGAGGCTTGGGAGTGGTATCACAGCACCATAGGGAACCAAGCCTGTCCGATTGTCGACACTTGGTGGCAAACAGAAACCGGTGGGATATTGATTACCCCGCTACCGGGCGCCACCGCGTTGAAACCAGGCTCAGCAACCCGTCCTTTCTTTGGCGTACAGCCTGCATTAGTGGATAACATGGGCAATATACTCGACGGTGCCACCGAGGGTAATCTGGTCATGCTTGACTCGTGGCCAGGACAAATGCGCACCGTCTTCGGTGATCATGACCGCTTTGAGCAAACCTACTTTTCCACCTTTAAAGGGATGTACTTTACCGGCGATGGGGCGCGTCGCGATGAAGACGGCTATTACTGGATAACCGGCCGTGTCGATGATGTCCTCAATATCTCGGGGCACCGGATGGGAACGGCAGAGATCGAGTCGGCGCTCGTCGCATTCGATAAAATTGCCGAAGCCGCGATTGTTGGTGTGCCACACGATATCAAAGGCCAAGCGATCTATGCGTATATCACCCTCAATGCGGGTGAAGTGCCCAGCGCCGAACTCCACAAGGAAGTCAAAGAGTGGGTGCGCAAAGAGATTGGCCCCATTGCGACACCCGACTTCATCCACTGGACGGATGCACTGCCTAAAACCCGTTCAGGCAAGATCATGCGTCGCATTCTGCGCAAAATCGCCACCGGTGATACCGGTAGTCTTGGCGATACTTCCACATTGGCCGATCCTAGTGTGGTCGATAAGCTTATCGCAGAAAAAGAAAGTGTGGTTTAACCCTAACGAAAGATTGCTTAGCAACCTTTGCCGCCTTCGGGCGGCTTTTTTGATCCCCAGCACACGGTAAACTGAACTCTTTCCCTCCCTCGCAATCACACAAAAAGTAGGGACTTGCGGTGTCATCCCGCATCAAACCGCCGACGAGCAACCCTTTTGATATCGCTAACAGACAAACTGTGCTGATTAGACCAGTATTTTGCTGCGATTTGCGCTGAAGTCTCTATAATTGCTGTCAGTAAGGACAAAATTGCATGGTATGCGCCGTCATAACATGTCCATCGGCTGGAATCCGCGTTAAGCTGCACAATAACAGCGAATAGGAGAAGTAAGCGTCAAGATGTCTACAAGAAACCAAGTTTTAGTGTTAAATGGCCCAAACCTTAATTTGCTCGGTCAGCGTGAGCCCGAACATTACGGCGCCCAAACGCTTGGCCAAATCATGGCGGCTCTCGAGGCACAAGCCACGACCTTGGGGCTCAATCTTGAACACTTTCAATCCAATAGCGAAGCTAGCCTTATCGATAAAATCCACCAAGCGATGGAGACCGTGGATTTTATCATCATCAACCCAGCCGCGCTGACCCACACCTCCGTAGCCCTGCGTGACGCTTTACTGGGTGTGAGTATCCCCTTTATCGAAGTGCATTTGTCGAATGTTTATGCCCGAGAGCCCTTCCGGCATCACTCGTACTTATCAGACAAAGCCGTCGGGGTGCTCAGCGGGTTTGGCGCTGATGGTTATGAATTCGCCTTAACAGCGGCCGCGCGTCATTTAGCGTTTGCGGCTGAGTAAAACAAAACATATAGAAGAGACCTATCATGGATATCCGTAAGATTAAGAAACTGATCGAACTTGTTGAAGAGTCTGGCATCTCCGAGCTAGAAATTGCCGAAGGTGAAGAGTCAGTTCGTATCAGCCGCTCTTCCCCTGCTGCACCGGTACAAATGGCCGCCCCGCAATACGCGGCACCAGCG
>NZ_MUFB01000033.1 GCF_001996005.1 Salinivibrio siamensis | reverse complement strand
GAGATATGGTTTCAGTAAAAAACTTACCGTTATCTGATATATTGAAAATATCAAAGAAATACCCTGGATTTTTTATAAGTGGACTAGCAAACAATATTTCTGTTCTGGGATATTTTTTCAAAAGATAGTCAATAGAACTCTGTAAGAGAATGCCTCGCTTACCTTTTTGAATCTCATGAGCTTCATCAACTATTAAAGATGTTATGGCAGGCTTTTCACCTATAGTGTCGCTCAAATAGTTCATCAAACGTTCTTGAGTGAGAATATAGACAGCCCCGTGTTTAATTTTTTCCTTAGATATAGAAAATGGGGCTGTTCTAATAATTACATCATCAAGATTGTACTGTCTAAACGAATCCCTAATTCTGTTAGAAACTTCAGTGATCAATGCTCTGGTCGGCACTATATATATGATGCATTGATTATCTTTTTCTTTCAATTTTTTTATGAGATTTAGCCCAAGTACAAAAGACTTTCCAGCAGATGTTGGCGCAGAAATACTTAAAGCCTTTTCTTCTTGCAACGATTTGTAGAAATCATATTGGAAATCAGTTAGTTTTATTGATTCCTCGTCAATGAAAACAGAGTTTTCCACTTCTCTACTTAAGCATTCCAACTTCAAAAAACTTGGTATTTTATTTCCTGAAAATTTGAAGCGTTCTTTTAGAAGTTTCCGTCCTGGAAAATTACCTAGTCTAGACATTATGACTTCTGCAGAACTCAATAGTTTAGAGTCATCAACTGACCTTACTTCCAGAAGCCTTGTAGTGATTTCATATGCAAGTATTTTATCTTCAGCTTTTTCAGAGAGAGATAAAATAGATGCATACCCCAACAACTGGTTAATTTCAGTTTCTTCTAGTGGTCTTTCTTTGCTTATAGAGGTTCCAGGTAGCTGATTCTGTGTGCTATGGATTTTCAGTTTTTCTATGACACTTTCTATGTTATTCATAGTAATCAATCGAGCGCCTCATTGAATGCTTTTCTAAACTCTACAACCGAGGGGAACGGGAGGAAGAAAACATCGAAAACTAAGTGTTTTTTCTCGAATTTTTCGAATTTTTCTTGTAAAATCTTGACTAAGCTTTCAGCGTTAGACCGCAGCTCATACTCAAATCTGCTTATCAACTTACTATGGGGTTCTGACAATACATCATCATAACCGTTATAGTCATAGCCAATCAGACAAGCATGATTAACTCTTACATTTGTACCAGGGTTTCCATTAATAAATAGCTGTGAAATTTCATTCTTTACTGCTTCATCAGCATACTTAAAGTGCTTTGTCACCATGTTGAATTCATGTTCGTACATTTTTACATCATGAAAATCATTGACGCTTTTCAATGCTGAGGTCAGTGCATCAGAAACTTTCTTATAAAGCTTTGATTCCCCGAAATAAAAATCAACGACTTCTAACTCTTCGTTCCACCTAGCATGAATTCCATCTGACCCTTTTACTTCATCTTTGTGATTTGTTTTAAGCTCCATTTTTGAAACAATTTGCGGAGCTTTTAGGACTGCTTCCATAAGAAAGTACAGTAGTGTTTCTCCCGCTTCGCCCGTTTTATCTGGGGAGTCATCTGATATCTTTGGGTGTCTGAATAAGCTTCTTGCTTGTTTAGTTAAAAGAGTTGACTGTCTAGACGTTAAAGTCTCCTCTCTATTTTTGGCTGATAAACAATAGTCGATAATGTATGCATATAAGGTATCAGCCAAGGCTTTAACCATTGGCTTCTTGTTTCCATCAAATTTCAAGTAATGAAATCTAACCGTAGTTTCAATGCCAGTTATTTTTAGATCATGTTCAAATACATTTATACAATTCGAAAAATCTGGATTTTCAACTGATATTTTTTCTGCAATGTTTTTTACTAATTCCATTCAATTTAGATTCCATATAAATGAAGTTGTACTGAACTCGCTGTATACTCAAGCTGCTAACGCCACCATCTGCGGAAAATTTTTCCAAAAGAAGCGCTTTGTTAGTTTAGTAATTCTGATTACTTTTTAACACCAGCTTATGCTCTTTGGCAATAGGTATAAGTTTTTTATAGATATTATTGTAGTCTTCCAAAGAGCCCATCTGAGACCATTCAGAGAGAATAACTTCTTTCTCTTGGTCCGAAATGTAAGGCGCCACTATACGAACGTGCTGTTTAAAATCAGACGAAGCGTTTAATACGATAGATTCGCCAGCAAGAAACAATAGAGCCAGTAAAAGGTAGAACCAGATCAATAACTTGACAAATATAAAAAAGTAAGGAACCCACTTTGGAATTGGCTTGACGTTGTTTTCATCTCTTTCTTCTTTCGGCTCTTTTAAGCTAGTGGATATCTTTGACGATATTTCTCTCCAACCTACCGCAAAAATAACGAAAATTAGGATTAAAATAAAATATGAGTACGTTGTATTTTGTAAAACTGCTGCTCTAGCGTATCTGCTATCAATATAATCCGTTAAAAAACCCAATACGCCTGTTCCAAGGTAAAGGAGGGTCGAACCAGAGTACTCAACTATCAGCCAAACCGCGAATGAACCTAAAGCCCCCCAGAAGAAAGTAAAAAACCGAGGGTTTTTCTCAAGTTTCGTCCAAAATTCTTTCACAGGTTCTCCTTTAAACTAACATTGTAGTCGTGCGCATACGYGATTCCCGAAAACCGTTACACGCGTTATTTTTTAACTAACCCCCTATAATTAAACACATTTTTAACGCCAGAAGCAATCACTTTGCCTGCACAAGTATACATTCCGCCGATCAGTTGTCGGCACCTAACACGCCATCTATTGGCTACTTTGCGGGTTAGTGTATCAAGCGCTGTTTTGGTTTTCGTGCGCTACTGTCCAAAGTGTTAGCCAAGCCATATTTTGTGAAATGGGTACAAAAAAAGCGGCCCGGGTGGCCGCTTGGGTCTCGACGATTTGTGCCTTACCGCGCAAAGCGGGTGGCGTGGAAGGCGAGGTGTTCATCAATAAAGGTACTGATGAAAAAGTAGCTGTGGTCGTAGCCGGGTTGCATGCGCAAGGTGAGCGGGGAGTTGTGTTTCTCGGCCGCTTTTTTCAGGGCTTGCGGGTTAAGCTGCTCGGCTAAAAAGCCGTCTTTGTCGCCTTGGTCCACCAGCATCGGCATGGCGGTGGGGCCTTGGGCGAGCAACACGGTGGCATCATAAGCCTGCCATGTTTGTTCGTCATCGCCTAAATAGGCGCTAAAGGCCTGTTTGCCCCACGGGCACTCAGTGGGATGACAAATGGGGCTGAACGCCGAAATGCTGCTGTAGCGTGATGGGTTACGCAAACCAATCACTAACGCGCCGTGGCCGCCCATGCTGTGTCCGGCAATCGCGCGCTGGTTATTGACCGCAAAGTGCGATTCAATCAGTTCCGGCAGTTCGTTGGCAACGTAGTCGTACATCTGGTAGTGCGACTGCCACGGCGCTTGGGTGGCATTGACATAAAACCCCGCCCCTTGGCCGAGATCGTATTGATTGGCATCGGCTACGCCCTCGCCGCGCGGACTGGTGTCCGGCGCTACAATCGCCATCCCCAAGGTGGCGGCTTGTTTAAACGCGCCGGCCTTTTGCATAAAGTTTTCGTCGGTGCAGGTCAGGCCCGAGAGCCAATAGAGCACCGGCACCGGTTGTTCTTTCGCTTTCTCTGGCAGAAAGATCGCAAAGGTCATTTTGCCGTTGGTGGCTTTAGAGTCATGCTGCCAACGTTGGTGCCAACCGCCCGCGACTTTGTTTTCGCTTATTTTTTCTAGTTGCATGGTTATTTTACCGCCGCGTTGCCACGGTGGCCGTCCTGTTATTGGTCCATGTGGATCACGCTGCGAATGCTTTTGCCTTCGTGCATCAGTTCAAAGGCGCGGTTTACTTCATCAAGGCCCATGGTGTAGCTAATGAATTCTTGCAGGCCAAACTCACCATCGAGGTAGCGCTCGACAATGCCGGGTAGCTCTGAGCGGCCTTTAACGCCACCAAATGCCGAGCCTTTCCAGACGCGCCCTGTCACCAGCTGGAACGGACGGGTCGAAATCTCTTGGCCTGCGCCAGCAACACCAATGATCACTGACTCGCCCCAGCCTTTGTGGCAGCACTCGAGCGCTTGGCGCATCACATCCACATTGCCGATACATTCGAACGAGTAGTCAACCCCGCCGTCGGTCATCTCCACAATCACTTGCTGGATAGGTTTGTCGTGGTCTTGAGGGTTAATCACATCGGTGGCGCCCAGCTGCTTGGCGAGGGTGAACTTGCTTTCATTGATATCAATGCCAATGATGCGGCTTGCACCGGCCATACGTGCGCCGATGATGGCTGACAGGCCAATGCCACCCAAACCGAAAATCGCCACTGTGTCGCCTTTTTCTACTTTGGCGGTGTTCATCACCGCGCCCATGCCAGTGGTCACGCCACAGCCGAGCAAGCAAACTTCTTCTAGGGGCGCGGCTTTGCTCACTTTCGCTAGTGAGATCTCGGGCAATACCGTGTATTCCGAGAAGGTCGAGCAGCCCATGTAGTGGAAAATGGTCTCGCCGTTAATCGAAAAGCGTGAGGTACCGTCTGGCATCAGGCCTTTGCCTTGGGTTTCACGTACCGCGCCACATAGGTTGGTTTTGCCAGATTGGCAGAATTTACACTCACCACATTCCGCGGTGTAAAGGGGGATCACATGGTCGCCCACTTCTACGCTGGTGACGCCCTCGCCGACCATTTCAACAATCCCGCCGCCTTCGTGGCCGAGAATCGAGGGGAAAACGCCTTCAGGATCGTCGCCCGATAAGGTGAACGCATCGGTATGACACACGCCGGTAGCGACGATTCTGACCAACACCTCACCCGGTTTAGGCAGTTCAACGTCGACCTCTTCCATTTTCAGTGGCTGGCCTGGCCCCCATGCGACGGCGGCTTTGGATTTGATATGTGTTTGTCCTGGCTGGATGGTTAGTGCCATTGGAGGTTCCCTTCTGTTCTTGTTAATTGCGTACCTGACTATGCTAACCAAGTTAGATTTAGTTATAATCCCGCAAATTTGAAAATTATTATTTCACTCACGTAATAATGTATATGGGTGAATAATGACAGGATAGACAGCAATGGCGCCCCATTGGGAAGGACTTAACGAATTTTTATCGGTCGCCGAGCATGGCAGCTTCACCCAAGCGGCCAATAAACTCGATACCACAGTGGTGTCAGTCAGTCGCCGGGTGGCTGCACTCGAGGCCTATTTAGGGGTGAAGTTGTTTCATCGTACGACGCGGAAGGTGTCGTTGACCGATGAGGGTGAGCTCTATTATCAACGTTGCCGTCCGCTGATCGCGGCGTTGGTGGATGCCGAACAAACCATTACCCAGGCTCAGTCGTTACCCGCGGGGCAAATTCGTGTCACCGCACCGGTAAACTTTGGAGAGCAATATATCGCCCCCCTACTCGCGCCATTTATGGTGGCGTATCCGCAAGTGGCGGTGGATTTACATTTGACTAATCGGCGAGTGGATATGACCGATACCGGCACCGATGTCGCGATCCGCATTGGCCACTTGCCCGACTCAAGCCTGAAAGCCAAGCGACTGGGGTCGCGGCAATTAACCATCTGCGCCAGTCCGGACTATTTGGCTTTAAATGGCCGCCCCGACTCGCCCAGTGCGCTCAGTCATCACCGCTGCTTAGTAGGATCGAACGAGCATTGGCACTATCAAAGCGGCGGCAAAGTGCGCACGTTAACGGTATCAGGCCGATTGCGCTGCAATTCAGGCGTGGCATTACTCAATGCCGCCAAGCACGGATTAGGATTGGCTCAACTGCCGCATTATTACGTGCAATCCGCGTTGGCAAGCGGCGAGTTGGAGGAAGTGTTAACCGATTATCGGGTAGAAGATGAAGGCATTTGGGCGCTGTATCCGAGCGGGCGGCAGTTACAGCCCAAGGTCTCAGCTTGGTTGGCATTTCTGGCCGAGCACTTACCCGCCCAGCAGCTACGAACAGGCATTTAACTGCCTGGTTCGATTTCAGTGTGATGCGCGAGCTGGCAAAAAATCGCCAGCACAAGGCTGGCGATAGAGGTTGCTCGGGGTAAACGCTCAATTAGTCGCGCGCCGCCCGCAATGCGCTCTCGGCAGGTTTAATTGCCGAGATTTTAAATGCGCCGACATGGTGATCCAAGGTACGCGCTAAACCGGCCAAATCTTGGCTGCTCGCCTCAAGGCTGTGGCTATCATCCAGCCCTGCTTGCGCCGCTTGGTTTACCGTATCCATATTGACGTTGATTTCATTCGCCACGCTCGATTGCTCTTCCGTCGCCGTCGCCACATGGGTGTTCATGTCCAAGATGGTGCTAACTTGCGTGGCAATGCTTTCGAGTGCGGTCAGTGCTTGCTCGGTGGCACGGTTGCCCTCAGTGGTCAGCGCTTTGCTGGTATCCATGGCATCAACCGCGTTTTTCGCCTCTTGCTGAAGCTGATCGATGGTTGATTGAATTTCTTCGGTCGATTGCGAGGTTTTAGTCGCCAAACTGCGCACTTCGTCAGCCACCACCGCAAAGCCACGTCCCGCTTCGCCCGCGCGTGCTGCCTCAATGGCTGCGTTTAGGGCAAGCAGGTTCGTTTGCTCAGAAATCCCCCGGATCACATCCAGAATCGACACAATGGATTGTGTGCGCTCGGCCAGTGAGGTGATCACCGTCGACATATTATCCATCTCGGTATCGAGCTGGTTAATCGTCGCGGTTGCTTCGGCCAAGGTTTGCTTACCGGCTTCGGTTTCATTGTTCGCCGACGAAGCGGAGTCCGCGGCATTCGAAGCACTTTGTGAGATCTCATTAATGGTAGCGATCATCTCATTCATCGAGGTGACCACCAGCAAGGCTTGTTCGCTTTGCGACTCACCACGTTTCAGCGAGTGCGCCGCTTTATCACGCAGCGATTCGGCCGAGCGCCCCAGCTCTTCACCGGTTTCCACCACATTGGCAATGATTTGGTCGATTTTTTCCACAAAGGTATTAAACGCCACCGATATACGGGTAATTTCGTTGTTGCCCGTCACCGGCAAGCGCACCGTTAAATCACCGTCGCCTTTGGAGATATCGGTCAGCGCATGCTCTAAGCCTTTGAGTGGCGCGAATAAACGGCCTAATAGCCATACCAGCACCAGGGTACAACCAATAAAAATCAAGCCAATCGCGGTGAGCTGGGCAATGGCGATACCATTAGCAGCGGCATCGACCTCCGTAATCGGGATGCCAACATCAAACGCGCCCCACAGGCGGCCATCGACATAAACCGGCATCATAATGTCGTATACCCACACCTCTTGCACATCGGCATACCAGCGAGAATGCTGCGGTTGGCCTTGGCCGGCACCGGCGACGGTATAGTTATCGCTATACACCTTACCCAGCTTTTGGGTGTCGCTGTGGGCAATGGCTTTGATGTTTTTATCAATCATTACCGCATAGCTGATGTCGTCGCGACCTTTGAGATCCGACACCATGTCTTGTAAATCGGCGGTGGGAGTGGAAGAGTTTTCTAAAATGTATTCAGCACGATCGGCCAGGAGCTCAGCCTGTGCTTGCGAACGCTTGAGAATAATGTTGTCTATCTCGTCATGCGAGATAAAGGTGGTTGCGGTGATACTGGCAATCGCCGCAACGGCAAACATGGCGCATACCACGATCAGGATGAGTTTTTTCACTTCGCTGACTTCCTATCTGTGCATCATAACTGCCATGGAGCATAGCGACAGGTCGGAGGAGAAACAAGCGATACCTCGCAAAAGTCAAATTAGGATGGGATGTTTACCGCAAAAATAACCATTATCGATTGACTAAAGCGAGGAATAACTTTGGTGGTTCAAACGCTTACGCGGCACCAAACCGAGTCGCGGAAAAGCAGTTAAGCAGCTTGTGCACCATAAAACACAACATCAAGGTGAGCACGATAGCCACCAGGTTGCTACTCACTCTGTATAAGGCATCATACATAAAGTCTTGGTTCGGGCTTAAGTATTGCCCGAATAAGATCCCAAGCGTGGCCATGGCACCAAACCCCACGCCTGAGCCCCCGGCCTCTTTTAAGTGGGCGTTGGCAAACAGCATGGTGCCTATCCATRGCAGCGGGATTACTAAGATCAGCACGTTAAACCAATCATATAAAATGACTTGGCAGCCAATGCCGTAGGCGACGCCCAACACAGTGCCTATCGCCCGCTTTCGTGCATAGCTGAGCGATCCGTTCCAATGCATCGGGAACAGTAACAACACGGTGGTGGCTTGCGCTGAAATCGAATCGCGCAAGTCAAACAACTGGAAGATGAAAAACGAGACCGTGGCCAAGGTTGCGCCCATCAGCGCTTCGTGTCGCATCCGGTGCGATTGTTTTCCTCCTGCGGGTGCGGCGGGCGGCTGACGCGGCGTGACATCGGGAATTAACCAGGTCACTAAATACGCCACCGCGACTGATAACACATTCGCGCCCAGGTTACCGAAGATTAAGGTGTTAATCGGTAAATCGGGATAGCTGGCAAAGTGCAGCATAATGCTCAGGCTTAACACACTGTTGGCACCAAAAAGAAAGAAGCGCCCTTTGGACATACAGGCAAACTTATAGGTGAAAAGCAAGAACACCAGCGGTGTCATTAATCCAGGGTGCGCGCCAAACAGTCCCCCGAGCAGCCCGACTTCTATCCCACTGATCACCGCGGAGGCGAGCAATTGCCGTGCAGCACGACCGTTAATCACGGGTACAAGTCCAAGCAACAACATCGGCGTGACGGTAAAAAACACCCCAAAGCTAAAACCGAAAAACTTACACACCGCAAAACCGAGCGTGGCACCGGTGGCAATCCGCGCGCACTGGCGCACATCGTTATCACTTAAGGGGTGATGCCATAACCTCATCGTCAGCTCCCCTTAGTAGATGTAGTGCAGCATACTCAAAAAGCCGACTTGCGCGCTGGCCAGCCACTGCGTCACCGTGCTTTCAGGCATTAGCTGTACCGTGGCGCGAGCTCCGGTTGGCAACGAGTGGCCAGGCCATTCGTCGAGCTGAATGTGCAGGCGCATTCGCTGCGCATCACGCACCCAACGGTTGGAGTTAGACGGTGACGCCAGTTGACCATTGGCGTCGATTTGTCCGGCACTGACCCCAGCATCGACACTGCTCACGTGTCCCGCGTAAAGTTTGCCCGGCTCGCTATCAAAAGTGACATTCACTGGCGTGCCGGTGTGCACATCGCGTACGCTTTTTTCGCGAAAGTCGGCAATCACATCGGCGCGTTCAGACACCAAGGCCATCAGCGGTTTACCCGCACTGGCATAAGCCCCCACATCCAGCTGCAAGTTGGTTACCACCCCGTCATGGCTGGCTCTAACAGTGGTGTAGGATTGGTTAAGCTGGGCTTTTTTTAGTTTGCTCAGCGCCACTTGTTCGGCGATATTGCTGGCACCGTCACCGCCACGTTGAATTTGAAGGGCACTAACGCGCGCTTTCGCGGCTTCCCATTTAGCGCGGGCGGTATTAGCCGCACTGATCGCATCATCACGTTGCTGCTGCGAGACACCATTTTTAGCAAACAAAGCTTTTAAGCGTTTTGCTTCACGCGCTTTTTGTGCCAAGACCGATGCCAATGCTGAGACATCTTGCCGCGCGGCCATCAGTGAAGCATCCAATTGGGCGTTAGTCTGTCTCGCCTGGGCAAGGGCGAGTTTGGCTTGGTCGACCGCAATGCGATAAGGCGCACTTTCAATCCGAAACAGAATATCGCCTTGGTGAACCCGTTGGTTGTTTTCTACCGCCAGCGCACTGACCGGCCCACTGACTTGCGGGGCCACTTTAGTCACCGTGCGCGTGACCATCGCGTGGGGCGTCAGCGGCATCAAGTTATCGGCGACCAAAAAGTAGCCAAAAATCAAAACAAAACTGAGGGCGGCCACTTTTACCCAACGTGCAAATTTTTCATCCGGTGTCATTCGTACTTCTTACCTCTATTACCTATTCTTCTGTGCCGCAGTCGTCTTCGGTGGTGGCGGTATAGTCCATTGCATTTTGATTAATGGTGACCAACACCCGCTCCAAGGCGTCAAAATCTTCAGCTGCAATACCAGAGAGCAAATGCTTGCGCACCCGCAACACCCGCGCTTCGATGCGTGACATTAAGTCACTACCACTGTCGGTGACATGCACCGTACGAGTGCGCTTATCTTCTGGCGAGCAGCGCCGTGTGATCAGCCCCTGCGCTTCTAAATGCTTCAACGTGCGCATCAAAGAGCCCAGTTCAATTTCCAGCGCCTGTGCCAATTCACTTTGGCTGATGCCATCCCCCAATCGGCGCAACATCCAAAGCGCACTCCAACGTGGATAGCTCAGCCCCAGAGGCTCAAGCTCTGAATTCGCCACACGGCGCCATAATCGCGCCGTGCGCCCTAAGTGCTCAGCGATAGACATGTGTTCGGGATTGGGCGATGTCATCGAGTTTTCCTTCCATCGTAAAAATACTTAGCAGGCTAAGTAATGCCAGGCAGACACTATAAAATAGTTAGCAGGCTAAGTAAATAGAAAGGTGACGAGCATCACAAAAACATAGCAGGTTGCTTGGATGAAACGCGCTCGCTGCTTACCACCATCTCTGGTAATCTATCTCGCGTCATCTTTTTGTTTGTAAAGGAATTACCATGCAAGATCTGTGGGATCGCCATCTCCGTTATCGCAGTCATCATATTGATATGCCGCTGGATCATAATGACGCTAACAGCCCCTCTCTCTCGATTTTCGCCCGCGAAATCGTCGATACGCGTAAAAATGAGCAAGCGTTACCCTGGCTAGTGTATTTTCAAGGTGGACCTGGCATGGAATCGCCTCGCCCTAATGGCGCGAGCGGTTGGCTAAAACGGGCATTAGACGATTACCGCGTGTTGTTGCTCGACCAACGCGGCACGGGCTTAAGCTCGCCGGTGAATCACCAAACGCTTGCCCATCTCACTGCCGCTGAGCAAGCGGACTATCTGAGCCATTTTCGTGCCGATAGCATCGTGAAAGACGCCGAGTGTTTGCGTGAGGCGTTAGGCATCAAGCAATGGGCGATCCTCGGTCAAAGCTTTGGTGGGTTCTGTGCGCTCACCTATTTATCTTTCTTTCCGCAATCGCTATCGCGCGCGTTTATCACCGGCGGTATTCCGCCGATTGAAGGGCATGCCGATAGGGTGTACCAAAAAACCTATCAGCGCGTGGAAGATAAGAACCAGCAGTTTTTCGCTCAGTTCCCCGATGCACAAGCCCGCTGCCACGAGATTGCCCAGTATTTGCAAAACAATGCGGTGACGCTGCCAAACGGTCAGCCGTTTACGGTGGAGCAGTTCCAGACCATTGGCCTAAATCTCGGCCGCGGTCATGCGGGACTGCCGCTTTATTATTTATTGGAACGAGCCTTTATTGAGGTGAACGGCGAGCGTGTGCTGAGCTATCCATTCCTTGATGCGATGCAGGCAGAGCAAGGGTATTTAACCAACCCTTTCTACGCTATTTTGCATGAATCGATTTACTGCCAGCAGCAGGCCTCGCAGTGGTCAGCCCATCGAATACGCGATCAGTTCCCGCAGTTCCACTATCAGCCCGATCAGCCGTTTCGGTTTACCGGAGAAATGGTCTATCCCTGGATGTTTGATCAACTTGCCACGCTCAAACCACTCAGAGAGGCCGCGATGTTGTTGGCGGAAAAAACCGATTGGCCGGCGCTTTATGATCTCGAGGTGCTCAAGCACAACACGGTGCCGCTCGCCTGTGCCACCTATGTGGATGACATGTTTGTTGAGTTTGATTACTCCCGCCAAACCTTGGCGAAGATTGCCAACAGCCAAGCGTGGATGACCAACGAGTACGAACACAACGGCATCGGCGTCGATGGTGAGCGTATTTTGGATCGCCTGATAGCGATCGGCGATAGCCTTGCCGCTATTCAAGGCCAATGACGCCCCGCTAAACCAATGACGATGGCCATGCCTTTGCTGCTCTGGCATGGCCACACCGCGGTTACCAATCCGATATAGCGGCTGCGGACATTTTCAGCGCAACAAACTGTGATCTAATTCAAATCAATTATTGGCGCTGACAAAGGTGGTACGCTGGCTGACAATACGGTGCACACCGATAAAACGTATAAAAATGTTCGCTTACGGCTGCCTCGTTAGTGTATCGCTTACTCCCGCGGGTTTTGTCTTTATCACTGGACAATGAAGTATCTGTCGAGCGCTTGCATGTTCCATTAATTGGCGTAGTATAAATGCGTTCTCTCAGGGAATAGGACGTTCCCAGCACGATGTTGGCGTAGGAAGYTGTGCCACCGTACATCGTCACTTTTCTTTTCACACTTTGCGTTCACACAGATGAAAATTGTAAGTAAAACAGGCAAGAAGAGAGCTATCTTTTACAAATCTAGTGTTTTCTTTGATAAATTATGGTCTCGCGACAAAACGCCCGTTTCTATCCTTTTACTCGCGGTAGTCATTGGCTTTTTAGGCGGCGTGGTAGTCACCCTTTTCGAGCTCGCCATCCACTCACTGTCTCAGTCCAGAACCGAATGGTTAGACAGTAACATCAACTCGATGATTCCATTGGGTGTGCTCGCGTTTCTTATTAGCGCGGGGCTCGCCTTACTCGGCTATTGGCTTGTTCATCGTTTTGCACCTGAAGCGGCAGGCTCGGGGATCCCAGAGGTTGAGGGCGCGATGGAAGGCATTCGCCCCTCACGATGGTGGCGAGTTATTCCAGTGAAGTTTTTTGGTGGTTTAGGCGCGTTAGGCTCTGGCATGATTCTCGGCCGCGAAGGCCCAAGCGTGCAAATTGGTGCCAATATTGGCCGAATGGTCACCGATACCTGCCGCATCAAAGACAGGAACAGTAACCAAACCTTGCTCGCCTCCGGTGCTGCAGCGGGGCTGGCGGCGGCTTTTAATGCTCCATTGGCGGCTATCATGTTTGTGGTTGAGGAAATGCGACCACAATTTCGCTATACCTTAATTTCAATTAAAGCGGTGATCATTGCTGCGATTATGGCCGATATCGTCTTTCGCTATATCAATGGCCAAGAGGCGGTAATTGTATTGCCACAATACGAAACGCCGCCACTTATTTCGCTGTGGTTCTTTCTCGTTCTGGGCTGCTGTTTTGGGGTATTTGGCGTACTGTTTAATTTTCTGATTATGCGCTTTCAGGATTTTTTCCAACGCTTTTATCAGAAAAGCCAAAAACGGATCTGGTTAGTGGGTGCCACGTTAGGCGGCTTTTTTGGCTTACTACTTATCTATGCGCCTGAGCTGACCCATGGTGGCATTAATTTAGTGCCAGATTTCGTCACCCTCAATTACTCAATCAGTGCCCTGCTGTTTATCTTTATGGCGCGCACATTACTGACGGTGATTTGCTTTAGCTCGGGTGCGCCTGGCGGCATCTTTGCGCCTATGCTGGCGCTGGGCACCTTGTTAGGCACTGTTTATGGGTTAGTGGTTGCCAATATATACCCAGATATGGGCATAGAGCCGGGTATGTTTGCCATTGCTGGCATGGGTGCCTTATTTGCGGCCACGGTGCGCGCGCCGATTACCGGTATTTTGTTGGTGATTGAAATGACCAACAACTATTATCTGATTTTGCCGTTAATCATCACCACCCTCGGTGCCACCTTGGTCGCACAGTTGCTGGGCGGACAACCGATTTATACAGAACTATTGCGTCGTAAAGTGCGCGAGCAAAAGCTGCGGATAGAAAACACGTCTCAATAAGTGGCGCCATGTTTTTCGAGTAAAGCAGCCATTTCACCGCTCTTTTTCATTTTACCTATGCTGGCGTCCAATCGCTCAAGAAGTGCCTGATGCCGCTGATGAATCGCAAAATAGATGGGGATGGACTTGATAGGGTTATCCCCCATGCGCACATTAGTTAGTTGCTCTTTTTCAATAATGCTTGCCACGCCCACATAAGCCACCATGGCTTGTACCCGATTGCTATTGACCATATTCAACGCGGCGCGCTCACTCCTCGCACCGACCATTTCCCACTGGTACTTATCCGCGATCATTTGCGCTACTTGGTCACCAATCACTCCCACTACACGTTGATAGTCTTGAGGGTTGCCAACATATGTATGGCCAAACAGGTGATAACCGACGGAAAACAGCGATTCACTCGGATAAAGCGCCTGAGGCGTGTCCTGATAGACAAACCGGGTGCGCCCAAAATCAATATCAATGATCCCTTTAGCGAGCGCATTCTCTGCCCGTGCTAACGGCATTTCTATCCAAGCGAGTTCAATTTGTGGGTCAACCGAGTCAAAAACCCGCTCGACGATCGCTTTGGTCGCGGATGACATCGCCCCCGTATGATCGCGATATGCAACAGTGAGTGTGTTTGCCTGTCCACTCAACGGCAACCAGCAAACCATTAATATCCACCATCTCGTCACATTGCCACCTCAAATCGTTTTCGCACTCTTAGAGATTAGAAGACAGGAGAAGCGTCGTCCATGCGCAGCACGTGACATTGTCACTTAGTTATGAAGTCACTCTTCGCATTTATTATGTATGCATGCCAATTGAATCACTGACCTGCTCTTTAATGACGTTTGAAATATTGATCGCGCGCTGGGGCAGCACGCGTCCGGCAAGAGAGGAAAGGTATAAAGTTTCACTGACCGGTGTCGGTAAATGGTGAGCTTTGATGGCCGCTTGTTGAGCAAAAGCGGCGACGGCATTGGCGGGTAACACGGTAAAGCCGAGTCCGCGTGCAACGGGTAGTAAGATAAGACCAATTTGATTAGAAAAGCCAGATTGCTTAATGGGACGCAACTGTGCCGTTTGGTATTGCTCGAAGTTCGCTCCAAGTAATAACTCGGCGTGATGCCTCGCATCTGGATGATCAATGAATCCTAGCTGGCAGAGTGTTTCCCAAGTCGGGGATTTGACATGGCGCGGTGTCACCAGCAACAACGGCTCTTCCCCAATGGGTTCAGACTGAATATTTGGATTAACGGGACATGCGGTTGTCAGGCCAATATCAATGGTGTTGTTCAAGATGGCATTATGAATATCGCCATTTGGCGCAAAGCGATAGTTAATCGTAAGTGTCGGATACGTCACCTGGAGATCGAGCAAATGAGGATATAAACGGAGACCAACACTTCCCGGCGACATAAGACGCACCTCCCCTTCATAACCGGGATCCTGACTGATGTTAACGGCTAGGTTATCGAGTGTTTGTAGTACATCTTTGCCTTGACGATAGAGTTGCTCTCCAGCCTCCGTCGTGACAATACCCTTTTTACTCCGAATCAGTAAGGTGGTCGATAAAGCATCTTCGAGCTTTCGCACGTGCTGACTGACGCCTGATTGGGTCATAAAACACTTATCAGCGGCTTTGGTAAAACTGCCAACATCTACCAGGGTGCAAAAGGTTTTCAGCCAAACAGGATTAACCATAACAAATTGTCATCATAACTATTGCAAACCATAATTTAACATTATGTTTGTGATACCTCATGCTTGCAACCACTGACAACGTCATCTTAGAAGGAGCAACGCATGCCAACCCCTTATCCACGTACATTTTCACACATTGGTATTTCGGTACCTGATTTGGACAAAGCCGTTCAATTTTACACGCAAGTGCTTGGCTGGTATCTCATTATGACACCTACCGAGATTATCGAAGACAATAGTGCAATTGGAGCGATGTGTACCGATGTGTTTGGTCAAGGTTGGGAGCGCTTTCGTATTGCCCATTTATCAACCGGTGACCGAGTGGGTGTCGAGCTATTTGAATTCAAAGATCAGCAAAACCCTGACAACAATTTCGAGTACTGGAAAACGGGCGTCTTTCACTTCTGCGTGCAAGATCCTAACGTTGAAGCACTGGCTGAACGTATTGTTGAGGCGGGTGGTAAGAAACGTATGGAGAAACCACGCTATTACTATCCTGGAGAGAAGCCCTATCGCATGATCTATATGGAAGACCCATTTGGCAATATCTTGGAGATCTACAGCCACAGTTACGAGCTTATCTACAGCGCAGGAGCGTATTAACTCTCTTGTCTGTAATGGCTACCTTGGCATTTTAACTCACCAGGCTCAACGCGATTGAGCTTGGTTTCTACCTCACACGACACCGACCTCATCCGTAATAAAAATACAAGTGTGATATCTATCACTTGATKAATCATTATTGACCAGGATGATAGTGTGATATTCATCACTCTAGTTTTTTATTTCACTATTCTAAAAAAATAAAGAGTGATCTACATCACTATATATTTTATAAATAAAAAATCAAAAATGTGATATGAATCTCTATAGATTTTATTGACAATTTTGATCATTGCGTTTTGTGCTAAATTTACATGTTATTTCTGTGACAGGTGTTGGACTAACATATAGTTGCGAAGTGAATAATGAGAGTTGAGTCAATAAATCCCCGTTATCAGTTCTCTCGAAAAAATATGTGGTAAATTGACTGGGTACTTACTAGCCAGACGGTTTTGGCGAACCGTTCTACCACACACGTTCAATGAGAACATCAAACGGGGTATTGTTATGATATCATCTGACACCAAGATCAAGATACAGAATTTTGGTCGCTTCCTCTCAAACATGGTGATGCCTAATATCGGCGCATTCATCGCGTGGGGGATTATTACCGCACTATTCATTCCAACCGGCTGGGTCCCCAATGAGACATTGGCGGCCATGGTCGGTCCCATGATTACCTACCTACTACCACTACTGATCGGCTACACCGGCGGTAAACTTGTTGGCGGCGAACGCGGTGCGGTTGTCGGCGCAATTACCACCATGGGGGTGATTGTCGGGACGGACATTCCCATGTTTATGGGCGCGATGATGGTTGGTCCATTCGGTGGCTGGGCGATCAAAAAATTTGATGCCTATGTCGATGGCAAAGTGAAAAGCGGGTTTGAGATGTTAGTGAATAACTTCTCTGCCGGTATTATCGGTATGCTTTGCGCGATTATCGCATTTTTCCTCATCGGCCCGTTTGTTAAGCTCTTGTCTAGTGGTCTCGCAGCGGGTGTGGAGTTTTTGGTCTCAGCACACCTGTTACCACTGACCTCAATCTTTGTTGAGCCTGCTAAGATTCTTTTCCTCAACAATGCGATCAACCACGGTATTTTCTCACCGCTGGGCATCCAACAAGCCTCAGAAGCTGGTCAGTCTATTTTCTTCCTCATTGAGGCAAACCCAGGTCCTGGTTTAGGCATCTTGCTTGCCTACATGGTGTTTGGTAAAGGCACGGCACGTCAAACCGCGGGCGGTGCATCCATTATTCACTTCTTCGGTGGTATTCACGAAATCTACTTCCCTTACATTCTGATGAATCCACGCCTTATTCTTGCCGCGATTGCGGGTGGTATGACAGGTGTGTTCGTTCTCACTATGTTTGATGCAGGTATTGTGTCGCCCGCTTCGCCAGGCTCTATTTTTGCTGTACTGTTAATGACGCAAAAAGGCTCAATTGTCGGCGTCTTGGCCTCAATTATTGCCGCAGCCAGCGTGTCATTTGTGGTCGCCGCTTTACTGATGAAAACACAGAAAAGCACAGAGGGTGAAGGTGACGAGGCCTCACTTGATGAGGCGACCGCCAAAATGAAAGACATGAAATCAGGCGCTAAAGCAAGCACCTCCGCCCCCTCTTCTGCGCCTAAAGCCACAGTTAACTTTGCTGACGTAAAGCATATTTTAGTTGCCTGTGATGCTGGCATGGGCTCTAGTGCCATGGGTGCCAGCTTGCTGCGCAAAAAAGTGCAAAATGCAGGCTTGGACATTGGTGTCACGAATATTGCGGTCAATAATCTGCCTGAGGATGCGCAGGTTGTGATTACGCACAAAGATCTGACCGAGCGCGCACGCACTCACGCACCAGCAGCACACCATATTTCTCTTAATAACTTTTTAGACGGCGATGTGTACGGCCAGTTGGTTACCCAAATTCTTGCCGCCCAGTATCCCGCGGCAAACGATCCGCAAGTGCTTCAGGTTCCAACAACGGCGGCCAATGACGATAGCTTCGAACCAACCCCGGCACCTGCTTTTCAACTGCAGCGTAAAAACATTCATCTTGGCTTAACGGCCAAAAGCAAGGATGAAGCGATTCGATTTGCCGGTGAGCAACTTGTCAAACTTGGCTACGTGGAGCCAGGTTATGTCGACGCGATGTTTGAGCGTGAGGCATTAACTCCCACTTACCTCGGGGAGTCGATCGCCGTCCCTCATGGCACCGTCAAAGCAAAAGATGGCGTCAAACAAACGGGTATTGTGGTGTGTCAGTATCCGTCTGGCGTGCAGTTCACCGACGACAAAGAGGATATTGCCAAGTTAGTGATTGGCATTGCCACCAAAAACGATGAACATATTCAAGTAATTACCGCCATTACTAATGCGTTAGATGAGCCAGATGCAATAGACATTCTCACCAGTACAGACAGTATTGACGAGGTCCTCAATCTATTGAGTGATGAAAACGTCACCCATATGACGTCATCCCATTAATCAGCCCAATAGGCCACCTCGGTGGCCTCTCATCACCATCGTTTTTAGTTTGAGGTAAATATTATGAAAAATGCTGTTCATTTTGGTGCCGGTAATATCGGTCGCGGCTTTATCGGAAAATTGCTCGCCGATGCCAATGTCGAGGTCACCTTTGCCGATGTCGATGCGCCCCTTATTGACCAACTTAGTCACAAACAAAGCTACAAGGTCAAAGTGGTAGGTAACGACTGCCATATCGACACGGTTTCTCATATCACGGCGGTCAATTCGGCAAGTGATGATGTTATCGAAAAAATCGTAAAAACGGATTTAGTGACCACGGCGGTGGGCCCCAATGTGCTTGATATTATTGCCAAGACCATCGCCACCGGCATTGAAAAACGTTTCGCATCAGGCAATGAGGCCCCGCTAAATATCATTGCCTGTGAAAACATGATCCGTGGTACGTCGCATCTCAAAGGCGAAGTTTATAAGCACCTTGACCCCTCGCTACATGAGAAAGCAGACGCACTGATTGGTTTTGTCGACTCCGCAGTTGATCGCATTGTACCGCCGGCGGAAGCTGCGAACGATGACCCATTAGAAGTGACGGTAGAAAGCTTCAGCGAGTGGATTGTGGACGAGCAACAGTTCAAAGGCGACATCCCAGACATTGCGGGCATGGAGAAAACGCAGAACCTCATGGCCTTCGTCGAGCGCAAGCTTTTCACTTTGAACACGGGCCACTGTATCACGGCGTATTTGGGTTGCTTAAGCGGCCACCGCACCATTCGTGAAGCCATTACCGACCCGCAGATTCATGCGCTGGTGAAACAGGCCATGGAAGAAAGCGGCGAAGTGCTTATCCAACGCTACGGGTTTGATCGCGCCGCTCACCAAGCGTACATCGAGAAAATTTTAGGACGTTTCTCAAACCCCTACTTGGTTGATGAGGTCGACCGTGTTGGTCGCCAACCTATTAGAAAGCTGAGTGAAAACGATAGGCTTATCAAGCCACTACTGGGTACAATAGAATACGGTACTGATAACCAAGCCTTGTTAAAAGGCATCGCGGCAGCATTAAAGTACACCAATAAAACAGACCCACAAGCGCAAGAGCTTCAGTCGTCATTGGCAGAGGTAGGCGTTAGAAAGACGTTGGCGACATACACCGGCTTGGCAGAAGACTGCCCGGAGGTTGAGGCAATCGACACCCTGTACCAACAATTGTAAACCGCGCACTTCACAGGGGGAGTTTCGCTCCCCCGTTATAACAATAAGCAGTATTGAGGCTATGGCAGAAAATTTCGACGAAACAGACATCATTGAGCGATTAAACCAGGCGCCCACCGTACGTGGCTTCTTTGTCGCGGCGGTCGATGTTTTTGAGGCATCTATTGATGGATTAGTCAAACGCGTCTTTCGCAAAGATAATTTTGCGGTAGAGTCGGTTGTAGGCCCATTGCTGCACGACACGGGGCCGCTGGGTGATCTTTCTGTGCGAGTGAAACTCTTGTTTGGCTTGGGCGTATTATCAGATGACGCTTATCACGATATTGAACAAATCATTAAGCTTAAAAACCAGCTAAGTAATGATGCTGACGACTACCAGTTCACCGACCCTAAAGTACTGGATGCGGTAAAAAAGCTTCGTAAAGTCGACAATATGAGCATGATGCAGCGCGATATAGAAGCGCCAGAGGATGATGTGGATATTGAGTTTTATCAGCTACAACTGCAGCGCCAGCAGCAAGTCATCCGCTCKGGACTGTCTCTTGTTATTGTCGAGATTTGCAACGAATTGAGCAAAGAAAGCCCGTTCTCTTAGACCCATGTTGTTGTCACTAGTAAAGCAAATACCCTGAAACCATTAGCCAGATCCCAAGTGCAAGCGCACCGCCGAGAACCATTGCCTCAAACAAATACGCTTTAATTACATTATACAATTTCATACCTAACCCACCTTTCTTATTACTCACCTATCAAACCAAATATGAATGCACCATGTCTACCATTATATACAAAAAACCTTATGCCGGATCACATAAGGCTGAGGTAAACAAAGTGGTTGAGCTTTAGTGGATTAGCTTCAGTGGGTTAGCTTTGTGCGATAACGTACTTGCCGATGGTTCGGCCACTTTCTACGGCTTGATGTGCAAGGATTAAATTGGCTGCATTAAGCCCGGTTAGTTGATGAGAGGCCGTGGACTTTAGCACGCCTTGGTCAATCAATTTAGCCACATTCGCCAAGATCACATGTTGTTGGTACATGTCAGTCGTCGAGTACAAACTGCGGGTGAACATGAACTCCCAGTGCAACGAAATCGACTTACTCTTTAACTTTCGAATATCGAGCTGTTCTGGGTCGTCAATCAACGCCAGTTTGCCTTGAGGGATCAGACAATCTACCAGCTGCTCCAAATGCGCCTCGGTATGATTAAGACTCGCGACATGGGTTACCGCTTCTACTCCCAACGCATCAAGCTGCGGCTGTAAGGGCTGAGCATGGTCAATGACATGATCGGCGCCCATTTTTTTCACCCACGCTTGGCTCTCTGGTCGCGACGCAGTACCGATCACCGTCAACGACGTCAGTTGTTTCGCAAGCTGAGTTAACACCGATCCCACCCCACCTGCTGCGCCCACAATCAGTAAAGTGCTCGACTCCGGCTCAAGTCCGGCCTTTAAGCGATCAAACAGTAACTCCCACGCCGTAAGTGCAGTCAGTGGCATAGCGGCGGCATCGGCAAATGACAGCGTTTTAGGCATGGCACTCGCTATTTTTGCATTCACACATTGGAATTGACCATTCGATCCGGGCCGATCGAGCGCGCCGGCATACCACACCCTATCGCCGGGCTGAAACCCCGTCACATGGCGACCAACTTGACGCACTATGCCCGCCGCATCCCACCCCAGCACTTTATGCTGTCCCTCAGGTGCACCGACGTTGCCGCGGATTTTGACATCCACAGGATTAACAGAAACCGCCTTCACTTCCACCAGCAAGTCATCATCGTTAGGAATCGGCGTGGGTAAAATGATGTCAGCCAATGTGGCCTTTTCTATCGGGTGCGCAAAGCGATAACCAACCGCATGCATCTCTGTCGGTAACGTTTGTATTGTCATGATGCTGTCCTCATTCTGTGTGATAGCTGGGGGAGACGGAATAGCTGGGATAGTCGACATAGCCTGCTTCATTGCCGCCAAACAGGGTCTGAGAGTTAAATTCAGCCAGTGGCCAGCCATGTTGGAGACGGGCGACATAATCTGGGTTGGCAATAAAAGGACGACCAAATGCCACTAAATCCACCAACTCGCGAGCAATCAGGCTCTCTGCTTTGGGTTGGTCGTATTTTCCGGCCACAATGATCGCGTTGTCGAACCGCGCGCGCAGCTGATGGCGGAAATCATCATCAACTTGCGGCGCATCATCCCAGTCCGCTTCGGCAAGATGCAAATAGGCAAGCCCCAGTTGATTGGCATGGCTTGCCACCTCAAGAATGGTGGGAATAATGTCAGGGCAGTTCATTCCACGCGCAGTGATAAAAGGAGCCAGACGGATCCCAGTGCGTGACGCACCAATCGCCTCACTAATCGCTGTCATGATCGCCACCAAAAAGCGCATCCGGTTTTCACGACTGCCGCCGTATTGATCATCGCGATGATTGGAGGTCGAGCGTAGAAACTGGTCGATGAGGTAGCCATTGGCGGCGTGAATTTCGACACCATCAAAGCCCGCTTCTACGGCATTCAAGGCGGCTTGCCGGTAATCATCGACAATGCGTGGGATTTCGTCGGTTTCCAATGCACGCGGGATAGGACACGGACGCATGCTTCCGCCATTTTCGTCAGCTATCCATACACTCGCTTCAGGAGATAACGCCGACGGTGCGACAGGCAAACCGTCTTCGTGAAAAATGGGATGCGACATACGACCCACATGCCACAGCTGTAAAAAGATTTTACCTCCCTCAGCATGCACGGCGTCCGTGACATGACGCCAGCCCGCGATCTGGGCGTCGCTATGAATGCCTGGCGTGAAGCTATATCCCTGCCCTTGTGGAGAAATTTGCGTCGCTTCCGTCACGATAAGCCCTGCGCTAGCGCGTTGGCGATAATAGTCAGCCATCATCGCATTAGGAGTATTGCCTGGCTGGTCGGTGCGAGCGCGTGTCATTGGTGCCATGACAATGCGGTTAGCGAGCGACAGCCCAGATTGTTGGTAATCATCAAACAAAGACATGCTGATCTCCTTGTGGTGGTCGAGCGTGATAGTGTTAGTAAGTGGCTATCAGCCTATTGACAATCACCACAAAGAAAAACCATGCTATAGAGACATCTCTTTCAACATTTTTTTGATAATGAAAGCACTTCAAGATCTGGCTATCTTCGTCGAAGCGGCCAAACACGGCAGCTTAACTGGCGCGGCCAGACAATTAGATGTGTCTCCCGCCGTTGCCAGTGCCGCCATAAAACGGTTAGAAACTGAGTTAGGCAGCCCGCTTTTTGTGCGCTCAACACGCAGTTTGCGACTCACTCAACAAGGCGAGCAGTTTCTGCGCTACAGCGAACAAGCGTTAGACTTGCTACAACAAGGTCAACAACAACTGCAAAACGCCGATAAGATCCAAGGTTCGCTGCTTATTTCCGCGCCGTCTGATTTGGGCCGTGACGTGATCCTTCCGCTGCTTGATGCGTTTATGTCGCTTTACCCCAACATCAGTACCCGCCTGTCGTTATCCGACGAACAAGCCAAGTTATTTTCCCAGCCTATTGATATCGCGATTCGTTATGGTGTGTTGGGCGATTCCAGTATGATCGCAATGCCGTTGGTTAAAGATAATCGTCGGGTGCTCGTGGCCTCCCCCGAGTATTTAGCCCAGCATAAAACGCCCGCGCATCCTTTGGATTTGAAACACCATGAATGCCTGTTCTACGAGCTAAATGAAGTGCGCTATAACCGTTGGCAGTTTCATCGCCAAGAGGAAGACATTGCAGTCAGTGTGACAGGGCGGCGCGCCAGCAATGATGGCGGCGTGGTAAGGCAATGGGCATTATCAGGAAAAGGGATCGCTTATAAATCGGCGCTCGATGTCAAAGCGGATCTGAATGCAGGACGGTTAGTGCCCTTGTGCACCGATTGGCAAGGTGAGCTCGCTCCACTCCACCTATTATGTCCGTCGCGCCAACAACTCACTCCCGCAGTCAAGGCGTTACACCGGTTCTTGCGCGACCAGTTGGCGTAAGGTTATGAATGCTCACATGCCTAGACCATTGGAAAAGTCACCGTAAAACCATTGCCATAGTCAGAAAAGTACGGGCTTTGAATCATAATACTCGCGTGATGCTGTTCCACAATGTCTTTGACAATCGACATTCCCAACCCCGCCCCATCACCTTTCTCGGTATGACCGCGGAAAAATTTATCAAAAATACGGCTCTTAATTTCGTCCGATATCGCGTCGCCAGAATCAATCACTTCCACCACGACGGTATTGGCTGAGTGGCTGATGATCACGCTGATAGATGCGCCTTTTCCTGCATAGCGAATTGCATTATCAATCAGGTTAGTAAATAAAACTGACAACATTACAGGATGACCTTTGACCCACAGGCTCTCTCGCCCTTCAAGCTCTATTGACTGTTGTTGCGTCAATGCCATCGGTGCGAGCGCGGCGATTTGTTCTCGCAACAATGGAACAATATCTACCTGCGTGACTTCGGTATTTTTTTGCTGCTCCACCCGCGAAAGCATGAGCAACTGCTGGATAACGCGATCAGTTCGATCGATGCCAGTCAGAATATTGGTCAAGTCATTATCACGCTCCGCTTCTGTGGTCGCAGACAAGGCGTTTTCTGCATTGAGTCGCAGTACCGCGAGGGGGGTTTTTAACTCGTGTGCCGCAGTGCTGACCAAACGCTTTTCACGCACCCAGGCATTATTCAACTGAGAAAACAAATAATTGATCTGCTTGACGAGTGGTGAGAGCTCAACGGTGGGTTGTGATACATGAATATGATCGAGATTATCAACACTGCGCGCAGCGATCGTCTCTTTTAATTCGCCTAGCGGCCTAAATGCACGGCTAACCAACACCACAACAATAACGGCTAAAAGTGGGATCAATAGGAGCTGGGGTAAGCCAATGGTCAACGAGACTTCTGTCATCAACTCTTGGCGAATCGCCTCTTTTTCCGCCACCAACAGACTCGCTTGCCGTTTATCCGGCAGTGTGAATACTAATAGAAAGGTGCGCCACTGTTCACCTGCTGCGGTGACCATATCAAATCCGGGGTTGTCCGATGTCCCTATCCATTGCGCCGGTGCGTTCGGACTTTTGGCAACTAATGCATCGTTAACACGGTACTGAAAAAACAAATTATCTTCATAGGGGTGACCAAATGGTGTAGTCGTATCGTCATCTTTTGCGTTGGCAGTGATCGCGTTTAACCAATGGGTATAACTTTGTGTAAAGTTATCTGGCGGCAGATCTCCCCAGCTCATTACCGACAGCGCCAACGTTTTTGCCGATTGCCCTAATCGCGCGTCATAGACTTCATTAATTTCATGACGGGCTTCGCTATACACCAGCAGCCAAGAGACAAACATTAATACCCCCACCACACACACAGTGCTGAATGTAAGATGGCGTTTTATTGAATGTGGGCGCTGTTTATTTCTCAATGATATACCCAACCCCACGAATGTTTTGAATCAAGGTTCCACCCGTTTTTTTGCGTAAATTGTGAATATGGACTTCAATGGCATTCGGACTAATTCCCTCATCCATACCATGAAGCGCTTGTTGAAGTTGATCTTTGCTCATTACTCGGCCAGCATGTGCCATCAGTGTGGATAACAGTTTGAACTCGTTAGGAGTTAACCGAATAGGTGCACCCTTCATCTCCACTTCACCCGTTGCCATCGACAAGGTCACGCCATGGCATGACATCGTGGTATCGGCATAACCGGAAATACGCCGAATCATGACGCGCAGACGCGCCAATAGCTCTTCGAGCGCAAAAGGTTTGATCATGTAGTCATCGGCTCCACCATCTAACCCTTTCACACGGTCATCAATGTCATCGCGTGCTGTCAAAATCATCACAGGGATATCGCTATGTTTGCGGCGAATTTTACGCAACACATGAAGCCCATCAGTGTCTGGCAAGGTTAAGTCTAGAATGATAGCGGTAAAACTTTCGGTATTTAACAACGCATCCACACCACCGCCTCGCTGCAACCAATCAACGGTATAGCCGTGACGCTGCAGCGACGCCACCATGGACTCCCCTAGCATGCAATCATCTTCGACGAGTAACAGCCTCATTGCTGATTAAGCTCCTTCAGTTTTTGGATAATTTCTTGTTGGCGTCCTTGGTCAGCGAGAGGGCGGTCTGGCCGCGCAGGGGCTTGTTGTGCATGCTTCAAGAATGCCACAGCGAGATTTGTTTTTCCGGTATCCGCTAGAAATTCGCCATAAAAATAGTTCGAATCGATGCCGTCTGGGTTGATCGCGAGTGCTTTTTTAAACAGCTCAGCAGCCTTATCGTCATCACCAAATGCGAGTGGCCAGCCCGGCACTTTGTGGTACAACGTCGCGAGGCTCGTTAGGGCCGAACCGTCCAGCGTTTCCGGCGCCTGTGTTATCACATCTTCGAGTAGAATTTTTGCATCCTTGACCAAGCCTAATGCTCCCATGCCACCATCAACCCCGGCTAACGAGCTCTTATTGATAGCAAGCCATATTTTCAGATCATGACGCGCTGGTTGGGCAAGAAGTGCAATTTGCGTATCATCGATTAAACGGTCGAAACACGCCACTTTGTCGTCACTGCTTTCGATAGTGTAGTTACATTGTGCCCAGCGCGTCTGGATCTTAGCCAAGATAGGGTCGGCCAGCACTGTCGCACTGATCAAAGACCAACTGAGTGCCCATACGGTAATATAAAATGATTTACGAATAGTCATGGTGTGACTCCTCTACAACTGGCAAGCCTTGCGGCGTATTGGCGTGAAAATCAATGATGTCTTTTTGTTTTGCGATCCCATGACCCACTAACGATGGAAAAAGTTGGTTCAGACGAACAAACAGTTTTTCGGGCCACCCGAGCCACACCGCAAAGCAACGCTTTTCGATGGCGCGAACAATGTGATTCGCTACCCACTCAGGTGAGTCCACATGATTTCGCAATTGCTTATTCATCGCCGTTGCACGTGCATCATTTAACGCCGTTTTGGTGGCTCGAGGCGCGATATAAATGGCACACTGCTGACTGTCATATAACTCCCGATTTAACGCTTCGGTAAAGCGATACAGGCCTGATTTGGTCGCACCGTAATTGGCATATCCGGGAAAACCGATACCAGCAAAGGTTGAGCCAATGTTGGCAATGAGACCTGTCGGTGCGAGCCACGTGAGTGCATGTTTGCAAAGCAAAATGGGGGCAGTTAGATTGATGGCAATTTCATGTTCAATACTGTCATCTGCGCGCATGGATAGATAATTAAAACAATTTACCCCCGCATTATTGATCAGTATTTCTATTGGCGTACCTTGCTGACCCAGCCATCGTGCATGCTGATTCACCTTGTCTCTGCCTTCTGCTGTACCAATGTCTGCTTCGATGATCTGATGATGCTCGCCATTCATAAGCTGGTTATTGAGATCATGCAACGCAGTGAGGTGGCGGCCGACGAGCACAAGTATTGCGCCTTTTTTTGCCAGTACATCAGCCAGTGCTCGGCCAATGCCTCCTGTCGCTCCTGTTAGCAATATAATTGTGTTTTTCATTACCGCCTCCTACGCCACTTGGGTCTGCGTCGTGGCCATAGGAAGCGCTCGCAGCATTGATTCATACAGCGCATAAACACGGTTCGCACTATCAATGATGGCTTGTTGGTCCGCGGGATCCGTTACCTTGTTCATCAAATCGGCAAAATAGCCAATATGCTCTACGTCCAAGGTGCTGTGTGACGTTAAATACCGCATCGCTGTATCGGGTAGAGAAAGCGTTTGCTGGATCAGTGCGGCCATCGAGCCGCCGATTGAGACGCTCGTACCTTCCAGCACCCAAACCATGCCAAATAGAGCCATTGGATTTTTGCGATCAATTTGGTGATATAAATACGCCACCATCATCTCAATCCCTAACCCGACTTGGCCCTCACCGCAGTTAGCCCTCGCTAGTTCGGCATCAAAGCCACATGCGCGCAAGTCATCCAAGATCCATTCATGGTGACCTTTCTCTTCCTCAATATATGCGCCGAGCGCTTGGCGTAACCATTCATAGTGCTCCGGCAACCGAGAACCACAGGCCATCAGTAATGGAACGGTATGCTTCACATGATGATAAGCCTGAACAAGAAAGGTCGTGTAGGTTTGCAGCGTGATCGCCTTATAGTCGCAAGCCTCAATCACAGGCACACTCAGCATTGAGGCTCTCGCCTGAGCGGTTTCTTTATCTAGTACATGGAAAAAACCTTGATTATCCATAAATCCTCCTAGGAATGTGCCGTGATTGGCAGGGTTTCGTCAGTCAGTAATGGTTGGGCCGACGTGTTAAGTTGCGGCTCAAATTGTTGGCAAAAGACATCGCGTTTAGGGCGGCCATTTGCCGTAATTAAATGGGGTTGCTGATGAAAAGGAGCGGTAAATATCACCGCTCGAAGTTGCGCATAGTCGGGCAGTTGGTGGTTAAGCTGCATCAACTGCTGCTTTGCTTGATCAGGAGAGTCGCTACCAATAATGGCAGTCAGGTAGTCCTTCCCCTCTCCTAATACCACCATGTTGCTAAGCGCCGAATAGGCCATGGCTTCCGCCTCAATCCACTCTGGATGGATGTTGCGGCCAAAAGCCGTAATGAGTTGATTTTTTTTGCGACCTTTTACATACAAAAAGCCGTCATCATCAAACTCACCGATATCTCCCGTCGCAACGGCGCCTTGGTGAGGGTGAAAGTCGCGATCCAGATAACCTGAGAATGTCGCGCCTGCTACCATGATTTCACCGTCTGGTGCGAGAAAAACACGATGGTGAGGTAACGGTTTACCCACACTGCCAACACAATGGTGCTCGGAGGTATTCAAACTCACCACTGATCCGCACTCCGATAAGCCATAACCCTCAAAAACCGATAAGCCAAGCCGACTTGCTGCGCGCAATAAGCCCGGTGGCACCTTTGCACCTCCGACAGCAACGTGCTTGAGGTCGGCAACCGCGCCAGGATGCTGTTCACCAAGATGGATGACGGCTCGCAATAACGCAGGAGTAAGTACCAAGCTTTGCGGGCGATAACGAATCAGTCCGCTCATCAATTGATTCAGGTTTAACTGGCTTGAGCCGACCAGTCCCAAGTCATAGCTGGATGGGATCACTGTCGTCACACCAAGCAAAAGGGGCACGTAAACACCCGTCATATTCTCCAGTAGTGTGGATAAGGGAAGGACGACTAAATGACGGGAGGGTACCGCAGTGGTGGAGACGGTACTGGCAAGCGATACACTAACGCTCTCTAGTGTGGCTGCGCTCAATACCACGCCCTTGGGAGAACCAGTCGAGCCTGAAGTAAACGTGACCTTTACGGCAGGAGGCAAAGCTGGCGGTGCGTCTACGTCTCGTGCATGGCATGGTAACCCCGCCAATGTAGTCACAGATGCATGGCTTAATGCGACATCAGGATGTGGCGAGCCGATCACCCAATCTACCCCTGCCGTATCCAAGACATGATGTTGTTGTTCAGCCGTAAAAAAGGGCGGGATCGGCACAATTGAAATACCTGCATACGCAGCGGCAAGATCGATCAGTACCCAACTAACACTGTTATCACCGGCAAGCCCAATCATCTGTGTATCGAGCGCCAATAGCGTTTCACTCAACGCCCTGATCCGCCCCCAAAGCGCTTGATAGGTCAATATCAGGCAGTCGCCAGATGCATCCGCCCCTTGAATGGCAACCTGATCAGGTTGGGCGTAGGCATATTCAGCCAAACGTTCAAATAAGACGCGCATTGGCATTCTCCGTATGGCGGTGTTTAGACACAATCCGCTCCAACTGCTCGGCACCTTGAGCAAGGTTACCGGTACAGACACGAGGCATCCGCGTGTAGTAGTTGCCCCATTGGTCAGTAGTGGGTTGTAAGCGACTCGCATCCGCATTGGTCAGAAGATGGGGAGCAAGGCCAAATCGACGCATGAGTGCATATAGCGGCCCTGTCGCGGTAAACACACACCACATGTATCCGTGGGATAGCAGCCCATTCGCTAAAGCGTGGAAATGTGGTAGTGACGTCCCCGAAGAGAATGAGGCCAGTTGCCCAAACTCAATCACCGAGGAACGCGTAATCACTTGCTGATAGTGAGCGCTAAGTGCGTCGGCAACATCATCGGTAAGGTATTGTTCGAGAAAAAGCGGCTGATACGCAGCAGGGCAATAACCGCACACCGACAATAAGCGATCGTCTTGTCCTCTCAGGCAGGACAAATAAGGCATGAAGGTGGTAATTGTCGCGTTGAAGGCTTGTTGATAGCGTTCAGCAATATACGCCTCTATTTCAGCGCGATTCGCTGAGTCTGGTGTAACAATTTCAAATCGACTCGCTGAATTGACCATAGCGGTGACATCCTTTATTGGCTGATTGTCACTGAGCTTACGGCGCGATACTTAAGAAAAGCTTAAGAATCTCCTCCTGCCGATAAAAATGCACCTAAAAAATTTATCTAATTGTAAAATATAACTTTTTTATTTTTTGTCCCTCTTAAGTGATTCTTAAGTTTCCTCTCATAGAG
>NZ_MUFB01000032.1 GCF_001996005.1 Salinivibrio siamensis | reverse complement strand
ATGTAAACTAATATTAATTAATATGTCGATATATCATTAGCGCACTTGTCAGATAGTGACATAGATCACTCTCAAGTCAATCTTGCGACACCCCCTCTTGTCATTGCTTGATAATTAACCTGCTTTCACTACGGGCCAGTGTGAGTGGCCACCCCACTCAGTCCATGACCCATCGTAAACCGCCACAGGGTAGGCAAAGTAGTGCTCAGCCACAGCAGCCAAAATGCACGCGGTAACCCCCGAGCCACAACTTACTACGTTAACCCGCGTATCACTTAAGTGGGGTAGCACGGTCGATCGCGCTTCACGCTCACTGATCACAAAGCCTCGTGGGTCGGTCAACGTGGCAAAGGGAAGATTCGTGGCGCCAGGCATATGACCACTACGAATCCCCTCTCTCGGTTCAGGGGCGTCGCCATAAAAGCGTGTTTCAGGACGAACGTCAATCACATTCATCACGGCGAGTTTGTCTGCCAAGGTGGCACCATCCATATAGCGGTACGGTTTAAACTGCGTCTGATAGGTCGCTTCGACACGTGGCTGCGGCGGGGTATTATCAATCAGCCCTTCTGAGGCCATCCATGCAGGTAACCCACCATCCAGGATAAACACATTTTGATGACCCATCACTTTACACATCCACCAAGCACGCGCCGCTGAAAACAATCCTTGGGTGTCATACACCACCAGGGTATCTTGCGACGCAATGCCTAATGCGCCCATATGCTGGGCGAAGCGCTCTTCATCAAGCAACATATGGGGCAGGCTAGACGTGGGGTCTTTGATACGACTGTCGAAGTCAAAAAAAACGGCCCCCGGAATCCGACGTTGTTGCCACTCTTGAACGCTATCCCTCGACACATCAGGCATAAACCAACTGGCGTCGACAGGGATCACTGTATCGAGGCGCTGAGCCAGCCATTCGGCGGTTACAAACACTGACATTTTGACGGTTCCTTTTCATTGTTGATTGACGGCTTACCACCCTTTCACAAGATATTGACCTTTCTCATCTGGTGTCAGCCTGCGTTTTTACTCATACTGAGAGCCTCGCATTGAAGATGCAACTAAATGAGGATGTGAATGACACCGTCTCGCGTGATCAGTGGCACTATTTTACTGTTTCCCACTTTGCTACTCGCGCCTAGCACGGCCTTGGCGGCTGGCTTTGGATTAACGATTGAAAACGACAGCCCATTAGGGGTCGACAACCAATACACCAGTGGTGTTTATGCGCATTGGCATGCGGATTGGTCAGATGATCTCACTCGTGCGTCTGTCACGCCTATTCGTTGGTTTGCCGAGCAACTTCCGCTCAACGAGTCGGCAAGGCAAGGCTGGAGTGTGGATATTGGGCAAATGATGTGGACGCCCAATGATATCGAATTGAAAAAACCTCAACCCGATGAACGCCCTTATGCAGGGTTGATATTTATCGAGCCCGGTATCTACCAGCAGACGCCAGAACGGGTCGATAAGTGGTCACTGATGCTTGGTATGGTTGGTCCCGCGTCACAAACGGAAGAAGGGCAGTCTTATGTGCATGATGTCATTGACTCTCCCGATCCTAAAGGCTGGGACTATCAAGTGGAAAATACCCCGGTGGCACAGCTTGCCTATGAGCGGCACCAGCTTTTACACCGTAGCGAGCATCAAGAATGGGGAGTGACTGGACGTGCGGATATTGGCAACTTCCGTAGTGAGCTGTCAGCAGGCCTTAGCTACCGAGTGGGGCTGGATCTCGCCAACACGTATGGAGGAATCAGTTATGAGCCCGGCCGGCACCTCGATAGCCGCTTATTTGAAGCCAGTGAACAAGGTGCCTTCTTGTATACAGCAATCCAAGGTCGCTACCGTGCCAATGACATCACCATCAATGGCGATAAGCCGCCAGAAAATGCAGACATCGATATGACGCATTGGCAAGCCAGTGCCGCAGCTGGGGTAGCGTTTTATCAACCTCGCTGGGGCACGGATATCAGTGTCGTACTGCATACCAAAGATTATGAACAAGCTATCGATAACACCTACAGTTACGTGTCTTGGACCGTGCACTATCGCTAWTAGCGATAGTGTCATTCCCTTTTCCATTATCTTGAGGGAGCCGCCGCCGTTTTCGCACTACGCGGTAGCGCCAATTTATCGGAGAATTTCATCCACAACAAAGACGCGAGAATCATCGCAATACCCAACCATTGCAGCGGTTGTAGCCTCTCATCAATCCAGAGTACCCCCAGGGTTACGGCCGTAAGCGGATTGAGGAACATGATGATCGACTGACGATTGGGGCCCAGCACGGTAATTGAGCGAATGTAAGCCCAATAGCCAACGGCGGTATTCAGTACGATTATCCACGCTAGACCTGGTAAAGCGTCAAGTGTTGGCGCTTGCGGCGGCCCAGCCAAGCCCCATGCAAACGGCACGAGCATCACGCCACCAAGAGCTAACTGCCATGCGGTCAGACCAAAAATATCTTTCGCTTCCCATCGCTTCATCCACAATGTTGACTGCGCGACAAAGAAGGTTGCTAATAGCATTGCGCCCGCTCCCACCCAATCGATGTCTGTGGATGGATTCAGCAACAATCCCACTCCCAATAGCCCGAGTACTGCCAAGCTAAGCAGCTTAGGCTCTGGCCGTTTTCCTTCGGTTAACCACTGCAACAGCATCAGAACGAGCGGTAAGGTGGCTCCTAACGTCCCCGCCACCGCGCCCGGTAGTCGATATGCCGCGATAAATAGCAGTAAAAAGAAAGCAGCAATATTGAAAAAGCTCACTGCGAGCATTCTCGGCAAACTCAAGGGTAAACCACGGCGACTGATCAACAGCATTAAGATCCCTGCAGGCAGCGCCCGCCAGACCGCCATCCAGTAAGGGGAAAGATCCCCCAAGTACAATGCAACCGCCGAATAAGTACTTCCCCAAAAAATGGGGGCGAGAATCGCGATGAAATAATGCATAACCTGTCTCCATTTATCTTTATGTGAAGATAGATTAGCCGACACATTGATCAACATCAAGTATCTTTATTGAAAGATAAATAGTTGAGGGCGAACTTCGCCAGCGCAATGAAGTGGAGCTGCTATGCTTATTTATTGGTAAAACAGGGGGATACTAGAATGATTAATACCGAAAATGCCGTCGTTTTGTTGATTGATATACAAGGTAAGCTGGCGCAAAAAGTGGTGGGTAGCGAGGAATTACACCAAAAAGTGGCCCAATTAGTGCGCGGTTGCGAACACTTCGATGTGCCTGTCGTTTGGGTAGAACAACTGCCTGAAAAGCTTGGTGCAACAACGTCGGCGCTCGCCGACCTCATGCCAAACAACACGCCCATTGCCAAACACACCTTTAGTGCCTTTGCCGAGCCTCGTGTAGCGCAGACATTGCGTTCACTGAACCGTAAACAGGTAATTCTTTGCGGCATTGAAACACATATTTGTGTGTATCAAACCGCCTGTGATCTGCTTCGCCATCACTACCATGTGCATCTTGTCACGGACGGGATGTCATCCTGTCACCCTGCACACCATCAAAGTGGCATCGCAATGATGCAGCAGCATGGTGCTTGGATCACCGTGGTCGAAGCCTTGTTGTTTGAGTGGCAACAACACGCAGGGGGATCGGACTTTAAAGCGTTTTTGTCACTCATCAAGTAAGCACTCAGTAGATCTCTAATGATTGATATCACGTAGTGGTGGTCACAATGCGCAAATTTCGGATTTGCAAAACGGTAACGTGAGACGTATGCCTCATTTTGCCTCCTAACAATTTAATTAGTGGTCTAATATTATTTGGGACGCATGTTTGAAAAGGAAAGGAAGCATATGTACAAACGACTACTCTCAGCCGCTATTCTCTCGCTATCGGCATTACCGGCCAGCGCAGATGACCACCACTGTGGCAAAGTCACTATCGCCGATATGAATTGGAATTCTGCTAGCCTGATTGCCAACATCGATCAGTTTATTTTAGAGCATGGCTACGGCTGCGATGCCGAGCTTGTCCCTGGTGATACCATGCCAACGGGCACCTCGATGATTGAAAAAGGTGAACCCGACATTGCCCCCGAGTTTTGGAGTAACTCGATGCGTGAAGGCCTGCAGCGCGGTATCGACGAGGGTCGAGTTCGCTACGCAGGTAGTGCATTTGTTGAAGGCGGCGAAGAAGGCTTTTGGATCCCACGCTATATGGTCGAAAAGCATCCTGAACTGAAGACTATTTCAGGGATCAAAGCGAACGCTGATTTATTTCCCCACCCAGAAGATGCCTCAAAGTCTGCTTTTTATGGCTGCCCCGCGGGCTGGAGCTGCCAAATTACCTCAGAAAACCAGTTTGAAGCTTTAGAGTTGGCTGACAGCGGCTTCGAAATTGTCGATCCGGGCTCTGGTGCAGGCCTTGCAGGTTCAATCGCCAAAGCCTACGAACGAGAAGAAGCGTGGTTTGGCTATTATTGGGCACCCACCGCTGTGTTGGGCAAATATGACATGGTAAAAGTGGACTTTGAGACAGGAACAGACGTACAGCACTACAAGGACTGTATTACCTCGAACGATTGTATGAACCCGCAAGCAACCATGTATCCGGCGGCTGACGTTGATACCGTGGTAACAGAACGCTTTGCCACTCGCGCCCCCGAAGCGCTGACTTACTTGAAAGAGCGTGGCTTCACCAACGATCAAATGAATGGCTTACTTGCCTGGATGGAAGAAAACCAGGCCGATGGGGAATACGCGATGACCAATTTCCTCATCAATCATGAAGACATTTGGACCCAATGGGTACCCAGTGACGTCGCTGAAAAAGTAAAAGACGCCCTGTAACGTTGAAACAGCCAGCGCAGAGCTGCCGCTGCGCTGGCTCTCCTTAAGCAGTATAGGAACAATAACAATGGCTGATTCATGGCTAACGGAAGTGCCAGAAATGAGCAGGCGTGATCTGCTCGCTATTCGACAAACACTCGACGGCGCGTATCGCGACTTCTCCCGCGAATATGGTGAAGGTATTGAAGCCTTCTTTGACCCCCTCCTCCACTTTCTCGTTTGGTTCGAAGACTTACTCCTCGCCACACCTTGGTGGCTGGTGATTGCCGTACTTGCCGGTATTGCATACCTCGCCAGTCGCTCTTGGAAGCTCCCCACGGCTGTGGTTGTTTCTTTCACCCTGATTGCCTATTTGGGCATGTGGGAAGATACCATGAGCACCATGAGTATCATTTTGGTGTGTACACTGGTCGCTATTGGCGTGGGTGTGCCGATAGGCATTGCCATGTCCAAGTCCAATCGTACCCAAGCCGTGGTCACGCCGTTACTGGATATTATGCAAACCATGCCCGCCTTCGTGTATCTCATCCCAGTGGTGATGTTGCTGGGTATTGGCAAGATCCCCGGGGTGATCGCGGTGGTTATCTATGCGATTCCTCCGGTGATTCGTTTGACAAACCTGGGGATCCGGTTAGTTGACAAAGATGTGTTAGAGGCAGCCACAGCCTACGGCGCCAATGGTTTTCAGCGTTTATTCCAGATCCAGCTCCCCCTAGCAATGCCAACCATTATGGCAGGCATTAACCAAACCATTATGATGGCACTGGCTATGGTGGTCATTGCCTCGATGATTGGTGTTTCAGGCCTTGGACAGCCTGTACTTAAATCGATTACTAACCAATACTTTACCTTGGGCCTTCTCAATGGTCTCGCCATTGTGGTGATTGCGATTATTTTCGATCGTGTGTCTCAAAGCTACGCCAAACGTTCCCAGCAGCATCTCAAAGGAGGCGATCATGACTAAGCCAGTCCAGGACACCTTAATTGAGATCCAAGGCCTATATAAAGTGTTTGGCGACCACCCGCAAAAGGTAATGCCTGCGGTCAAAGCAGGAAAAAGTAAAGATGCCTTATTACAAGAAACAGGGCATACCATTGGACTCAGTGATATTAATCTATCCATTCGCCGCGGTGAGGTCTTTGTGATCATGGGCCTGTCGGGCTCTGGAAAATCGACCTTAATTCGTCATTTCAATCGCTTGATTGATCCCACCGAGGGTGAAATCCGCGTCGAAGGCACCGATATCATGAAGCACTCGCAAAAAGAATTGCAGGCGTTTCGACGCCATAAGATGTCCATGGTGTTTCAACGTTTTGGCCTACTCCCTCACCGTACAGTGAGAGAAAATGTTGGATTTGGTTTGCGAATCCAAGGAGAGGGAAAAGCGCAACGCGATCAAAAAGCGGAACAATGGTTGTCGACTGTGGGTCTTGACGGCTACGCCGATCAATATCCGGCGCAACTATCTGGTGGGCAACAACAACGTGTCGGCCTTGCACGCGCCCTCTGCACGGATGCAGAAATTTTGCTAATGGACGAAGCATTTTCTGCCCTTGACCCCCTCATTCGCAGCGAGATGCAAGACCAGCTGATTGAATTACAGGAAAAATTACACAAAACCATCATTTTTATCACTCACGATCTGGACGAGGCATTGAGGCTTGGTGACCGTATTGCCATTTTACGTGATGGTAAGCTCGTACAAGTCGGAGAGCCTGTCGATATATTGCTCCAACCGGCCGATGACTATGTCGAGGCTTTCGTGAAAGACGTTAACCGTGCTCGCGCATTAACGGTCGAAACCGTGATGCAGCCACAAATCTGTCGTATCAGTGCCAACACGATTGGCGATGCGATTCAGCAGATGCGTCAGCAAAAGGCCAACTATGGCTATTACATCACAGAAGAAGGCTATCAAGGCACCCTGAGTCAAAAAAACCTCAGTGACAAAGATCCAAGCGGTGATATCGAGGCAAGTCTTCTCGAAGACGTGCCTGCCATTGAGCAAGACTCGTTATTGGAAACCGTCATCCCAGATACGTTGGAGTCAAAATGGCCGCTACCCGTCTTTGATAATCAAGGCGAGCTAATTGGGCACCTCTCACGGCAAACAGTGGCCAGTATTCTCAGTGAAAGTGGCCACAAACACGCAGCCGCACCTGACGACCAAGACTCAACGAAAAAAGCCAGTTAGCCAATAACGCACTCTCGCTGACTGTGAACGCGTCCCGCTCAGGCAGGGCGCTTTTTTGTTGTCGCGCTTTTCTGCACCATTTTTCAGCCGCGTCATGTTTATAAAAATGAACAGTGATTTCACTCGCAAATCACATTACTGAGACACCTGTCATTCTACTGAAACAGTGGCTCCTTAAGCTGCGGCGCATATTTAGATTAGGCAGTTGACAGGAAGTACCATGAGCGTAAGACAGCGGTTATTGATCGCCTTCACCCTCTTTATCGCCTCGACCATCGGACTCGGTAGTCTCGCACTTTGGATATCGGCTCGCTCCGCGGATGCCTCAGCCGAATATGTAAATCATCAACTTCCCGAAGTATGGGCGCTTTTAGCTCTTGAGCGTGATCACCGCGACCTCGTCAATCTGTCGCAAAAAATCAAAGCACAAGTCTTATTTTGGAACGAGATCACCCCTGAGTTTGAAAAGCTTCAACAACGCTATCAACAGAGCTGGCAAGCGTTGTCACAGTATCCGTCTTTGTCGGACTGGCGTGCCGAACAGCTAGAAGGTAAAAAGAAGTTCGACCAATACCTCACCAAGCTTGCTAAAACGGTCGACAGTAAAAGCTTTTACGATGCTGGGCGTCTCGTGGACTTTGACCTCTACCCTGCCGTTGACCCCATGTTAGCGGCCATCAACGAAAAGCTGACCGAGCGTCAAGATAACGCGAAAAACTCTGCCGGCGCGCTTATTACCTTTTTGCACCAGCAATCGAACATCGTCTATGTCGGTTGTGGGATCACACTATTGCTGGCCTTAGTACTGATGACTTGGCTACGAAAAACCGTGGTGGTGCGCCTGGATCATATTGCCACGTCCCTGACAGATATCGATAAGCGCTCCGATCTCTCCGTGCGTTTATTCGATAAGTATCAGGATGAAGTCAGTGCCGTCGCTCGGGCATCAAATAACCTGCTCGATAAGTTCAGTCACTTTGTCACCGATATACAATCGCGGACATCAGCGCTTGATCAACAGTCAGATACCTTAGACCAACAAAGCACGCAAGTGGCGACGATCAACGAGCAAACACGGCAAAACGTTAACGATGTCGCGCAATCCCTGACCGTTATGGAAGGCGCAACCACAGAAATCGCCAACGCCATTCATGACACCCGTGAATACATCGGCAAAGTCTCTCAGGACAATGATGAAATTCAAACGCAAATGAGTGCGACGGAAGCTTCAATTGCCCATAGCGTCAAGGTGGTGGAAAACGTGTCGAGTACCATGGCTACCTTGAAACAAACCAGTAGCCAGATTGCCGGCGTTATGGATGTGATTGAAGGGATTGCAGAACAAACCAACTTGCTTGCCCTCAATGCCGCGATTGAAGCGGCACGCGCTGGTGAGCATGGGCGAGGCTTTGCCGTCGTCGCTGATGAAGTGAGAAGTTTGTCTCAACGCACAGCACAATCAACTGGCGATATTCGAAACTGGATCAATGACTTACTCGGCCAAGTTGATACCGCCAATAATCTACTAACGGAAACACAGTCAGCCAGTGCCGACAATCAGCAAGCCAGTGTCCGACTGCAGGGCTATTTAGGCGAGATGCATACCACCTTCCAAGGGCTTGAACAACTCAGCGCGGAAGTTGAAGCAGCCCTGGGATCTCAGCATAA
The DNA here is from genome assembly GCF_001996005.1 of Salinivibrio siamensis. Taxonomy (GTDB): domain Bacteria; phylum Pseudomonadota; class Gammaproteobacteria; order Enterobacterales; family Vibrionaceae; genus Salinivibrio; species Salinivibrio siamensis. Next base: position 27,096 of record NZ_MUFB01000032.1, on the reverse strand, counting down.
AGAAATTGCTCACCTCACCCAGCAGCGTCGCGCGCTCAAACAAGGTAGCCAATCACTTACCGAGGCAATCGATACCACCAGTAATGTCAGTGGTCAGTTAAGCCACCAATCCAGTGCGTTGACGCAATTAACTGACCAATTTCAAACCTAATAGCTTGATGTGATAAGGGCGCTTCGCGGCGCATCGAGGACGCCCCTTTTTCACAGGGGCTATGTGGATTAGACATTATTAATGCGTGCGAAACCGGCCGCCAGATCGGCAATCAGATCGTCAACGTCCTCTAATCCGATATGTAGCCTGACGAGTGTGCCGGAAAAATCCACCTTACCCACAGGCCGGATGCGATTGAGTTGCTCTGGCTGATTGGCCAACAACAACGACTCAAAGCCGCCCCATGAGTAAGCCATACTGAAATGCTGCAAATGATCACAGAAAGCGTCCAATTGCGCATCAGACAAACGCTGATCAAACACAAACGAAAAGAGCCCATTGCTGCCTGTAAAATCTCGCGCGAAATAGCGGTGCCCAGGACAATCTGCAAATGCAGGATGGAGCACACTGGCTACTTCGGTTTGCTCATTCAGCCAATTGGCTACCTGTAACGCATTATCCTGATGCTGGGCAAGGCGTACATCCAAGGTTCTCAATCCGCGAGCGGCTTGGTAAGCGGTATCAGGATCGACCGTTTGTCCCATTAAATAGGCGCGCTCGCGCAAGGTCGGCCAGCAGCGCGCATTGGCAACAGCGGTACCTAGCATATTATCCGAATGACCAATAATATACTTGGTCCCAGATTGGATCGAAATATCCACGCCTTGCGTTAACGGTTGATACAAGCGACCTGCTGCCCACGTGTTATCCATCATGATAATCGCATCTGGCGCTCTTTCTCTTACCGCTTGAACGATTGCCGGCGTATCGTGCACTTCCATGGTGTAAGAACCTGGTGACTCTAGAAACACAACGCGTGTATTTGACGTAATACGTTGACCAATCTCCGCACCCTCGAGAGGATCAAAATACTCGGTCGTCACCTGCATATCGGCGAGAATTTTCTGACAAAAATCTTGAGTTGGCTCATACGCCGATCCTGAGACCAAAATGTGGTCACCTGCTTTTACAAACGCGAGAATACTGTTTGCGATGGCCGCCGCACCACAGGGAAAGAGTGCACACCCCGTTCCTTGCTCAAGCTCGGTCATGGCATCTTGAAGCGCAAAATGGGTAGTGGTTCCGCGTCTGCCATAGAACAAGGTTTGCTGGTGACGGTTGGCAATCGCGTGCTTTTTCTCGGCTAATGTATCAAAAACAATTGAAGAGGCGCGCTGTACGACTGGGTTGACCCCACCAAGGGTATAGGCTTTACGGCGTCCGGCATGTATTAGCTGCGTACGACTGTGTTTCTTTTCCATCGTTCACTTCACTCATCCTAGGTTGACTGACTAATAGCCTACGGATTTACATAAAGGCAGTAAAGACATTTAGATGGCCAAATAAAATTTTATGGCATCGATTTGGCTATATGTCATAGCGCTCAGCACTAACTCGTTCAGCCTATTGATACCCGTGTTGACTATTGTTTACAGTACTAAGTAGATCACAATTTCACCATTCTCTCCTAGCACTACCATAAAAACGTATATACATTGTATATCTAAAAGATAGGCGAATTAGCATGGCGAAAAAAGAAAAAACAAAGAAAGATAGCCAGTTACTGATAAGAATTAATAGTGAGCAACGGGATGCATTCTTAGAGGCCTGTGACGAACTGGATACGTCCGCAGCACGGGAAATACGCCGATTTATTAAACAGTTTTTAAAAGACCACGAAACGAATAAATCATCGTGATCACACTTGGGGTGGACATGCCGGCCCCGTCCACAGCATTGAAGCTGTATTGCAGTGGCAAACGCTTCGGCAAATCATCAATAAGGAGAGAAACCATGGCAAAAGCGTCAAAAAAAGATTTGAAAAAATCGATTAAGAAAGCAAAAGCGAAAGTTGCAAAACAGGAAACCAAGCTGAAGAAGCTCAAAAAGCAACTAAAAAAAGCCTAAATCACAGGCTGATACGCAATAAAAAAGCTCGGCATTGCGACCGAGCTTTTTATTTTTCATGCCATCAACGTCTATTTGTCATGACGAGATACTGAGAGTGTCTCTTACTCCGGCAATATGGGCTCGACCGTAAATCGTCCAACATCAACACCCACGACCTTGACCTGTTCGCCAGCCAGCAATGTACAATCACCGGCGGCCGAGCTGAGTCGCAGTTGCCAAGTGACACCTGAGTATTTAATCGTCGAAGGCTGCTCTCGGCTCAACGGCTCACTGAGCGTCAATATCAACCCGATAAAATCACTATGACGATTATCCGGACGTCGTCCGCCGCGTTGTAGCTGTTTAAGTGGGCGCCACAGCATGGCAGTTAACAAGCCTGCACCGATCCCAGTACTGCTAAATAACGCCGTAACGGTTTCTGGTACAACACCGACCATCGCCAACAGTCCCACCAAAATGGCAGCAACACCGGTTGCTAATAAAACAATGGTCGATAAGCCAAGCAGCCACACTTCGACGGCTAACAGTAACAAGCCCACAATCACGGTTAATTCTGCGAGGTAGATACTCACACTAAACATCCTGTTTTACGCTTTGCTCTTATTGAGTGTATCAATAATTGTCATCGCTTCTGCAACCACATTCGCTGCACCCGTTCCAGAATCAGGTAACAGTACGACTGAGGACTCTTTGGCAATGGCCTGTTTCGCCTTGATCGCTTTTTCTGCCAGCTCCAACTGGATGGCTTTTTGGCCTTCCTCTGTTATTGCTCGTGTCCCTACGATTTCAAGTGCTTCGGCTTGCGCCTCGGCAACCGCGATAATGGCTTGCGCCTCACCTTCCGCTTGCAAGATTTGCTCAGATTTCTCTGCTTCCGCCGCTAAGACTCGGGCCTGCTTTTGACCTTCAGCAACGTTGATATCCGATTGGCGCGCCCCTTCTGACTCAAGAATAACCGCACGCTTCTCTCGTTCAGCCTTCATTTGACGTTCCATGGCATCGAGAACAGAGCGAGGTGGATCGATATCCTTGATTTCGTAACGCAGCACCTGAACGCCCCATGGCTGAGCGGCCTCATTGATGGCAGAGACAATCGCGGTGTTTAAGCTTTCGCGCTCTTCAAACGTTTTATCCAGCTCCATTTTACCCACTTCACTACGCATGGTAGTTTGCGCAAGCTGAGTCACGGAGTACACATAATCATCGACGCCATAGCACGCTTTATACGGATCCAATACCTTGATGTACAAGACACCGTCAACAACGAGCGAAATGTTATCTCGCGTGATCGCGGATTGACTGGGTACATCATATGCTTGTTCTTTTAATGTTCTGGTATAACCAATACGATCGATAAATGGCACGATGAAATTGAGACCCGCTTCCATCGTCTTGTAATACTTACCAAATCGCTCTACAACATAAGCCGTGTTTTGTGGCACAAACTTAATCGCACCGCGTAGTACCACGATCACTAAGACCGCCAGCACTACCCAGACGCCAATAAAACTCGACGTTTCTAAAAAAATCGTATCCATGGAGAAGCCCTATCACTGCGGGTCACAATCATGACTCGCATAAACAAACACAAACGCGCGCACACAAGTGTTTACGGCGTTACTCATCGCGTTTTATGATACGTTATTGTCAGCATAAAAAGACATCATCCAACGGTTAATTTGACACTCCTCGCAATCTAGATCGCTTTTCTATGAGGCTCTTTGCGTCGATACAACACAGTTATCAGGCTATGCTCTCATTTTCACAACAAGCTCACACAAAGTTGCCTCTTTCATCCGCAAAATAGATTTACCTCACACTCTTTTGGGTGTATTCTCGATAGTGTTCAACCGTGTTGGTTGACGAACTATTGGTCGTAGACACACCATGTTGCAACCAATAGTGAACTGACGCGCAAATAACGCGTGGTCCTGTTGAAGCTGCTTGGCAGCTTCGATAATCGGAAATTTATGCAGCAATTGAATATAGATACATCGAAACACCCTACCGCTAGGCTGGAAAGTTAGTTGTCCTGAAGATATTCGCTACATTTGCCCATAGAGTCGATTAACGGCACTCGCGTCACTGCAACACCTAGTTAATATATTCAGGAGACACCATGTCCAAAGCTAATGGTTCCGTTAAGTGGTTTAACGAAGAGAAAGGTTTCGGTTTTATCCAGCAAGAGAACGGTCCAGACGTATTCGTTCACTTCCGTGCTATCGTTGGTGAAGGCTTCCGCACACTAGCAGAAGGCCAACAGGTTGAGTTCGATATCGAGCAAGGTCAGAAAGGCCCACAGGCTGCGAACGTCGTTCGTCTGTAAGCCAAACCAAATTTAAGAGAAAGGCGCCCAGTTGGGCGCCTTTTTTGTCGCTATCATTTGTGCTTTAGTCTACCCCATCATTTTTTAAACGAAACCTCATCAAGGTCGCATTCCTTTCACACTCGCTATAGACGCTCTCGCCACCATCCACTAGGCTGAAAACATAGACATTGTCAGGAGGACGTATGCTATCTCCGTGTTTAATTGTTGACGATCATGAAATGATTCGTGACACCATTGGATTGATGGCCCAAGCACTTGGTATTAAGTCGGTGATCACGGCCGCAGATGGTGCCGAAGCGATATCAAAGGCGTACCATGAAGAGCCCAAGCTGATCATTACCGACTTACAAATGGATCCCATTGACGGGTTGGAAATGTTACGCCTCATGCGTAGCGGCCGCTATCATTTGCGTCATGACACGCCCATCATCATTTTAACCGCTAACGCATCTCAGGCAGTGATCAGCGAGTGCATTCGCTATGACGTCGATGCTTTTATGGTTAAACCGGTGAAGAAACAAGATCTAGAAAACCGTGTCAAGCAGCTCTCTAAACAGACCAAAGCTAAAAAGCCCCCCAAATTTTACTTTGAGATGTACCAGTCAGACCCCGCCAAATCAACGGATTTTGAGCATAACGGGGCCATCGTCTTTACCGAAGAAGAGCAGCAGAAAATAGAAGGCATCAACGAGCCACAAGGCGAAGCGCAACCTGGCCTGACGTCAAAAGAGCCATCCATGCCCTCACCCAAGGGAGAGTCGAAAGATCGAAAATTCATTCGATGGCAAGAAAAGTATACAGTGGGGGATCCATCATTGGATGAGAGTAACAAGCAACTGCTCTCTATCATCAACGATACGTATGAGGCCATTGCCTATCACCATGAGGACGAGACTAAGACGGATTTTGAGGCCCTCGCGCAACGCTTTCGTGACTATATCGACACTCACTTTCAGCTAGAGGAAGATATTCTCGAAGCACGCACCTACCCCAAATACAAAGAGCATGCTGCGATTCATCAACGCCTCGCTCGGCAAGCGCAATATGTGCTGCTACAGTGCCAAGCCGACCCAGAGCTATATCGCTCTGAATTCTTTAAGTTTTTGCGTTATTGGTGGATTCACCATGTCGTTCGTGAAGATACTCAGTATCGCGATTTTTTACTGCAAGGTCCCTAATACGTGAGAGTGTACCTACATTGTCTTCCAAGACGGCCTTTCTAGGGCCGTCAGGCATACCTTCCGCCCATCCCCTCGATGTGGGAACCTGCCCACACCTTTAGGCCAGTAAATGTTACTCCTCAAAACACTTACTTTCACAAAAAATTTAACAATAAATAAATTCATATATTTCATAAACTTAATTATAGATGACAAGTCCAACAGTAAAATCTGGGGTTGATAAACCAAATTCATCGCCTATTATATAAAACGAATTCGTTAGAGCACAAAACAATTATGTGGCGATCAAAAACGACAGACACGGCAGTACTTGAATCCGAGGTACGTGACCGTAAACAGACCCAGACCAACACGAAGTTTGTGTTTCGTAAGCCAGCCATCAAGGATGGCGGCAACATCTATCGATTAATCACGCAGTGCCCACCGTTGGATGTGAACTCCGCTTATTGCAACTTCCTACAGGCGACACACTTTAAAGAGACCTGTGTCGTTGCAGAGCGAGAGGGTGATGTACAAGGCTTTATCTCGGGCTACATTCGCCCTGAGCAGCCAGACACGTTTTTTGTCTGGCAGGTTGCAGTGTCACCCAAAGCACGTGGTGAAGGGCTTGCCCTCTCGATGATCGAAGCGCTGATGGCACGTAAAGTCTCAAGCAATATTCGCTTCATCGAAACCACAATCACAGAAGACAACGCCGGATCTTGGGCGCTGTTTAAAAAGGTAGACCGCCTCTACGGTACAGGTGGTCAGCGCTCCGTGTTCCTCGACGAACAGGAGCATTTCAACGGTGAACATGACACCGAATACCTTTTCCGAATTCCACTCAAAAAATAACAGGATGAGTTATGGATATCTTTAAATCGCAGGAGTCAAATGTTCAATGTTACGCCAACAACTTCCCCGTTGTGTTTGAAAGCGCTAAGGGTTGCTGGATCACGGGCGTAGACGGCAAGCGCTACCTCGATTTTCTTGCTGGCGCCGGCTCGCTCAACTACGGGCATAACAACCCAACGTTGAAAAAAGCACTGATCGAGTACATCGAGAAAGATGGCATTACACACGGCCTGGATATGTACACAGGTGCAAAAGCACGCTTTCTCGAAGTATTTAAAGAGCACATCTTGGCACCGCGTGAGTTGGACTATAAGTTCCAATTCACTGGTCCAACAGGCACCAACGCAGTTGAAGCGGCAATGAAGCTTGCTCGTAAAGTAACAGGCCGCGCAAATATTGTGTCTTTCACCAACGGCTTCCACGGCTGTACATATGGTGCATTGGCAGTGACGGGTAATCATCATCACCGCGGTGGTGGCGGCATCCCTGTCAACAACGCTGTGACACGTCTTCCGTATGATGGCTATGCAGACGTTGATGGTTTAACTTTGTTCGAAACCATGCTTAATGACGCATCAAGTGGTCTAACAGGCGGTGATAAACCTGCTGCCGTGCTTCTTGAAGTCGTCCAAGGCGAAGGTGGCCTAAACGCAGCCTCTAATGAGTGGTTGCAGCGCCTGCAAGACATTTGTAAGGCACACGATATCTTGATGATCGTAGATGACATCCAGGCTGGTTGTGGCCGTACGGGTACGTTCTTCAGCTTTGAGCCGTCAGGCATTAAGCCCGATATTGTGACGCTGTCCAAATCAATTGGTGGTTATGGCCTGCCAATGGCTGTGGTCCTACTAAAACCTGAGCTGGATCAATGGGCACCGGGTGAGCACAACGGTACATTCCGTGGTAACAACCACGCGTTTGTGACTGCCGCGGAAGCGATTGACACATACTGGCGTGATGATCAATTCCAAACGCATATTCAAGAACGTGCCGATCAATTGAACAAAGTGTTGCAAGAGATGCTTAACAAGCACGGTGATCTTTTTGAGACCATCAAAGGCCGCGGTTTGATGCAAGGCATTGCGTGCCAAAATGGTGATATTTCAGATGAGATCTCCAGCCTGTGTTTTGACAATGGCATGATTATCGAGACCGCGGGTCCAGATGATGAAGTCATCAAATTCTTCTCGCCACTGACAGTCAGTGAAGCAGAGATGGAAAAAGGCCTGCAGATCTTCGTTAAGTCTGTTGAGCAGTATAAAAAACAGAAGCTCAAGAAAGCATCGTAATCGCGAAGACGGCGATCCCCGCTTAACGAAGAGACGTTGAAGGAATAAACATGATTGTTCGTACATTAGAAGAATGCCAGAAAACTGAACGCCGTGTGGTGGCTGAAAACTGGGAAAGCGTACGCATGCTGCTACGCGATGATAATATGGGATTTTCTTTCCATATTACCACCATCTATGCCAACACTGACACGCACATTCACTACCAGAACCACTTAGAGTCTGTGTATTGCATGTCAGGTGAAGGTGAAATTGAAACCACGGATGACGGCAAGGTTTATCCTATTAAACCTGGCACACTGTATATCCTAGACAAACATGACGAACACCAGCTTCGTGCTAACAAAGGTGTTGATATGGTCATGGCCTGTGTGTTCAACCCACCTATTACTGGGCAGGAAACGCACGATGAGAACGGTGTTTATCCATTAGTCGATTAACCGTCATGGGGCAGCCGGATGCTGCCCCTGTAAACCCAATCGACTCCCTAATTCATAAAAGCCCACAAGGAGCTCACATGAATCATACCGTTGAAAAGATCGGCGGTACGTCGATGTCAGCCTACGACGCTGTCATGGATAATATCTTTTTGTACCCGTCAAACCCGTACAACCGCATTTTTGTCGTTTCTGCTTACGCTGGCATCACGGATGCACTGCTGGAATGTAAGCGTTCGGGTAAGCCCGGCATTTATCGCCTTCTCGCGGCAAATAACCCTAAATGGCGTGATGCGATGGACGAGTTAGAGCAACGTATGCTGCTCATTAACAGCAATATGTTCCCCGATCCTGTATACCGTGAGCGTGCTGATAACTTTATCCGCCAACGCATGGAAAAAGCACATAGCTGTATCGAAGGTATACTCGAAACCTGTAACTATGGGCAGTTTTCTCTGGAAAGCTATCTACCACAAATTCGTGAGTTCCTCTCCTCTATCGGCGAGGCGCACAGTGCGCACAACTCAACGCTACTGCTCGAAAGTGTGGGAATTAACTCACGATTTGTTGACCTCTCTGGTTGGGATAACCCCGATGAAGGCAAAGGCGACCTCAACACGGTGATCGCCAATGCTATGGAAGACATTGACTTCAGTACTGAGCTGCCCATCGTTACCGGCTACGTCTATTGTGATGAAGGTCTGATGAAGACCTATGACCGTGGTTACAGTGAAATGACATTCAGCCGGATTGCCGTGTTAACCAAAGCAAGTAGCGCGGTGATCCACAAAGAATATCACCTAAGCAGTGCCGACCCTCGCATTGTAGGTCCAGAGCGTGTACAGCCAATGGGCCTCAGTAACTACGATGTGGCTGACCAGCTTGCTAACTTAGGGATGGAAGCCATCCACCCGAATGCAGCCTCTGGTATGCGCGCTGTGGGTATCGAATTGGTCGTGAAAAACACCTTCGAGCCTGAGCACGCGGGTACGGTGATCTCTCACAAATATCGTCCAAAAGACAAAGAGATCGAGATCATCGCCGGTCGAGATAAGGTGCTAGCTCTCCACATCTTTGACCAATCAATGGTTGGGCATGTTGATCAGGTCAGCTATGACGTGATGGAAATCATTCGCGAAGAGAACGTGCAGCTCATCAGTAAAGAGATGAATGCCAACTCAATTACCTACTACTTAGACGGCAAGACAGCCAGTCAAGATAAGGTGATTAATCGTGTTGAGAAGCTCTACCCGAAAGCGAAGATCACGGGTGAAATGGTCGCACTGATTTCTGTCATTGGTAGTCGTATCGACTCAAACCAAACCATGAGCAAGGGTATGCTGGCGTTGCTTGACGCAGAAATAAACCCTAAAGCAGCTCACTCGTCGATGCGCGATGTGGACGTGCAATACGTAGTACTTGATAAGTTCTACCACGCGTCGATCTGCGCCCTACACGCTTGTTTTATCGAAGAGCCTACGCCTAAGCCAACCATTCGGGCCGCTTAAGACCCTGGTGCATATGACAAGCGAAAAACCATACCCCCTTACCTAAGGGGGTTTTTTAGTTTTATAAGCTAGCCTAAACCCCTTCCTTGCGATTAAAAACCAACTTAATCACTTATCAATGTTGATAAAGTCTAACTAAAAGGTAAAATTCCGCACTTTATCTTGATAGCTGTAGTGCCTTTATGATCGACCCCAATATGCTCCCCGTTTATTTAACCGCGGTTGTCGCACTTTTGCTGGTGCCCGGACCGGATATGTTGCTAATCGTGAGCGCAAGTCTCAGCTATGGCAGACGGGTTGGTATGGCCGCAAGTTTGGGTAATGCAACGTCAGGATTGATCCTTACCGTGTTAGCCGCAACCGGCGTATCGGCCATGATTGCGATGTCGCCAACGGCCTTAACCATTCTGCAATACGTGGGGGCAGCGTATTTACTCAAAATGAGTGTCGATACGTGGCGCGCCCGTCCAACAGACAGCGCCGAGCTCGCGCATCATCAAGGCATGGGCAAATACCTCTATAAACGCGCGGTCATGACCAACCTATTGAACCCAAAGGCGTTACTGTTTTTTGTGTTGTTTTTACCGCAGTTTATCTCGCATCAAATTCAAGCCTCGTCCAGCACGCAATTACTAACGCTTGGTCTTCTCCTCAACCTATTAGGGCTCGCGTTTAATCTGCTTTTAGTGGCAATAGTCGGCAAGCTTGGCAGTGCAATGCTCACCAATACCCGTGTCCAAATGTATCAGCATAAAATCATGGCATTGGTTTTTGCGGCACTCGCAGTCTGGCTTTTTACCCAACAGTCGTTGTAATCCATCCACTTAGCTGGGTAAAAAACCGACGAACCAGACGTTGAGCGATAAAAAGTCAGACAGTTGTCTGATATATTATACCGCTGTCAGTCGTATAACTGACTTTGGTTCGTTGGTGGCGTCTAACGCCCTTGCCTTTATCGGATGGATTCGGTCACGTGTTTAATCTTCACCTTCCCACACTGACTCTGGCTTACATCAGTGTGTTCTGGCTACTCACCATTGGCGTTTTGTTGATTGGGTGGCAGTTTAATCAGCACAAAGATATCAAGCTTTGGGGACTGGCTTGTCTGCTGATCTCAACGGGCACGTCGGTGTATAACATTGGCAATGTCACCGAAACGTCGGGGCTCGTCTGGATTGGCACCACAGCCGCGATCTGCTCTCATATTCTGGTGTGGTTAGGCACGCAATCCTTCGTGGGCACGTCCTCGTCGTGGCGGACGGCTTCGCTGGCAGCACTCTTGGGTGTAGGGGTTTATACACTGATTCTTGCCAATCATATTCCGCTTGCGCTCCGTATTACTTGGTACTGTGCGTTCTACGTGGCAATGCACCTTGCGGTTTTAAAACTCATTGTTGAGAGTCCAGAGAGAAAGCGGATAGGTTTTACTCTCTATGCATCCGTGCTCTTCCTCTTACTGATACTTTATGGACTTCGTGCCTACTTCGCCTTTGACACACCGATGGAAAACACCGGCCTATCTCAACGTTATATCGCCGTGTATTACTTGATCTTAATGGCCGAGTTCGTCAAGTTTATGACCTTCATTTACCTTTGTTTTGAGCGACTGGAGTACACACTTTGTCAACTTGCACTCCGTGACACTCTGACACAGCTTCCGAATCGACGCGCCTTTATGACGCAATCCGCACAGTGTCTCCTTTCTAACCAGCCGAATGCCCTTATCCTTGCTGATTTGGATAACTTCAAAAGTATTAATGATGTATATGGTCACCTTGCTGGCGATCAGGTATTGGTCGCTTTCAGCCAACACTTAGAACGGATCACCCAACAAGAAGGGGCGTTTTGCGCCAGAACGGGAGGTGAAGAATTTATTTTGCTACTCAGTGGCCAGTCTGTGCGTCGCGTACAAGAAATAGCGCTACAGCTGAAACGACAAATCGAGGCATGCCAGGTGACGACCGAACATGGCCATCACATCCAGTTTACGGTGAGTATCGGCGTCGGCATCAAGCGCCAAATGCAATATGTTGCGATGAACCAGTTATTTGAGTGCGCAGATACGGCTTTATATGAAGCCAAGGCCCGCGGGCGAAACCGTGTAGAATTTGCGTTAACTGAACATCGTGATGCGCCCTCCAGTGTGTCACCAACATCCAACCAATCGCCCATCAGCCAAGAAACTGATAATCCTTCTCTGCCTAAACGTTATCTCGAGCGTCAATCTTTGTCATAATAGGCGTTCAGCCCGTAATAGGAGAACGTGTAATGGATGAGAACACCGCCACGCTACTGAATCTGCGTGTCATTGAAGTCAGCGACTATCAACCCTTAGCAGAGTTGATGGATCTCGTCTTCCCGGATGTCGGCGGTGCTTGGCCTAAGAGCACGATCATGCAACTGGTCACCGCTTTCCCGGATGGCCAGATATGCATTGAAGATAATGGAAAAATCGTCGCCGCCGCGTTAACGCTAAAAGTATCCTACAACCGCTTTTCACTTCCGCATACCTATGCCGACATTATCACGGATGACGGTGTGGTATTCCACGACTCAAAAGGGGATGCACTGTATGGCCTCGACGTGTTTGTACACCCTGATTATCGTGGCCATCGCCTTGGCCGTCGACTTTACGAAGCGAGAAAAGATCTGTGTCAGGCGCTGAACCTAAAAGCGATCCTCGCCGGCGGCCGTATACCTGGTTATCACAAACACAATGATGTTTCGGTGACGGATTATATTAATAAAGTCAGAAGAAAAGAGATTCACGACCCGATCCTTTCTTTCCAGCTATCTAATGACTTTGATGTTAAGCGTTTGATGAATCGCTATTTGCCCGAAGACGATAAGTCGGCGGGCTATGCCACACTGTTGGAGTGGGATAACTTCTTCTATGAAGAAGATGCATCCTCCGTGCATGATATTGAAAAAACCATCGTCCGCCTCGGGGTCGTGCAATGGCAGATGCGTCATGTGCTCTCAGTGGATGATCTTTTGAATCAGGCCGAATTCTTTGTCTCATCCTTAGCCAACTACCAGTCAGATTTCGCGCTCTTTCCCGAGTTTTTCTGTGCACCATTGATGGGGCTTGCACCTGATAAGCGCTCCGTCGAGGCAATTCGCTTTCTCAGTGAATTTACCCAGGCGATTAAGCAACGTTTTTCGCAATTGGCCGTCACCTACAACATCAATATTATCGCTGGCAGTATGCCCGTGTTGGAAAATAGCAAACTGTATAACGTCTCCTATTTAATGCACCGCGACGGTAGCATTGATGAGCAATACAAAATCCATATTACGCCTCACGAACAACGTGACTGGGTGATCGATGGCGGGGATACGGTCAAAGTCATTGAAACCGATGCGGGCCGGGTTGGTATTCTCACCTGCTATGACGCCGAGTTTCCTGAATTGGGGCGTATTCTTGCTGAGCAAGGTGTACAGATCCTATTCGTGCCCTTTTGGACCGATACCAAGAACGGTTATTTACGCGTGCGCCTTTGTGCCCAAGCACGAGCGATTGAAAACGAGTGTTATGTCGCGATCGGCGGCAGCGTGGGCAACCTTCCTCGGGTAGATAATGTGGACATCCAGTACGCTGAGTCTGCGGTATTTTCACCCTCGGATGTCTATTTTCCGCACGATGCGACACTCGCGGAAGCCAATGCCAATACCGAGATGATGATTTTTGCAGACGTCGATTTAGACAAGCTCAAAATGCTGCATGAACGAGGTTCGGTAACGAATTTGAAACACCGCAGGCCCAAGCTCTATGCCAGCCATTTAAGCCAAGAGTAGCCTTAATACAGCCCTGCCGAATGCGGGGCTTTTATTCGTAAGCAGGAGACAAAAAGACTAGATTTCCATGCACTCTTGCCAAAAGCTTCTATCCTTACTCAACAGACTGCTTGTTTTTTAGCCAATGTGGCGTTGAGGTGAGATCATGAAGCTCAAATATAAAATGCTAGTCAGCTTACTGGGTGTGGGTTGCCTCCCCGCGTTAATCATTAGCTTGCTTTCTCTTCATACCGCCTCGTCGTCACTCGAGCATCAAACGTTTAGTCAGCTTGAAGCGTTGAGAGAGGTAAAAAAATCAGCGGTCACACGCTATTTCCAAACCGATGAAGGGCAGATAATTACCACCGCGGAAACCCCTTCCGTGTCCAACGCCATGGCCAGCATGATTGATGCCATGGACACACTTCCTTCTCGTACCGCCCAAACACGTTCACAACTGACCAGCTATTATCAGCGTCACCTCATTGACCCACTTGATGAGATCAGCACAGAATCACTCCCCAAGGCGAGAGATTTGGTGAACAACCTAACGCCACAAGTAGTGGCGCTACAACAAGCCTACTTAGTCGACAACCTTTATCCCATGGGAGAAAAAGGCGCATACCAAACCAGTGGCCAATTACCTCAGTACGATCAAGCTCACCAAGCCATCCATCCCTATCTACGTGATGTTCAGGAAAAGTTTGGCTACTACGACATCTTTATGATCGAAGCAAGCCAAGGACACATCCTTTACTCCGCCTCCAAAGAACTTGATTTCGGCACGTCGCTAACAACAGGTCTGTTTAATACCTCTGGCCTGGCCGACGCTTTCCGTCAAGCGAAAACCTTAGCGGATGGCGATACCGTGATTATTGACTTTTCGCCCTACACAGCCTCGAACAACGCGCCGGCAGGGTTTATGGCATCGCCGATTTATCACAACGGTAGCGTGATTGGCGTGCTCGCCTATCAATTCCCGATAGATAAGCTCAGTGCCATTATGGCAGAGCGAGATGGACTGGGAAACACAGGCGAAACCTATCTCGTTGGCCCTGATAACTTGATGCGATCAGACTCCTTCTTAGATGCCGAGCATCGATCGGTCTTCGCCTCATTTATGCACCCCGCACAAGGTCGCGTTGAGACGCTTGCCGTTGAGCGTGCGATGCAAGGCGAAACAGGCATTGATGTCATTAACGATTACAACGGTAACCCCGTGCTCTCTGCCTACGCACCGCTAACCGTCAGTGGACTCAGCTGGGCAATCATTGCGGAAATGGACGTCAAAGAGGCGTTTGCAGCACTCAACGAACTACAAGGACTCATCGTCACCGTGTTGGTAATTGCGGTGGCCATGATCGCAGTCACTGCCATTCTGTTAACACGTTCGATTACCCGCCCGATAGGTGGCGAACCGGCTGAGATGGCCAAGATAGTACAAACGATTGCCGACGGCGATCTAAGAGTAAGCTTTGACGCTAGCCCTAAAGCAACAGGGATCTACCGCTCCATGCGTGCGATGGCAACAAACCTCACGACCATGGTGTGTGACATTATTGGTGCCACTAACCAGCAAGCTGCTGCCGCTGAGCAGCTGTCCTCGTCAAGTGTGCAAACGCTCACTAATTTTGAAGCGCAAAACGCACGAACAGAACAAGTGGCGGCAGCAATGGAAGAGATGACGGCGACTGCCAATCAAACTTCCTCCAGCTCCGCCTCGACAGCGGATGCCACCGAAAAGGCGCGTTCACTTATCCATAGCGGAGACCAACAAGTGACCGAATCTGTCGATGCGATGCAAGGTCTTGTCACGCGTCTCAATCACGCCAAAGAAAAAACCGATGCGCTCGGGCAAAGCGCTGAGGATATCTCCAGCATATTGCAAACTATTGGCCAAATTGCAGATCAAACCAACTTGTTAGCATTGAACGCTGCCATTGAAGCGGCACGCGCGGGTGAGCAGGGTCGCGGCTTTGCGGTCGTCGCCGACGAGGTGCGAACGCTGTCACAAAGCACGCAACAAGCCACTAGCGAAATCACACAGCTAATTGAAAATCTTCAACACAATTCTAACACCACGACGCAGGCTATCTCAGAGAGTGCGACGACCGCCAATTATGTGTCGGAACGCGCAGAAGCAAGCTTATCATCGCTCAAACAAGCGGTGAACGCCGTGGACGAAATTGCAGACATGGCGATGCAAA
Source organism: Salinivibrio siamensis (assembly GCF_001996005.1). Classification (GTDB taxonomy): domain Bacteria; phylum Pseudomonadota; class Gammaproteobacteria; order Enterobacterales; family Vibrionaceae; genus Salinivibrio; species Salinivibrio siamensis. The sequence continues at coordinate 11,472 of NZ_MUFB01000032.1, read as the reverse complement.
TGGCCAGTGCCTCAGAAGAGCAGTCTCTCGTGGCAACTGAAATCAATCAGAACTTAGAAGACATTAACACCATGACCGGTGAAAACCGTCAAGCCATGGACCAAATCACGCAAGCCACACACAACCTCAGCGAACTCTCTCATACACTAAAAGGTCACACACAAAAATTTCAGTGCCAACAAGCCTAATTAAGCGGCATACCGTGCTCTGAGTACTAATCGCACTGACTTTGTTCAAGGTCAGTGCATTTACTGGTGCAAAGGATCACTCTCTTGGTAGAATCAACCCGTTTCTGCGTAAGCGTTATTAAGAGAGATTCCGAATGGGACGAAGTTTTGAAGTTCGTAAAGCGTCAATGGCGAAAACCCAGGGCGCGAAAATTAAGGTTTATTCAAAGTACGGTAAAGAGATTTACGTATGTGCTAAAAATGGCGGCTCCGATCCTGAGAGCAATCTATCACTGCGTCGTTTGATTGAGAAAGCGAAAAAAGATCAGGTTCCAGGTCATGTGATCGACAAAGCGCTTGATAAAGCCAATGGCACAGGTGGCGAAAACTATGAAGTGGCGCGTTATGAAGGCTTTGGGCCTGGCAGCTGCGCGGTGATTGTTGATTGCTTAACGGATAATAACAGCCGTACTTATATGGACGTACGCCAGTGCTTTGTGAAAAACGATGCGAAAATTGGCACGCCCGGTGCGGTGTCTCATATGTTTGAGCACCAAGCTGTTTTCCAGTTTAAAGGAGATGATGAGGAAGGCACGCTTGAAGCCTTGGTCATGGCTGATGTGGATGTGTCAGACATCGAAGCAGACGAGGGTATCATTACAATTTTTGCCCCTCACACAGAGTTTTTCAAAGTGAAAAATGCGCTAAGTGACTATCTTGGCGACACGCCGATTGATCTTGAAGAGATCACCTTTGTGCCTCAAATCGACACTCAGGTCAGCGGCGAGGATGTTGAACGTTTTGAAAAGTTCCTCGATATGCTTAACGACTGCGACGACGTCCAAAATGTCTACCACAACGCAGAGCTAATCTAAGCACAATAACTAAGCGCCATGTCATCATGGCGCCTTATCGCTCACCCAGTTGCGTGAGTAGCATTTGCGAAAATAACGCCCAGTTTTGACGAAATCTATCATCCCCCTGCAGTACATAACTTTGCAAACCAGCACCAAGGAAAAAGGCATCCACGACACGAATTGCCGTATCAATCTGATGCTGCGGAATCTTCCCCTGATAAAAATACTCAATCGCACGCGTGTATTCCGTTAAACCATGTTGAGAAAAGCGCTGAATAGCCACCCTAAACTGTTCATCAAATAAGGCTTGGGTTGTAAAGCTATACATCGCTTTCATCGCATAAGGCTCACATTGCATGGTGAGGTACAAGGTATCCCCTGTCACTTCGAGATAACTCTCAAAATCATCAAAATTTGCAKGCTCGGCCACGGCAAGAAACATAGAGATTAATTCATCAACCGCTGCATATTTGACGGCATCAAGATTGTCAAAATGATGATACAGCGCCCCTTTGCTGATTCCGGCTTTCTTCCCTAGTTTTGTCGCCGTTAATGCAGCAAGCCCCTCATTTCCAACGATTTCTAGCGTTGTCGAAAGAATGTGTTGGCGCATAGCACGCGACGCAATTTCGTTTTTGTTCATCGTTTTTTGATCAAAAGTGAAAGTCCAGATGAAAAAATAAAACATACCGAATGTTCATTCAAATTTTTTCGGGCAAAATGTGACCGATAACCGAATGATTTCTCAACACGGAAGCGTCGGAAGAAAAAAGAGGATGAAAGTGGGTGTTGTAAAATAACAGAACAAGGCTCAAAGACAGGTTCAAACGCAATGGCTACAATGAATAGAGGCAGAACTGATAAGAGGTTAAGTAAGTGATGAAAAGAGTGTGGGCGTTGCTGTTAACACTAGCGGTTGCATGGCCGGTGAGCGCTAAGACCACGTATGTGGTTGGCGTACAGAGTTTTTCACAGTATTACCCGTATTCAGCCTACTCTAACCGTAACTATTCTGGCTTTAACCGAGAGCTGTTGGATATGTTTGCCAATGAATACCACTACCGTTTCGTCTACAAAGCGCTTCCCCTAAGACGCCTTTACCACCGCTTTGTCGAGGGCGCTGTCGATCTGAAATATCCAGACAGTCCAGATTGGAGCCCAGACATTAAAAAAAAGGTCAGTGTGACATACAGTGATCCTGTGGTGAGCTACACGGATGGCGTCATGGTTATTGACCAATACTATGGCCGGCCTTTGGATGAATTCCGTTTTCTCGGTGTGGTAGCCGGATTCACTCCCCACCCTTATCAATCACGTATCAGCGCCGGAAAAATACGTGTCGATGAAAGCTATCAATATGATTCGCTGTTAATGAAGGTAATCAGTGGTCGCGTTGATGGCGGCTACGCCAATATTGACGTCGCACAGTTTTATCTTGACCAAATGGGCCTCAAAAAAGGCTCGGTAAAGTTTGATGATACCCTCCCACATGTGAAAGGAACTCGTCACCTTTCRACAATTCACTATCCAAAACTGATTAAAGAATTTAACCAATTTTTAGCCGATAAYMAWGCCAAGRTYACTGARCTRAAAGCRCGTTATGGGCTTGAGTRATKRAGGTTTATTKCTTCATTTCAATCCACAGTGCTGTATACTCGACACGCCATTTCAGGCAGGATGATGCGGTTGAATCAGAGAGAGAAGAGTTGCTTTGCGTAATCAGCTTATCAGTTTAGATTTGTTTTATGCCATTGAGCACCTTATGCCCGGGAAGCGCACTGCCGCGTTATTCCGTCGGTCAATTAAACACCTCCCCGTAACCACTTTGGCGCTTACCCATTACGACTCCGCTGCAGGGCTTCAGCTCGCATTATTCCGTCATTGCCGTAACTATGTGGCTTTTACACAAGGCAAGCCCATTTCGCCTGATTTTGATTTCTCTGGTACCGCCGAGCAAATATTGGCTGCCGAATCAGTGATGAAAGCCTTTATTCGTGGCGCCTACTGGTGGGTGGAATATCATATGAGTCTGTATCGTGACGATTGGAGCCAAGAGCAGTCTCAACGTTGGTTAAAGGATTTACGTTTGCTGGTACAAGTCATTATCGGTGTCGGGAACTGTACCAATGCTGAATTTTTGATCACACACCGAGGCCCTATCCAAGCCCTGACTTACGATACACACCTCGAGCCTTTTCTCACCAATTATTAATCATCCAGGCACGCGCCGAGATCCGAGTTTGTCTATTGATTGATCATCCCACACTGCTTTCGCTATTTCGTCACGTTTATTCGCTAGCCTAGGCCCATGACGATGACACAAGGTTCACCATGAAGCGATTAAAGCGGTATCAATACGAGCGGTATGCCATTTTATGCCGCGCCTCTTATCCTACCTTTTTTAATCACACGCAATACGGCTTCAGTCCGAATGGACGACGTGATATTTACGACCGCTGGGGGCGCTGTATTATTCGTGTACTCTGGCGAGATGACGACGATGTGGTGGTGGTATTTCGCGGCTCGCAAACCTTGTGGGACTGGCTAGTAAATTGTGCCTGTGGTCCTAAGCGTATTCGCATGGCAAACACTTATTGTTACGTACACTGGGGATTTCACTACTTACTGACACAAAAAAGTTTACCCTGGCAACAGCACAAGCGTCGTTACCAAGCTATGACCACGAGCCAGTTTGCTGATGTCGCACAAGCGGCGGATATGGCTTCCTTAGACGGCGATACGGTGCTCGATAAACYCTGCTCCGCCCTCTCGCCTTTGGTTCAGGCCAACAAAAAAGTCTCTTTTATTGGTCATTCGTCAGGCGGCGCGATGGCGGTTATTGCCGCGGCGATGCTTCAACCACAAATGGGCAGTGCTATTAAACGCATCGTCACCTTTGGTCAGCCTGCCGCTGGTATGTGGCGTTTTAAGCGGCATTATCCCTTTCATACCAAAACTTATCGTATCTGTTGTGATGTCGACATCATTACCTTCTTACCCGGGATTCCTTTTCTGTATTGGCATGTCGGTCGGCTTCTATGGCTACATGAGAACAAAATCTATACCGACACGTCGTCACTGATTCGCGTGCTCAGGGTTTTATTTAGCTGGCTCGCACGCCCCATCGCGTATCATTACATGGATAAATACATCCGACGCAAAGATTACTTTGACCAACACTAATTGGCCTGTACCAACCAATACGTGATCTTGATACCAGCTTCCTTCACTGTCCCAAGACTGTCACCCAGCAGTCACCCCGTTTTCATATTGCCTCGCCACACTTTCGACCGGCTTTGCGATGCACTTTTTGGCGCATCGCTATCACCTAAATCATAAATACGATAACGAACAGAAAGGAATAATTGTCGTGAGCAAGCATATTGACCAACGTCCGCTGGACGCAGAACCCGAATTCAATCGCTTTATTGATGCCGCCGTAAGTCGTCGCCGCTTTTTACAAGGCGCGGGCGCCGCTAGTACGGTCGCTTTTTTTGCCGCTAACCCTGTTGCCAAAGCAGTGGCTGGCAGCATGAGCAAAAGTGAACTGATAGGCTTTGACGCAATCCCAACCTCAACCGCTGATACAGTCAAGGTACCTGCTGGCTATAAGGCAGACGTACTGGTGTCTTGGGGCGATCCTATCTTTACTAATGCGCCTGCTTTTTCCCAACAAAACAATGCCGATGCGCAAGCTCAGCAGTTTGGCGACAACAACGATGGCATGACATTTTTCCCGCTCGCCAATGATCGCGCCCTGCTCGCGGTCAATAACGAGTATATCAACGATGAGTATTTGTTTACGCACGGTGGAGAAAACATCTCAGCCGATGATGCGCGCAAATCGCAAGCGGCGCATGGCGTCTCTTTGGTTGAACTCAAAAAAGTCGATGGTCGCTGGACAATCAATCCGCAAGGTCGCTTAAACCGTCGTATTACCGCTTATACAGAAATGGCAATGACAGGTCCCGCCGCCGGCCATTCACTGCTCAAAACCGCGGCTGATCCGTCGGGTAAAATGATCCTCGGCACTTTTAACAATTGTGCCAACGGCGAAACGCCTTGGGGCACCTATCTGACCTGTGAAGAAAACTTTAATGGCTATTTTGCTAGCGAAAAAACCGTCACCTTGGGCAAAACCTATCAGCGCTATGGCATCAGCGATACCGATTGGGGATACGATTGGTACAAGCACGACGAGCGCTTTGATGTCGCCAAGCACCCCAATGAGCCCCACCGCTTCGGCTGGGTGGTCGAAATTGACCCTATGGACCCCAATTCAACCCCGAAAAAGCGCAGTGCACTGGGTCGCTTTAAGCACGAAAATGCCGCGCTAACGGTCAATGATGATGGGCATGTTGTCGTGTATATGGGCGATGATGAACGTGGCGAGCACCTATATAAATTTGTCTCTGAGGGAAAATACGATCCGAGTAAAGGTAGCGCTAATCGCGATTTGCTCGAGAACGGTACCTTATATGTCGCCAAATTTACCGGCAGCGACGACGAGCTCAAAGGTCAAGGGGAGTGGTTAGAGCTCACCTTTGGTAAAAATGGCCTGACCCCAGAAAATGGCTTTCCCGACCAAGCCAGCGTGCTCATTTTTGCCCGCGAAGCCGCGACGCAAGTGGGTGCAACCACCATGGATCGTCCTGAGTGGGTCGCCGTGCACGCCGACAACAAGCATGTCTTCTGCACCCTCACCAATAACAAGTACCGTGGCGTGAAAGACAGCCAACCATTAAATGCGGCCAACCCACGCACCAAAAACCCGTATGGCCATATTATTCGCTGGGCACCGACCCAAGGCGATCATACTCAGCCTACTTTTGAGTGGGACATTTTCGTGATGGCCGGCCATCCTGAAAAGCAATCTGGATTGATGGCGGGTACCGATAACATTAATAAAGACAACATGTTTAACAGCCCAGATGGTATCGGCTTTGATCGTGCCGGTCGTCTTTGGATTCAAACCGACGGTGATTACTCCAACGAGGGAGACTTCGCTGGCATGGGCAATAACCAAATGCTGTGTGCCGACACGCAAACGGGGGAAATTCGTCGCTTCCTTACCGGGCCAACATCGTGTGAGATCACGGGACTGACCTTTACCCCCGACTCACGCACTATGTTTGTGGGTGTACAACACCCAGGCGCCCATTTCCCTGCAGGCGGTGACGCCATTCCTCGCTCTTCGGTCATCATGATCACCAAAGAAGACGGTGGCGTAATCGGTACTTAACCCTTCATCGTCCAATGCTCTAAGCCTTACTTTGTTAAAACAGCCCAGCCCTTGCCAACGCAAGGGCTTTTTCTCTCCTTACCTCTCAATTGAGTCGCTCAATTTTTATACGCCACTGCCAACTATTAACTATATTTATAAAGGGAATATGTAACGATCGTGCACCAAACTGTGTCCAGCGCGTTGATAAAGTGACGTAATTGAATATAAATCAAAACGTTGGCGTGATGCAGTTGCCGAGGAGAGCCGACAGCATGGCGACAGAGACACAAGTCACCGAGACACAAGGAACGGTTGCTGCCGTTCAACCTGATGGCCAAGTGCGTCAGATAGAGGCAAATCAAACGGTTTCGACGGGAGAGCTCGTCACCGCGGTGGGCAACGAGCCTGCCTCAGTGCGCCTTGAGAATGGTGTCGATGCCAACCTCGCCTTATCTGCCTTGCTTGTCGGCGAAGATGAAGACGATACGCTGGTACAAGATTTACCTGAGGATGTGCTTGAAATCATTGAAGCCATCCAACGCGGTGAAGATCCCAATGCAATTGAAGATGCCGCCACCGCAGCCGGTGCGGCGGCTTCAGGTTCTGCGATCACGGCCATGGCAATCATTGAAGCGAACGGCCGTATTGGCGAGATCATTGCGGGTTTCCAAACTGAGGGCATTACCAACCCCGATGGTGGCATTACCGACGAACAGCTTTTTGCTCTAACCGCACTAAGATTGGCAAGTGCTGACGCCGTATTCCCTGCCGCAGATACCAATGAAGCGCCGAGCGCCGAATCGCTCACCTTCAGTACCGACGAAGATCAAACCCTGGTGCTGACGCCCAATCAAATACTGCAGCAAATCAACGATCCAGACGGCGATACCCTCACCATTGTTTCCATCAACAGTGGCAATCCAGATGTCGAAATCGACGAAGATGAGTCTGGTAATATCGTCATCACACCACCGCCCAATTTCAATGGCGATCTTGATCTCACAGTCATTGTTTCCGATGGCCAAGCAGAAATCCCGTCCGATATCACGGTCACCGTTAATCCCGTCAACGATGCTCCGACGCTGCAATTTTCTGCCATATCGGTCACTGAGGATGCGGTCGCGGCCGGCGATACCGTCGGCACTGTAACGGCGACGGATATAGAAGACGATGTCCTCACCCTATCGTTGACTGACGGTGGACAAAACTATGTCGAGTTGCAGGGTAATAATGTTGTTCTCACTCAGGCAGGCGTAGATGCAATCAATAACGATGCACTAGATATCGCCTCGCTGACATTTACAATCACCGCCTCAGACGGCGAAGCGAGCACCTCTCAAACCTTCACCTCAGCAGTGGAACGTATTGACGATCCCGCATCCATCACAGGTGATACCTCAGGCACCCTCTCGGAGGGAGAAATCGATGGCTCTGACGGAAGTTTGATAGCCAGAGATTCCGTTTCCGGAACCTTGTCAATTTCCGACCCCGACGATAACCCAACGTGGATCGATAGCACGCAATCCGGCCAGTATGGTGAGCTCGTCTTCACCAATGGCAACTGGACATACACCGCAGACAGCGATGCGGTGCAGTCTCTTAGCGAGGGCGATGCGGTTTCAGATAATTTCACTGTGACCGCGTCAGACGGCAGCAGCCAAGTGATCGCGATAACTATCACAGGCACAAATGATGACCCTGTAATTAGCGGCCAAACCCTTGGCGACGTGGTCGAAGACGGCATTTTAGAAGCGACAGGATCTCTCAGTATTTCGGATGCAGATGGTAACAATGCGCCAAGCTTTTCCGATAGCAATGTGTCGGGTCAGTATGGTGAGTTATCACTGGTGAATGGCTCCTGGACTTATACGCTCGACAATAACAGTAGCATTGTCCAAGGTTTAGACGCCGGCGATCAGGTGACCGACACCATCACCCTCACCGCAAGCGATAACACACAACAAGATATTGTCATCACCATTACGGGGACGGATGACGCACCTGAAGTCACTGGAAGCTTTACCGGCTCAGTGACCGAAGGTGACGTGGGCGATGCCCCTGTCACTGCCACGGGCACCATCGCGATCAGTGATGTCGATAGTGACGACGCGCCAACCTTTGCCGACGTCACACAGGCAGGTACCTATGGCTCACTCGACCTGGTGAACGGCAGCTGGACTTACACGCTTGATCAATCTGCCGTGCAGAACTTGGATGCCGGTGATGAGGTGACAGACACCATCACCCTCACCGCAAGCGATAACACACAACAAGATATCGTCATCACCATTACGGGGACGGATGACGCACCTGAAGTCACTGGAAGCTTTACCGGCTCAGTGACCGAAGGTGACGTGGGCGATACCGCAGTAACTGCCACCGGCACCATTGCGATCAGTGATGTCGATGGCGATGACAATCCGACGTTTGCCGACGTCACACAGGCAGGCACTTACGGCTCGTTGGAACTAGTAGATAGCGCTTGGACCTATACCCTCGATCAGTCTGCCGTGCAGGATTTAGATGCCGGCGATCAAGTCACTGATACCGTCACCCTCACGGCAAGCGATAACACACAGCAAGATATTGTCATCACGATTACGGGGACAGAGGATGCCCCTGAAGTAAGTGGTGAGTTTGTTGGCTCAGTGACCGAAGGTGACGTGGGCGATACCGCAGCAACTGCCACCGGTACCATTGCGATCAGTGATGTGGATGGCGACGACAATCCGACGTTTGCCGACGTCACGCAGGCAGGCACTTACGGCTCGTTGGAGCTAGTAGACGGTGATTGGACGTATACGCTTGATCAAGACAGCGTGCAGGATTTAGATGCTGGCGATCAAGTGACGGACACCATTACTCTCACCGCCTCTGATGGCACCCAGCAAGCTATTGTTATCACCATTACGGGGACGGATGACGCACCTGAAGTCACTGGAAGCTTTACCGGCTCAGTGACCGAAGGTGACGTGGGCGATGCCCCTGTCACTGCCACGGGCACCATTGCGATCAGTGATGGTGATGACGGCGATAATCCGACCTTTGCCGATACCACTGAAGCGGGCACTTACGGTTCGCTAGAGCTGGTGAACGGTAATTGGACTTACACCCTCGATCAATCTGCCGTGCAGGATTTAGATGCCGGTGATCAGGTGACGGATACCATTACCCTGACAGCCTCTGATGGCACTGAACAAGCCATTGTCATCACTATTACTGGTAGCGAGGATGCCCCAGAAGTGACCGGTAGCTTTGTCGGTTCCGTGACCGAGGGCAATGTGGGCGATGCGCCTGTCACTGCCACCGGTACCATTGAGATCACTGATATCGACGGTGACGATGCACCCACCTTCGCCGATACCACAGAGACCGGCACTTACGGTTCGCTCGAGCTGGTGAACGGCAACTGGACTTACACCCTTGATCAATCTGCGGTGCAGCATTTAGATGCCGGCGATCAAGTCACCGATACCATTACCCTCACTGCGAGCGATAACACGCAACAAGATATTGTTATCACTATTACTGGTAGCGAGGATGCGCCAGAAGTCAGTGGTGAGTTTGTTGGCTCGGTCACCGAAGGTAATGAAGGTGATGCGGCGGTGACTGCCTCCGGCACCATTGCGATCAGTGATGTCGATAGTGACGACGCGCCAACCTTTGCCGATACCACAGAAACCGGGACTTACGGTTCGCTAGAGCTGGTCGGTGAGAACTGGACCTACACCCTCGATCAGTCTGCCGTGCAGGATTTAGATGCCGGTGATCAAGTGACGGACACTATCACCCTCACCGCAAGCGATAATACACAACAAGATATTGTCATCACCATTACGGGGACCGACGATGCGCCAGAAGTGAGTGGTGAGTTTGTTGGCTCAGTCACCGAAGGCAACGTGGGCGATGCCGCAGTAACTGCCACGGGCACCATTGCGATCAGTGATGTTGATGACGGCGATAATCCGACCTTTGCGAATACTACAGAAGCGGGGACTTATGGCTCGTTGGAGCTAGTAGATGGTGCTTGGACGTACACCCTCGATCAGTCTGCCGTACAGAACTTGGATGCCGGTGATGAGGTGACCGACACTATCACGCTCACCGCAAGCGATAACACACAACAAGATATCGTCATCACCATTACGGGCACCGACGACTTACCTGAAGTCACCGGTAGCTTTGTTGGCTCAGTGACCGAAGGTGACGTGGGCGATACCGCAGTAACTGCCACGGGCACCATCGCGATCAGCGATGTCGATAGTGACGATAACCCGACCTTTGCCGATACCACAGAGAGCGGCACTTACGGTTCGCTAGAGCTGGTGAACGGTAATTGGACTTACACCCTCGATCAATCTGCCGTGCAGGATTTAGATGCCGGTGATGAGGTGACAGACACTATCACCCTCACTGCAAGCGATAACACACAGCAAGATATTGTTATCACCATTACGGGGACGGATGACGCACCTGAAGTCACTGGAAGCTTTACCGGCTCAGTGACCGAAGGTGACGTGGGCGATACCGCAGTAACTGCCACGGGCACCATTACGATCAGTGATGTCGATGGCGATGACAATCCGACGTTTGCCGACGTCNCGTCACACAGGCAGGCACTTACGGCTCGTTGGAACTAGTAGATGGCGCTTGGACCTATACCCTCGATCAGTCTGCCGTGCAGGATTTAGATGCCGGCGATCAGGTGACCGACACCATCACCCTCACCGCAAGCGATAACACACAACAAGATATTGTTATCACCATTACCGGCACCGACGACTTACCTGAAGTCACCGGTAGCTTTACCGGCTCAGTGACCGAAGGTGACGTGGGCGATACCGCAGTAACTGCCACGGGCACTATTGCGATCAGTGATGTTGATGACGGCGATAATCCGACCTTTGCCGACGTCACACAGGCAGGCACTTACGGCTCGTTGGAGCTAGTAGACGGTGATTGGACGTATACGCTTGATCAAGACAGCGTGCAGGATTTAGATGCCGGTGATCAAGTGACGGACACCATCACCCTCACTGCAAGCGATAACACACAGCAAGATATTGTTATCACCATTACGGGGACGGATGACGCACCTGAAGTCACTGGAAGCTTTACCGGCTCAGTGACCGAAGGTGACGTGGGCGATACCGCAGTAACTGCCACGGGCACCATTACGATCAGTGATGTCGATGGCGATGACAATCCGACGTTTGCCGACGTC
>NZ_MUFB01000031.1 GCF_001996005.1 Salinivibrio siamensis | reverse complement strand
AACAGATCCCTTATCCGCAATCTCAATCATATTGTGATGAACTGACAATAAAAGAGAATAAAATTGAGATAATTGCTAAGCGTTCTGGATCCGTTGATTTAAAAGGTGTTTTTCTCAATCATCAAAGTGCGCTTTATCGTCAAATTACAAAATCACTTGTGTATTACTACTGTGCAACGAGAAAACCAACTCAAATTAAGAAAATAAAGATTAAGAGGCTAACTAAGAAGTCTTCTGAGGAAGTAGTATTAAACAAAAAAGATATAACACAAGTTGTTAATAGTCAGGCTAAAATATGCGCACTGAAAAATATTGAYTTGAATGCATTAAAATTGGTTTTTTTGGAAAGCCGCAAAGCCCATGGTTTTCTTTTTGGTTTAACCTATCTAATAAAATCTCTTCATACCGACAGTAAGCTCGGTATATTTGAAAATAAGTGGAAAGCATTTAACGCAATTTACAAAGCGGCTGCAAATGCTACTAAGGACTTTGATTGCCATCTTTTTATCAGAAATGATCTAATCGATAATCCGGACTCTTACCCTTTGATTCTGGAAAAAGTTTCAGAGTTAACGGAGCCAGATATCAGAGCTAATACTCGTTGGATAAAGTTTATTCACAATAACTTTCCTACAATCAAACAAACTCGATCTTTCAAGCTCTTTGTCCTGCGCAATGAAGATCATAGAATAATAAAAATCTTTAACGACACTCTTACCGTAAGAGAAGACTTTCTTAAAGAGAAAGGGTTTTATGATGAGGTTGTAGATCATCTAAATGCAAATACAGCTACAGTAAATAATTCGCACTTGGCAGCAACTCTGTGTATTAAGTATGCGTATTTTGCTCGAAACAAGCTTGTGCACGCCGAAAATATTGAATCCGGCTTTAGATTAGTACCTTTGAACAAAGAGGAAAATGAATTATCTTGGCTTTCGAGTCTGTTAATTCTTTTAATTCAGGATCTTATTAATACCAATTATCGCTTCTAATTGTGCGTTAGAAGCCATCTTTCAGGATAAAGTATCAATGTCTACTAGAGAAGCAATTGACACAATAACTGGATATTTCTATCAATTTGATAAAACGATACTAGCATTGTTGCAACAAGAAAACGCGAATGCTTCTATCTGCATTGAGGGTATTGAAGACATTGATATTGTTAACGCAAATGAAACTAATGCCATTCAATGCAAGTATTACGCTAAAACCGAATACAATCACTCGGTTATAAAAAAGCCAATTACTCTCATGCTCCGTCATTTTTCAGACAATCGACATGGAGATATTAAATATCACTTGTATGGTCACTATCAGTCAGGGCATGAGAAATTGCCCCCTTTAACATGTGAAAATTTAAAGAGAAACTWTTTAACTTATACCAAAACTGATAAAGGTGCTGATGGAAATACCAAGAAAACAACTAATTTCGTTCATAATGAGCTTAGTCTAACAGACAGAGACTTAGAGGAGTTTTTGGGTGTGTTAACGCTAGACATTCGAGCCCCATCAATCGAAGAGCAGTATGAAAAAATCATCCAAGAAATAGCAAGCATTATAAATGTTTCCCCATTAGAAGCTGAACTATATCATTACAACGCGGCACTTAAAATAATCAGGAATTTATCAATCAAGAAAAATCGTCACGAACGATATATTACCAAGTCGGATTTTTTGAAACGTATAAGTGTGAAGGATGAAATATTTGACGCATGGTTTATAAAAAGGAAAGGCCGTGAAAAATATATAAAATCTGTAAAAAGAGAGCATCTATCAAATGGATTAAATATGGAGCCGCTTAATAGATTCTTTTTGATAGACTGTAATTATGATGAGAAACTAACGGAACTTGAAGAAATTATTCGGCTCCTAGCAAATAAATGGTCTAAATTATCTAAAAGGCAAAAGCCAAAATTTTGTCCATCTATCTATCTTAATGGTTTGAACCCCGACAAGCTCGTTGAGCTTAAGAACCGAATTTATTCGAAAGGCACAGTTTTTTTAGACCCATACCCGTTTAAAGGCTCTACACTCTGCACGCAACATTTTTACACAGAACCTTCTACAGAGAACAGGGTAAAATTTAAAATTATTGATACCCTTGAAGATTTAAAAACGTTGATTGATGAATCAAGTTCTGTAGTGGAGATCTATCAATTCTATAAAGATCAGACCTACTTCGATACCAATCAACATAAAAACGTAAAGATTAGAATTGAAGATATAGGATATATAAGGGATTTAATAAAATGACAGATTCGATTAACGCCGAAGTGATTTCGGTATACCCAGACAAAGTAAAAGTGGCTGTTGATGACTTAAACTCTTTTCGTTTGGCAGAAGAGCATCTCAAAGTCGGTTCGTACCTTAGAATAGCAGATTGTGATGATGTGGTATTAGTAGCGGTTATTGATAGCTTTGCTATTGAAGTTAAGGATAATGGCGATAGAAAATATATAATTGAAGCAAGTCCACTAGGTGTAATCAAAAATGAAGTTTTCTCTCGCGGTGGGGATTCTATTGCGATACCTCCTAAAAAAGTGGAACCTGCTAAAATAAGTGAGATTGAAAAAATATATTCTTATGGATTGGCGGATAAAGAAAAATTCGATTTTTCCCAACTATCACATAATTGTGGCGTTCGTGTTCCCGTTGACGGAGATAAATTTTTTAATAAGCATATTGGAATTGTCGGCTCTACTGGTTCAGGAAAGTCACATACTATTGCTACAATTTTGCAAAAAGCAACTTCACAAAAAAGCAAACCATATGAAGGATTGAACAACTCACATATAATAATATTTGATATACATGCCGAATACCCATCAGCATTCCCTTCATCTAATAAATTGAGTGTTGATGATATAGTTTTGCCTTATTGGCTTCTAAATAGTGAAGAACTGGAAGAGTTATTTCTAGACTCTGGTGATAACAATAATTACAACCAATCTTCAGTATTGAGAAGTATTATTACGCAAAACAAAAAGAAACACAATCCAGATGTAGAGAAGATATTTTATGATAGTCCTCTAAAGTTTGATATCGAAGAAGTTTTAAATTGCCTCATTAACCTTAAAAGTGAAACAAAGAATTCAAAGGCAGTAGATCGCTATATGATCGTGGGTGAAGAAGGGGATGTAGAAAATAGCTCAACAACAGCAGAATCTGGTATTTACCTGTCCAACGAAGAAAAGCTTAATATGTACTTTTCAAAACTATACGAATTTAGGCCAACTAAAGCATCTAACGTAACGAAAGGTGATTATGCTGACGGTACACTAGATAAATTTGTATCTAGATTTATATCTAAGTATAAACAAGATCGTCTAAATTTCCTCTTTGGAACAGCCTCTAAAGATATTTCATTCGAGAATACGATAAAGCAATTCCTAGGTTATAAAGAAAATCAGGAAGCAAACGTAACAATTATAGATTTAAGCGGAATTCCATTTGAAGTACTTAGTATTACTGTGTCTCTGATATCGAGAATATTGTTTGATCTTGGCTATAACTATAAAAGATACGCTAGCACAAAAGGAGGTAGGCAACATGACATTCCAATTTTGCTTGTTCTTGAAGAGGCACACAAATACGTACCTAAAAGTGATTTAGCAAGATTTAAAGCATCAAAAAATTCAATAGAAAGAATTGCAAAAGAGGGGCGTAAGTACGGAGTTACCCTTCTACTAGCAAGTCAAAGACCTTCCGAAATATCAGAGACCATTTTTTCTCAGTGTAGTAACTTCGTTGCAATGCGTTTAACTAACCCTGATGATCAGAATTATGTCCGAAGAATTTTACCCGATACTTTTGGGAATTTAACGTCTAACTTGTCATCACTTCAAACAGGTGAAGCGTTACTTATGGGGGATGCTGCAATTTTACCTTCTCTTGTTAAGATTGATGTTACAGAACTACCTCCTTCGTCTTCTGATATTCCTTACTTAAAGGTATGGAAAAGTGAGTGGAAGAATCTAGATTTTGAACAATTTACAACACAATGGAAGTCTTAGCGGGCTTCTAAGGCGCGAGCTACATGGACTTCCAATTTGTCAATCACCTACGGAGCGTATTTATTTTGATTGAGACTACCGCTTTACATTCGTATTGGGCTGACCGCTACCGCTGCTATTTTTGAGGTGTGACTTGATAGATAAAGGTTTTTAGTCCATCTATATGTTCCGCTAAATCGCCTTTTACTTTGCGCCCCATTGCATCTAAGATGAAATGCGCACCTTCTATTCTGGCTAATTTAGCTGCTGGGACAAAGTCACTGTCACCTGAAATTAAAATTATCTTGTTCGCGAGTTTCTTTAAAACTACGCTAGTAATATCGATACCTAGCTTCATATCTACCCCTTTTTGCCGAGGACGGAGAGAAACTTTATTTGGGTCTATATCTTTGGGATCAACCTCACCACGGATAAGTTTATTGAAATTATGTACCTTATCTTTACGAATGAAACCCCATTCCTTATCAGAGGTACTTAGGTGGCCCATACGACATGCTACATACGGTTGATGCGTTAAAGCCTCATGTAGATCATTTTTATATTTAGTGATGTCGCTTTTTGAAAAATCAATCTGTTTGTTAGTAATCGGATGGTGTGCTTTTAACGTTAGAGGTGGGCAATCATAGTAGTAGATGCGGTATAGGTCTTCACCATTTTTACGGTCGACATGCTTTATCCAGTAGTGCCACATTTTCTTTGCGAGATCTTCAGGAACCATTTTCATTTCAGGATCAACAGCCGATGTAAAAATTCGATTAAAGAAACCGGCATCAACAAAAATTGCAACAGTACGACGGGACATCTTAGCCTCATAAAACGAAAAAGCCTCTGGGTCGTCACATCCCGTATGGTGGGAGGAGTCGCCAAAGGCCGTATGTTCTGTTCAACAATGTTGTTCTACAGCGAATACTAGATCATTTAGTGCTTGGCTTGCAAGGAATGACAAATGATAAACAGAACAGCCCAACTAATATGTGCAGTGTTAGGGATAAGATAATGTAATTCAAGTGTGCAGCTGGCAATTTAGTGTGAATTGCGTTGTATAACAATCAACTATGTCCTCAATCACTAAATTCTAGCGAGTTTTTTCATCCCACATCACGCCGTCTCTATGCATCGAATTTAAGATCTCCACCATATTGCGCACTACAAGGCGTTGTAGCTCAAAGCACTGAGTCTATCGATGCACCTCTGTCGACTGGCACAACTGCATCCAGGCCTCGGCGGTGCGTGAGACATAACGCTCGCCGTGCCAGACTAAGCCGAGTTGCCATTCAATCACCGGGCTTATTGGTTTCACTAGCAATAATTCACTGTCTTCCAAGCTGGCGCTGAGGCGCTGGCATAGAGGCGCGGGCAGAAACGCTACTCCTGCACCACTTTTCACCAAGGCGGCTAAAAAATCCCACTGACTGCTACGCGCGGCAATGGTGGGTTGATAACCATGCTCTTCACAGCGGGCAATAATCCGATCGCTTAAGGTAAATTCGGCGCTATATAGATAAAACGGCTCGTCTTTGACGGCCTGCCATGTCAGGCTTTTTTGCGCACGCCACACGGCTTGGTTGGGCAGCACTGCATAGATGGGGTGAGTTTGTAAGGGTAAGCTTTGCAAGCACTCGGGCTGGGTGTCGGTGAGCATGGTGATTGCCACATCAATCTCGCCATTGATCAATGCTTGTTCGGTGCGCCGCCCCCCGTATTCAACAATACTGAGCGCCACGTTCGGATATCGCTGGCGGTATTCACGCAACACGTTGGCGTACAACGGCCCTATCATCGGTGGCATCCCCAATCTAAGCTGGCCGCGCGCTAATTGGTTGAGATCGTCGAGTTCGGTATTTAGCTGCTCGAACTCAGCAATAATGCTCTGCGCACGCTGATACACCACCTCGCCAGCATCGGTTAACCAAAACCGCCTTCCCTCTCGGTGCAACAACGGCTGACCCACATCTTGCTCAAGGTTACGCACCATTTTACTGATTGTCGGTTGCGTCACATGCAACGACGCCGATGCGGCGGTAAAGCTCTGCTGTTCCACTAAGGCAACAAAATAGCGCAACGCACGAATATCCATAAACGGCCCTTAAAAGCTAATCGTTAACCATGCCATTTTGGCATGGTTATACAGAGGAGTGAAATCGATGAAATTGAAAAACATAAAGCCTATAGACGTTGGGCATTTCATCTATTTCAAGGAATAATACGATAGCACAGCCGCTATAATCATTGAGGACTAGCTTTTCCGTCTATCATGAGATCAAGCATGCCAAAACACAACAAAAATTTAACAAAAGAATAATTGGGTGATGATCTCATAAATTTTATATTTTTTCATATTAGGGGAAGATATTATTAAATAACCAATACCAATCTGCTACTATCTTTCGGTTTGTATAGCAGTAAAAATGATATTACTAACCGGACACTTATAGTGGCTATGAATAGCTTTGAGAGTTTTTATCTTTTGTGATTTAAGGAGATCACGTATGGCACAGTATCCTGCTAGCCCTGAAGGAGTCTCGGTGGATGCGAATATGAAGATGATTCGTAACAAATTCGGTAAACTTGTAGGCGCCATTGATTATTATTGGTTTTATGAGCAAGTCAGAAATGGTGGCGCTTGGGATTACAAGCAAATCGGCCCTTACGAAGACTTTGGCAACTTTCACTATGGTGCTGTAGGTTATGCGGGAGGTATCCCTGAAGCAATCTTATTAAGAGCTGCTGGGTGTGCGCAAATGCGTGCAGGAACGTCTCTTGACGAGTGGAATAACTGCTTAGGTGATGTTCCTTATGGCGATGACCCAAATGACCAAAAACAAATCAAGTTAGGTATAGAGTATGCGAAAAACAAAGGCTATTAGCCTCATTGTGCTTGGCGGATTAGTTACATACTTCGCCATTAATCACTTTACGCCTCAGGTCACATTGGATAAAAAAGTCCTAGATGTGCCTGTCTCTGAGTCGGTATCTGTAGTGGGGTATCGCAATAATGTTGGCGGCGCCACTATTCCCTTTCGCTATCACTTTTACGTTCGTGCAAACGAGTCACCATTAACCACACCATTTTTAATCTCGGGCACACCAGACGTGGATATTACCGCCAGAGACAGTCACTCGTTGATGATAAAAATGGCTGGTGAGATTTATCAGTTTACTAATGTTGTCTGGGTGAAAGATAAGCAAGCCTTAGAACCTATCCACATCCAGATTGACGCGCAAAGCAAGGCAGAATAGAAATCATTCTATTCATTAAAATACACATATCATTCTGAAAATGTTATGGAATCAAGCATCGTTAGGCTACTTTTTGCGCGGCAGTAAAGCTCTGCTTTTCCACCAAGGCAATAAAATAGCGCAACGCACGAATATCCATAAACGGCCCTTAAAAGCTAATCGTTAACCATGCCATTTTGGCATAGTTGATGGCGAAAAAAGCAGAGGAACTGGCACTTGTTACCATGCGTCACTAGGTTACACTTTCGGTAGCATGAAGCAGTCTCTCATTAAGTCTCGCTCACCGCGTTTGATACCCGCTTCTTTTGCCAAGCTCTCCCACTTTGACACGGCTTGGGCGACTTGATGATAAATCTTGTCAGCTGTTTTCACATCGAGTTGAAAGTACTCTGCCACCTCAAACGCTAGGTCAATATCTAAAGCGTTATCTTTGTCGTCAATATTTAAGTGCAGACCGTGGGCATGTTGTGTTGAATTGATGTCGTAGGCGGGTGACAGTCGCCAACCTGTCGTGTCAAAAATAAAGCCATGATTACGTAGGTGATCGTCACTATTGGCAACCATGATATTAAACAGCATACGTCTCCAAAGCTGTGCCAAGTCCGCCCGCGTATTAGAACCATTCTGGATAAGAAATTCCGCTAACTCTAAGTAGCTCGCTCCATCATCATTGCCATCGAAATATTCAAGCTGTGTCATTGCTGACGTAAATTGCAGTCTCCTGCCGTCATCGGTACGATCAAATCGCTTAGTCAGGAAAATATGGTGGTCTGAACCAATGGCCTGCACTTTACATTCAGCCATATTGATCCCAGAGTCCAAGGCCATTTGGTAAACCAAGTATTCCCACAGGCCAATATCATAATCGTCATACCGACTTGGAAACTTTGCCAGCCATAAAGTACCATCGACATCTCTTACAGAAGCTTTCGGCCTAGCTCCGCCCAACGATGACCCTGGTGAGATAAGCATATTCAACCATTTGAGGTAGTCAGGATTATCAAAGTCGGGTTTGTCCTCGATGCCTTGCGCTGCACATTCTAGCTCCGCGAGTGAAGTCATAGCTGGAGCCGCCAGATCGTCATTGTCGTCAAGAAAATTGCCACCATGCTCGGTGCAAAACCTTAAAGCGCCCATTCTAAAAGAGTCATGAACACCGAGGAGATAGTCGGTTTCGTACAATGTGTTCGCTCTACGTCCCTCAATGCGGGCTATAACAGCCTCTCGACGTTGCATCAGCAAGCGCCCCCATCGATCAGGGCAAGAATCCAAGAATATCTTGAAGTTTTTGTCATCTTCAGCGTGCTGCTCGCCACTATATAAATGAAGGCAAGGGTCGATTTGAGAAGCATACTTAGATTTAAGCCAGGTCTTGTCATAGCAAAAGCTGAAATGCTCTTTACCACGGATTCGCGATGCTCTCAGTGTCCCAATAAACAAGGGCGGCTCAGTTTCAATCCAATCAGCGTAGACAAAGATTTCCATTCGTTTGATGCCCTATCGTCTCGTTTTCAACAACTCGATATCTTGCAGTTTCCTACCAAGTTCATCATCGAGCGCGACTTTACCTAGATCGTCTAACAAACCTAGTACGGCGAGCACATTAACATAATGGCCTAACGACACTGTCGGATCACCTTTTGTGATTTTTCGTAGCRTTGGTTTCGAGATCCCTGTGCGCTGATGCATTCTATCTTGACTGATCCCTCGACGTTTCATCGCCAATAAGATGTTTTCACCCAATTGATGCAATATTTTCATCTGCCGCGGGAACACGGTGGCACCGCGCTTGGGCGGCGATTCCTTATCACACTTCACCATAATGAAATTAAAACTAGATAAAAACTCAGTATATGAAATCATAGTTTCACATTAAAAAGAAATCAAAGACAACATGACGGACTGCCCATAAAAATGAAACTATAAATTATTTTTAAGGAGCTTTATGAAAACATAGTTTCACTTTTATTGCCAGGCATGTATGACGAAAAACTGATTCCTCACGGGACTGGGTCGTCGCTAACGCAGATTTATCGCTCAACAAATCATGTCATTTTGGCATATTTTAAATAAAAAAAAGTCACTTTATTCACTCTCTGCCAAGACGTAAACTATGAGCCATCTCACAGATTCTTGGCACGCTTTCGATGCAATTGATTAAAAACGCCTTACTTACCTTACTGCAAGTCTTTGTCTTAGCAGGCATTTGGTTTTTGTCTGATTGGTTGGTCACAACCTTTGCTATTCCACTACCGGCCAACCTCACCGGTATGTTGCTGTTGTTAGGCGCATTAATGTTGAAAGTTGTCCGTGCCGATTGGTTACGTCGCGGGGCAGCGTGGCTGTTAGCCGAGATGTTGCTGTTTTTTGTGCCTGCGGTGGTGGCGGTGGTCAACTACCAAGATTTATTGCTGCAAGAAGGCGGTAAAATCATGGTTGTACTGATTTTGAGTACCGCGATGGTGATTGCATCAACCGCTTGGGTGGTCGATAAAGTGTATCGTTTTGAGGTCAAAATGGCGCGCCGCCGCAGTAACCATCACCATACACACCACCCTGATCTAAAACCGGAGTGCTAAGCCATGATGTCTTTACCTGCTTGGCTTCACGCCTCGTTATTAAGCATTACCTGCTTTTTAATGACCCTTGGCTTTTATTACATGAGCAAATGGCTATATCGCCGTCACCCCTCCATTCTGGTGATGCCATTGTTGCTCGCGCCCTTGCTGATTGTGGCGGTGGTGGTTGGGTTTAATATTCCGTATCAAGACTACATGGCGCAATCGTACTGGCTGCTGTGGCTGCTGGGCCCGGCGACTGTAGCGTTTGCGATCCCCGTGTATGATAACCGCGCGCTCATCCGCCGCCATTGGTTGTCGCTATCGATAGGCGTCACAGTGTCTGTGCTGGTCGCCATTACCAGTACCGTGGTGCTAGCGCGGGTTTTTGAGCTGTCTGAGCTGCTACAACGCAGTTTGGCGATGCGTTCAATCACCACACCGTTTGCTGTAGAAGCCACCAAAGCGATTGGCGGGCAAAGCGATCTCACCGCTCTGTTTGTGGTTCTCACTGGGGTGATTGGCATGGCGATTGGTGAAAGTATTTTGACCGTGATTGCGATTCGCTCGCGCTTAGGTCGCGGCGCAAGTTTGGGGGCGTCGGCACACGGAGCGGGCACCGCTAAAGCCTATCAGATCGGCCATGCCGAAGGGGTGGTGTCGAGTGTAGTAATGATGATTGCGGGCATGGTCACTGTGTTGCTTGCGCCTATATTGGGTCAGCTGCTTTGGTAGGTGATCGCTAAGAGCTTTTCTGCGCTACGTTATCTGTAACAACAGAAAAGTGGGAGAGGATGAAAGTTTCTGCTTAGCGCGCAGGTCTTTATCCTCACCAACCCCAATAACGAGGCGATCATGAAACAGCACAAGTCAATGTGGCGCGCTATCGCGTTTACAGCGTTCAGTTTGCTATCGATAGCAAGTTATGCGGCGGTGAAAGATACCGCCACCACAGACCAAGGCTACCAAAAAGCGACTCTTGCTGGCGGCTGCTTTTGGTGTACAGAATCTGATCTTGAAAAACTCGACGGCGTGATTGATGTGGTGTCTGGCTACTCAGGCGGTGAGCTTGAAAATCCCACCTATAAAGAGGTCTCGTCCGGCACCAGTGGCCACATTGAGGTGATTGATGTCACCTATGATCCAAAAGTCGTGGATTACGAACAGGTGCTCGATCAGTTTTTCCGTCATATCGACCCCACCGATGACCAAGGCTCGTTCGTTGACCGTGGCCCGCAATATCGTCCCGCGATCTTTTATCGCTCTGAAACACAAAAACAAATTGCCGCGGATTTTATGGCGGAAATTGAAGCGTTAGGCGTGTTCAAAAAGCCGCTGAAGACCGAGCTGATCCCGTTCGAGAAATTCTGGCCAGCAGAAAGCTATCATCAGGATTACTACAAAAACCACAGCATTCGCTATAGCTACTACCGCTATGCCTCAGGGCGTGACCAGTATCTGGACGAGATTTTTGGTGACGATCGCAAAGACAACCCGGTCACCTTGCGAGAAATGATTGATGCGCAAAAAGCGGAAGAGATGACAGCAACGAACACCCGCTACTCGCGCCCCTCGGATGAAAAAATTCGCGCGATGTTGTCAGACATTGAGTACGAAGTCACGCAAGAAGACGGTACCGAACCCGCGTTCCGCAACCCGTATTGGGACAACAAGCAAGCCGGGATTTATGTAGATATTGTCTCGGGTGAGCCGCTGTTCTCCTCCACCCATAAGTACAAATCCGGTACCGGCTGGCCGAGCTTCACACAGCCCATCAATGAGCAGTATGTGGTTACCAAGCCGGATAACTCCCTGTTCTACACGCGCACCGAGGTCCGTAGCAAGGTTGCCGATTCGCACCTTGGCCATGTGTTTGAAGATGGCCCCGCCCCCACCGGCTTGCGCTATTGCATGAACTCAGCCGCGATGCGCTTTGTGCCGGTCGATAAAATGGCCGAGGCCGGTTATGAGGATTATCTTTATCTGTTTGAATAACGCAACCAGTGCGTGATTGGCTTGTAAACCTGCGGTAGAGTAAAGCTCTACCGCTTTTTTACGCGAGGCATTGGATGCACACGATATTGATCACTGGATTTGAACCCTTCGGCGGTGAGAGTGACAACCCGTCTTGGCAAGTGGCAAAAGCATTAGAAGGCTGGCAGCCTAATGAGGAGTGCATCGTCAAAGCCGTGCGCCTGCCCTGCACTTTTGAAGACAGCTTATCGACGTTACACAGCGCGTTGGAATCGCTCAGTCCGGTGATGGTGATTGCTCTTGGCCAAGCCGGTGGTCGCGCTGAGATAAGCTTGGAGAAAGTAGCGATCAATTATCAAGATGCGCCTATTCCCGACAACGCCGGTAAGCAGCCACATGGCACGCCAGTGGTGTCATCTGGGCCCAATGCCTATTTCTCTACCTTGCCGCTCAACCGTTTAGTGAACGCGTTAAACGAAGCCCATCACCCTGCCAGTATTTCTTACACCGCGGGCACCTTTGTGTGTAATCACGTGTTTTATGGCTTGATGCATGCGCTGGCTCATCATACTGAGGTACGCGCCGGCTTTATCCATATTCCCTACAGCCCAGCACAAGCGTGTAAGCACCGCGCCCCGAGCATGCCAGTGGGTGATGTGGTGGCGGCGATCAAGATAGCCATTGAGTTGAGTTTATTGGATGACGATGTCACCACCGTGTGTGAAGGCATGTTGCACTAACGCAAGATAGATGGCGCTCGGACGATAGCGCCTCGAAGACGGAGCACAGTTGCGATTACCGTGCTCCTAACCCAGTCGCTTAAAACAGCCATTCAGTGACAAGATCGTTGTCGGTTAGCACGCTATCGAGAAAGGCAAACAAGTGCGCATTCATCGGTGCCGTATCAAAGGCGCGAATGGAGGCAGGGTCTTGAATAAAGCGCTTGTTAGCGGCCTCGCCCTCTGGATAGGCGGCGTGCAGTAAGCCTTCAACCGCCAGCGGCGTCAATTCAAGATGGCATTGAAAACCATACACCCGTGGTCCGTACTTCACGATCTGTCGCGGACAGCCTTCGCTACTGGCCAGTACACGACTATTTGGTGTCAGCCCCGGCATATCATTGTGCCAATGGCCCACAATTTCTTGCGGCGCGAAGTGTGGAATGTGCTCGTCGATATGGCCATCTTCGCTTAACTGGATGGGGAAGTAGCCAATCTCGGGCTCAGGACTTTTCTGATACGGCGCGCCCAAGGCTTCACCAATCAGTTGCGCGCCGAGGCAAATCCCTAATACCGCACTGCCTTGCTCGATACACTGCTTAATCAACGCTTGCTCGCGCTGACTATCAAAATGCGGACACTCTGACTGTGGCGTATCTGGACTTTGCGGCCCGCCGAGGACCACCAGCAGATCAATGCCTTCACCACTTTCTGGCAACGGCTCGCCCCGATACGAATGACTGGTGGTCACATGATAGGCACGCTCGTCACACCAATCTAAAATGGCACCTGGGCCTTCAAACGCCTCGTGAATAACAAGATGGACGCGCATTCCTCACTCCTTGGGGTTTGTTTTACGCACGATTGCGGCTAAGCATACTATATTTAGCGTCGGCCTCAAGCCTTGCCCACCACGAGTGGCGGGCGCGCCACAAACGCTTGCGTCAGCAACTGAAACAGCTGCTCGGTTGCCGGCAGTTCATCTAGGTGCGCGGCTAATGGAGTATGCACCTTGGCCTCAATGCGATCGGGGTGACCACAAAGCTGATTACACAGCGATACAGGGGCAACAATATGTTGGCAATCCGCATCAATCAGCAAACACGCTTGCGCCAGCATCACCGTTTGTTTGGCATCGCCTGCGCCCGCGCCTAAACGCAGGATACGCTGGGCAGTTCCCACCACTTTTTTGCCGGCAATATTGAGGTTGTAGTCACCATCACAATACGAACCGGGCGTGTCGCCCACCGTCGTTGCAATGCCTAACTGATGGAAAAAAGACTGTAAAATGGTGCAAAAATACTGGTAAGCCGTCTGGATATGATACGGCGTGTTAGCCGGCCACACCGTCAGATAAGACACGTTAATCACCCCTGGCAGTTGCGGCTCCGGCGCCCCGCCTGTTTGGCGGTTATGTACTTGCCAACCTAACGCTGATAACGCGCGGCGTAATTCAGGGGTTTGTGGCCATTTTTGGCCCGCCGGCAGTACCAAGGTTTGCGCATTTGGCTGCCAAAGCAGTAATGCCTCGTTGAGTTCGCCCTGCTCTATCCGGCGGATCAGCGCCTGCTCTTTCTCAAATGCAGACGCCACCGACAGCGAGGGATAACGCAAAATCGTTTTTTGAGTCGCCATCGTGCACTCGCTATCGTTATATTCCTATTATTCGGCTATTAACCGAACAAACGCTGCCAAATGCTTGGGTTGCGTTTGTCGTGGTACTCTTCACGCAAGGCATCGATTTGGCGCATCCCTTGTTTTGCTTGGTCGAGATCGCCTTCGCTCAGTGCCGTATCAGTCTTATCCAAGGTCACCGCCAATTTATCGAACCCTTCCATGAAGGTCTCTGCTTTTTCCGGTGGGTAGCTACCTGCTTTGGCTTTCGCGACCAAGGTTTCTAGTTTCGCAACCGGCGCTTGCATGGCTTCGATACTTTGTGCGCTCGCCGCCTCTTTAAAGGTCATTTTCATTTCTTTCATGATCGGCTTGAGCTCAGAGGCGGAGACGTTCAACGACAGCAGCACCGCCACCGCGCCCGTGAGTATGACTTTCTTCATTTTTGCTCCATCTAATTGTTTTTTAGTAATAATATTGTGCCGTCATCTTACCCATTTCTCACGGTCTTGCCCAGCGAAGAAGCGTAAACCAATGTAAAGCACTTACACATTCCCTATCCTGATGGTATGATGGTTGTAAATGATAATGATTTTAAGTTAGATAATATGAAACAGCCAAACTATCACCTCACTCACGTTATCGATACCCAAACCGTCACACCTAACATGCAACGCTTGACCTTACAAAGCGACGCCTTCGCGGGCTTCCCAGCGGAGTGTGAAGGCGGCTATATCAAGCTGCTGTTTGATAAAGCGGGAAGCACAGATCTGAGCGGATTAGCAGAAGGCGAGCGCCCTGTGATGCGCACTTATACCATTCGCCGCTTTATGCCTAGCCAGCAGCAAATTGAAGTGGATATGGTTCGCCATCAAATCGAGCAAGCCGACTGTGGCTTTGCCGCGCGCTGGGCACTGAATGCCCAAGTAGGTGATACCATTAACATTGCCGGCCCTGGGACGATTGCGCCGATTAATCAAGATGCGGATTGGTTCTTTATGGTTGCCGATATGACCGCGTTGCCCGCGCTATCAGCCAAGATCAAAACCTTGCCTCGCGATGCCAAAGGCTATGCGGTGGTTCAGCTCGATGCCGAGGAAGATGCCCAACCACTCGACGCTCCCGCTGGCATGGAGATTATTTGGCTAACCACACCGACATTGGCCGAAACGGTAAAAGCACAGCCTTGGTTAGCAGGGCAAGTGTCCGTGTGGTGTGCCTGTGAATTTGAAAGTATGCGCGCGCTGCGCCAATATTTCCGCAATGACCATGACGTCGAGCGTGAGTTTATCTACATCAGCAGCTATTGGAAAAATGGCGTGACCGAAGAAGGCCACAAAGTGATCAAGCGCGAAGATGCGGAGAACAATCAGTAAACCTGACCACTTTTTACCTGCAGTGAGCGTGCTTATCGCGTCTCATCCCGCATAAAAAAAGCGCCGATAGAGGCGCTTTTTTCGATCTTCGACGTTTAGTCGTCAACTTAGTTACCCTGTTTGTCGAGCAAGTCGAAGAAGAAAGCATATTCCAATGCATCTTCTTTGATGCGCTTAAAGCGCCCCGATGCACCGCCGTGGCCGGCTTCCATGTCGGTTTTAAACACCAACGTATGGTTGTCGGTTTTGAACTCACGTAGTTTCGCGACCCATTTCATTGGTTCAAAGTACTGCACTTGTGAGTCATGCAGGCCTGTGGTGACCAACAAGTTGGGATAATCTTGCGCGGTGACGTTGTCATATGGTGAATAGCTGAGCATGTACTCATAGTAGGTTCTGTCATTCGGGTTGCCCCACTCGTCATACTCGTTGGTGGTCAGTGGAATCGACTCATCCAACATGGTGGTGACGATATCGACAAACGGCACATGCGCGGCCACTCCTAGATACAACTCTGGCGCTTGGTTGATGATCGCTCCCATTAACAAGCCACCTGCTGAGCCGCCGACGGCAAACACCTTGTCTTTATCGCCGTAGCCTTGCGCAGTCAGCGCTTTGGTCACATCAATAAAGTCGTTAAAGGTATTCTTTTTGGTAAGCTTTTTACCATCGTCATACCAAGGGCGACCTAGCATTTCAGAGCCACGAATATGGGCTATAGCAAAGACAAAACCGCGATCTAGCAGGCTTAAACGCGTGGTAGAGAACATGGGCTCCATGGTCGCGCCGTAGGAGCCGTAGCCGTATTGATAGAGTGGATTGGAGCCATCTTTTTTGAAGCGATCTTTACGGTACACCAAAGACACAGGCACTTGCGCGCCATCGCGTGCGGTGATCATCAACCGCTCGGATTGGTAGTTATCTGGGTTGAAATCGCCCAGCACTTGGTTTTGTTTGAGCATTTCACGCTCGCCCGACGCCAAGTCAAACTCGTAATAGGTGCCTGGCGTGGTTAAGCTGGTGTAATACACGCGCACCGCAGAATTGTCCATTTCCGCATTGCCGGTCAGGTAAGACGCATAGGCCGAGTCGTTAAACCTAAGCTGATATTCCTCCCCAGTGGTGAGGTTGCGCACCGTAGTACGCGGCAAGCCATTTTCGCGCTGCTCGTAGACCAAGTG
This sequence comes from Salinivibrio siamensis, assembly GCF_001996005.1. Classification (GTDB taxonomy): domain Bacteria; phylum Pseudomonadota; class Gammaproteobacteria; order Enterobacterales; family Vibrionaceae; genus Salinivibrio; species Salinivibrio siamensis. The sequence goes on along the minus strand of NZ_MUFB01000031.1, from coordinate 19,026 downwards.
GTTATCAAATAGCGTAAAATCAACTAACTGCACCTTATCGTTTGGCGCGATCACATCTTGCCATTGGCTGCGATCGTCACGTTCGCTTTGGTGTACCTTCATCAAGCGGAAGTTCACCGCTTGATAGTTGGTATAGATGTAATACCACTCACCACGCTTTGCCACTTCATATTCGATGCCGGTTTCTCGCGGATAAAACGCTTGGGCGGTAGCATTCGGATCATTGGCATCCACGAGCGATACGCCGCTGGTTTCCGTGCTAGCGTGCCAAATAAAGATTTGCTCACCGTCTTTGCTTTTGCTCAAGCCGGTGTAGTAGCTGGTATCCGTTTCTTCGTAAATTAACGCATCAGCGGATTGCGGGGTGCCTAAACGGTGGCGATACACCTGATACCCCAGCAAGGTTTGCGGATCTTTTTTGATGTAGTAGAAGGCTTGGTTGTCGTTCTGCCACACAATACTGCTCGAGGCGCCTTCAATCTTATCATCGAGGTACTCACCGGTGGTGAGGTCTTTGACTTGAATGGTATAAACGCGGCGGCTAAGGGTATCTTCCCCATAGGCCAATAGGTTTTCGTTTGGACTGACGCTGAGTTGACCAATGCTGTAAAACTCATGCCCTTTCGCGAGCGCATTGACATCCAAAATTACCGTTTTGTCGGTGCCGGCAAAGTCTTTCGCTCGCACGTAAGTACGGTATTCATTATCGCCTTCCACTTCGCTGGAATAGAAATAACTGCCTTTTTTGACCGGGACCGAGGCATCGTCTTTGACGATACGCCCCTTGATTTCATCGAATAGTTTGGCCTGCATTGGCTCAGTGTGCGCGAGCACCTGATCGGCATAGGCGTTTTCTTGATTAAGATGGGCGATCACGTCAGGATCTTGGCGTGCATCATCACGCATCCAATAGTAGTTATCCACGCGCGTGTCGCCGTGAATCGTCATTTCATGAGGGATTTTTTTCGCGACAGGCGCACTCAGTTCGCCTGGGCTGGAAGCTTTCACGTGTGACTCTCCTTGAAAACTGCACCCTGAGAGCAAAGACACCGCCAGTGTTCCGGTGAGTAAAATGTGTCGGGACATACTTTTCCTTCAGGTTTATTTAGCCATAACAGTAATTTAACAAGCAAGCATCCTATTACTGACCTGAGAGTATTAAGCAAGTTCCAATAAACAATATTCTTTTTATCGTTCGCCAAACGATTGGCTGACGCATCGTTTCTTAATACCAGTCCGTATTATAAGCCTAAAACAGCTAATTCTTATCTTTTAGCCATAAAAGGCTAATTATAGCAAAGTGAGGCTTTGTGTGATCACAACGCCCACTAATGTCGTGATCACTACCGACAATAACGAACCAATTAAAACGTATTCAGTTAGGCTGCGATCGGCAGAACGCGTCAGCTCACCAAAGCGGAAAATCGACTTGGCTGCCAGCACAAAACCGACAGCGGTATAGCTGCCAAGCAAGGTAAAGGTCAGGATCAGAATACGCTCTAAATAGCCAATCAACGCCCCCGCAGCCACGAGGCCATGATAATTGTGTTGATGATCAGAGGGTGAGTCCAACGTGACCGTAAAGCGCTGTAACACGTGACCAATCAATACTGATGTCGGCTTTAAGATCAATAAATAGCCTGTGCCAATTACGACGATCTGGCTAAACAGAGGCATCTCGGTCAGTCCAACCCAAGGTGGCTGCGCCACAAAACTCAAGGCAATTAGCCCTAATACCAAAAGCTGTATGCCTTGGCTCACCGTGAAACGGGCCAGTGATGACTGCGCGACGAGTTGGCCATCAAGCACTGCCACCACACACTTGGTGATCATGCCAACCAGCAATACACCCAATAGCGGCGAAAAGTGCTGGGTCCAAAACACCGCAGGCACCAGTAAACATAAACCGTAGAGGAGCGGTGCAACCACCCAATCCAGTATTCGTGCGCGTGGTGTCGATTTCGCCCACCAATTCGCAGGCTGTAGATAGAAATCATAAATAAGATGGGTCAGTAACAAGGGAACCAGCAAAGAAAGGAAGGCCATCATACTTGCGCCTCCACAGCTTGCTGAAACTCGGCCAACAATGCCTCGATAAGCCCCCAGCCCGCCGCTTTAAGGGACTTACTCACGGTTGCATTCGCGACTCCAAGTGCGGCCGCTAACTCACCGTACGCAAGTGATTGATCGCGCTGTAATAAAGGTAACATCATTTCGCATTGACGAGATGTCGCATCGCTGAGTTGCCGGTCAAGATAACGGATCAGCAACGCAAATCTGTCTTCAAGATCGACATTGGCGCAAAAAAAGGCCAGCCGCTGGTTTTTCATTGCTTTTAAGCCGCGACCAGATAGTACAAACGCTTGTCCCATTGACTCTGACACCGCCTCACGCAAATCCGCTTGTTCGGCAATCGCAAAGCTGATGCGACAATCAAACGGTTTTCCCAGTGCTTTGATGGCGACACGATACATCACGACATAGTGAAGCGCGTTCGCTACATCATGGATCACAGATTGAAACTCATCACCGCGTATAATGCTGTGCTGATTGGCGCAATGCGCTTGTGAAATATGAGCTTGTATGGTTTTGATTTCCGCCAGTACTCGCTCATACTCATCTCGATTTAAGGCGGTTGAATCCACCAGATCGCCACTGATCACCGCAATGGGTGCCTTGCTTTCTGTCGCCATCACTTATCCCTGTTAACCAACTCCGGCAAATTTAGCTTTTTTTGGCAAAAAGTACAAATTTACCCAAAAATAGCAAAACGACAAGCGAGACCGCATCGCGCGACCTCGTCGTTATGCCGGCACGAGCATCATCGCCGACTGGGCTGCAACATCAATTCGCTGCCCACTCGAGGCCGTGATACCCGTGAGCATATCGCGCCAATCATTTTCCAGCGTCACTGAGAGTGATTGCGGCTCCAGGGATTTATTTAACACCAATATGCCTGCCTCGCCCCGTTGAATCACCAGCCAATCATCGGTCGCTTCCAAGACGCTCATGGGCTCACCATGGGTTAAATTATGGAAGGCGATCATTTGCACCATCTTTGGATCTTTCCACGCATTTTTCCAGCGTGGTTGGCCGTCTCCCCCTTTGATACCACTAGTATCAAGATCGGTATAAATCAGGGGAACGCCACCATCACGCCCCAAGATATACGCGTAAGCCAACCACTCGCTCGCCTCGTCCATCACCAAATCCAAGAATACATCATTGTTGGGAATGTCATGGGTAATGGCAAAAGTGATTGCACGCCCTTTCGATAAGGCTTGCCCGAAGCAATAAGGGTCAATCAATGATTTAAGGCTGCCCTGGTTGGAAAAAACATGGTAGAGCGTTGAGAAAAGCGGAAAATCATAAGCGCCCAAACACGTCTGTTGTAAATAGGGAGCAAGAAACAATTCATACTCTGCTTTGCTCGCGCCACCGTCGGTGATGATTTCTCCAAAAATATGCGCATCATGGGTGATGTCATCGGTCCATACGCGCTTGAGGTGCTCTAGTGTCATGTGCTTAGCCGCATCAATCCGAAACCCTTTTACGCCAATGGCTTTTAACGCCTTAAGATAGGCGCGTTGCTGCGCTATCACATGATCACATACACGCAGTGTTGGCAATCCCGGATCGCTCGCCCCGCCGCTAATACGCCCGTTTTGTACTTGCCACCGATCTTTCCAATCTTGTATCCCAAATGCGTCGACGAAGTCATGCTCAGTAAAGAGTGGCTCGGATAAATCACCAAACAAGGTCAGTGTGCGATAGTGGTCTTCGTGCGCGTGATAGGCCGCCCTCACCGCTTGGCTGGGATAATTTAAGTCGCTGCGAACATGCGCTTCATTGGCCATATGATTGAAGACCACATCGACGTAAGTAAGCACACCAACACGGTTTAACGCTTCAACCATTGCTTTAAAGTCCGTGGTGTTACCGAGTGCATTTTCAATCACACGATAGTCTTGAGGTTGATATCTCAGCCACCAGCGTTCGTCTTGCGCACTTTTCATCGGGGGAGACACGAGCACCGAGCCATACCCTAGCGCCCTGATCTCCGCGGCACGTTGGGCAACGTCCGCATACTTCCAATCAAAAGCATGTAAGATAACGTTGGCTCCTGATGATTGGGGATCTTGCAAGCCGTTCATGTCTTTCTCCTCATCGCGTTCGCGCATCGAGTGTGTTGCCGTTATGGGGCTTATTCAATAAGTCAAAATTATAAGCGCTATACGCATGCCGCCCTCCTCCTTTGGCCACTTGTATGAGGATGATAAGCAAGGCGTAGTCAGTGTTTCGCTGAGGATTAAGAAACCCTCGTTGGCCTGTATAACGGATGCCAAAACAGTGAGGGACGAAATAGGTTTGGCTCTTCAAGCTGGTTCGTAACCAGCTTTGCTCAAGGAATGGCGTGTAGGAGTGTACTCTTTAAATGTGTTTTTCCCTTCATGCTTGGCACAATAAAGGGCATCATCCGCTTGCGCCAACAAGCAATCAATATCGAGCATCTCGGTGGTGGTCGTCACTCCAATGCTGGCAGACAAGCTCATTTCAAGCGTTGAGCCACTGTTCTGAATAGCATTCAGCAACTCTGCAGACAACTGTTGCGCATTAGCACTGTCACAGTAAGGCAGCACGACTGCGAACTCCTCTCCCCCCAAACGTCCAACAACACCTTGGTCATCAATAACTTGTTCGAAAACGCTAGCACAATGTATCAGTACTTTATCGCCAACCGAGTGGCCGAATGAGTCGTTGATGGCTTTAAAATCATCCAAGTCAATCATCAACACACTGATTGGAAAAGCGGCGGTATCAACACGTCGTTTCGCTCTTGCCAAAAAGGCGCGGCGATTAAACAGCCCCGTTAAGCTATCTCGAGTCGCTTCGCGGTGGAGTTTCTCGTGCACGCGCTCCAGCTTATAAAGAAAGATAATCAGGGTATTGATCACGCTATAGGCGATGCCCGACAAAATCAGCCCTGCTTGTAACAGCGAGGTGCCCAGCAGTTGCGTAAATAGATCAGGATAGAGATGTGCAAATGTCGCCCTGCCTACATAGGCAACACTGAATCCACCCATCACCATGATGAGCCAATGCTTTAAACGCTGGCCCCCTGTGTTCGTACTACTCGCGATGGTTTGTGTCATCAGCCCTAACTGCAAACTGACGATCAAGCTCGCGTAAACCACACGACTCCCGATGTCATCAAGGTATGACGACATCGATACAACAGACAGAATAACAGGTAGCACCAACTGCCAACGCGGTACGTCGCGCGCAAAAATTTGCCCCAACGCCCAGTGGCTGAACGAAAATGCCACCATCACACAGGCATTGTAAAAAACGATCCCTAAATAAGGGTGAAGGTGAGGACGGGCAAACAAGAATAGGTTGCTAAAGCCATGAATAAAAAGCGAGAGTGCCCATCCGTTAATCCCTGGTTCTTTGCGGTTTTGTACTAATAGAAAACCCGCTAGCAGCCATTGGATTGCAGTCAGAGTAATGAGCAGTGTCGGTGCATCGAGTTTAAACATCAGAGATACGTTAATTAGGGCGTGCTTTAACTTTACCACTTAATCCGTGGCCGTTTACCGCCAATCAATGTGCGCGGCTTCAATTTCTGGCGGTTAATCTTTATGACAGTTTCAGCGTCCTCGCGCCGATGCTATCCATAGATCGTGAGCGATAGGATTAGTTGCGATACAAGACCTTGATAATGTGCCAGCCGAATTTGGTTTTTATCGGCCCAAGCGGGCGCAATAACTCACCACTGAATACGGCTTTATCGAAAGGGGGTGCCATGTCACCGCGACGAAATTCGCCTAAATCCCCGCCTCGCTTACCCGAGGGGCATTGCGAGTACTTCTTCGCGAGCGTTTGGAAGTTTGCACCTTTTTTAAGCTGATCAAGCAAAGAGGTTGCTTGCGACTTATCGTTCACCAGTATGTGAAGGGCTGCTGCTTTCTTGGCCATCGGGATGCCTCATGAAATTAAAGCCGCTCAGTATACCGGATTTCTTTAACTGAATAACAAGAATTGTGCGTCGACCAGCGCCGAAGCGCGCGAAGGGAGTCTAAGCAATGATGTCGGCGAGTATGACGGTTAGCGCGAAAAATAAGCACAGATTACTTAGAGGTGGAAGCATAAACTAGAAAAAAGCGCCTTCCCCCAGCCTTTTTAATGCCAGCTCTATTGAGTTTGCTCATGCTCAATCACGTTTGATTTCTATCCGTCGCTATTGCAATACACCCCCTTAAAACGCTGATTTGATCGCATTTTGATGCAAAAGAACACGTTATGGAGCGTCGCGTTTATCGTCATAAAAAGTATCAAAAAGAGATCTAAATCACACTGCTGGCACGTTGATATTCATCTGACTTTAATATTTACACCTCTGATGGTTAAGCTGTCTGTATTATCTGCTATTTGTTTAGAAACATCGGCAGATGCTTTTACGGGTATAGGAGAGACAGGCACTTGCTGCCACCTCACTCGATGAGAAACCGATCTCAATCACACTCTCGTTAACCACGAGTGAAAGCTAATCCACATATCGGAGGGACATGATGTCCATTTACAGCCACCTTAAGCAATTGACTGCAATTTCATGCGTTGCCGCCGCGTTAGGCTTCTCAGCCATGGCCAATGCCGACACTTGGCGTTATGCCCACGAGGAGTACGAAGGTGACGTGCAAGACGTCTATGCACATAAGTTCAAAGAATATATTGAGGAGAACTCTGAGCACACACTGCAAATTTATCGTTTCGGTGAACTCGGTGAATCCGACGACATCATGGAACAAACGCAGGCAGGTATCCTTCAGTTTGTAAACCAATCACCTGGCTTTACCGGTTCGTTGATCCCAGAAGCACAAATCTTTTTTATCCCTTACCTGATGCCGACGGATATGGAAACCGTGATTGAGTTCTTCCGTCAGAGTAAAGCGGTGAATGAAGACTTCCCCGAGCTGTATGAAGAGCAAGGTCTTGAGCTGCTCAAAATGTATCCAGAAGGCGAAATGGTGATGACGGCGGACGAGCCTGTGACTGAGCCAGCCGATCTTCAGGGTAAGAAAATTCGCGTCATGACTAACCCACTGCTTTCATCAACGTATGAAGCCTTTGGTGCGACGCCAACGCCATTGCCATGGGGTGAAGTATACGGTGCACTCCAAACCAATATGATCCAAGGCCAAGAAAACCCGATTTTCTGGATTGAGTCAGGCGGTTTGTACGAAGTATCTCCTAACCTGATCTATACGCACCACGGCTGGTTTACCACCGCCTCAATGGCAAATAAAGACTTCTTTGACGGCTTGTCGTCTGACGAGCAAGCGATGATCCGCGATGCCGCTGACTATGCGTTTAACCAAACCGTTGAACACATCCGTGGCTTGGCTGAAGAATCGCTTGAGAAAATCAAATCGTCGAGTGATGAAGTCACTGTGACACGCTTGACTGATAAGCAAATCGAGAAGTTTAAAGCACGTGCGCCACAGGTAGAGGAAACCTTCTACGAAATGACTGGCGAAAGCGGTAAAGCACTTCTTAACCAGTTTAAGAAAGACTTGGACGCTGTTACTAACTAGTCGCTAATCACTCAGGCACCGTGTTATGCGGTGCCTGTTTACCCGAGGAATACGTAATGACCGATTCCGACTCTCTCACGTACCACTCCGAGCTTCCCGGCCTCCTTGGCAAACTGGATACCCTGATTTGTAAAATCGAGTCCTTCATGTTGGCCGCTGGTGTGCTCTTAATGGCCCTAAATACCTGTGTCAATGTCATTGCTCGCTTTGGCTTTGGGCAGGGCTTGTTTTTTTCTGGCGAAATCAATCGCATTTTAATTGTTTTAATCACCTTTGCAGGGATTGGCTACGCGGCGCGTCATGGTCGCCACATCCGTATGTCTGCCCTGTATGACACCCTGCCTTTCAAAGGTAGAAAAATTTTAATGACAAGCATTGCGCTGATCACAGGCCTTATCATGCTGGTGTTGGCGTATTTTTCTTATCAATATATTGTCTCCGTTTATGACCGCGGTCGTATCTTGCCAGCACTTGGCTTCGAGATTTGGTGGATTTATATCTGGGTACCACTCGGCTTTATCGTCACCGGCATTCAGTACTGGTTGACTGTCTATAAAAATCTCACCTCGCCCGATGTTTACCTCTCCGCTGGCGTCCTCGATGGTTACGCTGAGACAGAAAGTGAAGTTTAAATAGGCACCTACCACTATGGCCATGACGTTAATGCTCATCATGATTGTCTTGCTCGTGCTTGGCTTTCCAATGATGGTCCCTTTGATTGCTGCCGCGCTAACCGGTTTTTACATGATGTTTGGCGGCGTTGGTCAAATGGATACTTTTATTCAGCAAGTGCTGGGAGGGATCCGCCCTGCCTCACTGATTGCTGTTCCTATGTTTATTCTCGCCGCCGATATTATGACGCGGGGGCAATCTGCTAACCGCTTGATTGATATGGTCATGACCTTTATTGGTCATATCCGCGGCGGGTTGGCGATCAGTACCGCCACCTCTTGTACTCTGTTTGGTGCCGTGTCTGGCTCAACGCAGGCAACCGTGGTAGCGGTTGGCTCGGCATTGCGTCCAAAGCTGCTTCGCGCAGGCTACAGCGACTCTTTTTCGCTCGCGTTGATCATCAACTCCAGTGATATCGCCTTTTTGATCCCACCCAGCATCGGGATGATCATTTACGGGGTGATCTCAGAAACCTCCATTGCCGAGCTATTTATTGCCGGGATTGGTCCTGGGTTAATGATTCTGACCTTTTTCTCGCTCTACTGCTTGTATTACGCCACTGTCCACAAAGTGCCGACAGAGCCTAAAGCGAGCTGGAGTGAACGGATTACCGCTACACGAAAAGCGTTATGGCCACTGATGTTCCCACTGATTATCGTGGGCGGGATTTATGGCGGCGTCTTTAGTCCCACAGAAGCGGCCGCGGTGTGTGTGCTTTATGCGATGATCTTGGAATTTGGTGTCTTTCGTTCACTAAGCAGCAAAGATGTGTTCACGATCGCGCGTTCAACCGGCTTAATTACCGCTGTGGTCTTTATTCTTGTCGGTGTCGGTAATGGCTTCTCTTGGATCATTTCTTTTGCGCAAATTCCGCAAACCATTCTCGAGGCAGTGGGGATAAGTGAAATGGGCCCGATGGGCGTATTGGCCTCCATTTCAATTGCCTTTTTTGTCGCCTGTATGTTCGTTGACCCGATTGTGGTTATCTTGGTGCTCACGCCTATATTTGCACCTGCGATAGAAGCCACTAGTCTTGATCCTGTACACGTCGGGATTGTGATCACCTTGCAAGTGGCGATCGGCTCAGCAACGCCTCCGTTTGGCTGTGATATTTTCACCGCTATTGCGATTTTCAAAAAACCCTATTGGGAAGTTATCCGTGGAACGGGGCCATTTATTGCAATGCTGCTTCTGTCAGCGGCGTTACTGGTGATGTTCCCTCAGATTGCGTTATTCCTGCGTGATATTGCGTTTGGGTAACTAAACAACAGGAGTGATTGGATGTTTAAACGAATACTGGTTGCCGTCGATGGCTCATATTCTGCGTTAAATGCGTTAGATAAAGCGATTGAGTTGCAACAACTCACCCATGCTGAGCTCTACTTATTGTGTGTGTTTAAACATCACAGTTTGTTTGAGGCATCACTATCGATGGTTCGCCCCGATCGGCTGCAGATCCCAGACCAGACCCTGAGCGAATACGCCCGCAATATTGTTGAGCAAGCCAAACAACATGCAGTCGAAAACGGTGGCGAGAGTGTGCGCGGATTTGTCAAAGGCGGGCGCCCTTCCAAAACCATCATCAAGTTTGCGAAAAGCAAAGAGGTGGATTTGATTGTGATGGGCGCGCATGGCACCCACTCAGACAAAGACGGTATGTTTCTCGGCAGTGTCTCCCATCGTGTGGCAGGGCGGGCACATTGTCCCACTATGGTGGTTTAATCACCCGTGATGGCGTTTTCCGTGCGTTGTAACGCACACTCGATCATCACAACAAGAAAAAGGCCAGTATCGAAAGATGCTGGCCTTTTTTATCACTGTTCCCAGCGCTTTTATTGCAGGTGGAAATAATGACTATTCAGTACCAAGTGAACACCAATAGAGGCAAGGTAACCGAGCATGATCACCGGTGCCCATTTTAGGTGGCCAAAAAAGGTGTATTTGCCGTGAGCTTGTCCCATCAAGGCCACCCCGGCCGCTGAGCCTAACGACAACAAGCTACCACCAACACCCGCCGTTAACGTCACCAATAGCCAGTTACCGTGGGACATCTCAGGGCTCATGGTTAATACGGCAAACATGACCGGAATGTTATCCACCACCGCAGATAAAATCCCAACCAGTGTATTCGCCCAAATAGGATTCCACTCGAGATACATCACATTGGAGACGAGCGATAAATAACCAATCAAGCTAAGGCCGCCAACACACATCACGACCCCATAGAAGAAAAGCAAGGTGTCCCACTCGGCATGGGAAATGCGGCGAAAGACATCAAAAGGCACCACTGACCCCAGTCGACGTAATGCCGCTTCGTCATTCTTCGCCTCAGCGATAGCACGTTTACGCGCTAACGAGCGCGGCAGTGTGCGGCGCAGATAAAAACCAAAGAACTGCAGGTAAGCTAATCCCATCATCATCCCCATCACCGGCGGGAAATGGATAAAGCCATGGAAAGCAACAGCCGTGGCGATAGTGAGCAAGAACAAGACCATGATGCGGCGAGCGCCGCGTTTGAGCTCGACATGCTCTTGCATCACATCCGGTTGTGTACGTGGGATAAATAGCGACATGATAAAGGCGGGGATCACGTAATTGACCACAGACGGAATAAACAAGGCCCCAAATTCGGCAAAGGTCACTTTACCCGCCTGCCACACCATCAAGGTGGTGATGTCGCCAAAGGGACTAAATGCACCGCCGGCGTTTGCCGCCACAACAATGTTGATACAAGCCAGATTAATAAACCGAGGGTTATCACCGCCAATTTTTAGCACAATGGTACACATCAACAGTGCAGTGGTAAGGTTATCCGCCACTGGCGAGATAAAGAAAGATAGGATCCCAGTAATCCAAAACAGGCTTCTCAAATCGTAGCCTTTACTCAAAATCCACGCTTTCAAGCCATCGAATAAACGCCGTTCTTCCATCGCCGAGATATAGGTCATGGCCACCAACAAGAACAGCAATAGCTCGGCGTACTCCAACAGATTGTGCTCCAGCGCGGCATGCGCCGGTGCCATATTGCCCCATTGAGAGTAAGCAAAACCAATGAGCAGCCAAATCAAGCCAGCCGCCAGCAAAACAGGCTTCGATTTTCGCAAGTGAAGCTTTTCTTCTAGCATCACTAAGCTGTAGGCAACCGCAAAGATTGCCAAAGACGCATAGCCCACCCAGGACTGAGTTAAATCCAGTCCTTCTCCTGTCGTAGCGGCAAAAGCCGTTGGCGATACCATTGCCAACGCCGCAACCAAACGCTTCATCCTTGAGCCTCCAAATTTTGTTTCCTTACTTCTGATATGACAATTAAGTCGTGTTAATCAGCCTGTTTCCGACTGTTTATTGACCGACCACCCGCCATAGAGACAAATCGCGTCGCCTCGGCGTGGTGACACATTTCTCACCATTAAAAGACAGTTTAAAAAGCGTGCTCTGTGGCAATCGTGCAATGTATCAATTGTTTATTTTGCACGGATAGGTCACCACAGAACAAAAGCGAACATAATATTAACAAATATGGCGTTAACGTCTATTACTAAGCACGTTTCAACCGCAAAAAAGAGGTGACATGGGTTACTGTCAAGATTAATAATATCAACTTACTAGTTGGTAATCGCTGTCATAGTCAGCAAAAATCGACTAGATTTAAATAAAAAGTGAATGATTTTAGTCATCCTCATTGAAAAAACCAAAAAATAACACTTACACAACATCGCAAACGCATCATTGCTATCTTGCTGGGATGCATAGTTCGAAGAAGGGAGTCACTATGAAAGCACCTAAACTCGCGGCCATCGTCTGCGCGGCTGCGCTGTCAGTGGGAACGACCACCTCCGCCCTGGCTGAAACGGCGCGTGTCGCCGTCTCTCAGATTGTGGAGCACCCGGCACTTGACGCCGCCCGCAATGGTCTATTGGATGGGCTAATTGCCAAGGGTTATACCCAGGGCGAGAATCTCGATTTTAAATATCAAACTGCACAAGGTAACCCCGCTATTGCGGTACAAATCGCTCGCCAGTATGTCGGCGAACAGCCGGATGTACTTGTCGGGATTGCGACGCCCTCGGCACAAGCACTCGCGGCCGCTACCCGTGATGTGCCAGTGATTTTCACCGCCGTGACCGACCCTGTCGGCGCTAAGCTGGTCAAAAACATGGATGCCCCTAGCGGCAATGTGACAGGTCTTTCTGATCTTTCCCCTGTGGCACAACACGTCGCACTGGCCAAAGAACTTTTACCCAACCTTTCCTCTATTGGCGTGGTGTACAACCCGGGCGAAGCAAACGCTGTCACCTTAGTTGAGCTGCTAAAAGAAGCCGCTGAGCAACATGGGATTAAAGTGGTCGAAGGGACAGCACTAAAAAGTGCCGACGTCCAGTCTGCCGCACAAGTCGTTGCGACACAGTCTGATGTGATTTATGCCCCAACAGACAATACAGTCGCCAGTGCCATTGACGGCTTAGTGGCAGCGGCCAATTCAGCCGGCAAACCCGTCATCGGCGGCTCCACCTCTTATACCCCTAATGGTGCCGTGGTGGCATTAGGCTTTGATTACTACTCGGTTGGCGTACAAACCGCAGATTATGTTGCCGCGGTGCTGGAAGGCAAACCGATTTCATCATTGCCAGCTAAAGTGGCGGAAGGGTCAGATCTTGCTGTCAATCGCGCAGCGGCTAAGAAACTCGGCCTCGAGGTGCCTGCGTCTATCTTAGATCGCGCCTCACGCATCGTAGACTAGTTTGTATCAGTCTTGGAGTAGTAGATGACTGCAATTGCGTTCTTCGGCACCTTAGAGGTTGGGCTGATCTATGGCTTGGTCGCTCTCGGGGTCTATCTGACATTCCGTGTTTTGGATTTTCCTGATCTGACCGTTGACGGCAGCTTCCCAATGGGTGCTGCCGTCGCAGCAACCATGATCGTCGCTGGCTATAACCCATGGCTAGCGACGGCAGTGGCTATTTTGGCCGGGGGGATCACTGGGCTCGTCACCGCCTTTTTGACCGTAAAATGCGGCATCCTCAATTTACTCTCGAGTATTTTGACCATGATTGCCGCTTTCTCTATCAACATCCGTATCATGGGGCGCCCCAATATCGCTTTGCTCGGGGAAGAAACCATCCTCACCCCGTTCGAATCACTCGGGATTGCCCCAGCCTATCTTCGCCCCTTAGTGGTGGGCGTATTAGTGATTATTAGTGGCCTCCTCGTCATCCGCTTATTGGCCAGTGACTTCGGTCTTGGGCTACGTGCCACCGGGGTCAACGCACGGATGGTGAAAGCCCAAGGTGGGAGTACCGCGATGTATACCTACTTTGGTCTTGCGCTATCCAACGCCTTTGTCGGCTTTGCGGGGGCACTATTTGCGCAAACCAATAGCTTTGCGGATGTAACCTCTGGCGTCGGCACCATTGTGGTGGGGCTCGCCGCGGTGATATTGGGACAAACGCTCATCCCTGGGCGTAAAGTCTGGGTAGCCGTTATCGCGGTGATTTTAGGCTCTATCCTCTATCGTCTCGCCGTCGCATTCGCGCTGTCGAGTGGCATGTTTGGCTTGCAAGCCTCTGATCTCAACTTGGTGACCGCGGTACTGGTTGCCGTTGCGCTCATTGCGCCTAAAATGCGCCAGCAATATCAAAAGTCAAAACGTGCGAAACAGGCGGAGGTGTCAGGATGATCTCGCTTAACAACATTCAAGTCACCTTTAATCCTGGGACCGTGCTGGAGAACCGCGCGTTACGAGGCGTTAATCTCACGATTCCTGAAAAAGAGTTCGTCACCATCATTGGCTCCAATGGCGCGGGGAAGTCGACCTTGTTGGGTGCAGTGACAGGTGAAACCCCGATGATTGGTGGTCAGGTCATGATTGACGACATCGATGTGACGAAAAAAGCCGTTCACCAACGAGCCACCCTCGCCGCTCGGGTGTTTCAAGATCCACTTGCGGGTACGTGTGCCTCGTTAACCATTGAGGAAAACTTAGCCCTAGCCTATCGGCGTGGAAAAGGCCGGGGCTGGACACGTGCGCTTGGCAGTAAACGGCGTCAATTATTCCAAGAGCGCATTGCGATTTTGGGGTTAGGGTTAGAAGATAGGCTCGGTGACAGCATCGGCCTGCTTTCAGGGGGCCAACGCCAGGCGGTAAGTTTGGTCATGGCAACACTGTCAGACAGTAAGCTCTTACTGCTTGATGAACACACCGCAGCGCTGGATCCACGTATGGCCGCATTCGTGATTGATTTGACCAAAACCATCGTCAATGAGTTTAACCTCACGGCGATGATGGTCACTCACTCAATGAAAGATGCCTTGGCCTGTGGCGATCGCACCGTGATGTTACACCAAGGCAATATTGTTCTCGATGTGCACGGTGATGAACGCAAAAATATGGATGTCCCGCATCTGCTGGAAATGTTCAATAAAGTCCGTGGCGAAACCCTTGCCGACGACAGTTTGCTGCTCGGCTGACTCAGCTTTTCACATCAAGGAAAACAGACGGCGCTTATTTCCGAATAAGCGCCCAATTTTCTATTCTTGTTGCCAGATTTTTCGTGATAGCCAGTATTCCATGCTAGGGTAGCGGTATCTTAGTAAGGGACTGACTATGAACATCCAAAGCGTTCTGCTCGCTTTATTGGTCGTACTGATCTGGGGCGTCAACTTTTCCGTCATTAAAGTTGGGCTGGAAACCTTGCCACCCATTTTGTTCTCAGGGTTACGGTTTTTTATCGTCGCCTTGCCGGCGGTATTTTTTATTCCGCGCCCTAAGGTAAAACTGTGGCAACTATTCGCCGTGGGACTGAGCCTAGGCGTCATTAAATTTAGTTTGCTGTTTATTGCCATGCAAGACGATGCATCAGCCGGCATCGCTTCCCTACTTTTACAGTCACAGGTCATTTTTACTATCGGGCTAAGCGCTCTGGTGCTTAAAGAGCATGTTACCGTGCCGCAACGCATCGGACTTATCGTGGCTTTTTCCGGGTTTGGGCTATTTTTTGTTGCCTCTACGGGAAGCGCGACACTCACGGGCGTGGCGATGATTGTTGCCGCTGGCTTTTTCTGGGCAGTCGCCAACATGGTGATGAAACAAATGCCAGGCGTTAACCTGATGCATTTTATGGTTTGGGTGAGCTTAATCCCACCGCTACCACTGTTTGCCCTCTCGTATTGGTTTGAGACCCACCAGCCTATTGCCTTGTTGCAAGCCACACCGTTATCAGGTTGGGTCTCTGTGGCCTACGTGGGTTACTTGTCGACGTTAGTTGCATTCGCTATCTGGGGGTGGTTGCTCAACCAGCACACCTCAGCCTCGGTCACCCCGTTTGCGCTATTGATCCCAATTGTCGGTATGGCGGCAGCGTCAATCGGGTTGGGAGAAACCTTATCGATGATTGAGTGGGTTGGCGCGGCCTTGATTGTCTCTGGCTTGAGCCTGTCTGTGTTGGGTCGGCGCATTGGTCGCTGGTTGGGACTAAAAGCGCGTGCCAGACCTACTTCTGCGCTGTAAATGATTTGCCCGGCCACCACTGACTCAGCAGCCTGCCACCGAGTGACGGCTGATACCGCCAACAGTGATCAAACATGGCCATTAGGCTGGGGTTGCCATATTTGGACAAGCTTACGGCATGAAAGCGATTGTGGTTGGCTTTCAGTGCCTCAACCTTGTTGATCATCGCATCCGATTGCTTAGGCGCGATAAAGTCTGACACGACCACCAGATCGGCGTTTTGATAGCGATCGCTTTCCATCAGGTTGAGCGCTTTATCAATGACTGGCGTCATATCCGTGCCGCCATGAAAACGGTAAGAGAGAAAGCTCATCGCCTCTTGCAAACCGCGCTCACCGGTTAACTCGTAGCTAATATGGTCCGTGGAAAATAGCATCACGTAACAGTCTCGGTGCTCAGTGGCGGCAATCCGCATCAATACATACGCGAGGGCTTTAGCACACTGCTCTGGAAAACCGCTCATGGAACCAGAGGCATCCACCGCAATGATAAACGGCCCTTTCTTTTTTTCAGGCATAGATTGACTAGGCGCGTGCGTCTCCACTTTTTTACGACGGTAAGCCTTACCAGAAAACTGATAATTGAGGAGCTGTTTGTCTACCAGTTGCTTGTAAAACACTACTTCAAGCGCCGGATCCGCGAGCAACACGGCTTCATTGGGCAACAAGCGATCAACCCGATCACTTTGGCAAATCCCCGTGATATCGTCCGGCACATCCACCTGACGCTCTGGTTTGGTTTTCAGTGTCTCAGTGGGCTGTTGGCTTGGCCCAGAAAGATTCACCTGATTGGCCATGCGCCCGAGTTGTTCCGCGATTGCCTGAAGCTCTGGATTTTTCTCTAGAAAAGCAATAAACCGTTTAAGCAAGGTGACGTCTTGCTGAGAAAGAGAGCTCGCCGCCATATCCCACAGCCGCCCCACTTTGCTGATATCGCCCGACTGGTCAACGCCATCCATTTGCTGATAGGTTGAAATCCGGCGGTACAAATCTTCCAAGAGCTTTTGTTTTTGCGCCTCAACACTGTCGGACTGATTTTTTTGTATTTCGGCTTTTAAATGCGCGTGCCATTTATTGCAAAAGTACGACTGAAACATGGGATCGGCGTGCTGAGCTTGATGGGCGGCGAGCTTTTCCGCCTGCGGATAGAACGAAGAAACCGATTTTAATTGGCTCAGTAAAGTATCAATCTCTTTTTCAAACGCGCGCGCGGTTTTTTCGGTGGCCTGCTCGTAGTATTGAATTTCTTGCTTCAAGGAAGCTGACAGTCCTTGCTGCACCAGCTTGCGTTTCGTTTGCCCTCGCCAGCGCTGAAGCTGTTTTTTTACGGCTCGCTTAATCGCTGGGCTTCGTTCCGTCAACACGAGTAGCTGGGGGTGAGACATCAACTCTGTCATCGCCGCATCCAGTAACCCAGACTCCGCGAGCATCAACCCCATGTTCAAGCTCTCAGCACTCAGCATGGCTCGCTCCTGAGAAGAACTCACCTAAGCGCGCTAAACGATTAACTTGACGCTCTAGGTTATCAATCTGCGTTTTTACCTCATGTTCCACATCCACCAAACTCGCTGATGCGATTTCCAGCAGATCCGGTTGCGCAAATAAATGCGGTAATCCGGCATTGAGTTGACTGCGCGCGCGACGAATTAAAAACTGCGCATGCTGCAATTGTTCAAGCGCATGATCGGTTTGTTGCTTCCAATCTGCTAGCTGCGATTCGCTCGGATCGTTAAACCCCACCAAAGCCATAGGTACAGGTCGATTAGCGATATCTTTAATGACCAAGGCGTGCTGCGCATCCCACTCTAACGTGAGCCGGCACAGATGATTGTTTTTATTCACATAGCCATACAAGTCTGTGCCGCCTGTTTTCAACTTTTTCTCAATGTCGGCCGCATCGAGATACACCCAGCGACTGTCACCTTTTTCTTGCTCTGAAACCGATGGGTTGGCCCGAAGTAGGACAAAACGAACCAAATCTCGACTTTGGTTGACCGTGAAGCGAGGCGACTGACTCACGTCAATCATTGCTTTGCGCGTGAGTCCAGCGGTGGCCGTATCTTGTCGATAGGTCAGCGCCTCAGCCGTATCTTGCTCAATCTCTTCTAATGCCACGTTGACGTCATCGATCAAGGCGAGTACTTCTTGTTGATCGAACAGCACTTCTTTGGCAAATGCCTGCATTACCGTTTGCACCACATCGCGCGATTCTGGGCTATGCCATAGGCAGTCTTCCAGTAACAATAAGTCCAGTGGCGCGACTTCGTCACGACCATTGAAAAAAGCGGCCGCTTTTAGCAAACGCACTGCCTTTTTCCACCGGCGATCCGACACGTAAAGCTCACTTGGGTCGAATTGTGATTGCTCACTGCCGGCATTTTCTACCCGTTGTTTTAGGGTGTAGAGTTTTTCGAATATCGCATCAGGCAGATCCAATGTGGGAATAATAGTCTGCCAATGCTGATATTCTTGATGGCTAATTTTCAACTTATCGGCCACCGTTGCCTCATCCTGGCTGGGCTCGGTAAGCATCAGTTTGAAGTTTTTCTTCTCTTGGATCCGATTGACGAACACTCGTAGCAACATGCGATCGTACAAGGCATCGAGCCCACTGTCCGGCTCGGGTAATTCGTTGGACGCTGTCACCAATAAACGCATAGGAACAGGATAAACATGCTCGCCATTTTTAAAGGTGCGTTCGTTGACCACGGTCAGCAAGGTATTGAGGATAGCCGGCCCCGCTTTCCATATTTCGTCCAAGAAGACAACGTCGGCGTTAGGCAAATAGCCATCGGTCAAGCGTACATATTTGCCCTCATCTTTCAGCGCCTGAATCGAGAGCGGGCCAAATACTTCTTCCGGCGTGGAAAACCGGGTCATCAAATACTCAAAAAACTGGCTGTTATCAAACGCCTCGATCAATCGTTTAGCGATATAACTTTTCGCAATCCCGGGCGGGCCAAGTAAGAAGATACTTTCACCGGCAAGCGCGGCCAGTAGACACATCTTGATGGTATGTTCGCGCTCGTACACCCCACTGGAAAGCGCATTGATGAGGCTGGCTATACGCTCAGGTAGCAAAGCACGTTGACTGACGGTGGCAAGATTTTGAGACAAGTGATACTCCGATTTTCATCGCTATACAGGGTATTTTTGTGCTTGATAACCACGAAGCGCTTGTTGATTAATCATGGCAAGCCAAGCGCTATTTGCCATTAACCAGCTGACCAACTGCACAAAAAACACACTATTATGT
>NZ_MUFB01000030.1 GCF_001996005.1 Salinivibrio siamensis | reverse complement strand
CTATTCAGATATTGATTTTTATGAACCCAATAATAACATGCCCTCTAGTTTTATAGGGATTCCTGTTTTTGATAGAAATGTTAATTATATGGGCGCGTTAATCTTTCAGCTTCCTATTGAACCTATAAATAAAATCATGCAAGTGACGGCGGGAATGGGAGCCACTGGCGAATCCTATTTAGTCGGCTCTGATTTTTTRATGCGAAGTGACTCCAGGTTTTTAGAGCACAATAATATACTGAAGACTAGAGTGGACACTGTGCCATCAAGAGATGGTTTACAAGGTTCATCAGGAAAAGGGTTATTTACCGATTACCGAGGGCGACGTGTGTACTCCGCTTATGCACCTATCTCTTTCAAAGGCGTTGAGTGGGTGATGATTGCCGAAGTCGATCAAGATGAGGTGTTCCAGCCTGTATCGGAAATGAGTCAAATATTCCTGTTTACTAATCTTATCGTTTTTGTGTTTGTTGTTTTTTCGGGGTATTTATTAGGTGTTAGTATTTCAAACCCGATTAGGACAATGACAAGTACAATGCTACGGCTAGCAAAAAATGACCTCTCGACTAACGTTTACATTAGTAAGCGTGAGGATGAGATTGGCCAAATGGCGAAAGCACTTGTTGTATTTAAAAATAATGCTGAGAAGCGAGAAGAGTTAAAGTCTCAGTTAGAACACTTGGCTAACCATGATAATTTGACAGGATTGGCCACTCGTGATTTCGCGATGAAAAAATTGGAGGTTATAACTCAAGCATCAAAAGAAAAAGGTAATTATGTTTCTGTAGTTTTTGTTGATCTAGATAATTTTAAAAAAGTAAATGATAGTTTTGGGCATCAAACAGGGGATCGACTTTTGTGCGACGTAGCTAAGACGTTAACGGAGTCAGTCCGACAAACTGATGTTGTGGCGAGGATTGGTGGAGATGAGTTTTTGCTTTTATTAGCTAACATGCCTGATTACAATGCTATTAAACTACTAGTCGATGAAGTGATGTCATCAGTAAGAATGACGCTGTCTCACTCTGACAAGTTCAGCTTTGTCTCGTTAAGTGTTGGTGTTTCTATCTTTCCAAATGATGATAACAGTATAAACGGGCTGGTTGCGAAAGCTGACAAAGCGATGTATCGAGCCAAAAGCAATGGAAAGAATCATTACTGTTTTTGGAATGAGCAAGATGATATCGATGAATAGGACTAAAATATCGTCGATGTACATATTATGGTGGATACGCAGATCCCCCGTTTGTTAAATTCAAAGGCATTGTTCTTAACAAGATTGGTTGGCAATCACGTCATAGTGGAACGTAGCCTTAGGGTTACGTTCGCCGATATGAATATTCCATTGCCATCACGTCCACCCTCTACCCTAAGAGGGAAGTTATTAATATAGGTATACAGCGCCGCTGCTGCTCGCGCTGTTATTCTGTTGGTCACTATTGATTCCGGAAGACGCGCTGTCTTCTCTGCGAGAGCCAATCGCTAATACGTCTCCATTGGCGGATAGAGAAGCAACAAATCCGAATAAATCGCTTGCCTCAGTATTGGGTGGCTTGATGTAAGATTGTTGTACCCAGGTGATTCCATCTCGCTCAAACAGATAGACCGCGCCGCTATCTGCCGCCGACGTGTCGTTCTCATTACCGTTAATTCCAATCGTTGCACTTTTTTCACCAACGGCGGCTATCGCTAATACATCGCCATTTGAACTCATTGATTGGTACCAGCCAAAGACATTGTTTGCATCAGTATTAGATGCTTTTAAGTAAGCTTGTTGGCTCCATGTGGTACCACTTCTTACAAAAACGTAAGACGCTCCGCTAGAGGGTGCTGAGTTATCCATTTGCCCGTTGTTGATCACCGAGGAGCCACTACTCTCAAGTGGTGCGCCTATTGCCAAGGTGTTCCCATTTGCAGATAGTTCGACTGATGCCCCGAAAGAATCATTGGATTCGGTATTAGAAGCTTTGAGATACGCTTCTTGACTCCAGCTATTTCCATCGTGATTAAACACGTAAACCGCACCACTACCTGTGGCAGCATTATTGCTTTCGTCTCCGTTGATACCTGTTGCGTCACTGTCCTCATAACGCGCGCCAACTGCCAATGTATTGCCATTGTTGGAGAGTGCGATGCTGTAGCCAAATTGATCTGATGCGCCAGTATTCGACGCCTTTATATATGTGTCTTGTGACCATGTATTGCCACTATCGCGATTAAATATATAAACTGCACCGCTCCCACTGAAAGATGTGTCAGCTTGATTGCCATCGATACCTGTTGTATTGCTGCTTTCCTTGTAAGCACTGACAGCCAGTCGGTTTCCGTCAGCACTTAACGCAAGGCTCCAACCAAATTCATCGTTTGAGTGGGTATTTGATGCTTTTAAATAGGCTTGTTGACTCCAAGTGTTATTATCGCGAGTGAATACATAGGCAGCACCACTGTTTGTACTCGATTCATCGTTTTGAGTACCGTTGACACCAGTTGCTGCACTATCTTCCCCTGGTGCGCCCACCACAAGAGTACTCCCATCTTCTGATAAACTGAGACTATGACCAAAAATATCATCAGTGTCAGTGTTTGAAGCTTTGATATACGCCTCTTGTTGCCAAGCGTGATTCACATACCTAAATATATACACAGCACCAGATGATTGTGTTGCGTTATTGGTTTGGTTGCCATTAATTCCTGTTGCATTACTACTTTCATTAATGGCACCAATTGCAAGCGTCTCTCCATCTTTTGATAGCTCAGCGAAATAACCAAACTCATCGCTAGCATCTGTGTTGGAGGCTTTAATATAACCAATAGCATCCTTTAGTTCGCTCTGGTTCACAGTATAGGTCGATGAGTCTGTGCAGCCTTTATCGTTGCACGCGGAGAGGATGTATTCAGCATTGGCGCTAGTGGGTAAAAACTTTTCAAGCTCGTAGGTTGTTACATTGTTAGAGATGGTCGCGATTTGGGTAAATCCTGAATTACCATCGGAATTTTCATAAAGCAGGTACTGATTCTCATTCGAGAGATCATCCCAGTTGAAAGCAAATGTTTTGGTTTGTTGTGGCGTCATCGATAAGTGAGGCGCTTTAGGCACCGTAAGGCCAAACCGGGCAATCACGGAACAATCCGAATAAATAGGGGCTGTGATGTATATATCACCAGTTAGCTTTCCACCACACGTGCTGTCCACTTTATCCAGCTGATAGCCGTCGAACGGTGTTAAGGTGAAACGCTGGCGCGCACCTTGACCAACGTCCAGAGAGGTTGAAGGCGCAATGGAACCACCACCGCTAGTGGAGGAAGTAATCGTAAAATTTGTGTCTCCAGTGTCATCATTGCAGCTCTTTAGTGCAAAGAGAGCAAGTACAACAACACCAAAAGCCCATCCTGGAGCCATACTTCGACTTCCCTGTACTTATCAGCCGGTGATCATCGTGACCACACGTCGTGACGCTACCTTACTCTTGTTTATAAAACATGTGCTATTGGGTTGCAATTGACTTAGGGCATTTATAAGTCGGCACGAACAGATAAGCTGCCGTTACTCACACATTTTCTTTCTAGCAGGAAAAAGCGAGAGAAGGCGAGTATTTTCTCCTTCTCACGCTTAGTTCAAAAATATCTAGCTTGGCTCAAAAATAGTGTGTTGGATTTGGTTTACTTCATTAACTTTAGTAACTGTAGTTTGGCGATTAAGTCTTGAGTGAGCCTAAACTTTACGAGGGCGGCCGTTTTCATCAATGGCGACATAATTAAAGGTCGCATGGCTCACTTTGCTGCGATCGCCTATCTCATCATGACTGACGGGCTTAACCCAGACCTCAAGTTCAATGGTAATCGAGGTATTGCCGATGCGTTGGCATGTCCCGTAGCAGCAGACCACATCGCCAACACTGACGGGCGATTTAAACGTAATGTCATTGACTGACACAGTGACAACGCGTCCCCCCGATATTTCTTTGGCGAGGATCGCGCCAGCTAAATCGAGCTGGGACATGATCCAGCCGCCAAAAATATCCCCATTGGCGTTAGTGTCGGCGGGCATGGCTAATGTACGAAGCAGCAGTTGGCCGCGGGGGCAGTTGTTTTTATTGTCAGGCATGGCTCTCTTCACATCTTATCGCAAAAGGGGGTAGACCCCTTTTTTATAGAACAAGGTAAGAATTGTGACCGCTAACACAGCATTTGGGCAAGTTTTTATTGGTCTGAGTTGCTCTCTTTGGGCATATGGCGGTAGATATACACCCCAGTTGCAATCATAAATAGGAAGGTCAGGATCAAGGTGCCGAAGACCTTAAAGTTCACCCAGGCATCAAGTGGCATGCTGTAAGCGACATAAATATTCACGCCCGCTAATAGCGAAAAGAATCCGATCCAGGCCCAATTAATGGTGCGCCATACACGCTCCGGGAGTGTGATCTCTTTGCTGAGCATGTTTTTAATCAGCGGTTTGCCCATCGCCTCGGACACCGCCAAGCCAATGGCAAACAGGGCATACACAATAGTCACCTTCCACTTGATGAAGTTGTCATCGTGAAAAAATAGCGTCATGCCGCCAAATATAGCGACCAAAATGGCAGTGACGATTTGCATCTTTTCGACGCGTTTATACAACACCCATACCAGTGCAACTTGCACCAGGGTAGCGATAATCAGTGCGCCGGTTGCCATATAAATATCGTAAAACTTGTACAGCGCGAAGAAGATAATGAGTGGAATAAAATCAATCAGTTGTTTCATAACGCCATCGTGTGCCTATGCTGCTTTAAAGCTAAATGTGTAAGCAGTGTAACCAAATGGGTGAGAGGGGGGAAACGACAATTTTAAAGCGGATAAGGGTTAAGCGGAGGCGCCTTGGCAAAGGTGCTGCCAAGGCGCGTTGAAGATTAAATCCAATCCCAGCCGAACACCAATAGCATCAGTATTGGGCAGATAACACGAACGTAGCCTGGCCAGATTTTCCAAAACCAGGTTTCACCGAGCTCAGGGCTGCCTTGAACCAGCTCTTTCAAGATTTCGTTGCGGTGCCATAGCCAACCCGCCACCAAGGCAAACAGCAGGCCGAGAATAGGCTGCGCGTATTCGGTGGTAACGGTGACCACTAGACCAAACAGATCGCCAAAGTTATATACAATGGTGGCTGAGGCAAGGGTGATCAAACCACCAATCCACCAAACAGCTTTTTCGCGAGATTGGCGTAGTTCTTCGGTTGCACAAGCCACGGGCACTTCAAGCATTGAAATAGCCGATGTGAGAGCCGCAATAACCATCAGCAAGAAGAAAGCGAAGCCGATAAACAAGCCGGCATTGCCCATGGTATCGAACATGGCAGGTAGCACGCTGAATACGAGGGTATCGCTACTGAGTAGATCACCGGTTTCACTGTAAATCGCCACCCCGTTGTGCTGGGCGACAAACATCGCCGGCATAATCAATAGCCCGGCAATAAAGGCGATGCCGGTATCAAGCAGTGCCACTTGAGCCGCGGTTTTAGGGATACTGGCTGACTTGGATAGGTATGAGCCATAGACCATCATTACGCACACACCGAGTGAGAGCGAGAAGAACGCTTGTCCCATCGCACTCACTACCAGGCTCGGCGAGAGGTGTGATGGATCGGGGATCAGGTACATTTTCAAGCCATCAATCGCGCCAGGCTGGAACAGAATGTACACCACCATCACCACGAAGAGTAAAAATAGCACTGGCATTAAGCGAGACGACCAACGCTCGATCCCGTTAGCAATGCCGTTACGAACCACCAAAATGGTCGGTACCATAAAGCACAGCATCAGGGCGAGGTTACGGGTTTCGCTGAATGACTCTAACCAGTTCGCGGCATCGACAAAGCCCAGCGCGGTGAGCAGTGGTGACACCATAAATCCGACCAGCCAACCGGCGACGATGGCATAGAAGCTAAGGATACCGGTTGCCCCGAGCATACCGACCAAGCCGAGCAAACGGCCCAACCATTTTTGCCCACCCGCGACTGAGGATAATGAGCGAACTGGGTTAGCATTGCCATAGCGTCCAATAGTGAGTTCTGCTACCAAAAGGGGGTACGCGAGGACAAAAATCATGATTAAATAAATGAACAGAAAAACGGCGCCGCCGTTTGATGCTGTTTGCGTGGGGAAGCCCCAAATGTTGCCGAGCCCAATCGCAGAGCCGGCTGCCGCCAAAATAAACCCTAATCGGGATGAAAATTGTGCGCGTTGTGTGTTTGCCATACCTACTCGATATCGTATTCGATAATTAATTGATTTTTATGGACGCATAGTCAGTGACGCCCATCAGGTACTCATCTAAGGTGTAAATTAATCATTACACGCTTAAGTAAGTGCTTCCCTCTGTAAAGACTCGTAAGTAAACCAGTTTATGCGTAGAATTTGAAGATCATGCCGTACGTAATGCCATCATATGGCTGTATTTCCCCATATTCTCTCTCCGCGTGATTACTTCTTGGTCATTAGTAAGGGTAATTCGCTACCTATAGTGAGTATCACAGTGGCTTTCTCTATCGCAATTACTGATTTAACACATTGTTAACATTGCTGCCCTGAGTCACGTTTTGGTGTACGCGTTAAAGTACTTGTTAGTGACTTATTGTGGTTTTTGTCACGATTTTTCCGCCACTTGTCGTTTTATAGAGACAAATGATGGCTTGCACCGCGTGCCAAGCTAGGCAGAATAGAGACAGCGAGAGAACATGCTTTCGTTCGTTATTAATAGGGTGTGCAATTAGGCATGGAAAAAGTCTACGAGATCGTAACCTTACTGCTGCTATTAGTGTACTGGCTAACCATTGCTGGGGTAACTGTGCGAGTGGTGTTCAAGCGCCGCGCACTGGGAGTCTCTATTGCTTGGTTAATGATCATTTATATTCTGCCTATTGTGGGTGTCATTGCCTACCTGCTATTTGGTGAGCTCAACCTCGGCAAAACGCGTGCAATGCGAGCGAAAGCGATGTTTGAACCCTACCGGCAATGGTTACTGAGCTTGCAAGCGTGTCCAGCCCATCGTCCTCAGCACATCAATGAACAATCTCACCATGTCAACCGTCTCTGCCATGCCCGAATTGGTGTGCCGGAGCTCACTGGTAATCAGCTAGCCTTACAGACCGAGCCCGCTGATATTCTGAAGTCCGTGGCACTTGATATTCGTCAGGCGCAGAAAAGCGTCGATATGGTGTTTTATATTTGGCACCCAGGTGGCCATGCTGATGAAGTGGCGCAAGCAGCGTGTGACACTGCCAAGCGTGGGATCCCGGTGCGTATCATGTTGGACTCTGCCGGGAGTAAAGTTTTTTTCCGTAGTAAATGGCCACATGCCATGCGTGAAGCCGGGGTTGAGCTGATTGAAGCCCTTGCCGTGAATCCGTTTCGGATGTTTTTCCGCCGCCTTGATATTCGCCAGCACCGTAAGGTGGCGATCATTGATAATCATATTGCGTATACCGGCTCTATGAACCTCGTGGATCCGCGCTTTTTTAAGCAAGACGCAGGCGTGGGCCAATGGGTGGATGTGATGGTGCGGGTCTCTGGCCCCACGGTGCCGGTATTAAGTAGCGTGTTTGCATGGGATTGGGAGGTAGAGACTGGACTCCGCGACTTGCCATCATCGCCAGAGTGTTTGCTGATTGAAGATCACCAGCACGCCAATCACGCGGTGCAGGCCATCCCGTCTGGACCTGGCTTGCCAGAAGGCATGATTCAACAGGTATTGACCCTTGCTATCCATCAAGCGGAAAAAAGCATTGTGATCACCACTCCTTATTTGGTACCAAGTGAAGGGCTGATGGTGAGCTTACAAACGGCCGCGCAGCGCGGAGTGTCAGTCACGCTGATTATTCCCGAGAAAAATGACTCCTTGATGGTGGAGTGGGCGAGCCGCTCGTTTTTTGAAGACTTAATGTCAGCAGGGATAGAAATCTACCGGTTTGGTGGCGGTTTATTGCATACCAAATCCGTGCTGGTGGATGAGCAATACTGTCTTGTGGGCACGGTCAACCTCGATATGCGCAGTCTGTGGCTGAATTTTGAGCTCACGCTGACCATCGACGATCCTGAATTTTGCGCGAGCATTAATACGTTGCACCGTCATTATTTGGCGCAATCGACCCGTATTAGTGCCGACGATTGGCAACAAAGACCGTTTTATCATAAGCCGATCGAGCAGTTCTTTTACATGTTTAGCCCGCTGCTGTAAGGAAGCTGAGTTGTCGGATAAGACACGATGACACGTGCAGGCTAATCTATTTACCGTATGCAGTATTACTGCATAAGTATTTGTATTTGCTTGTGATGAGGCAACAAGAATGTAACCATCTATGATCTTAAGCAATACACAGCCGGATAGTCAGCCATCCCTCCTGGCRACGCACTATACTAATCAGTGCCCCAAGTTGAGTGATAGGAGGCTAACATGTCTATCCATTCACGTAGTTACACCTTAAACACCACCCCCGCGCGTCAAGCGCATGTGCGGGTGATCCCCAATGGCAATGTGACGGTGCACATCGCCGACGAGGAGAGCCCCCACCTCGCTGAATTTGATGAAGTGTCGTTTCAGCGTAAAGGCAAAATCACCCAGTTGTTGGCTGAACACATTGAGCCCGGCAAACATGATAATTGGGCGTTACCTTTGAACCATCGTGATGCCAACGAGCTCGCGACATTGATTGACCAAGCTCAAGAAGAGTTCGAGATATTAATGCGTGACCTGAGCTAACACCCTGACCCACCAGTGGTTTATTGGTGGGTCTTTTTTTGCCTTCATGACGTGCGCTCTGATCGCGCTGACTTCCTTTTGTCTCAATTGTGCGAATTATCAATAAACCCGCTTGTTAGGGCTGTTCAATATGCATCATCTTGACGCACACTAGTCGCAAGTCCGCCACACACGTGGTGAGATGCTGACAGGTGGCTCATTCTGAGCGCGCAATACGCTTGGGTAGGCTGCGTCTGGCACGTAACCTAAACCTGTTTTTATTGAGTAGTAACGGTTGAGCGACAGCAGAAAAGACAACCGTAAGGACGTAAATGGTGAGCGATGAACGTACAATCATGCCCAACCTGTATAACGGTATTTTGCGCGTCGGCGCGCGCATTCGTTCCCTATCTCGTGGTGCTATTTGTCTGTGTGATCGCACTAGGCAGCGCACAAGCGTCACTTCGTGTTCCTGTGTCACTGACTCTCACGGTAGGCGATGGGGAGCGCATCAGTTTTGATCGTCAACAATTAAACAGATTGCCTCAAATCGATATCACTACACACACGCCTTTTACTTCCGGATTGCAAACCTTTCGGGGGGTCAAACTTTCAATACTGCTTGAAGCCGCCAATGTATCGCACTATCAAGCATTGACGCTTCATGCGATGAACCGCTATCAGGCACGTTTAACGCGGGACGTAGTGACACGCTATCAGCCTATTATTGCGTTTGAGCGCAATGGTAAACCGATGACCATTCGGACGTTAGGGCCACTTTGGTTGGTTTACCCTTTGGATGATTACCCGCGCCTGCAATCCGATCGCTTCTACGAGACGATGGTTTGGCAGTTAACAGACATTGAGGTTGAGCCTTGAGGAGGCAGGAATGATGAGAAATAAGCAACTAAAAATCATGCCTGCTAAGCGCGTGATCTTGGTCGGCTGTATCGCTTTAATGGCAGTCGGCGTGGTGTTGACGACGCACAAGATCACGAGCTTATCGGATCGGTTGACCAGCAGCCAAAGCAAACTTGTGTGGTACATGCTGAGTTTGTCCAAAGAGTACGATGCACTGATGACGTTGCTGGCTCGCTACCAAGGCGGAAAGAGCAGCTTTGATAGTGTGGCGGTGCAGCATGAGATCTTGTGGAGCCGCTTTCCTGTCGCGATCAAAATAGCGAGCGAACAAACCGCATCACAGCCAAACCCTAGCGTGTTGCTTAACACGATATATCGCGATCTTCAGGCGAGCGAAGCGAGCTTCTATGCCCTACGTTTCTCTACCCACAATATTGGTGACGTGATGGCGCGCTATCGCCAACAGCGGCAACAGCTGGAAGAATACTTTGGGCAGACGCTGTCATTGCCAGGCAATGGTTATCGAGAGCACACGCGGCTGCTTAATCAACTTGGGCAACTGACCACCATGATGACATTGGGGATGATGGCGGTTGGTGCGACGGTTCTGCTGCTTATCGCGCATGACGCGAAACGTTACTACAAACTCGCCCGAGAGGATCAACTGACTGGCCTGAATAATCGACATTGGCTGTTTGATGCCTTGAACCACCGCTTTGCGACCTCGACAGAAGGGGTGGCGATTTTAGTGATCGATTTGGATGGTTTTAAGGCGATAAACGACACGCATGGGCATGATGTGGGTGATGTGTTTTTGCGCACACTGGCAAAGCGCTTTGCTGATGAACTCCCTAGTCATGCCGTTATCGCGCGATTAGGTGGCGATGAATTTGCGGCGATAATTCCCTATCAAGAGGCAAATATGCCTGGTGAGATAGCGACGACACTGGTCAATATTGCGCAACGACAATCGGTATTGCTTGGCCACCGGTGCAAAGTGTCAGCCAGTATTGGCCTGGCATTCGGGCAAAATAACATCAGTGGTGAAAGGCTACTGAGGTATGCGGATACGGCGATGTATGCGGCAAAACACGGCGGTAAAAACCAATATCGTGTTTACCATGACGCGATGCAAGCATCTGACCACCGACTGCACAGTCGTGGCGCGCGTCGACCAGCGCTGGAGAGCGACGACAGCAATGAAACACAGACTGATCAGGGTGATGCATTTAAGGTTTCGCTCGCGACAATCCGCCAAATCAGTAAACCTAATGCGCGTGAATGACGCTATCGCGAGCGTTAATAGGTGGGTGACGTGAAATGGGCAGGCAATCCTGCCCGTTTTAGTGGTTGACGTCGTTTTATGATTGCGTTGCGGCTTTCATTTCTCTCACAAACTGAGTGAGCGCATGAAGCATTGTGGGCACATCATTTTGATGCTGCTCGATGATTTTCACCACCGCCGAGCCAGAAATCGCGCCTGCTGCCCCGGCGCTGATCGCTGCTTTGACTTGCTCAGGGGTCGAGATGCCAAAGCCAAGCAGCGGACGCGGTGCTTCATGATGATGCAAGGTGCCGAGTAAGTGCTCAACAGGCGTTCCCGCCTTGGCCTCGGCCCCCGTTACCCCCGCGCGCGACACCAGATAGGTATAGCCACGACCGAGCTCCGCAACCTTAGCTAAGGTTGCATCGTCTGCGTTGGGTGGCGCAATAAAAATCGGATCAATACCATGCGCCAAGGCTTGTTCACGAAATGGCGCAGATTCAGCAATTGGCACATCTGCTACCAGCACCGAATCGACACCCACTTCCGCGCAGCGGGTATAAAAAGCGTCAACACCACGGGCGTAGACGAGGTTGGCATACATCAGCAACCCAATTGGAATGGTCGGATGCTTGGCGCGAATGGCTGCCAGCATGTCGAAACAGGTATCGGGGGTGGTGCCAGCCGATCTTGCTCTAATGGTTGCATCCTGAATGGTCGGGCCATCAGCCAATGGGTCGGAAAACGGCATACCAAGCTCCAGCGCGTCGGCGCCGCCTTCAACCAAGGCATCGACCACGGCGAGTGATTGTTCTGGATTTGGATCCCCCAAGGTGACAAAAGGAACAAAGGCACCTTGCTGTTTGGCATCCAGATTTGCGAACATCGCTTGATATCGAGTTGATGATGCCATCATGACAGCTCTCCTTTGCCTTCTAAAATGTCATATACAGTGAAGATATCTTTATCGCCACGTCCGGATAGATTGACCACCAAAAGCTGCTCTTTTTCAGGATCAGCGGCAATCATTTTTTGGGCTTGAGCCAGTGCATGGGCAGATTCTAGCGCGGGAATAATACCTTCGTTGCGCGCAAGAGCTTGAAACGCTTCTAAGGCTTCATCGTCGGTGACCGCCGGATATTCGGCGCGACCAATGGCGTTAAGGTGCGCATGCTGTGGCCCCACTGACGGGAAGTCCAATCCGGCTGAGACTGAATACGACTCTTCCACTTGACCATATTCATCTTGCATCAATGGGGACTTCATACCGAAGAAAATACCGGGTTTGCCGTGCTTTAAGGGCGCGCCGTGTTGATCGGTATCGAGTCCTTTGCCCGCTGGCTCAACACCAATTAAACGCACGTCTTTGTCATCGATAAAGTCAGCAAACATGCCAATGGCGTTTGAGCCGCCACCCACACAGGCGATCACTGCATCCGGTAAGCGACCTTCTACCTGCTGAATTTGCGTGCGGGTTTCCTCGCCAATAATGCGTTGAAACTCGCGCACAATGGTCGGGAAGGGGTGCGGGCCCGCCGCAGTGCCGAGCAAATAGTGTGCGGTATCATAGTTGGCTGACCAGTCGCGCATCGCTTCGTTACATGCATCTTTTAACGTGGCAGAGCCCGCATGTACTGGGATCACAGTGGCACCCATCAGCTTCATTCGAAACACATTAGGGCTTTGGCGCTCAACGTCTTTGGCCCCCATGTAGATGCGGCATTCCAGCCCCAATAGCGCACACGCCAGCGCAGTCGCCACACCGTGTTGGCCGGCTCCGGTTTCGGCAATGATTTCTGATTTGCCCATACGCTGGGCAAGCATCGCTTGGCCTAGTACTTGGTTGGTTTTGTGCGCACCACCGTGTAGCAAGTCTTCACGCTTAAGATACAGCTTGGTGTTCGTCCCTTTGGTGAGGTTGCGGCAAAGCGTCAACGCGGTGGGTCGTCCGGCATACTCTTGCAGCAGGCGGATAAAATCGTCTTTAAAGTTCGGATCGTCTTGGGCATCAATAAACGCCTGTTCGAGCTGATCCAGCGCAGGCACCAGAATTTGGGGCACGTACTGACCACCAAATTCGCCAAAATACGGGTTAAGCTTGCTCATAATTATCCTTTTACGTCTTTAACTGGGGCCGAGATACGTTGACTGTCTTGGCGACATCTATCCTCTCAGCCAAATCAATCATCTCGGCAAATCAACTATCTCGAAAAATCAATAGCGGCGAAGGGCGCGGAACGCCGCGTGTAACTTGTTGGCATCTTTCACGCCGGGCGCATGCTCGACGCCGGAGTTAAAATCCAGCCCGAGGCAGCCCTGTTCAGCCGCTTTGGCCGCATTCTCGGGGGTGAGCCCGCCGGCAATCATGACTTTGTCTTTGGCGGTTTTAGGGATCAGGTGCCAATCAAAGGTTTTACCCGTGCCGCCAGATTGTTGGCCGACTCGACTGTCTATAAGGTGGCGATCAGCATTCACGCCATCTAAGGCCGGTGCGACATCAGAGACACCGTGCGCTTTCCAAATTTCACAGTACTCAGGGAGCTTTTCGCGCAGTGCTTGTAGATACGCTGCGTCTTCATCACCATGCAGTTGCACCGCGTGAAGGCTTAGCTGTTGGGCATAGTCTGCTACGGTGTCCAGCGCATGATTTTGGAACACGCCCACATAGCGCAGCGGCGCGCCTTGCTGTACGCGCTCGGCCACGGCGGGAGTGACAGCACGCGGGGAGTGCTCAACAAAAATAAGTCCACCGTAGACCGCGCCWGCSTKATAGGCGGCGAGGGCATCRTCRGCGGTRGTRAGCCCACAGACTTTATTTTCYCCCAGGATCACTTTACGTAGCGCGAGGGTCAGATCGGGCTCTGCCATTAATGCACTGCCAATTAAAAAGCCATCCGCGTGGTGGGCAAGATCGCGCACATGACGGTGGCTATGAATGCCACTTTCGGAAATCACGATCGCTTTTTCGCCCACTTGTGGTGCTAAGCGTTTGGTGCGATCGCGATCGATGCTTAAATCGCGCAAATTCCGGTTATTAATCCCAATCACCACCGCTCCTAGGGCATTGGCACGCGCGAGCTCGTCTTCGGTGCTCACTTCGGTAAGCACGCCCAGCTTTAGCGACTCGGCTAAATCGGCCAGCTCGCGGTATTCGGCGTCGTCGAGTACCGACAGCATCAATAAGATTGCATCGGCTTGATAATGACGTGCGAGGTAAACCTGATACGGGTCGATAATAAAATCTTTACAAAGCACAGGCGCATCGACTTGTGCGCGCACGATCGGTAAGAAGTCAAAACTGCCCTGAAAGTGGTCCTCGTCCGTCAAAACTGAAATGGCCGCGGCAAAGGGTCGGTAGGCACGGGCGATACTGGCTGGATCGAAGTCTTCTCGGATCAACCCTTTTGAAGGTGAGGCTTTTTTGCACTCCAAGATAAACTGTGAGCCCGGCGCGGCCAGTGCAGCACGAAAATCGCGATCACTGAGCGTCAGTTGGTCGATAAAGCTATCCAGCGGCTGAGCACTTTTGCGCGCGGCTACCCAGCGTTTTTTGTCATCGACAATGCGGCCTAAAATGGTGTCGTTGAGGGCTGAGGTGGTCATACTGCGCTCCTTTGTGCTAACGCTTGCATGATGGTGTAAGGCTTGCCCGACGCCATCACGTCCAAGGCCTGTTGTGTGTTTGCTTTCAAGTCTTCTTGTCCGAATAAGCGTAGCAAGAGTGCCACATTGACAGCCACCGCCGCTTGCTGGGCGTCTGTGCCTTTACCTTGCAAAATCGCGCTGATCATCGCGCGGTTTTGCTCCGGTGTGCCCCCAGCAATGCTGTCCAGCGGGTATTCGGATACACCAAAGTCGCTGGGGGTTAAGGTGTAATGCTCAATTTGGGTCGGGGTGATTTCTGCCACCGTTGTGGGGCCGTGGATAGCCACTTCATCCAGACCGTCACCATGAACCACGGCTGCGCGCGTCATGTTGAGGTTTTGCATGGTTTGTGCAATCGGCGCAACTAGGGCTTGGTCGTACACGCCCATCAGCTCAATGCTAGGTTTCGCCGGATTAATTAGCGGCCCAAGTAGATTAAAGATGGTGCGTGTTTTCATTGCTTGGCGCACGGGCATCGCGTGTCGTACGCCGGTGTGGTATTGCGGCGCGAATAAAAAGCAAACGCCCAGATTATCCAAGGCCTCGCGGGCGTGGTCGGCAGGCATCGCCAAATCAATGCCAAAGGCGGCGAGTAAATCCGATGAGCCCGACTTGCTCGATACCCCGCGGTTGCCGTGTTTGGCAACTTTCACGCCACAAGCCGCGGCGACAAAGGCGGCCGTGGTTGAAATATTAATGGTGTTCGCGCCATCGCCTCCTGTGCCGACGATATCGGCAAACGGATAACTGGGGCGGGGGAAAGGTTCGGCGTTGTCAGTCAGTGCTTTTGCCGCGCCCGCGATTTCTTCAGGCGTTTCCCCTTTAATCTTCAATGCGGTTAATGCGGCCGCTAATCGCGCTGGCTCGAGTTCGCCCTGAATAATCGCACTAAACAGCTGCTCGCTTTGCGCTTGGCTGAGTGACTGTTGTTGGTAGAGCGTCTCTAGTAGTTGATCCATCACTGTACTTAACCTCGGTATTTGTCTGTTCGAGCTCCGTGCTTATCTGGCACGTGTTGTTGTAAGCGCTAATGTTGTTAGCGCTGATAATAGCCACTGGCCCAATCGATGGTGTGGGTGAGCAGGGCAGCACCTTGTGCGGTCAAAATAGATTCTGGGTGGAATTGATAACCGACCACGTAGTCGGTATTGCTCACCACGGCCATCACTTTTTGCGCGTCGCCATCCAAGGTCGTGGCGATGACATCCAAGCTGGCCGGCACCTCAGTGGCCACCAGCGAGTGGTAACGGGCCACGGTGAGTGGGGATGCCAATGGGCCAAATACCGCATGYTGYTGGTGGTGCATGGCYGAGGCYTTGCCGTGCATGATGGTGCCAGCTCCGGCGACTGTGCCGCCGTAGGCTTCGACGATCGCTTGCTGACCCAGACAAATCCCTAGCATCGGCACTTGGCCGCGCAGCCTTTCAATCAACGCGGGCATACAGCCGGCATCAGAAGGCGCACCTGGGCCAGGGGAGAGCACCAGCAGTGGTTGGGGCAGGGAAAGAATATGACGAACAATCGCCTCGGCCTCTAAATGATTGCGGAACACCGTGACCGGGTAACCGAGTGCGCGAAATTGATCCACCAAGTTGTAGGTAAAGGAGTCCATGTTATCGAGCAGCACGATGTCCATTTGCGGGGTACTCATGATTGGCCTCCTTGGTGGGCGGTTTGAATCGCATGGATCACCGCTTGAGCTTTGCCGCGGGTTTCGTCCGCTTCGGCTTGAGGGTCAGAATCAAACACCACGCCTGCACCGGCTTGCACGGTGGCAAGGCCGTTTTCAACGTAGGCAGAGCGGATCACAATGCAGGTATCCATCTCTCCTGATCCGGTAAAATAGCCCACGGCCCCGCCATAACTGCCGCGTCGACACTGTTCGGTGTCACGGATGAGCTGCATCGCCCGAAGTTTAGGTGCACCGGTGAGCGTACCCATATTCATACAGGCTTGGTATGCATGCAGCGCGTCTAGATCGGGTTTCAGCTGACCCACTACCCGAGAAACTAAATGCATCACGTGGCTGTAGCGGTCGACTTTGAGCAAGTCGGCGACATGGCGGCTACTGGGCGTGCTAATTCGCGCCACATCGTTGCGGGCCAAATCGACCAGCATCATGTGCTCGGCGTTTTCTTTTTCATCATTGCGCAGCTCAAGCTCAATGCGGCTATCCAAGTCGTGATCAATATCGCCTTGGGCAGTTTTCCCGCGTCGGCGTGTGCCCGCGATGGGATAAATCTCAACCTGATTAGTCGCTTGAGTATATTTAAGGGCGCTTTCTGGCGAGGCGCCAAACAAGCTAAATTCGCTATCACGCAGATAAAACATATACGGGCTAGGGTTGCCACGCTTCAACGCTCGATAAGCATTGAGCGGCGAGGGACAGGCGAGGGTAAAGCGGCGCGATGGCACCACTTGAAACACATCACCGGCAATCACGTGCTTTTTCAGCGCGTCGACTTGCTGACAAAAGTCTGAATCGGAGACAGAAACCGCGACGCTGTGATCGGTGACCACGGGCGCTTCAGGAAGCGGCGCAGGCGATAAGCAGGCTTCTTTGATGCTTTGCAAACGACGCGATAAATCCACATAGTGGGCGCGGGCGTTATCACCGCCAAATAAGGTGCCTTGTAAGCGCGCTTGGCGATGCTGGTGGTCAATCACCAGCAAGCTTTCTGCAACATAAAAAAGGTAGTCGGGGCAGTGCTCGGTGCCCTCCACCGCTGGCAGCGTTTCAGTGCTGGCCACCAAATCATAGGCAAAAAGGCCACCGACAAAGAGCGCATCGTCAGGTTGGTTATTCAACGCAACACTTTGTTTGATAACACGCAGGGCATCAAACACCGACGCTTGGCGCAGACGGGCGTCTTCATCCAACAGCGCGCCATTGTCGTTGGGATGGCGGAACGTCAACTTCAAAGCGGGGAAGTCTCCATCCTTGGCCTGCGCTACCTCACAGGCGAGGGCTTTCAGCGCTGCGCTCTGGGCGATGCTCTCCAGCAAATAACTGCCATTATGAGTAAGCGCTTGTAAGGTGACGCGCTGCCCGCGGCATTCAATGCGCACGGCGGCATCGATCAGCATCAGGCTTTTAAGGTTGCGTTTGGAGTCAATCTCTGCCGACTCCAACAGCATGCTATAAGGCTTATCTTGGCACACGGCGGCATACAACTCGGTCGGGTCGGCCACATAAGGCACCGAGAGTTGGAGCGTATCAAGCTCGCCATGTTGGGGATCATGAGTGTTCACAGCTCTCTCCCTGCCGCTTGCACAAAGGGGGTGAGTTCTTGCATCAGCTGAGCGAACATATCGCCAGTTAAGGCTTGGTGACCGTCTGACAGTGCTTCGCTTGGGTTTAAGTGGCTCTCCACAATGATGCCATCCGCGCCCACCGCCGCTGCGGCGCGTGATAGTGGCGTCACCAGCTCTCGCACGCCGGTCCCATGGCTTGGGTCGACCAACACTGGCAAATGGCTGCGCTGCTTCATCAAGGCCACGGCATTCAAGTCCAAGGTGTTACGTGTGGCGGTTTCGTAAGTGCGAATACCGCGTTCACATAAAATCACATTGGGGTTACCCGCATCGACAATATATTCCGCTGCTAGCAAACACTCTTCGATAGTGGCGGAAAGCCCACGTTTTAACAAGACAGGTTTGCCAGTTTCGCCTACCGCTTTGAGTAAGCCATAGTTTTGCATGTTACGTGCGCCAATTTGCAAGCAATCAATGTACTCGCACACGGCGTCGACTTGGCTAATTTCCATCACTTCTGACACGGTTGGCATGCCAGTCAGGTCACTGGCTTGTTTGAGCAGCTTTAGCCCCTCAATCCCCATGCCTTGGAAATCATAAGGACTAGTGCGTGGTTTAAAGGCGCCGCCCCGTAACACACGTGCGCCGTGCGTTTTGACTCGCTCCGCCACGGACAATAGTTGTTGTTCGGATTCCACCGAGCAGGGGCCTGCCATAACCACGAAGTGTTGACCGCCCACGGGTACATTGCCGATATGCACCACGCTGTCATGCGGCTGTACATCACGGCTCACACGTTTGTACTTGGTTAAAATCGGTTTGACTTCCTCAACCAGCGGATTAGCCTCAAAATGGCATTGTTGCAGCACACGTTCATCACCCAGCGCGCCCAATACAATGCGCTCCACTCCCGGCATATAAAGCGGTTTTAAACCGCATTGCTCGATTTGATTGAGGAGGGCTTTGGCATCCTGCTCGGTGGCTTGGGGCTTAAGTACAATAATCATCAAATATCCTTTTAAACTATGGTTGCCGGTTACCGTGGCTGAATGCGTGGTGGCACGATAACGCGTGATGGCAAAACTGAGAGACAAAAACGCCCGCATCAGTGGCGGGCGTTGTGATTAAGGTGGCTGTCTATACAGCGCGTCACACCGCCCGTGAGGAGCCGTGCCACCAAATAAACGCAACAGAGGTCATGGATGTCGCCAATACACTCACGGCCTGTTCGGCAGTGGGTGCAGTGTGAATCGAATGTGATCTAGACGCGGCGTTGAAATACATGCTGCGAGACTCCGTTGTGACTGTTACCCTTAGCGCCATATCGCTCCCCGAGACTGAGAAGTGGTGCGCGTTAACTTGTGTACTAGTAAACTGATATTTTGCTTCTGTGTCAACGGGGAAATCGAAAAGAATGCAGAAAAAGTGCGGACTAAACACACGATAATAAAGAGCAAAGATATTCACCGTGCTCGCGAGCGCTGGTCAACTTGGCGCATTCACATCGACTGAGCCCGCATGGCGCGTACTCAGCCTCAGGCTGATATAGCGCAAACCGACAGTGCCAAGGCGCGAGCACATTAAGGAAACCCGGTACACCATGATCATTGATTTACATAGCCATACCACTGCCTCCGACGGCCGCTTATCACCAAAAGACTTGGTGCAGCGCGCGGTCGAGCGTCGCGTGGGCGTGTTGGCAATTACCGACCACGAYACCACCGCTGGACTGGTGGAGGCGCAAGCAGAAATTGACCATCAAAACTTGCCCCTTACGCTGGTCAACGGCATTGAGGTTTCAACCTTGTGGCAGAACTTTGATATCCACATTGTAGGGTTAAATGTCGACCCCCAGCACCCGGCGTTAAYCGCATTGATTGCGGARCAAGCTGAGCGACGCCAACAACGTGCTGAGCTGATTGCTGAGCGGTTAGAGCGCTCGCACTACACAGGGGCGCTCGCAGGTGCGCGCGAACTGGCTGGCGATGCGCCGCTCACCCGTGCCCATTTTGCGCGCTGGTTGGTGGAGCAAGGTCACGCGAAAACCATGCAAGCCTGTTTTAAGCGCTTTTTAACCCGAGGGAACACCGGCTATGCACCACCGAACTGGTGCTCGATTGCAGAGGCCGTTGAAGCGATCCATGAGGCTGGGGGACAAGCGGTGCTTGCTCATCCGGGGCGATACAAACTCAAAGCCAAGTGGCTGAAACGATTACTGGCTGCGTTTTCTGACGCCAATGGCGATGCTATCGAAGTCGCTCTTCCTCAGCAGTCGCAACAAGAGCGTCGTTTGCTGGCCGATTACGCGCGAGATTATGGTTTGTTGGCCTCGCTGGGGTCGGATTTTCATTACCCCTCTCCTTGGACAGAGCTGGGCCGCAATTTATGGCTGCCGAAGGACAGTCAGCCGGTTTGGTGTGACTGGACGTGGTTAGAGGCGGCTGAACAAAAATGGCAATCAGTAAATCAACTAGATAGCGACAAGTCAGACGCGTTACAATAACGAAATACGTTATATTGATAGCGATAAGGATTATCCGGCGCGCAGACCATTCACGCTGGATTTGCGGTGCGCATCCCCATGGGGTCAAGCTACAGCAGGAGGAACCATGAGTCAGTTTTTTTATGTCCACCCAGAGAACCCGCAAGCGCGGCTGATCAAACAAGCGGTGGAAATTGTCCGAAACGGTGGAGTAATCATTTATCCGACTGATTCGGGCTATGCGCTTGGCTGTCAGCTTGAGAACAAACAAGCGTTAGAGCGTATTTGCCGTATTCGCGACCTCGATAAAGATCATAACTTCACCTTGTTGTGTCGCGATCTGTCTGAGTTATCACTGTACGCACGGGTCGATAACGTTGCATTTCGCTTGATTCGTAACAATACACCTGGCGCGTATACGTTTATTTTCAAAGCAACCAAAGAAGTGCCAAAACGGTTGATGAATCCAAAACGGAAAACCATTGGCATTCGCGTACCGGATAACCAAATCGCCCTGGATTTGCTCGAGGCGCTGGGTGAGCCGCTAATGTCGACCTCACTGATTTTACCGGGTAACGACTTTACCGAATCCGATCCCGAAGCAATTCGCGATCAGTTAGAGCACAGTGTGGATTTGATTATGCACGGTGGCGTATTAGGTGAGCACCCCACCACAGTGGTTGATTTCAGTGAAGGCATGCCTGAGGTTCGCCGTCACGGGAGTGGTGATCCCGCCCCGTTTGATTAATGTCTGACTGCGGGTGAACCAACGCACAGTGTCGCGCGTAATTACCCATGCAATGTTCTTGTTCTGATGTTGCGTCAACCTGTGGTTGACCTTCCATTCCCGCCCAGCCACCTTGCTGGGCGTTTTTTTGTCCAGGTGTTTTGCGATTGACTCAGCCACAACAGCTGATATGCCGTGAACGCGTGAAACTGTTTCTCTATCTCTATGCTTATTGGTATCATTAACGGCTGGCTAACTCATTATCGTTAGCTCTTATGCCAATCGTGACAGTGATGACGCCTGTGAAGGCGACAGTAAGGTAAAAAACATGAGCGAAAAATTACAGAAGGTGCTAGCGCGTGCTGGCGTAGGTTCACGCCGCGAAATGGAAGGATACATTCAAGCCGGCCGGGTGAGTGTTAACGGTGCCGTCGCCAAACTGGGTGACCGCCTTGATGATCCCAGTGCATTGGTGCGTGTTGATGGTCATGCGGTGCAGCTTAATGCGCCTTCTGAGTCTGTGTGTCGCGTTCTTGCATACAACAAGCCAGAGGGTGAACTGTGTACGCGAAGCGACCCAGAGGGGCGTCGTACGGTATTCGATCGCTTGCCCAAATTGAAAGATGCGCGCTGGGTAGCGGTTGGCCGTTTGGATGCCAATACCTCAGGCTTAATGCTGTTCACTACCGACGGTGAACTAGCGAATCGTTTGATGCACCCAAGCCGCCAAGTGCAACGTGAGTACATGGTGCGTGTGTTTGGTGACGTGAACGAAGATATGGTGAAAAACCTTGTTCACGGCGTAGAACTAGACGATGGCGTGGCGCGCTTTGAAGATGTCGTTTATGCGGGCGGCGAGGGGATGAATCACACTTTCTATGTGGTGATTACCGAAGGGCGCAACCGTGAAGTGCGTCGTTTGTGGGAAACCCAAGGTGTGACCGTAAGCCGTTTGAAGCGTGTGCGTTACGGCGATATCTATCTTGAAAAAGATCTGCCGCGTGGTGGTTGGCGTGAGATGGATCTGAAAGAAGTGAATTATCTGCGCGAAATGGTAGAGATGAAGCCAGAGTCGCAAACGGTTATCACGCCAGATGATCAAAAGCGTAAAAAGTCGCGCCAGAAGATCCGTCGTGCAGTACGCCGTTACGAAGAGCGCATCGATAGCAATGATAAGCCGAAGAAAACACGTCAGGCTCGTCGGGGTAACGCACCTGCGGCAGGACCGAAAGGCGGAAGCCCGAAAAAGGGCAATCAGCGCTCGGGCGCGCCGCGTAGTAAAGGCAAACCAAGAACGCGTAAGTAAGTCTGCGTGATGTTCGCTAAAGCCCGGCCATGTGCCGGGCTTTCTATTTCTGTGTGACGCTCTAACTCGTCGCGCTCACTATAACAGTTGCAGCCTTATTATCCGTCGTATCGGTTGGCCTCTTTCATTTCAGTTATGATAATGATTATTGTTTGTGTTATCTTGGAGTTTATTTACAATTTTGTCGATAAAAGGATGTGATGACAACGGCATTAGCACCAGAGCAAACCGCACGCTTTGACCGTATCGAGCGGGTTCTAGACTTTATCCACGCAAACCTTGACCAACCGCTTTCTGTCAGTGAATTGGCCGCTCACAGCTGCTGGTCTCGCTGGCAATTGCAGCGCGTGTTCTCGGAACAAACGGGCGTGAGTGTGGCGCATTATGTGCGTGAACTCAGACTTAGCTATGCCGCCAAACAGTTGCTCTCTCGGTCCGATAGAGTGATTGATATCGCGCTGTCGTTTGGGTTTACCTCAGAGGCGAATTTTTCCCGCGCATTTCGTCAGCAGTTCGGGGTGAGTCCTCGTACGTATCGCCAGCGGGGGGTGATGGATGGTATTCGAACACCACTGCATATTACGACACTGGCGACTCCCAATCCGTCTTGGCTGTCGGTGCACATTCAAACGCGATCATCGATCACGCTGGTAGGGCAGACGTCGCCTATATTAGGCTTGTTTGCACCTGAGCCCGATTTTACTGACGTGGTGCCTAAGCTGTGGCGTGATGCGCACGAGGCTGGGTTGATTGATGTTGGTCAGCCAAGCATTGGTGCGATTGATGTGGCCAGCGCTGATACACTTCAAACCCCGTTACCCTACCTCGCCGGTCAGCAGCAAGACGCGCTGCCAATCCCATCTTTAGCCACGTGGACGGTGCCAGAGGCGACCTATGCGGTGATTACGCATTTGGGACCCGTGAGTGAACTGCCTAAGACCTTGCATACCTTTATCTATCATTGGTTGCCTGCCTCAGGGTACCGATGCACGGATGGTATCGAGCTTGAAGTCTATCCGCCTGGATATCAACCAGAAGCCGATGATGCGGTAATGACGTACTGGATCCCGCTGGATTGTCATCATCATGCACCAAAATGAACAGTATTCACCATGCACACCTTTAAAATGCGAATGATTCCGTTTTACGTTTAATTTGCATTGAGAGGAAAATCATCATGGATATGGGTTGTGCACGCGTGCAGCAGGTTGCCAGATGGCGACTGTCCCCGTTAGCGATGGCGGTCATGGGGAGCTTGATGCTGCCATCAGCTTATGCCGAGTCGCAACACGCCGAGATGGAAACCATACAAGTCTTAGGCGACACTTACCGCAATACGGCCACTAAAACAGTACTGGCACCAGAAGAAACACCTCAAGCGGTCACTGTCATCGACCGAGAGGCCATCGAACAGCGTCAAGCCAGTTCATTGAGTGAAGTGGTGCGTTACACACCGGGTGTAAATACTGAACTGCGGGGTGGGGCCGTCACGCGACTCGATCTCTTTAATATTCGTGGTTTTATCAACTATCAGAACTTTTTTGATGGTCTCGCGGTACCTTACAACACCTGGAATTTACAGCCACAAATCGATCCGATTGCGATTGAACAAGTGGAGGTGTTTAAAGGGCCGACGTCGGTGTTATACGGGAATATTCCACCGGGTGGGATGGTGAATATGATCGCCAAGACACCGCAACAAGAGGCGGCGCACCGTGTGACGATGAGCACCGACTCTGATGCACTGCGTGAAGTGTCTGTTGACAGTACTGGTGCGATTTCTGACACCCCATTGGCGTACCGGATGGTGGCGCTGGCACGACAAAAAGATGGCCAAGCGGGCGATTCAGAAGAAGAGCGTTATGTCGTCGCCCCATCGCTAGATTGGCGGGTGTCGCCAGATACGTTGGTGAACGTTAATCTTTATTACCAAGCGGATCCGGCGGCGGGCATTTATACCTCATTACCGGCCAACGGCTCGGTATTGCATAGTGACCAAGGCAGCCTTTCTAGCGATAGCTTTTCCGGTGACAACAACTGGAATACTTATGATCGTGAGTTTCTGATGCTGG
Source organism: Salinivibrio siamensis (assembly GCF_001996005.1). GTDB lineage: Bacteria > Pseudomonadota > Gammaproteobacteria > Enterobacterales > Vibrionaceae > Salinivibrio > Salinivibrio siamensis. The sequence continues at coordinate 12,063 of NZ_MUFB01000030.1, read as the reverse complement.
GTTACAAGGTGCAGCACCAGCTTTCATCAAACTGGTCGTTGCTGCACTCGGCACGCTACACAGATGCTGATTTGCTGCAAAAAAACATGTATCACCGAAAAAGCGATGACGGCCGCCACTATCCGCGAAACGCTTACTTAACCGATGAAACAATGGCGGCTTGGGTGGTCGATACACAGCTTTCTGGTGATTTGAACTGGGGGTCGGCACAGCACTACACCTTGTTCGGTATTGATTATCAAGATATGTCTTCCGACGTTGACTATGACGATACTTTGGCGAATGTGGTGCCGGATATTGATATTTTCGATCCCGATAATAACCAGGTTAACCCCGACTCACTCAGTTTTGCTTACCAAGAAGACCATGATATTGAAGTGACACAGACTGGCCTCTATGCCCAAGATCAGATCTTGTGGAACCAATGGGTGTTGCTCGCTGGGGCACGTTACGACGAGTACGAGTTAAAAGATGACAAGCAAACCTTAAGTAGTGCCTCAGAGAAAAACATTCGTCACTATAATCTGGCATTCCGTGCCGGTGCGATGTACCAGTTTGACAACGGCATTTCCCCTTATCTGAGTTACTCAGAAAGCTTTGAACCAACCGATATGGATAATCGGGGTAATGTGTTTGACCCTTCCACGGGTAAACAATGGGAAACCGGCCTCAAGTACTTGTCACTAGACGGTAGCACTGGCGTCAACGTGGCGTTGTTCGAGCTTAAAAAGCAAGACGCGCTGGTGAATGATCCCAACGACTCATACGCGAAAATTCAAACCGGTGAAATCCGCTCTCGTGGAATAGAGGTTGAGTTTAATCATGCACTTAGTGTAGAGACGGATGTGGCCTTAACTTATGGCTATATTGATATGGAGATCACGGATGACCCTAACCTAGAGGGCAAGACCCCAGTTTGGGTGCCAGAGCAGACTGCCAGTGCGTGGCTGAATCACCAGGTCAGTGCGGGGACACGCGTGAGTTTAGGCGCACGGTATGTGGGTGAGTCACAGGGTAACGCCACCAATACCTTTACGGTGCCCGACTATACGGTGTTTGATACCGCGATTAGTTACGATCTTTCGCAAGCATCACCGTCGCTATCAGGCGCAAAATTGTCCCTATCTGCGACAAACTTGTTCGATAAAACCACTTACAGCTGTTTTGATGAATTGAACTGTTGGTATGGGGACGAACGCAACATCAAAGCCAAACTCAGCATCGATTTTTAAATCGGTTTGCTAAAACGAGCGCCCCCAGCCATGGGGGCGCTATGCTTAGCGCTTAGGTTGTGCATCAATACACTGGCCGTGCTCGCCAATACCTTCTGGGGCCATCAAATACAGGTAAAGTGGCATAATATCGAGAGGCGTTTTGAGCGTGTCAGGGTCTTCTCCTGGGAAAGCGCTCGCGCGCATACTGGTGCGGGTACCGCCTGGGTTGATGGCGTTGACACGGACCTTGGTATCAGACATTTCATCCGCCAGCACTTGCATCATGCCTTCGGTCGCGAACTTAGAAATCGCATAGCTGCCCCAATAAGCACGCCCTTGGTGGCCGACAGTCGATGTGGTAAACACCACGCGAGCATCGTCAGACTTTTTCAATAATGGCAGCAGGGCTTGCGTCATGAGCATGGTGGCTTTGACATTCACCTGCATCACATCGTCATGAGATTTTTCATCAATCTGATCGAACGGGCTCAGCACACCGAGCAAGCCAGCATTATGCAGTACGCCGTCTAAGCGCCCGAACTGTTGTTCAATGGTGTCTGCCATATCCAAATAATGCTGACGCGTGGCACCCAGCATATCCAATGGGATAATCGCTGGTTGTGGCGCGCCCAAAGCATCGATTTCATCGTATACTGCTTCAAGTTTTTTCACGGTGCGGCCGAGAAGGATGACGGTAGCGCCTTTCTCTGCATAGCTAAGTGCGGCTTGGCGGCCAATGCCAGCGCCCGCACCGGTCACCAAAATCACACGCCCTTCAAGCGCGTTTGAGCTTACTTGGTAGTCCACGATATAAATCCTTATTTATTGTTAAACGTAGATTATTGTAAGGTTGCGGGTAAGGTGTGACAACCAAGTGCGTGATGTACGGTTAACGGCATTGCCAACATAGCGACAAAAAAGAGGATACAACATTGGATTTCATTGCGGATTATGGGCTTTTTCTGGCAAAAGTCGTCACTTTCTTATTAGCGGCATTTGTATTGGTCGCTTTAGTGCGCGCCGCGAGCGACAAAGGGGGGCAAAAAGGTAGCCTAAAGCTCACTGACTTAACTGAGCGGTTTAAGCATTATCGTCAATCGCTAGAGCAGCACTTGTACAATGAATCGTCGTTAAAAGCGCGAGAGAAAGACGAGAAAAAAGCCAAGAAGAAAGAAGAAAAGGCGCAAAAAGCCGCAGCCAAAAAGCAAAATGAGCCATCGGCTCAACGGGATCCACAATTGTTTGTGATCCACTTTAAAGGCAGCATCGATGCCCGCGAAGTGGAGGCGTTGCGAGAAGAAGTCACGGCGATTTTGTCGGTAGCAACCGAAAAGGACGAAGTCTTGGTCAACGTCGAGAGTGGCGGCGGTATGGTGCATGGCTACGGCCTAGCGGCGTCTCAGCTGACACGCTTCCGTCAAGCAGGCGTGCCCTTAACCGTGGCGGTCGATAAAGTGGCCGCAAGCGGCGGGTATATGATGGCATGCGTCGCGGATAAGTTGATTGCAGCGCCGTTTGCGATCATTGGCTCGATTGGGGTGATTGCCCAGCTGCCCAACTTTAACAAATTGCTTAAGAAGAACGATATTGAATTTGAGCAGCTGACCGCCGGTGAATTTAAGCGCACGCTAACCATGTTTGGTGAAAACACTGACAAAGCGCGCGAGAAGTTCAAAACGGAACTGGAAGAAACCCATGGCCTGTTCAAGGCGTTTATCAGCGAATACCGCCCGTCTCTTAATGTCGATAAGGTTGCCACCGGTGAACACTGGTTTGGTAACCAAGCATTGAGTCTGGGATTGATTGATGAGGTCTGTACCAGCGACGAGTATTTGTTCCAGGCGGCGAATAACGAGCGAAAAGTGCTGTCGGTGTCTTACCATCAGCGTAAAAACATTGCTGAAAAGCTTGCTGGCGCATCCGCGGAGGTGGCAGATCGTGTGCTGCTAAAATGGATTAGTCGTGGTCAGCGTCCGTTGGTTTAACTCACTTCCCGAGTGCTGCCTGTTAGCGTTGGGCGATAAACAACGGAAGAAAATAGCGGTAACAGGCGCACGATAATGAGCGAAATAGCCATAATAATGTGAGCCAAGCCAAAGATTACCGCATCCATTTAGCTATTTTGCGTGCGGCAATGGTAATGATTAGCGCGTTTTTGCCGGAAACCGGCATGAAGAACAATCGGGATATTACCATCACAATTGCTTAACAATTGTGGAAGGGACGAGCAATCAGCGTGTTTTGCTGCGAATTTAGTTGATATTCGGCTAGACTCGCTCAATATTGTAAACAGATAGCGGCACTCCGGCATGGAAGTGCAACGCAACGAATTTTCGACAGTTTTAGCGCAAAGGGCGTCAATTAGGTCATTATGGGCAAATCTCTCGTCATCGTGGAGTCCCCAGCAAAGGCGAAAACGATCAATAAATACCTCGGCAAAGACTTCGTGGTGAAGTCGAGTGTCGGACATGTTCGTGACTTGCCAACTGGAGCGACGCAAGGCGGTAAAAAGGCCGCACCTGTGTCCACGAAAGGGCTCAGCGCCGAAGAAAAAGCGCGAATTAAAAAAGAAAAAGAACAGAAGGCGCTCATCAACAAGATGGGCGTTGATCCTTACAATGGCTGGCAAGCAAAATACCAAGTGTTGCCCGGTAAGGAAAAAGTCGTCGCCGAGCTTAAGTCACTGGCTGAGAAAGCCGACAACGTTTATCTCGCAACGGATTTGGACCGCGAAGGGGAGGCCATTGCTTGGCACCTGCGCGAACTCATCGGTGGTGATAACGACCGCTTCAAACGCGTGGTCTTTAATGAGATCACCAAAAATGCGATCACACAGGCGTTTGAAGCACCGGGTGATGTCAATATCGACGGTGTCAACGCACAGCAAGCGCGGCGTTTCCTCGACCGTGTGGTGGGCTTTATGGTCTCGCCGTTGCTATGGAAAAAAGTGGCGCGAGGCTTGTCGGCCGGTCGTGTGCAGTCGGTCGCGGTAAAGCTGCTTGTTGAACGTGAGCATCAGATAAAAGCTTTTATTCCCGAAGAGTTTTGGGATGTGCACGCCGACACGCTCACACCGAAAGAGCAGGCGCTGCGACTGCTCGTGGCGCAACAAAACGGCAAAGCCTTTAAGCCGAAAAATAAAGATGAGGCAATGGCGGCGGTGTCGGCTCTCGAGCACGCCAGCTTTGTGGTGCGTGATCGCGAAGATCGCCCCTCAACGAGTAAGCCCTCGGCGCCTTATATCACCTCAACATTGCAGCAGGCGGCAAGCACGCGTCTTGGCTTTGGGGTGAAGAAAACCATGATGTTGGCGCAACGCTTGTATGAAGCCGGCTATATCACTTACATGCGTACCGACTCGACCAACCTCAGCAAAGAAGCGGTCGAAGCGGCTCGTGGCCATATTGCCAGCGAATACGGTGAGAAGTACTTACCAGCGTCGGCGAACGTGTATGGTGCCAAAGCCAACGCTCAAGAGGCGCACGAGGCCATCCGGCCTTCTGATGTGGGTGTCAATGCCAGTGATTTGCAGGGGATGGACCCTGATGCGCATCGTTTGTACGACTTGATTTGGCGCCAGTTTGTGGCCTGCCAAATGGTACCGGCAAAATATGACTCGACGACCTTGACGGTCGACGCGAGCGATTACACCTTGAAAGCAAAAGGGCGCACACTGCGCTTTGACGGTTGGACTCGGGTACAGCGGCCTTCAGGTAAAAACGAAGACCAAACCTTGCCAGCGGTTGAGGTGGGTGAATCACTGACACTCGACAAGCTTGACCCGAAACAACACTTTACTAAGCCACCCGCCCGTTATACCGAAGCGGCCTTGGTCAAAGAGTTAGAAAAAGCGGGCATTGGTCGTCCATCGACGTACGCGTCTATTATTTCCACGATACAAGACCGCGGTTATGTGCGAGTTGAAAACCGTCGCTTCTATGCTGAGAAAATGGGCGAGATTGTCACTGATCGTCTCAACCAAAGCTTTGCCGATTTGATGGACTATGACTTTACCGCTCGTATGGAAGCGTCGCTCGATAAAATTGCCGAAGGTGAAGCCGACTGGAAAGCGGTGCTTGATGATTTCTTTGCCGATTTCACCGCAGAGCTTGAACAAGCCGAGCAGGATGAAGACGAAGGTGGAATGAAACCCAACAACATGGTGATGACAGATATCGACTGTCCAACCTGTGGGCGTAAAATGGGGATTCGTACCGCATCGACTGGCGTGTTCCTCGGTTGTTCGGGCTACGCATTACCCCCGAAAGAGCGGTGTAAAACCACCATCAACTTGATGGACGAAGATGGTATTGTCAATGTGCTCGAAGAGGACGTTGAAACCGCTGATCTTCGGGCGATGAAGCGTTGTCCGATTTGTGAAACGGCAATGGACTCTTACCTCATTGATCAGCATCGCAAGTTGCACGTGTGTGGTAATAACCCGAGCTGCGAAGGCTATGTGGTTGAAAAAGGGGAGTTCAAACCCAAAGGCTACGATGGGCCTGTGGTAGAGTGCGACAAATGTGGTAGCGACATGGTGCTGAAAAATGGCCGTTTCGGTAAATACATGGGTTGCACCAACGAGGAATGTAAGAACACGCGTAAGATCCTCAAAAATGGGGACGTTGCGCCACCGAAAGAAGATCCGGTGCACTTCCCAGAGTTGCCATGTGAAAACTCGGATGCCTATTTCGTGTTACGTGATGGTGCCTCTGGCCTATTTATGGCCGCGAGTAATTTCCCCAAATCCCGCGAGACACGTGCGCCGCTGGTGGAGGAGCTTCATCGCTTCAAAGACCGCATTTCGGACAAGTTCAAATACCTTGCCGATGCGCCGCAGGAAGATCCCGATGGACGTCCTACTGTGGTTCGTTTTGCACGTAAAACCAAAGAGAATTACGTGCGTAGCGAGGAAGATGGCAAGCCAACGGGCTGGTCAGCCTTCTTTGTTGACGGTCAGTGGGAAGTCACTGATAAACGCAAGAAGAAAGCCAAAGCCTAATGGGCGTATCACGCCAATGATTTAAACCCGCCGCCAAGGCGGGTTTGTTGTTTTAGGGCAAGCACGCCTTTGCTTGATCCGTCCCAATATCTCTTCGATAACAGTTGTTAAAATCTCGCCTTTGTCTTTTTCCGTTGAGGCGTTATGGATCTGCATCAACTCGTTAATACACTAGGCCAAGATTTAAAACACCGTTATGGCGAACGTGTTCATAAGCTCACACTGCATGGTGGTTTTAGCTGTCCCAATCGTGATGGTACGCTCGGGCGGGGCGGTTGCACCTTTTGCAATGTCGCATCCTTTTCTGATGAAACCGCGCAGCACCAATCCGTTAGCCACCAGTTGCACCAGCGTGCGAAAGAGGTAGACCGAGCACGTCGTTATCTGGCGTATTTTCAAGCTTATACCAGTACTTATGACGAGGTTGCGCGGTTAAAGGCTTTGTACGAGCAAGCATTAGCGCGTGAAAACATGGTCGGGCTGTGTGTCGGTACACGGCCAGATTGTGTGCCCGGCCAGGTTTTGACGCTGTTGGCGGGTTATCGTCAACAAGGATTTGAAGTCTGGTTAGAGCTTGGTTTACAAACGGGTCATGACAAGACGTTGAAACGCATTAACCGTGGCCATGATGTGGCAGTGTACGAGCGAATCACTCAACAAGCCCGTGCACTGGGCATTAAAGTATGCACGCATTTGATTGTTGGTCTGCCCGGTGAGGGCATCACCGATCATCAAACAACGATTGACCGGGTCGTGAGCACAGGCACCGATGGGATTAAACTGCACCCGCTACATATTGTCGAGGGTAGCACCATGGCGAAAGCGTGGCGTGCAGGGCGTCAAGACGCGATTACGTTAGAAGACTACGTCGACAGCGCCAGCATGATGATCCAGCGAACGCCTCCTGAGGTGGTGTATCATCGCGTGTCTGCGAGTGCACGTCCACCGACGTTACTGGCCCCTTCATGGTGCGAGAATCGCTGGCTAGCGATGACCGCCATTGCTAACCAGCTGGACAAACACGGTGCACAAGGGGCTGCGCTCGGCACCTCTTTTATCGCGCGTTAGGCTCTGATTGTGACGAGGAAAGGCCGGGAGTGAGCCGGCGCAGCAGCTGTCCAATATCTTGCAGCATCAGATATAAACAAGGCACCAGAAACAGCGTTAGCAAGGTGGCAAACATCACCGCAAAGCCAAGTGCGACGGCCATTGGGATCACAAATCTTGCTTGCAGGCTGGTTTCAAACATGATGGGCAACACCCCCGCAAAGGTGGTGATAGACGTCAGTGTGATGGCCCGAAAGCGGGCACAGCCTGCGTCGATAACTGCTTTTTTGATCGCAACCCCCGCGTGACGCGCTCGATTAATATAGTCAGTCATCACCAGCGCATCGTTGACCACCACGCCTGCGGCGGCAATCAAACCAAAGGTCGACATCATACTTAAATCAATATCAAACCAATAATGTCCCCAAATAGCACCCGTTAAGCTAAAAGGGATCACCGACATGATAATCAGTGGTTGCGTATAGCTTTTTAAGGGCACAGCTAATAACGCATAGACCACAATCATCCCGGCAACAAAGAAAAGCTTTTGTTCATCTTGCTGTGCTTGTTGTTCTTCAATCGAACCACTGAGTTCACTAGTGACATCCGGATAACCGGCCAATACCTCTGGTATGACGGATTGTTGAATGGTTTCCACTACTTCATTGGGTTCGACTAACTCTTCATCAATCGCGCCATAGACATAAACCGTTCTAAATCCTGCTTCGCGGCGCAGACTACTCACACCGGGTTGTTGCTCCAGTTTCACCACATCGCCCAACATGACTTGTTGACCGGTGGGGGTGGTGATCACGGCATAACGCAGTGATGAAAATGCCTCCCGCGTTAATTTGGGGTAACGCACCATGACTTTTATTTCTTCACCGTCACGGATTAGACGTTGGGCTTCCCCGCCATAGAAACTCCCTCCTACCTGTTGAGCAATGGTGGTGAGATCCAGCCCCAGATCATGAGCCACGGGCGTGAGGGAAATGAGCACTTCCTGACTGCCTGAATCGATGGATGAGGACACATCGAAAAGACCCGCTTGCTGGTTAAGGCGCGACATTAAAGCACGTCCGGCCGCATTGAGTGTGTCGATGTTGGGCCCAAAGAGGAGAAAGCCAAACTCATCACCTTGTTCTCCACCATTCACGTCATCTTGAATGGTTAGTTTTTTAACTCCTGGGATCTCCGGCATCGCCTCACGCCAGCGCCGCGACAATTCGAAGGTGGTAAAGGGGCGCAATGTATCATCGACTAAAGGAATCACCAGTTGTCCCGAGGTTCGCCCTTCATTAAATACGAGCGTGTCTTGCACCATGGCTTGGCCCGTCTCGGCTTCTGTGGCGTTATCGACGCGGTAGACCATGCCTTCAATGGCTTTGAGTGCGGCAATGGTTTGCTCACTCGAGGCGTTATTGTTCATCTCAAGGCGAATATTGGGAAAATCATGCGGGACTTTGGGCGTAGGCACCATACGCACGTGGCTGGCAACCACCAACGAAATACTGATAGCTAATAAGGCAACAAACAATGCGAAAGCCGACCAGCGCCAATGTACCGCGAAGGTGACGGCGCGGCGGTATGGTCCATTGACGAAGCGATGGAATTGCCGATTAAAACGCGAGCGGAAGCTATTTGATTTGGGCGTGGAAAAGTGGGTGTGCGCCAAGTGAGCGGGCAAAATAAGCTTCGACTCTACCAAGCTAAAGATGAGACACAAGATGACGATTGACGCGATGCCAAAGAAAAAGGCGCGTTCAGGGCCGCTCGACATGATAAAAGGTGCAAAAACGGCAATGGTGGTGAGTACGCCAAACGTGGCAGGTGTGGCAACACGCTGCGCCCCGGCGACAACGTTATTGACGCCGCCACCTTTGTGCTCCACTTCGGTATAAACACTTTCGCCGATAACGATCGCGTCATCGACGACAATCCCCAACACCATAATGAACGCAAACAGTGAAACGATGTTAATGCTGACCCCAATCACTGGCATTAGCATGACCGCGCCAAGAAAGCATACGGGCAAACCGATAAGCACCCAGAGGGCAAGTTTAAAGCGCAAAAACAATGTCAGCAGTAGCGCAACCAATACCGCCCCTTGTAATAAGTTTTTTAGCATCATATCAAGGCGGGCATTAAGGTAGTGTGTCATGTCGACCACCGATTTGAGTGCCAGCCCGGCGGGCAATGCTGCGTTTTTGTTTTGTATGTAGTCTTTGACGGCGTCGGCAACGGTCACCATATTTTCGCTAGCGGTTGCATTCACCGAGAGAAAAATTGCGTTCTGCCCCGAGTACTTAAAGTAACGCTCGCCTTCGGTAAACCCGTCTTTGATGGTGGCAATATCCTGCAGCAATAACCGACTGCCATTGGGGCCGATTTTAATTGGGATCTGGCGAAACTCATCACCGCGATAACGCTGGTTCTCGACGCGAATTGCAATCATGCCGCTGTCGGTACGTACTTCACCGGCAGAGAAGTTGGCGGAATAGCGGGCAATGGCGTCACTCACCTGATTAAGCGTGAGGTTATACTTGCGCAGAATACGGGGGGCTACCTCGATGGCAATCTCGTAGGTAGGGGCACTGAGCTCCACCAAGGTGACGTCCTTGAGTTGGAGGAGTTCGTCTTCAATGTCCTGTGCCGCGCGTTTTAGCTCAGTGAGCGGCTTATTGCCTACCACTGCCATTTGAATGACGGTTTGGCGAAACTCCACTTGCGCGACATTAAGCGGTTCCATCGACGCGGGGAGATTAGAGAGGGCATCGACCTCTTGCTTTACGCGGTCCAGGACGAGATTGAGATCTTCCCCAACATCCACTTCGATTTCTACTTGACCAAATCCGCGCCGCGCGGTTGAAACCACAGATTCGATCCCGGTGACATCTTTAATGGCTTCCTCCACTTTAACTAAGATGCTCTCCTCTACCTCTTGGGGGGAGGCGCCGGGATAGTCAGCGGTAATATGAATATAGTTAATCTCGATGTTAGGGAACATCTGTCGCTGAATGAAAAAGTAACTGGCAACCCCCATGATGAGTACAAACACCATGATCAGGTTTGCAGCAACCGGATTGTGGGCAAAATAGGCAATGAGCCCACGCGTTGGCGTGTCAGCATTACTCATTTTCACCCTCCGGCGATACCTGCGATGCCACGCGAACCGTCATGCCAGGCTCGGGGAATTCAGGCAGCGTGGTAACCACTTGGTCATCATCGCTTAAGCCTTGGTCAGCGTAGATATACTGGCCTTCCGTTCTCACCACGCGCAGTGTACGCGGGGTGAGTTTTCCTGCTTGATCGACGACCCAAACTTGGCGATTGTTCATCAAGGATTGCGGAAGCTTAAAGACGTTCTCCAACGTTGCCCCTTTGAAAGTCGCCTCGATATAACTGCCAAAGGGTAGGGCAGGTTTAGCCGATTGGGTGCCGTAAGGATCATCAAGGCGCACCACAACTCGCATCATGCGGGTGCTTTGCTCCACGATGCCTAGATCGCGCACGAGCCGTGCTTGGCGTTGAGTCGGTTCGCTGCCGTTGCGGGTAAGCTGAACCTCGATCCCCGCTAATGGTGTAGGGAGAAAGAGTGTGTCGAAGCCAGCAATAGGCAAATGCACTTCCGCAGCCTCGATGCTATTAAGTACCCCAACCGGGCTTCCTGCGTTAATGTACTGCCCAACCCCGACGTCTCGCGACACGACGAGCGCATCGTAAGGGGCGGTCACTTGGCAGTTTTCTAAGTCGCGTTGTGCGCGCTTTAACGCCGCTTGTGCCGATTTTACGCGGGCTTTTGCACTGAGTACTTGTGGCTTGCGTAAATAGAGATCGGTGACTTGTGAGGATGGAAGGCTTTTTGCCTGACGTCGTGCCACTGCCGCCTGGGCTTGTTCTTCTATCAAGGCCGCTTTTGCACTGGCAAGGTCGGCTTCGGCGCTCAGTACCGCGGCTTGATAGTTATCAGGCTCAATTGAAAACAGCACATCACCACGTTTAACAATGCCGCCAGCAACGAAATTTGGATGCCATGCGACCACTTCACCGGACACTTGGGCAGAAAGCTGTGTAGTCTCTACAGGGGTGACTTCACCGTGGGCCCGTAAAACCACTTGATGTTGAGTTGGGTGAACAACGCGTGTCTCAACAATTGGTGGGGGCGGGGACGCAGCATTTTCTTGAGTAGCTGTCTCTGTTGCCGCGATGGCGGTATAGCCAAGATAGCCAAGACCGAGAATAACAAGAGGTAAAAACCAACGTAGTCCTTTCATTGATTCCGGGATCCTTTTTCGCCATGGCGTGGTGGTGTGTTGCGCTATGGGGGCGCTTAACGCTTCATTGACTAATTTATCACGCGAATCTGTTGATTGAATGACAGGTCAACCTAACTTTTGATGCGCATCAGTTTTTTACAAGGGTCAGTACGGCTTGATATGCAACAGCGATCGTTGGACGGTGATGCAAAAAGGCCTCAGTTATAAGACAAGGCTTTGCCGCGGGGGAATACCGATAACGAAAATATAGTTTAAGTCGTAGTTATTTTTCATAACAAAATTACAGTCACCCTCAATTTTAGGCGTTTTTTTGCCGTTTTTGACGATAAAAAAACCTTTTTTATGTAAAAAAAGACCTTTCCCTATCCATTTCCTTCTCGTTAATTTCGTAATAAAAATAAGTTGTATGGTTTTTGTCGTTTTTGACGTGATTTTCTATCCATGTTTTATGATATTCATTTCATATTATTTGCATGAAAGCACTTGCCTGCGGGTACTGTGACTTTTGGGTTTTTATTTAAGG
>NZ_MUFB01000003.1 GCF_001996005.1 Salinivibrio siamensis | reverse complement strand
GCTTAAATACGGCTTTTTGTTAATCAAACGGCAGATCAGCAAGATAGCAGCGAATGGTTCAAATTAAATTCGTGACCAAGATCTCATATCTGTAAGGAAAACTTACATTTCGCGATCGTTTTCACGTTTTTGCCTCGTGTTATACTGGCCGCCAACCTTTGCAACTCGGACCTGTTGATGCTCAGCCCTGCCGTAAAATCAGACATTCGCGCGTGCTACCAAACGCTACAAGACCAACTTCCCCACTTTATCCCGCGCAAAGCTCAAAACTATTTAGTGGCAGAGCTGGCCAAAACCTTGGCGGGTGATTATGACCCCAAGCGTCGGCTACTGGTGGCCGAGGCCGGCACTGGGGTGGGCAAATCAATGGCGTATTTGATGGGCGCGATCCCATTTGCACTCAACAACAATAAAAAAGTGGTCATTTCCACCGCGACGGTGGCGTTGCAAGAACAGCTTGCCAATAAAGACATCCCGTTTTTTCATCGCATCTGCCCTAAACCGTTCGATTTTATCTTGGCCAAGGGGCGCCAACGCTATTGCTGTGCACATAAGCTAAGTGCAGTGGCAGATACCGAGAGCATTCAAGGCGCGCTATTTACCCAAAAACCCAAGCGCAGCGAACAATTGTTACTCAACGATCTCTACGCTGCACTGAGTCGGGGCAAGTGGGATGGTGACAGAGACAGTTGGCCAAAGCCCATTGCTGATCATCTTTGGCAGGCTATCGCCTCTGATAAGCACACTTGTCACGCTGGTTTGCCCGCCCACCGTGGTTGCCCGTTTGCTAAAGCACGTGAAGCGATGGATAAAGCGGATGTGGTGGTGGTGAACCATAGCCTACTGCTGGCCGATTTAGAGCTCGGCGGCGGGGTGATCTTGCCCGAGCCAGAACAATGCCTGTATATGATTGACGAGGCGCACCACTTGCCCACTGTCGCGCGTGACTTTTCTGCCGCCAGTGCCAGCCTGTTGGGTGTGATCAGCTGGTTAGAAAAGCTCAATCAAGCGACGACCAAGTTGGGGAATACCGCGGATATTAAGCGTGCACATCGGTTTGTGGATAGCTTGCTAGACGCGATTCAAACCTTAATCCCAGGCTTACGCGACGTGAAGCAACAGCTCAGTCAATTGCCGCTCAACGATGATGGTTGCTACCGCTTTGCCGATGGCGAGCTCCCCGATGCGCTTATCTCGCCCAGTGCACAACTCAAAACCGCGAGTAAARAAGCCCATCAAGCATTGGGGAAAATTCATGATTTGATCAATGAGCGTCTGAAAGAAAATGACATTTCGGCAAAACTGGCTGATCCGGCGCTCGCGGAAACGGCTTTTTTCCTGCAACGGTTAGAAAACCTAGAAAAGGTGTGGACCTTGATGGCTCAACCTAATTCGGATAAAGGCGCACCCTTGGCACGTTGGGTGCAAGCGTGTCGCGAGCGCGAAGGCGACCTTTGGATCCATGTCTCCCCCTTGGAAGTGGGTTGGCGTTTAGACCAAATGCTCTGGTCCCGTGCAGCCGGGGTTGGCCTCTTTTCCGCGACCTTACGTGCACTCAACCGGTTCAGTTATTTCTGCCGTCAAGTGGGCTTGAGCGAAACCGATGGCTCGCGTTATCTAGCCTTGCCCTCACCGTTTGATTACGCCAATAAAGCGCGCTTGGTGATCCCGACGATGCCTTGTGAGCCCCAAGCCAGTGCCTTTACAGATGCATTAAACGAGAAAATACTTGAACACCTAGAAGGTGAACGTGCCTCTTTGGTGCTCTYTGCCTCCTACTGGCAAATGAAACAAGTGACACAAGCAATTGAAAGCACTTGCAAGCAACGGGGCTGGCAATTGCTTTGCCAAGGTAGCCAGTCGCGTACCGCGTTACTCAAAGCGCATCAACAAGCCGTTAATGATGATAAAACCAGCATCATTTTTGGCACTGGCAGCTTTTCCGAAGGCTTAGATTTACCGGGTAACTTATTGACCAACCTCATTATTACTAAGATCCCCTTTGCGGTGCCAACCTCGCCGGTTGAAGAAGCGCACGCTGAATATATCGAGCGCTGTGGTGGCAACCCGTTTTTACAAATCGCGGTGCCAGAAGCAAGTAAAAAGCTGGTGCAATCAGTGGGGCGGCTACTGCGCAAAGAAGAGGACTCTGGTAAAGTAGTGCTTCTTGACCGGCGCATTATCACCCGTAGATATGGCCAATCCTTACTCGACTCGCTACCTCCCTTTACACGCGTGATCGAACCTTAAACTGACGAGTTAACATGCTGGAACTGATTGACCTCTCTACTTTAGTTATTCTGGGGCTGACCGCGTTTGTCGCTGGATTTATTGATGCGGTAGCTGGCGGTGGCGGCATGCTCACTGTCCCTGCCCTATTATCACTTGGCCTGCCGCCGCATGTTGCGTTAGGCACCAATAAGCTGGCCGCGACCTTTGCGTCGAGCACCGCTGCCTTCACCTACTATAAAAAGCGCCTATTTTCTCCCTTGTTTTGGCAACATGCATTTTGGGGCACCTTAATTGGCGCCACAGCCGGCACCCTGCTGGTGGACGTTTTGAGTACCGAGTGGCTCGAAAAAGCGATACCGATCGTGGTATTGGTGGCCGCGGTGTATACCATCTGGCACCCACACCCAAAGGGGGATAACAACCAACTACCCACACGTTGCCCAAAATTGCCAATAAAACAATGGAGTCAGGGTTTATCTCTTGGCTTTTACGACGGGGTGGCAGGTCCAGGAACCGGTGCGTTTTGGACCGTGTCGACCATGTCGCTCTATCGGATGAATATCTTGCTATCCTCTGGATTGGCAAAGGCGATGAACTTTACCAGTAACTTCACCTCACTGGTGGCGTTCGCGCTATTGGGCCATGTGAGCTGGGCGCTGGGCTTAACCATGGGCGCGTGTCTTATGCTGGGCGCCTTTATTGGCGCGCACTCAGCAATCCGATTTGGCAGCCGCTTTATACGTCCGATTTTTATTACCGCCGTGGTTATTTTAGCGGGCAAACTTGCCGTTGATGCGTGGTTTTAGCCCTCAATAAAAGAGAACGACACCATGAAAGCGCAAATCGATGCAATGGCTCAACATTTAGACCAACTTGCTGTTCAAGCGGCAGAGGTTGATCGTCGCCGAGGAGAAGCCAAGGCACCGCTATTTGCCACGCCACTTTTTCACTGCAAAGGTAAGTTATTAACGCCCTGTGTTAATGAAGCACAAGGCCTGTTAGCCGTGATGCGCCGCGATCATCAACAAGGGGTACTAACGGATGCGCGAGCCACCCATATTTGCGAAACCTTGTTAGCACAAATCACCGCACTCCAACGTGAACTTGCCACTCAACCTTTACGTAAGCAAGAACAAGCACGTCGTGGTCCAAGACGCCAATCTATCGGTGAGCTCTATCAAGACTTGGCCAAGCATCAAGACTGGGAGCGGCGTCTCGCCGACAAACTCCGTGATGCCAACGCCAGTGTTGAGATGGCCTCCAGTCCGGCTGTACGGCAACAGCATCAAAAGCAAGTTCTCGCGCTCGAGCAGCGTCTAGCGCGGTGCACCAAAGCCCGAGAGCGCATTGAAACCACCATTACTTACCGGGAAAAGCGATAACGTAAGGAGCGAATGTGCTACCACTGATATACCATCCCATTTACTCTGATTTCCCGCTTCCCGAGGGTCACCGTTATCCACTGCAAAAGTACCGGCTGCTGTTCGAACGATTACAAGCGCTTGCATTGCCGGTTGAGTTTTACCAGCCCACCGCCGCGCATAGAGAGATCATTGACGCGATTCATGACCCCGCCTATGTGAGTCAATTACTCGAGGGCAACTTGCCTTTGGTAAAAATGCGCCGTATTGGGTTTCCTTGGAGTAAGTCGCTAATAAAGCGCAGTTTAACCTCACTGGGTGGCACCACCTTAACGGTGGATCAGGCATTGCGCACGGGTCTGGCTATTCACCTTACCGGCGGCTACCATCACGCCCATTATGACTTTGGCAGTGGCTTTTGTTTATTTAACGACTTAATGATTGCTGCGCGTCATGCCCTCACGCAGCCGGGCATAGAGACAGTGATGATCGTCGATTGCGATGTTCACCACGGTGACGGCACCGCCGCGTTAGCCTCCTCACATCCAGATATTGTGACCTTTTCCGTCCACTGTGAGAAAAATTTCCCCTCGCGAAAGCCATCATCAACGCTTGATTTACCCCTCCCGATTGGCACCCAAGATAACGACTATCTCGATGCCTTTTTGCCTTTACTCGACCTTGCACTGGCTCAGCACCGCCCCGACATGGTGATCTATGATGCGGGTGTCGACGTGCATAAAGACGATGCGTTGGGGTATTTGTCACTTACCGCTGAGGGTATTTTTCAACGCGACACAGGCGTGTTATCACGGTGTGCCGCCCACCAGATACCTGTCGCTGCGGTCATAGGAGGAGGCTATCATGACACCCATGAGCAGCTAATCCCGTTGCACGAACAACTGATACAAGCCGCGCTCACCCACTTTCCCGACTTTTCCGCCAGCCTGGAGGCATCATGACTGACTCACATTCTTCCTCGTCAAAAGTACTCGAAGAGGCCCCCGACGACGTTAAACTCGCCGTCGATCTTATTTACTTGCTTGAAAGCCATGCGATCGAAACCGACACAGCGCTCTCCGCGATCGATATCGTTAAGCATGATTTGCTGACCAAAAAAGCGGCGTCATCCAGTGATTAAGTCACCTTTATCTACCGGTTCGGGCAAATTCGTTCGACAGTCGGTACGATGAATCGGCGGCAATATGAGGCATTGATCACATTTCGTTCAGCGCGCAAGAAAACGTTATTTAGTCAAAAAATACGGAATAATATGCGAAAGGCGTCGAGATGACTGCTTTAACATCAAGTAATTAGCGTGCAACGCATTACATTCTTGTTACAGTTTTTAGTGCTGTTATTAACACCCAGAGCCGCTCAAAAAACCAACAGAACAATAATCATCTAGTGTTTTGTCTCACAAATGTCGGTATTATCCGGCGTGCTCCACCCAGTGTATTGATGTGCTAAGACATCGCTATCACTGGTAACGGCGCACTCTGGCAACAGCCGAGCATGGATTCAAAATGCTGTTGCAGATCCAACATCGCGCGTCATAGCAAGCCAGATGTTTTGGTGCTATCGCGCGTTTCGTTGCTCACCTGCATGGACGGCAGAGATCTCACATGGACAGTGGTTGTCGACCCTCGCTCTTTCACGATGAACCTGAGTTCACGTGCTTATCGAGTTAGGCGTCTCCCAACAGACAAAACAGAGTTTAATGATGGAACAACTTAAAAATCTATTTGTGTCCATAGTCGATACAGGTAACGGCCTCCTTTGGGGCAGCGTACTCATTTATCTTTTGATTGGCTTAGGTTTGTACTTCACCGTACGATCTGGCTTTATTCAATTCCGTAACTTTGGCCACATGTTCAAACTCATGGCCAACAGCCGCGATGGCGCGTCAGGTGGTATCTCTTCTTTCCAAGCCTTTAGTACCAGTCTGGCAGCGCGCGTCGGTACCGGAAACATGGCCGGTGTGGCCGTCGCACTCTATCTGGGTGGCCCTGGTGCTATCTTCTGGATGTGGCTGACGGCATTGGTCGGCATGGCAACCAGTTTCGTCGAGTCCACCTTGGCGCAGGCGTACAAAGTTAACCACAACGATAAGACCTTTCGCGGTGGCCCGGCTTACTACATTGAGAAAGGCTTAGGTCAGCGCTGGTTAGGTATTGCGTTCGCTATTTGTCTGATTATCGCCTTTGGTCTGGCGTTTAACGGTGTCCAGTCCAACTCGATTGCTGCAGCAATGAATACCGCGTTTGGCTTTGATGCCTTAGCGGTTGGCATCGGCCTTGCCGTAGTGACCGCACCCGTGATTTTTGGCGGTATGCGTTCGGTTGCGCGTGTGGCGGAGCTGATCGTGCCGTTTATGGCACTGGCGTATTTGCTGGTTGCGCTTGTCGTGGTTGGCATGAATATCGAGCAGCTACCTGCTGTGATCTCCACCATTGTTAAAAGCGCRCTCGGGCTTGAACAAGCGGCGGGTGGTGCTATGGGTTATGCGATCGCGCAAGCGATGATGCACGGTATCAAGCGCGGTTTGTTCTCAAACGAAGCAGGTATGGGTTCAGCACCGAATGCGGCCGCTACCGCAACCACCAAGCCGAATCACCCAGCGGCGCAAGGCTATGTTCAGATGCTGGGTGTTTTTGTCGACACCATCGTTATCTGTACCGCGACAGCATCGATCATCTTAATCTCCGGTATGCTTGAGCCAAATAGCGGCCTAACGGGTATTGCGCTTACCCAAGAAGCATTGGTTAGCCAAGTGGGTGACTGGGGTGCGGCGTTTATTGCTATCGCAATCCTCTTATTCGCTTTCACCTCTATCATTGCCAACTATTCTTATGGTGAGTCAAACATCGAGTATATTTTCCGCTCGAAAAACGCGATTCTACTCTACCGTATTGCTGTGCTAGCTATGGTGTTGGTGGGATCGATTACCGACTTACCGTTAATCTGGAGCTTTGCTGACTTGTCGATGGGCATGATGGCCGTGATCAACTTGGTGGCGATTGCGCTCTTGTCGGGTGTCGCCTTCGCGCTGATGAAAGACTATGAAGACCAGCGCCGTGCGGGCAAAAACCCAACCTTTGATCGCACCAAGTTCCCGAAACTGGATAAGCAAATCGATAAAGACGTTTGGTAATCCCCTACGGGTTATACGAAAAAACCACCGAGCAATCGGTGGTTTTTTACACTCACTTTTAAGTCTTAGACTTGCGCTGGCGCCGTTATACCAAAGTATCTAAGGCTACACGCTCAACCAATAGCCAATGAGTAGGGCGAAAACAAGACACGCGCCCGCATAAAACCCCAACTCAATCTTACGTGCGGTCATGTCCTCAGCCTCTTCAGGCTTTAAAGTGATCCCCCAATACGCAAAGCCAATGGACGATGACAGCAATAGCACACCGAAACCGAACGCTAACCCTTCAACCGCATGGATCAATGTCATTTTTCCTCTCACTTCCGTCACTGACTTGTAGCACGTCGATTATACGCCTTATCAGTCATTACGAAAACCACCAGAGAAGGGTTCATTCGTTCTCTCGCCCCGAGATCATCCGTTTTAGAAGTGAGGCTCGCTCCCGCGGCTAGCGCCATAGTTCACTGATGGGCGTGTCCGGTGAAAAGTCATGGGCAATTTGCGCTTGCAGTAGTTCAGCCGTTGCCATCGCATCCGTCAGCGCATGGTGGCTCTGGTAAAAGGGTAAGTGATAACGATGACGACTATCGGCTAAACGAATCGACTCGGGCGGGCGACGGGCAATCCAATCCATAAAGCTGCGTTTACCGTTTCTATGTTTGCGCGCTTCTAATTCCATGGTATCGACCATTGGGAAAATGATCCCCTCGCCTAGGCGCTGTTTGATCGCACGGTCCAGAAACTCCCGCTCAATACGGCGATAATGAACCACGACTACTGAGCCGGCCAGCGCGCTCAGTAAAGGTTCAATCACATGCGAAAAGTCAGGGGCATTCACGATATCTGAGTGGGTGATCCCATGAATGACAATCGACGACTCTGCCAACGGCCGGTTAGGGTTAACAATCCAGTGTTGCGCATGCTGACAACGAATGCGATTCAGGGTAAAGGGCACCAAACCAATACTGACAATCGCATCTTGCTGGCTATCAAGCCCTGTGGTTTCAAAGTCTAACGCCACAAAAGACACCTGGGAGACAGGCGTATCAGGCGATACCCAGCCTTGCTGATAAAACGCTTGCAACGTCTCATGCTGGACCGTCTCACGTTTGGTTTCCAGCATGGCACGCCAATCCACGTGGTCGGCATCCTCTTTTTTTCTCAAATCGAAATGAAGCATACCCTCCCCTTAAGACCGATTCGGCTGATAGCGGAATTTCAAGAACTTCTGCGCGTTACTTAAGATCTGAAATGCATCTTTTAAGTTTCGACGTTCAAAGTCAGATAGGTTCTCTGGCTCGATGTTGTTGTCCGGCTCGCGACCCGCTTCGATGTCTAACGCTTGATGACGAATGCGCACCATAGAGATAAATTCCATTGCATCGCGTAAGTCTGGGCCTCGACCTTTAGGCAAGATCCCCGACTCGATAATATCGTCCAAACGCTCAAAGGAGTTTTGCGAGCGTGAATCGATCGCCAATGAATGTACCCGAATCAGATCGGCCAAAGGTGCCGTGCCACGACGTTTTAAGTTAATGGAATTGTTATGACGCCCGTCTTGCTCCATGACAAAGTCTTTGAAAAAGCCCAGTGGCGGTGTGCGATTGAGCGCATTGCGTGCCATCGCCGCCAAGAAGCGGTTGTTGCGGCGCGCACGACGACCAATAAAGGCTTTAAGTTGCTCTGCCCAGTTGGTGCGACCATGGACGCCATCAAGGTCAAAAAAGATATTGCTATCAAGTAGCGATCGCGGACTGGGATTATCAATCCAATCAGCAAAGCATTGCTCCCACTCTTTCAGCGTTTTTCGCCACTCAGGGTTAGTCGCCATAATATTGCCGGTGCAATACGTATACCCACACGCATTCAATCCATCAGAGACACGTTTAGACAAGGCTTCAAAATACGCATTGTGCTGACTGTGATCATAACTATCGTCCAAAATAATGGCGTTATCTTGGTCAGTAACAATTAACTGCTCGTCACGTGCCATTGACCCCATGGCCAAAAAGCAATACGGCACTGGCGGCTCACCGAGCTCTTCCTCAGCAAGCTCAAGCAAGCGCTGTTTGAAACTACGGCCAATCACCGACAACGCGGAGCCTATCATGTGCGAGTTCGCGTCTTCGTTGACCATACGGACAAAGCAATCCTTCACCTGTTTAGACAGGATCACCAAATCATCCACAGATTGTTGGCGGAAGATACTCGCCACCAAGAACAAACTGTTTTGCGACTCATAGCGCGCGATATCAGACAGTGCGACCACACCAATCGGCTTACCGTGTTGAATTACAGGCACATGATGAAGGTTTGAGCGCAAGATGGTCAGCATTGCCTCAAAGATATATGCATTGTGGTCAAGCGTGATCAGCTGTGGTGACATGATTTCTTGCACCGGCGTCTCATAAGGCAAGCCTTCCGCTAAGACGCGATTACGTAAGTCACGGTCAGTGATGATCCCCAGTACAGGTTCTATCCCGGTGTCAGGATCTGGCTCATCGCCCATCACTAAGATAGAAGACACGGTTTCCTGGGACATGACCTGTGCAGCATGCTGAACCGAATCCGTACTCGAAATCATTACCGGGTCACGGATAATCAGTTTTTTGACTTTGGAGGTGGTCAAGTCGTTGGCTTCATTATGACTCGATACCGCTTGACGTAACCGGGTTCGATCTTCCACCTCAACGAAATCAGCAAAGTGCTCAAAGTCGTCAAACAAACGGTTGAACATCGCTTCGGGGATGAAATAGACCAGAGTGTCTTCGATCGCTTTGGCGGGCATCCGGACGCGGTTATTCATCAAAAGCCCCATCTGACCAAAGATATCGCCCTCTGAAATACGGTTGTATAAGGTGCCATTACGGCGAAATAGCTCTACGGCGCCGCTACGCAAAATGGCTAAATCGTGAATTTCATCACCATAGGCAAAAATATCGGTGCCCGCGCGGTAGTAACTGATTTCAATGCTGGTTGCCACCTCAGCGACCACCTCTTCCGGCATCGCGTCAAACGGCGCGTACTGCGCTAGAAATGTCGCGATTTCAATCTGTTCAGCTTCCATAATGTCACCTAAACCTGGATTTTATTGTTGGGGTGCACCCCTTTCGGGCTTCCTTCGCAGGCGCCACAGCAAACGTGGTCGCCTGATAACAAAAAAGGCAGTCCCGAAGGTCTGCCTTTCCTATCTTAGCTAACAATCAAACAGTTAGCACACATCTTTATTTCGCGCGTGGCTCAGAGGCCAAGCCTTTAAACAAAGAAACAGTCGCAACCAGCAGCACCACCGCGAATGGGAAACCTGTCGAGACAGCCATCGCTTGCAACGCCACTAGGCCACCGCCGAGAATGAGTGCTACCGCAACCAAGCCCTCGAACGATGCCCAAAAGACTCGTTGTGAGACAGGCACGTCCATCTTTCCACCCGCAGAGATGGTATCAAGCACTAAAGAACCCGAATCTGACGACGTGACGAAGAACACGATCACCAAAATAATACCGATAAACGAGGTGATCTCAGCAAGCGGTAAGCCTTCAAGCATTGCAAACAGCGTCAAAGAAAGCTCAGCATCGACAACGGCGGTGTACCCCTCGTTAACAAACTGGTCAATCGCAGTCCCACCAAACGACGTCATCCAAAGGACACTCGCCGCTGACGGGATCAACAACACACAGGTAATGAACTCACGCACCGTTCGGCCACGCGAAACCCGCGCGATAAACATACCGACGAATGGCGACCAAGAAATCCACCATGCCCAATAGAAAGAAGTCCAACCTTGAGTAAAGTTGGCATCTTCACGACCAAATGGCATCGCCAATGCTGGCAAGTTTTCTAAATAGGCGCCGAGATTACCGAAGAAGCCAGTTAAAATCGCGAGCGTCGGGCCAACCGCAATCACAAACAGCAGCAATAAGAACGCAAGGATGAGGTTAATCTCGGATAAGCGCTTCACACCTTTGTCAACACCAGCGACAACCGAGAAGATCGCCATTGCGGTGATCACCACCACCAAGATGATCTCGGTCGTTGCGCCTAACGGCGTATCGAACAAGTAATGTAAACCACCGGACGCTTGTGAGGCACCAATACCGAGCGAGGTGGCAAGGCCAAAGAGCGTCGCCACAATAGCTAAGATATCAATCACATGACCGGTCCAGCCCCAAACGCGCTCACCAAACAAGGGATAGAACACCGAGCGAATAGTCAGCGGCAACCCTTTATTGTAAGCAAACAGTGCAAGACCAAGCGCAAGCACCGCATAGATGGCCCAAGGGTGGAGCCCCCAATGGAAAATGGTCGCTGACATACCTAAACGACGTGCCGCTTCAGTATCCCCCTCTGCGCCCCCTAAAGGCGACCAGTCAGTCCGGATGCCATTGGCGTTCGTCGCCGTGCCATCGAGCGCGGTTTGAAAATGCGTCAGCGGCTCTGACACACCATAAAACATTAAGCCGATACCCATACCTGCAGCGAACAGCATCGCGAACCAGCCTCCATAGCCAAAGTCCGGCTTGGCTTCTGTGCCACCCAGCCGCACTTTTCCTAACGGCGAGACAATCAATATTAAGCAAGCAATAACGAAAACGTTACCGGCTGAAAGGAAGAACCAATCAAGATTCGAGGTTAACCAGGCACGTAAATCGCTAAAAACCGGCCCCATTTTGTCTTGAAAGGCCAAGGTCACAAAGACAAAGGCCATAATCGCCAGTCCTGAGACCATAAATACTCGGTTGTGAATATCAAAACCAAACGGGCCCACTTTTAGGGCGACGTTATCCTGACCAACCTGGTAATCAGTGTCGATCGGATTAACTTTTCCGTCTGGCGTCATCATATCTTCATGGCTTTTATCGCTCACGCGTTAACTCCTTAGTTCGTCGATTCACAAGCCTTATGTGCTGCCGAACACTGCCGAAGGTTGCTTGGTATTTAAGCGTGATAAAAACACCAAAAAGGGTGGCAATGACAACACGGTCAACAAGAATACCATAGAGCGCACGCGCTTTAATTAGGCCCCTAACCGCTTGGTTACTTTGTCATCAAGGTTGTTACACACATGCCTTGCCAGCACAGCTTATTTACAACGAAGCAGATCCTTTGAACTCATTCTTTAACAGTTATAACGATTGGATAAAGGTGCTCGCTTTTGGCGCAATCAGGGAAGAAAAACGAACAATAGGCAGGAAAAAACGTAACCAATAAAAAAAGCAGCCCACTTGGGGCTGCTTATAAAACCTTAACGTGACGTTAAGTGTTTGGCTTACGAGGCACGAGGCTCCGACGCCAAACCTTTAAACAACGACACTGTGGCAACCAACAAGACAATGGTAAATGGGAAGCCTGTCGAGACCGCCATTGCTTGTAGGGCGACCAAGCCACCGCCAAGGATCAGCGCAACGGCCACCAAGCCCTCGAAAGAGGCCCAGAACACACGCTGTGGTACAGGAACATTCACTTTACCACCGGCAGAAATGGTGTCGATAACCAATGAACCTGAGTCAGACGAGGTGATAAAGAACACCATGACCAAGATTATGCCGATAAACGAGGTGATCGCTGCTAGTGGCAGATCATCTAACATCGCAAACAGTTTCAGTGACAGCTCTGCGTCCACAACGGCTGTGTAGCCTTCATTGACGAACTGACCAATTGCGGTGCCACCAAAGGCAGTCATCCACAATACACAGGCTGCTGATGGGATGATCAACACACAAGTGATGAATTCACGCACGGTACGGCCACGCGATACGCGCGCAATAAACATACCGACGAATGGGGACCAAGAAATCCACCATGCCCAGTAGAAGGATGTCCAACCTTGAGTAAAGTTGGCATCTTCACGGCCAAATGGCATTGACAGCGCAGGCAAGTTTTGTAAATACGCGCCCAAGTTACCAAAGAAACCGGTCAGGATAGCGATGGTTGGACCCACTGCAATCACAAAGATGAGCAGCAATAGCGCAAGCATCATGTTGATTTCAGATAGGCGCTTGACCCCTTTATCAACACCAGCCACAACCGAAAGAATGGCGGCGCCTGTGATGCCCATTACCAGCAACACTTCTGTGGTATCACCTAGCGGTGTATCAAACAGATAGTGAAGGCCCGCTGATGCCTGTGAGGCACCCAAGCCAAGCGATGTTGCAAGACCAAACAAGGTCGCGATGATTGCCAAAATGTCAATCACGTGGCCCGTCCAGCCCCAAACACGTTCACCGAACAGTGGGTAGAACACAGAACGCATGGTCAAAGGCAAGCCTTTGTTGTACGCAAACAGTGCCAGGCCTAACGCCAATACCGCGTAAATCGCCCATGGGTGCAAGCCCCAGTGGAAAATCGTGGCAGACATACCCAAGCGGCGCGCCGCCTCTGTATCACCGGCTGCCGCACCCAAAGGCGCCCAGTCAGTGCGAAGACCATCAGCGCCCACGGATGTCCCGCCTAACGCCGTTTGGAAATGCGTCAGTGGCTCTGAAACCCCGTAGAACATCAGACCAATACCCATACCGGCTGCGAAAAGCATCGCAAACCAGCCGCCGTAGCTGTAATCGGGCTTAGCTTCGGTACCACCGAGTCTCACTTTACCCAGTGGAGACGCAATCAGCACTAGACAGGCAATAACAAAAATGTTTCCTGCTGAAAGGAAGAACCAGTCTAGGTTTGAAGTTAGCCATCCACGTAGATCCTCAAAAACAGGACCAATTTGGTTTTGAAAGGCCAGGGTGACAAAAATGAAGGCCAAAATAGCCAGCCCTGAGACCATAAATACTCGGTTGTGAATATCAAAACCAAACGGGCCGAGTTTCAGTGCCACGTTATCCTGACCGACCTGATAATCAGTATCGATCGGGTTAACCTTCCCGTCTGGTGTCATCATATCTTCATGGCTTTTATCGCTCACGAGTTAACTCCTTAGTCCGTTTATTCGGAAGCCTGTGAGTGTTGGTGGTGCGCCCATTATTCATTGCTGTTCAAGCCATCTTTACCAGCAATAAAAGACCAGCTGTCACCACACAATCAACTACATTACCACATCTGAGAAAAAATTTAATTAGGCCCCTAACCAAATGTTTACTTTCTAACCAACCACCCAACAATAACTTCCCTCCATGCCCCGATTTTACTGGCTTTCCCGGTTATTTGAACTCTTTATTTCAGAACAATAAACAATTTGGTTAATAGCGTTTTAGAACGCCTAACACCCTTTTAAAATCATAGTCGTATTTTCCACCATTGCTAAGCAAACATAACGATCGTGAAAGTCATCACGCTTGGGCAACTCGCTTGCTCATATCAAAGACGCCATTGATGAAACAAAATGCAAACACAAAACACACAAAGTGACACTTGTCACATAAGAAAAACCACGTACAATACCGCCGCAATCGTTTTCCATCTCAAGTTTAACGTTTGCGGAGCAACATCATGCAGTTTGGCATTGGCCTGTTGGGGATTAGCGTCCTCTTTCTTATCGCGATGGGTTTTTCTGAAAATCGATCCGCGATTAACTGGCGCACCGTTGGCGGTGCATTCCTCATACAAATCGTCTTTGCTGGCTTTATCATCTCGGTTCCCCTTGGCCAGCGTATTTTGGCCAACGCGTCTGACACCGTCTCTGCGATCATCAGCTTTGGTGACATAGGCGCAGAGTTCCTCTTTGGCGATCTCGCTAAATTCAAACTCGGTTTTATATTCGCCTTTAATGTATTGCCCACCATCGTTTTTTTCTCTGCACTGATCGCTGTGCTGTACCACATTGGGGTCATGACATGGGTCATTAGCCTGATTGGTGGACTACTACGACGTGTACTCGGCACGTCGCGTACAGAATCAATGTCTGCCACCGCCAATATTTTTGTTGGCTCTGTTGAAGCGCCGCTGGTTGTTCGGCCTTTTCTTGCTGCCATGACACGCTCAGAGCTGTTTGCTGTCATGGTGGGCGGGCTCGCCTCAGTGGCTGGCGGCACCATGGTAGGCTATGCAGGGCTCGGTGTGGAAATGAAGTACCTTATTGCGGCGGCGTTTATGTCGGCACCGGCAGGACTCATGATGGCCAAGATCATCGTGCCACAAACCGAAACACCGATGACCCCGACGCAACATCAATCAGTGCAAGACACACAGGACAAACCAGTGAACCTGATTGATGCCGGCACGCAAGGCGCCTTAAGTGGCTTACAAATCGCCATGGCAGTGGGTGCCAGTTTATTGGCCGTGATCAGTATGATTGCGCTCATCAATGGTGGGTTAGGTAAGCTTGGTCCTCTTTTGAACCTGCCTCAGCTAAGCCTTGAATGGCTGTTTGGCTACCTGTTCGCGCCGGTGGCTTGGTTAATTGGCATTCCTTGGCATGAAGCCATGACCGCAGGCACCTTGATCGGTAAAAAAATCGCGGTGAACGAGTTTGTTGCTTTTGCCGATTTTATGAACTTAAAAGGCCAATTATCCGCCCACAGTCAAGCTATCGTGACGTTTGCGCTGTGTGGTTTTGCCAACTTGACCTCCATTGCCATGCTGATGGGAGGCCTAGGCGGCATCGTACCCGAACGCCGGGGCGATATTGCGACACTCGGTATGCGAGCCATTCTCGCGGCGACACTCGCCAACCTGATGAGTGCGACCCTGGCAGGTCTCTACCTTTCCTTGTCATTCCCCTAGCGTATTCGCTCGCGACTACTCACTCTGTTTCTCACCATGGACGGTGAGTAAACAAAAATGGACTCGAAAACCGCACTGGCACTCTGTTACACTTAGTTAACTTCACGTAAAGAGATGTAATAACATGCGATACCCATGGGTTTTATTCGATGCCGACGAGACCTTGTTTCACTTTGATGCGTTCTCCGGCTTACAACGTCTGTTCTCGCATTACGATGTCGATTTTGACCAGCAGGCGTTTGCCGAATACTCCGCACGCAATAAACCACTGTGGGTACAGTATCAAAATGGGGAAATTGATGCCCAGACTCTACAGACCGAACGCTTTACGGACTGGGGAAAGCGCTTAAACGTCGCCCCATCTTCCTTAAACCAAGGGTTTTTAGATGCCATGGCAGACATCTGTGAACCATTACCAGGGGCTCGGGAACTCATCAACGCCATTTCCCCGCATGCTCATATTGGTATCATCACCAACGGGTTTACAGCTTTACAAGATATTCGTTTAGAAAAAACAGGATTGAAGGCGGCGATCTCTACGTTAGTCATTTCTGAGCAGGTCGGTGTCGCTAAGCCTGACCCACGTATCTTTGAACATGCGTTTGAAAAAATGGGGCATCCGCCTAAAGAGAAAATCTTGATGGTGGGTGATAACCCACATTCTGACGTTCTCGGTGGCATGCAAGCCGGCATCGATACGTGTTGGCTAAATGTCGATAATACCCCAGTCCCTGAAGATATTGCGCCGACACACCAAGTTGACTCTCTACATCAATTAAAAAATTGGCTACTGCCAACCTAAACAGTGACAAAAAAAGAGAGCAAACATGCTCTCTTTTTATCGGCACCGCCATTGTTAACGGCGGCTTGAACTCAATCGCGCGTCTTTTAGCTGTGGTCGCCTTTGATGAATGCGGCTTGCTCTACACGCTCACCTTGATCGGTGCTAGCCACAAAGTTGATTGAGCGGCTGTTTTGGTTCTGAGCATGGATAAATACACGACCAGACTCATCCGTTACCTTCGCATCAAGACCCGACTCATTGGCGACTTTAGCGCCTTTTACCGCTTGGCCTTGTTCAGTGACCGTTACCCAAGCGCCCCCTTCTGCAGGGTCTACATCGAGGTTCAGACCACCAGCCATGACAGACGTTGAAGCGAGCGTTAGGGCAAAGATTGCAGCAAGTTTTTTCATGGTTTGTTTCCTCTTTCGTAATGGGTTGACAGCTATTAAACGCAAATTGTGCCGGTGATTTGTCACCTCAATGTCTCCATTTCTAAAAATCTGTCTCCAGAGACTCATCAAGGCGCAATCACGGTTCGACATTGTCATTGCGCTATTGCCGTGGAACGAGAATGAGATTACGCCTGACAGACCGTGACGACAATCACAATAATATGAATGACTCGTTCGAAAAATTTCACAAGACGGCGGCGGTTATTAGGCGTAGAAAAGAGGAAGATGGGGAATATTCTCCTTACCAGTGATCGACTTCGCTTCCGTCCTCGTTTTCACCCTTGCAACAAGTTGATACTTCCCAAGTCGTCACCAAGGGTTGTAATAAGGCAACTTATTGGCTGGGGAAACGAACGCAAAAGGGAGAACAATGATGTTAACACGCACGATCACGAAATTAGCCATCACTGCGACATTGCTGGTTGGGATGGGAAACGCCGTCGCTGCCCACCACAAAGGTGAGCATGACATTGTTGATACAGCAATGAAAAATGACGACTTTTCAACATTGGTGGCAGCCGTTAAAGCCGCGGACCTTGTTGATACATTGAAAGGAGAGGGCCCGTTTACCGTCTTTGCCCCCACGAACGCGGCTTTCGATAAGTTACCTGACGGCACGGTGGACACCCTACTCAAGCCAGAAAACAAAGACAAACTCACCGAGATCCTGACCTACCACGTCGTCCCTGGAAAAGTAACGGCAGAGCAAGTGATGGGAATGTCTTCCGCGACCACAGTGCAAGGCAGTGACGTAATGATCAAAACATCGTACGGGGATGTCAAAATCGATAACGCTACCGTCGTCAAGCCCGATATCATGACCTCCAACGGCGTAATCCATGTGATTGATACCGTGATAATGCCCTAGTACTTTGTCCATCTCGCTCAACAAGGTCGCTCGTGAGGCGATATGAGTGAGGCACCAAGCCTCGGTACATACATAGATACGTAAAAAACAGCCTGCTCCAAGAGCAGGCTGTTTTATTTATTTGTCTATAGACAAATCATACACCGAATGTCACGCCGCTTTATCAGTGCACTTTTGTTGAAACTTACCTAACAGCGCGTGGTAGAAGTCATGGTCAGATAAGGTACCAACCAGTTTCCCTTCTTCGATGAGTAACACCGGCTTAACAGTGTGATAGCGAATTTCAATCGCATCACGCATTTCGATGTCAGGCGAGGCAACCACAATGGTGTCGTCTCCAACTTGTGACAGATCTTGAACGTCTTTTTCCCATTCAACGACTCGTAGGGGCTGTGAGCCTGCAGCGGCTGACAAGCGACCGCCCTGCTCTGCGGTGACCCAAATATCACGCTGCTCACACACTTTCCAACGGTTGTCGACATGAGGTAAGTCGTCAACAGACTTCATCATCGAACGCCCTTTCAACACGTTCAATGGATTAGTATGAGCAACAAAGTCACGCACGTAATCCGTCTCAGGACGCAGCACAATGTCTTCAGGCTTACCATGTTGAATAAGCTGGCCTGATTCCATAATGGCAATGTTATTACCAATTTTCAGGGCTTCGTCCAAATCATGGCTCACAAACAAAATCGTTTTGTTGAGCTTTTTCTGCAACTCTAGCAACTCATCTTGTAGCTGCGCACGGATCAGTGGATCCAGTGCCGAGAAAGGTTCATCCATCAGTAGAATATCACTGTCCATCGCGAACGCACGGGCCAAGCCAACGCGCTGCTGCATACCACCAGACAGCTCATGCGGGTATTGATAAGCCCAGTCGTCCAACCCGACCATTTCTAGCTTTTCCAGCGCTTGTCGACGACGCTCTTTCTTGCTGATACCTTTCATTTCTAGGCCAAAGGCGACGTTATCAACCACTGTCATCCAAGGCATAAGTGCAAACTTTTGAAACACCATAGATGCACGGTTAGTACGAAGGTGGCGAAGCGTTTGCGAGTCAACTGTTGCCATGTCGACCATTCTGTTGCCATCACGGACTTCAAGACTACCGCGGCTGATGGGGTTCAATCCATTCACGGCGCGCAGTAGGCTCGATTTACCTGAGCCTGATAAACCCATCAAGACACAGATTTCACCTTCTTTCACATTGAGTGAGACATTGTCCACGCCCACGACTTGACCGGTCTTCTCGATAATCTCTGAGCGGCTTAATCCGTCATCAAGCAGATCCAGTGCTGGCTTAACATTGTCGCCAAACACCACGTCTAAATTTTTAATTGCGATTGCGTCCATGGTATCCCCCTTATTCGTTGCCTTGATTTGGTGCTTTACACAGGCGGTCAAGAATGATGGCTACCAATACAATCGCCAGACCCGCTTCAAAACCCTGAGAAATGTTGACGGTATTCAGTGCACGAACCACTGGTTTACCGAGGCCGTCAGCACCTACTAGCGCCGCGATCACCACCATCGACAGTGACAACATAATGCACTGAGTCACACCCGTCATAATGCTAGGCAGTGCCGCAGGAAGCTCCACTTTAAACAGTAGTTTCATACGGTTAGCACCAAATGCGCGTCCTGCCTCTACCAACTCTTCCGGTACACGGGTAATGCCGAGATACGTCAAACGAATCGGCGCCGCAATAGCAAAAATGATAGTTGAAATCAGACCCGGGACAATCCCCAAGCCGAACAGCACCAAGGTTGGGATCAAGTACACAAACGGCGGTACCGTCTGCATCAAGTCCAATAAGGGCCGCATAATGGTGTACACCAAGGGCCGATGCGCGGCCATTATCCCAAGCGGTATGCCAATTAATACGGAAATCGTTGTCGCGGCAAATACCAGAACAAAGGTTTCCAGCATCTCTTGCCAGTAGCCCAGGTTGAGGATCAACAAGAGCGCACTCACAACAAAGATCACGATGGAAATTCGACGCTGCAGGTACCATGCTAAGGCGGCTGTCATAATGATCGGCCCTGCCGCTGGCATCCATTTAAAAATGTCGACTAATAGTGTGATGGTCGTATCTAAGCCAATTGAGATCGCATCAAAAAAGCCGGCGGCGTTCATGGTTAGCCAGTCAACACCATTTTCCATCCATTGACCGAGTGGGATCTTGTTATCTGTAATAATATTCACAATAAAACCTTAGGGGCGGCGTTAACACCGCCCTCTCCTTCTACACTTTTTTTATTTACGCTTCAGTCTTTTTCAGGTACTCAGTGACCGCTTCAACCGCGTTCTCACCATCAACGGTGGTCACGCCGTCCAGCCACTTGTTCAGCACACTTGGGTTATTACGCAACCACTCGCGTGCCGCGGCCTGAGGCTTCTCTCCGTCATTAAGGATTTTGCCCATCATTTCGTTTTCCATCTTGAGGCTGAACTCAAGTTGCTCAAGCATTTGACCGACGTTCGCACACTGTTCGACATAGCCGCTACGCACGTTGGTATGAACCGTGGCACCGCCATAGTTAGGACCAAAGTACTCGTCCGCACCAGATAGGTATTTCATATCAAAGTTGCTGTTCATTGGGTGCGGGGCCCAACCGAGGAAGGCAACCCACTTGTCACGACGAACGGCACGAGACACCTGAGACACCATGCCAGCTTCACTGGATTCGATAAGACGGAAGTCACCCAGGTTGAAATCATCGGTATCGATCATTTTCTGGATCTGGCGGTTTCCGTCGTTACCTGGCTCAATGCCATAAATGCGTGAGTCGAACTTGTCAGCGTATTTCGCGATATCTGCGACGCTAGTAACACCCGCATCGTAAACATACTTAGGCACGGCGAGGGTGTATTTGGCACCTGTCAGGTTGGCGCGAACGCTGTCGATCGAGCCTTCGTCAAGATACTTTTTGATATCGCCTGTTTGCGTAGGCATCCAGTTACCGAGGAATACGTCGATGTCGCCCGACGCAAGTGATGAGAAGGTTACCGGCAAAGACAATAGATCGGTTTGTGTCTCGTAACCCATGCCTTTCAGCACTTCAGTAGTGATGGCAGTCGTTGAGGTCACGTCTGTCCAACCGATATCCGAAAAGCGGACTGTCTCACACTGATTAGCGGCGGCGCTAAAAGCGACCATTGAGCTCAAGCCGACTGCGGTCATCAGAGTTTTGCTGGTTTTACGTTTATTCATTGACATCTTAGTTTCCTTGTAATGCTTACTGATTAGTTTCTAGTGTGTGCTCACCGGCGGTGGCATCATCACTCTGCGCGTTTTGATTGCGTTGCTTGTGCTGCCACTCAGCCGCAATCCATACTGGCACCTGCTCGGCAGGCAAGAGTGGCTTTTCAAGGATCATGTCAGCGGCGCGCTCCGCTACCATGATGGTTGGGGCATTCAGGTTGCCGTTAGGGATGGTTGGGAAGACAGACGAGTCCACCACCCGCAACCCTTGAATTCCACGCACACGGCACTGCTCATCAAGCACAGCCAATGCGTCATCGTCGGCGCCCATTTTGCAAGTACACGAGGGGTGATACGCGCTTTCCACGTTGTCTTTCACCCAACGGTCAATCGCTTCATCAGACTGAACATCATTGCCCGGCTGAATTTCATCGCCGCGGAAGGTATCCATCGCGTTTTGCGCCATGATTTCACGGGTCAAACGGATGGTGTCACGCCAGTCTTGGCGATCTTGCTCGGTGGTAATGTAGTTAAATAAGATTGACGGCTTATCGTGCGGATCGGCTGATTTGATCCGAACGTGGCCGCGGCTCTCTGGTTTGTTCGGGCCGACGTGTACCTGAAAACCATGGCCATCAAACGCGGCTTTGCCGTCATAGCGCATCGCTGCAGGCAAGAAGTGATACTGAACGTTCGGCCACTTCAATCCTTCACGAGAGCGAATAAAAGCGCATGACTCAAAGTGGTTAGTGGCACCCAGCCCCTTACGGGTTAAGATCCACTCAGTGCCAATCATGCCTTTGCTGATAAGGCCCAGCTTGCTATTAAGCGTAATAGGCTGTTTGCAGTGGAACTGGAAGTAGACTTCGAGGTGATCTTGCAGGTTTTCACCCACACCCGGCAGTTCATGCTTAACATCTACGCCAGCTTTCTCGAGCACATCACGTGAACCAATCCCTGATAACTGCAGCAGCTGTGGCGATCCCACTGAACCCGCACTCGAAATGACTTCTTTGTCGGCCATCACATGCTCGATGTTGCCGCCTTTTTCAAATTCCACGCCTACCGCGCGCTTGCCTTCCAACAAGATGCGGCGGGTGACCACACCTTTTTTCAAGGTCAGGTTGCTGCGCTTCAGTGCGCGGCGCAGATAAGCGTTCGACGTTGAGGCACGCACGCCCTTATCGACGGTCATGTGCATAGGGCCAAAGCCCTCTTGCTGATAACCGTTGTAATCGTTGGTTTCGGGATAGCCTGCTTCGACACCCGCATCAATAAAGGCTTGATACAGCGGGTTGAGTTTCATGTCGTTACCGTTACATGTGCCCACAGGCCCCTGACCGCCACGGT
This sequence comes from Salinivibrio siamensis, assembly GCF_001996005.1. Taxonomy (GTDB): domain Bacteria; phylum Pseudomonadota; class Gammaproteobacteria; order Enterobacterales; family Vibrionaceae; genus Salinivibrio; species Salinivibrio siamensis. The sequence continues at coordinate 145,175 of NZ_MUFB01000003.1, read as the reverse complement.
AAGTATCGGCACCGCCAGACCAGGTTTCTGCGCGCTTAAAGTACGGCAAACAGCTCGCGTAATCCCAACCGTTAGCACCGTGCTCAACCCACTCTTCAAAGTCACAAGCGTGACCGCGGACATACACCATGCCATTAATCGATGAGCTTCCACCCAGCACTTTGCCACGTGGACAATGCAGTTGGCGGCCATCAAGGCCTGGCTCAGGCAAAGATTCAAACTGCCACGCGTAGCGTTTGGTATTCATCGGGATCGATAGCGCCGTTGGCATCTGAATAAAAATGCTCTTATCGGTACCACCGGCTTCCAGCAATAACACTTGATGTTGGCCTGACTCGGTCAGCCGATCAGCCAATGCACAGCCGGCCGAACCCGCGCCGACGATAATATAATCGTAGCGTTGTGACATATTGGTCGCTCCGTTAGAAATTAGGCGTAAGGGCTGGCGAAGTCGCCAAGCTCGATCAACACACTCTTGGTTTGGGTATAATGCGTGAGGGTTTCGACACCATTTTCACGCCCTACCCCTGAATGCTTATAGCCACCGACAGGCATTTCAGCCGGCGAATCGCCCCAGGTGTTGACCCAGCAAATACCCGCTTCGAGTTGATGAATAATGCGATGTGCACGCGATAGGTTTTGGGTGAAGACACCAGCCGCTAGGCCATAGTGAGTATTGTTGGCACGTGCTACCACTTCTTCCTCGTCAGAGAAACGCAGCACTGACATCACAGGGCCAAAGATCTCGTCACGAACATGAGCCATGCTGTCATCACAGTCAGTAAAGATGGTTGGGGCAACAAAGTTCCCCTTGTCGAGACCATTCTCAGTCACGCGATATCCCCCAGAGAGCAAGGTCGCGCCGCTTTGTTTTGCGGTCTCGATAGCCGTCATCACTTTCTCAAGGTGATCGGTTGAGATCAGCGCACCAATTTGCGTGTTCATGTCGGTTGGGTCACCGATAACAAGCTTTTCAGTACGATGTTTAAGCTGTTCAATAAAGCGGTCATAGATGCTGTCATGAACAAACACACGTGTACCGTGCGTACACACTTCACCCTGGGTGTAGAAGTTTGCCACCATTGCTGCGGATACCGCATTGTCCAGGTCGGCATCATCAAACACGATACATGGCGATTTACCGCCTAGTTCCATCGTGACTGATTTCAGGGTCTTCGCGGCGTCACCCATAACGGTTTTGCCCGTGCCCACTTCACCGGTAAACGATACTTTGGCAATCTCAGGATGTGCCGTCAGCATTTGACCCACACGATAATCACCCTGCACCACATTAAAGACACCGGCAGGCATACCCGCTTCTGCAAAGATCTCTGCCAGTTTCAGTGCGGTCAGCGGGGTTTCTTCCGAGGGTTTGAAAACCATGGCATTACCCGCGGCTAAGGCAGGTGCTGACTTCCACATGGCAATTTGAATCGGATAGTTCCATGCACCAATGCCTGCACACACACCCAGTGGCTCACGGCGGGTGTAGAAGAATTGGTTGTCAGAAAGCGGTTGCTGCTCACCTTGCATTGATGGTACCAAGTTAGCAAAGTACTCAATCGCATCCGCGCCCGTCACCACGTCAACCTCTACCGCTTCTTGCATCGGTTTACCGGTATCGAGTACTTCAAGTTTGGCCAGCTCATCATTGCGCTCACGTAATAACGCAACCGCTTTTAATAAAATACGGCTACGCTCCATAGCAGTCATACGTGACCACACCGCAAAACCTTGCTTAGCGGCATCCACCGCAGCTTGTACATCGTCTACCGAGGCTTGGCCAATTTGCGCCAACGTCTCACCCGTTGCTGGGTTAACCGTTGCAAACTGCTCACCGCTTGTTGCAGTGGTTAGCTGACCGTTAATAAAAAGCGTTTTCGCATCCATGATTAATCCTGAATTCTTTTCTGTTCGAGTGTGCATGTAAGGCTCTGTTGAGGCTTAGCTCTGAGGACGACCATAAAAGGTCAGTTGCTTATCTAAGTAGTCATTGATGATGGTGCGCGCGTTGTTGGCATCAATACCTTTAGGGTTCAATGCACCACGCAACCAGATACCATCAATCAATGCGGCAATCCCCTGAGCCACCATCGCAGCCTGCTCTTCTGGCAATAGTGCGCGAAGTTCAATGCGCAAATGTGACAGCAAGCGCTTCTCGTTCACGCGTTGTAAACGATGTAACTCGTTGTCATGCATGGCATAAGACCAGAACGCCAACCAGGTTTTAACCACATCAGATTTGGCCTGAAAACCTTCAAAGTTAGCATTAATAATCGCGTTAATACGCGCCTGGTGGTGATGACGCGGGATTTCTTTCAATGCGCCGATCACAGTGGCTGAAAGTTCGCGCAATACCACGCGCATCGTTTCTTCCAGCAAGCCATGCTTACCACCGAAGTAGTGGTTGATAATGCCTGTCGATACGCCGGCTTCCTTACTAATCAGAGAAATACTTGCCGCATGGAGCCCCACTCGACCAATCACCGTCATGGTGGCTTTAACAAGTTGCGGTTTTCGTACTTCCGGCATCCCTACCTTAGGCATTTCGTCTCCCATTCGTTTTTAATTGAACGATTAGTTAAAGATAATCTTACACGCTAATCTTTAGATCTCAAACATTATTTTTAACCAATTTGCTACACCAACCCCTACCAAAAAACAGCTAGATAAAGATAAAACAATGATTTAGGTCAATTTTACCCTGACTGATTCCAGACCTAATATTTTGTGCTGATAGCACTATTTGTGAGCAATTCGTGCAAAAAACCGCCTCACCAAACCCTGAAAGCTGGCTTTAATAAGGGGCATAAAGAAGAAAAACGCTTCATTGTCTCGACGACCGAGACGTGCCGCCCACATAACAATAAAAAGATAACAGCAAAATGCGGCACATTAGAGGAATATCGCTACTAATTAGCCACAAGTGGCAGTTAGGCACGGATCGTCACAATAAGATAAAGAGAGGAAAGCGTCGTACTAAACAGACGACAAATAAATGAGATGTAATGGTTAATCCCCTAAATGTTTAGGGTGACAAGTTTTATGACGTCGCAGCGTGATGCATGAAGCGATAACAGGCAACCTTGACATCGCTTAATAGAAGCGCGTTTAAGGCCAGCCACAGGAGGGCATAAAAAAGCGCTCAGGCCTGTCAAAAAGCCTGAGCGCCTCATCGATGATGTTAACGTCGCCCTACTCGTAGTTAAGCTCTGTCGCTTTCCCCGAGAAGACRCGATAAACAAACAGGGTATACAAGAAGATCATGGGCAAGACAAACATGGCACCATAGCCCACAATCAATAAGGTACCCGGCGCACTGGCCGCTTCTTTTGCTGTCATCACCCCAGGAATAATATCGGGGAAAAAGCTATACGCGAGACCAAAGAAACTCAATGCGAATAGGAAAATTGCACCAATGAAAGGGAACTGGTATCCCACATCGTTTTCGACCGGTACGTGGCGTAGGTAGCGATCAACAAGCAGCATGATGGCAAGACAAACCAACGGGACGGGTGCGAGTAATAAAATTTCAGGGAAGCCAAACCAACGCGCTGCGACTGTCTCACTGACCAGAGGATTGACAATACTGATCGCTAACACCCCCAGAGCTGCCAGCCAACCGCCACGACGTGACCATTTAGCCGCACGTTTTTGCAAATCCCCCTCGGTTTTCATCACCAGCCAGGTACCGCCGATATAGATGTACGCTGCGGTAACACAGAGGCCGCTTAATAGCGCAAACAAATATGAGCCTGTGCTGTCATCAAACGCCAACACATAGCGACCAATCATGTAGCCTTGCGTCATTGACGCGATAAAAGACCCGGCTTTAAAACAACGGTCCCAGAGATCTTTACGCTCTGGCTTCACCTTGGCACGAAAATCAAAAGAGACACCACGCAAGATCAGCCCTGCTAGCATCACAGACGTTGGCAGGTACAGTTCAGTCAAAATCATGCTGTGGGCCGCTGGGAAAGCAATCAGCAACAATCCCACCGCCAACACCAGCCAGGTTTCGTTGGCATCCCAAAAGGGACCAATTGACGCAATCATACGGTCACGCTGCGCCTGATTGCAGCTTGGTAACAGCATACCGACGCCAAGGTCGTAGCCATCAAGCACGGCATACATGAAGACCGAAAAGCCAAACAGCAGCAGATAAATTTCAGGCAGATAAGGAGTTATGCTCATACGTTCACCTCTTTCTCAGGCTGAGCGTGATTGTCTGATTGATATTCAGGCAGGCGTTTTTTCGCCAAAAAGAATAAGGTGCGGATATACGCCACCATTAGCACCGCGTAGAGCGTCAGGTAAATGGTTAAGGTAATCCCCACGTGCGAGCTCGCGACTGGAGTGACCGCATCGGCGGTTTTAAGCACCCCTTGCACCAGCCAGGGCTGACGACCGATTTCCGTCACATACCAACCTGAAAGCGTGGCCACCCAACCGGAAAACGTCATAGCGACCAGGCCGATTAAGTGCCACTTGGGCATCGGCTGGTTACGCCACACGCGATACGCTGTGAACCAGCTTACCAGCAGCATCAATACGCCCACTCCGACCATAATGCGGAAACCAAAGAACAACGGCTTCACCGGCGGATGATAGTCAAAGCTTTCCAGCCCTTTAATCTCGCCGTCGAGTTGGTGAGTCAGAATCAAGCTCGCCAGATTCGGGATCCCAACTTCAAAGTCGTTGGAACGTGTTTCTTCATTGGGTACCGCAAACAGCAACAAAGGTGCACCCTGCTCGGTTTCCCAAACCCCTTCCATGGCCGCAATTTTCTGCGGCTGATGTTCAAGGGTATTGAGACCGTGCATATCACCGACAAAAATTTGCAAGGGAATAAGGATGGCAGCAGCCGTGATCCCTACTTTTAATGGTTTATCTGCCACACCTGATTTAGGCGACTTCAACTTCTGGTAGGCGGAAATACCGGCGATCAAGAAAGAAGCCGTCAGGCCAGACGCCAGCAGCATATGGCTTAAACGATACGGCATGGACGGATTAAAAATCACCTCGAACCAACTGGTTGGATGCACCACACCATCGATAATTTCAAAACCGGTTGGCGTATGCATCCAGCTGTTCAGTACCAAAATCCAGAACGCAGAAATAGTGGTACCAATCGCCACCAGCAGCGTCGCTAATGTGTGCACCCAGTTCGGGACACGATTTTTACCAAACAGCATAATGCCAAGGAAGGTCGCCTCCATGAAAAAGGCGGTCATCACCTCATAACCCAACAGTGGACCGGCAATATTACCGACCTTTTCCATAAAGCCAGGCCAATTGGTGCCGAACTGGAAACTCATGGTGATCCCAGACACCACCCCTAGCGCAAACGTGAGCGCGAACACTTTTACCCAGAAATAGTAGGTATCCAACCAGATTTGCTCACCGGTACGGTTGTGCCGGAACTTGAAAAACACCAGCATCCACCCAAGTGCTATCGTGATGGTGGGAAACAGGATGTGGAAACTGATGTTGGCCGCAAACTGGATCCGCGACAACATTAATGTATCTAACATGACATTACCCTCAGGAGGTTAACTACCCGATTCTTCGTTGGATTTGCTGTGAAACAGCTTGCCGGACAGCTCAAGAAGCTTGCCGACACTGCTACCCAGCTTCATCAAGTTTTTTAGATGTTCAGGTTTCATTTGCTGCACATCGTCAAACCAGTGGTTAAACAGCTCTAGGAGATCGTGGATTTCGTGCAACTGTTTAACCGAGTGACTCTCTGCGTCGTCTTCACTCCGCATAAAGTGTGAGCGCAGCATAGATAAGGTAGGGTCGACTTCTCGCTTCTTCCTTTCGGCGAGAACTTGCTGCGCCAATTCCCAGATAGTGCCATTCGGCACAAAGTAGTCCTTTCTATCTCCAGGGGTGCGCTGCGAACGGATCAAGTGCCAGCCTTGCAGCTCTTTGGTTGCCATACTGACATTGCCACGAGAAATGTTGAGTGCCGACACAATGTCGTCTGCGCTCAGTGGATGCTCACTCAAAACAATCAGTGCCAGCATTTCGCCCACCGAACGGTTAAAGCCCCAACGACTTCCCATTTCACCAAAGTGCATCACCACATTACGTAGTTCTTGTGACAGCTCCATCTTGATCTCCCTCGCAGTGCCTTTGAGAAATAATACGGAGTTTCTTTGCGGGGGATCAATGAAAATTTGGAAATTTCAGAAATTATTGAAAATAGAAAAGCGAAGTTGTAAGCAAACGTAAGGAGAGGTTATGGATACGTTACAGTCGGCTATGATTAAACATGATCGAAGTCACACAGATTACGTATTCACAGACGCAAAAGAAAGGGGAAACACACAAACAGATACACAATTGAGAGGTTTATAAACATCGAGTCTCTCAACAGAAATGGTTTTTTATACTGGAAACCACGATATATTTGGGGACAATGTCACATGCGAGACATCGCTAGGCGCTATACTCCTCAGCGTGCGCGAACTTATAACGATTCGACATGGCGCACCAATGATTAATACCTGAACAAAAGGAAGTTTGCTGTCATGTTCAAAAAGACGCAGCGAGAGCTGGACACCTGCCGAGCAGAAAAAGCCTCGCTCCAAGCAGAACTCAACGCTATCCAAGCACATATTGCGACCATCACCTTCACACCCGATGGCATTATTACCGATGTTAATGACAAATTGCTAAATATCATCGGCTACACCTACGATGAAGTGATCGGACAGCATCATCGCACGGTCTGTTTCGAGGAAACCAGCCAAGCATCAAGCTATCGGCAGTTTTGGCAATCGCTCGCACAAGGAAAGTCACAAAAAGGGGTGTTTCGTCGCCGCCATCAGACCGGCGCGGAGATTTGGCTGGAAGCGACCTATGTCCCCATTAAAGATGCCAGCGGTAAGGTAGTCAGTATTCGCAAGCTAGCCGCGGATGTCACCAAGCCGCACCAGGATGCGCGTCGACAAGAAGCCATATTGGCGGCGATTAATCGCTCATTGGCTGTGATTGAATTTGAACCGGATGGCACGATTATTCGTGCCAACGATAACTTCCTCACCGCGGTAGGCTACCAAGATCACGAGATCAAAGGCCAGCATCACCGCCTCTTCTGTGATCAGGACTTTTATGATGAAAACCCTGACTTTTGGGAGAATTTAGCTCGAGGACAATTCACCTCCGGGCAATACCTGCTCCGAGACAAACATGGCAATGAGGTGTGGTTGGAAGCCACCTATAATCCCGTTTTTGATGTGGAGGGAAACGTGCGTCAGGTGATCAAGTTCGCTACCGCCATCACCGATACGGTGAAACGAAACCAAGCGGTCAATCAAGCGGCTGAACTCGCTCAAGCTTCGTCAGAACAAACCCTTAGCGATAGTGAAAAAGGCAGTGCACTGCTGCAAGAGGCCGTGACCTTATCACAAAGCGTGACCGACCAAGCGGGCGAAGCCGCGAATCAAGTCAATCAATTGAGTGAGCACGCACAAAGTATCGAAAACATCGTGACCACCATTAAGCAGATCGCGGAACAAACCAACCTCCTAGCATTGAACGCAGCGATTGAGGCCGCACGCGCCGGCGAACAAGGACGTGGTTTTGCCGTCGTCGCAGATGAAGTGCGCGGTTTATCACAACGTACCAGCCAATCTACCACCGAAATTGCCGATGTCGTCGATGAAAACCTACAACTGATCAAAGGGGTAAGCGATGCGATGGCAAAAGTCACTGAACAATCTACGCTCGGACAGGAAAAGGTAACCGCCGCCGATACTGTGATGACCGATATTCATGCTGGTGCAGAAGAGGTCTCTGCTACCGTTCGTCGCCTGACACACTAACTGTCGGTCATTGCCATCCGGTCGCGATGAGCATCAAGGATAAGGAATAACATGCACACCCAAGCCAGCAGCGCCACACAGTTGAAATTATCGGAGCTCATTTTGGCGTTAAGTACCGCGTTGGATATGACGGAGGGGCAGCCTCCTGAGCACTGTATGCGCTGCACGTGGTTAGGAATGAAACTCGCTGACGCCTTAGCGCTCGATGATCAACAACGTCATGATCTTTTCTATACGTTGCTGCTAAAAGATGCGGGCTGCAGCAGCAATGCGGCACGGATCTGTGAGCTTTACCTCACCAACGACTTGGCCTTTAAACAAAGCTACAAAGTTGTCGATGGTAGCTTGTCCAGCGTACTCAACTTTGTACTTAAAAATACCGGCGTCAAACGCGGCTTCATGCAAAAGCTCTCGACGACACTTGATATCATCCGCAACGGTGACATGTATGCGCAAGAGCTGATTGAAACACGATGTACCCGCGGAGCCGATGTCGCACGCGATTTGCGTTTTAATGAAACCGTTGCTGAAGCCATCTATGCGCTGGATGAACACTATGATGGCGGAGGGCGTCCTGACCAGTTAAAAGCCGAACAGATCCCTTTGTTTTCGCGCATCGCATTGATGACACAGGTCATTGATGTGTTCCGAACCGAGTCCGGTGTCGACGCCGCACTCAGCGAGCTAAAAAACCGCCGCGGTACTTGGTTTGATCCGACGCTCGTCGACACCTTTTTACAGATAGCGCGCGATCCGCAGTTTTGGCAGCAGCTGGACAGCCCCGCATTAAAAGAAGACGTACTGTCGATGACGCCGGCAGACACATGTATCTGGGTCGATGATGACTATCTGGATGACATTGCGGCGGCTTTCGGACGCATTGTTGATGCCAAAAGCCCTTTCACCTCCGGACACAGCGAGCGCGTGGCCGTTTACGCCAGCTTAATTGCTGATGAACTTGGCATCAGTGAACAGGATAAAAAATGGCTAAAGCGTGGCGCGTTACTGCACGATATTGGCAAGCTCGGCGTGAGCAATGATGTGCTCGATAAACCGGGAAAACTGGATGACGACGAATGGGAGCACGTTAAACGCCATGCAGCACTGAGCAAAACCATCTTATCGAAAATCCACCAATTCGATCACCTCGCCAAGTTCGCCAGCGCCCATCACGAAAAGCTCGATGGTACTGGGTACCCTGAAGGTATCAAAAGCGATGACATTTCTTTGCTCACTCGCATTATCACCACCGCGGATATTTTCGATGCGATCACTGCAGAGCGCCCCTATCGTGGCCCTATTCCGATGAACAAAGCCCTCTCGATCATGAAAGAGGAGACAGGGACTGCCATTGACACGCAATGTTTACAGGCGCTAATTGCTGGCCTCGAGCGACTGCCTGACCACTTTATTGTTCATGACGATACCTAGATCACATCATAGATATCACCTATCGCGTATATAGGTTAACTCCATTTTCTTTTTTTATATCGGGTAGTTACTCTATTTACATCGTTTGGAACGAACCGTTTCCAGTGCTTGGCACTCGCGATAAGCGAAGGGTCGAACACATTGATTTGCCACTAAGGAGGCATTAAATGAGTAAGCAAGCAGCATTGATTGGACTAGACAGCAGCAAAGCCGCCGACCTAGGCGCGCGTTTGGATACGCTATTGGCGAACTACCAAGTGCTATACACCAATGTGCGTGGTTTTCACTGGAACATCAAAGGCAACGACTTTTTCGAGTTGCATACCAAATTTGAAGAGATTTATACCGATCTTCAAACCAAGATTGATGAAGTGGCTGAGCGCATTCTCACCATCGGTGGCACCGCCGAGCATCGCTTCAGCGAGTACCTGAAGGTCAGTGAAATTAAAGAGCACGCACCCGAAGCGAATGGTCAAGCTGGCGTACGTGCGCTGGTCGAAGGCTTTAGCGTTCTGATTGGCCTACAACGCGATATCATGAACCTTGCTGGTGATGCCGGCGATGAAGGAACATCTGCACTGATGAGCGATTACATCCGTGAACAAGAAAAACTGATGTGGATGCTCAACGCTTACCTCAACTAATCTCCCTGCGACCTCGAAGGCTATCCTTCGAGGTCGCCTGATCGGGTTTTGTTCGTGAGTTAATCTCTATCCGCGAATACCTTTTTCACTACCGGCATCGCCGAGAAAACGTTCGGCCAACCAGCATAGAACGCGAGATGCGTAAGTACTTCTGAGGCTTGCTCCTCACTCAGCCCATTGGTCATTGCCTTGTTCAGATGGAACGGAACCTGTTCGACTTTGCCGGTAGAGATGAGTGCACTGACGGTCACGAGGCTTCGATCCCTAGGCTTTAATCCTGGCCTGAGCCAGAGATCCAGGAAGAGCGCACTTTCGGTATAGTCCACCACACCCTGCGACACCTCGCCAAAGGTGTCCTGCACGAAGGTTTGGCGTTTCACCTCAGCTTCTTTATCCAGCGGCAAAAGCTCCGGCGATACCGCAGGCAACTCAGAGGCCTTTACACCTCTGGCTTCGAAGACGTTCGCAGTAACAGCAACGGCAGAAATGGCGTTCGCCCACCCGGAATAAAACGCCAGATGGGTAATAAGCTCTGAAATTTCGGAGGGCTCAACCCCGTTATCCAGCGCCAGGTTGACGTGGTAAGGCAGCTCGACCTGCTGATTGCGGGAGATCAGCGCAGCCAACGTAACAACACTTCGGTCACGGGCAGACAGCCCCGGACGGTTCCAGACCTCTTCCAGAACTAGGTTCTCCGTGTAGGACGCCAAGGCAGGCGAGACCGATCGAATCTGCTCCAAGGATGGCGCGCTTCCCGGCAGACTGAGCTCCGGACCTGAGGCGGGGCCCTGCCCGAACGCGACCCCGGAAAAGCAAAGAGCCAATGGTACAACGGTATGTGCAAGCTTTCTCATAGCAAAGTCTTCCAATGATGGGTTGGTAGGTAATGTGACTTTTCTCCAGCGAGAGGCGAAAACGGCTACGGAGCCAGAGAGATGGTGGCTGTGAACCGTTCGGATCTCTTTAAATGCTTCATCCCACTGACGACCGTTCCAAGGTTGACCAGCGAATTTGCGTAGCCGAAATCCTGGTAAAAGATTGCAAGGTTTCCCCAGGGGGCATAGTAGGTGAAGCTTCCCACCTGCGGGTCAAAGCCAGCTGGCGCATCATCCGTTGAAAGGCGGCTTGGCAAGTCACTGACCTTTTCAATACCGTGATAATCCTCAAACTCCAGTGTCAGTGGCAGCTGCGCCAGAAAATCCCGTGTGGCAACCGAGTCTGCCAGTCGCACTTGGACGATCGAACCGTCTATGTTCAGAATGATGTCTGTTTGATTCCGCATGGATTTCTCCTCAGTTAAACGGGATTGCGGCTCGGCCGACACAGATAAAACCTCCCCCGCCAGGGTAAGCAAAATAAGTAGCAGAGAAAGTGGGGTTTTCTTCAACCGAAAAGGTTTCATACAAAGTTCTTCAAGATTCAGCACGAACCGGTCAGGCAGACTGCTGTACTAAATTGCGAATGTCCTGCATCGGCGGAGCTCCAAACATCCGGCTGTATTCACGACTGAATTGTGATGGGCTCTCGTACCCCACCTGAAAAGCGGCCCGTGAGGCATCCACATGCTCGGTCAGCATCAATCGACGCGCTTCGCTGAGTCGCATGCGCTTCTGGTACTGAAGAGGTGTCATCGCGGTCATTGCACGGAAATGGTGATGAAAGGCGGAGACGCTCAACCCCGCCCGGCCAGCCATCTCCTCCACTTTTATGGACTCCCGATAATGTTTCTTCAGCCACTCAATGGTTTTGGAAATCCGATAACCGTTCTGGCCAGAGGCCGCCATATTTAGAAGGCGTGCGCCCTGATCTCCTTTCAGCAGCCGGTAGAGAATTTCGCGTTGAATGAGTGGTGCCAGTACGGCACTGTCCTCCGGCTCGTCCACAAGGTCCAGCAACCGATTGAAGGCGTCAAGCAACGGCGCATCGACATTATTGACCGCAATGCCCAGGGACTTATCAGTTTGCTCGCGCGCGATGTGGGCCGGGTTATCCATGATCAGCTGCGACAGCATCTGAAAATCCATCTCCATGGTGAGCCCCAGATACGGCTTCTCTTTGGAGGCTTCGATGATTTTGGAGACTACTGGCAGATCAATAGAGGTAATCAAGAACTGACTGGCGTCGTAGAGGAATGTGTCTTCCCCGACCACCACCTGTTTACGGCCCAGGCCAATCAGGCAAATACTGGGCGCCAACATGTAGCTGGTAGGGTCAGTGGGGTGCGGCCAGCGATGAAGACAGAGCCCCTGGATGTCCGTATCCAGACGATTCGCGTCCCCAGTCAGCATCTCGATTCTGGAGGCCAGACCTTTCGCCCCGCGATCCCAGGCTAATTCGGGCCGGTAGCTCTCAGATTTGTCGGTATCAGACATGATCCTATGCCCCTTAAGTAATCTCTGTTCCAACTTGATGAGTGACCAGATCGTCATTTGGGTGGTCTGTAACCATTTAAGCTCATTTACCGCAGCAGTTCACGTCTACCCCGCCTTGCCCGTAGAATCAGGCAATAAATCGAGAGTATTGGGTTATCTCCGCCTAGCCGGCTAATGGCTTACAGAATTTGTTACCGCACAACCACGATATTGCCTATTCCCACCAGTTGCTAAATCGCTCTGATTGCGCACCGTCCAGGTTTACACGGGTTCCAATCCTCGGTGTTAACAGACTGAACGACTTTCCCCTATTGGCCAAACTTCGGGTATTGAAGATGCAACGCCCCCGAGCAAATCAACAATTTCGACACGCCATTCATTCCCAAAAAAGCTTTACTACTTTCGTTTTCATCAGCTTGACAACGTACCTGAAGCTTTTTTCTGAACCGTGGTCCGTAAACAATGGCGCGCATTAAATACTATCGAATAATAGTTGATCACCTCATTTAGGCGAAACAAAGAGAAATGAGCAATAAACGAACAGGATGTGGATAAAAAAGGCCAGGGATCAGGTGTTCTAATCAATATGTGGCATCCAAACCGATCAAATACTGATATGGAGACATAACTATGTTCAAAAAATCCCTGTTTCAAAGCGTAGCGGCAACCCTGGTGGGTATGACCGTCGGCTCAAGTGCAACAGCCGAAGAATCCCACAGTCAGACCCATTACTCCGAGGACACGCAGAAATCCTTTGCCGGGCCGAGCGATCTTTTCACCGGAGAGGTTCAGGTAGACATTGTTTTTCCAAGCAACGAGAGTGCCCACTATAGCGGTGCCTACGTCACTTTCTCACCAGGCGCTCGTACGGCGTGGCATGAACACCCTGCCGGTCAGCACATGGTGGTGACCCAAGGCACCGCACTGACTGGCACGCGGGATGGTCATGTCATCAAGTTTCATGAGGGCGAAGCAGTGTGGTGCCCACCCGATCTCGATCACTGGCATGGCACAACACCGGACGCGCCCATGAAGCACTTCGTTGTGACCGCCAGTAAAGATGGTGAAAACGTGATCTGGAAAGAAAAGGTAAGCAACGAAGACTACGAAAAAGCACTGGCAAAGGTCGAGTAACAACGAAAAAGCCCCTCCAACGATAGAGGGGCTTTTTTCGATCCCGGGATTTACCCATCAACTTGCTGGAATACCGGAAACTGACTTGCGTTGCCGTAATCCCGAATGGGCTCCAAGGCGCTCAACGACTGCATGTCCGCCTCTGAAATGACGAAATCCACATCGGCATTGTTGGCCATGTGAGCCGGCTTCGCCGTTTTAGGCAGCGGCAGAAGGCCGAGTTGCAGGTCATAACGAATGCACAGCTGTGGCACAGACACCTGATATCTCTCCGCCATTTTGATAATCGCCTCGTTTTTGAAAAGCTCACCATGCCCTACCGGAGAATAAGCTTCTACCAGCATGCCTTTATTACGTGAATACTCGATCAACGCCGTCGGCACATTGGTCACGTGCGCCAGGACCTGATGAACCATCGGCGCGACACGGCTATGCTGGACGATGTTATCAATGTCTGCTTCCTGGAAGTTGGACAGCCCGATGGCTTTCAGTTTTCCGGCATTGTAGGCGTCTTCCAGGGCGCGCCAGGCTTCCTGGTTGCCTTTAGCAAATCGGTCTTCAGTTCCGAAGTGATCCCAGGGTTGCGGGCTGTGGATGATCATCAGGTCCAGATAGTCTAACCCCATTTTTTCGAGGGATTCGTCAATCGCAGCAGCGGCATCTTCATAGGTCTTGTGACGGGCGGCCAGCTTGCTGGTGACGAAAATCTGCTCACGCTCAACGGAACTGGCGCGCACACCATCGGCTACTTCCGCTTCGTTACCGTAATCCTGAGCCGTATCAATGTGCCGATAGCCAAGTTCAATGGCCGAAGTTACAGCATTTGTTGCGGATTCACCTTCAATCATCCAGGTTCCAAGAGCCAGCTTCGGAATCGCAATACCATTCGTTAGTGAATAAGTCTCTTCGAGTATCATTTCGATCGCTCCATCTATTTAACTAGTTGAGGGCTCCCTGCCAGCGGGAGCATTAAAGCGAAGTGATTAGACCTCGCTTTATGACCCAAATGATGCTCGAATCAGGCTCATTGATTAATACGCATTCCTTGCGGTTTATTGCCTAATCGTACAGAACGTGAACGCGCTTTCTTATATCCTATTAGCGAACCTTAATCCTGCTCAGACACAGACCAAACCACTTGCGTTCCATCACTCAATTGCGCCACCAAGCCTTTTGCGGGCACAGTGATGCCCGACATACCGACTGGTTGGTCGGTAAAGTTGGCGGTTAGCGTCGACCCATCGCTAAATTGGGTCTGCTGCACGCGTCCGCGTTCATCCAACCAACGAAAGTCCACCAAGGCTTTGTCCCAAAGGGCTTGATGAATTGGCATAAAGCCCTGTTGGTAATGTTTAATCGCACGAATCCGAGGTTGCGATGGCGACGTTGCTTCATCACGACTTAAATGCACCATGGCGGGCACATTATAAAGCATGGCTATTAAATCTCTCTCAGCACGAACATTGGTAAACTTTAGGCTATCGCTATGCCAGTGGTGGCTATTGATCACCTCATCATGGAACACCGCTTGATAAAGCGGGATACGAAATTGGGGCGCAAATAACAATGCTTGGTACAGCGGCTTCACTTTCGCCGGCTGAAAGAAAAAAGCGGGCTTGTTATCCGGATACCAAGGACCGAGATAATAGGGAGATGCACGATTAGACTTCATGTCTTTATCTGTCCATCCAAAACCAATCGTTTCTAGGCCATGAGCAAAAGCGATGCCCTGCGTGGTCAAACTGTTGCCATCTTCCGAGCCCAACACGACAGCCTGACGATCTACGATCGATTTCATCCGTTGATTGAACGCCGCCAGCATATCGACTTCGCGAGTATCACGGCGATAATCTTCTCGCGCCATCGCAGTCGCATCCACATCAATAAACAAGCTATTGAAATGTCCATATTTAATGATATCGGCGATACGCTGAGCGACATAATCAACATCACAGGCAGGATTGAGATAGAAGCCGTTGCCGCGAAACCCTTTTTTCAATTTGCCATTGCGCTGTTCAATCGCACACGATGTGCGCATCACATCCGGTAATTGTGCAGTCAGCCAGCTATCGTTCACGCCACGTGGGATCGCGGTATTGTAGGAGTCATAGGGGCCAATTAAATAGCCCGCTTGCTTGGCTTTTTCGACGACATGCGGCTGATAAAATGCCGGCATCCAATTGTCCAAGCCTAACCACAATTGACGGATACCCGCTTTGTGTAAACTGTCGAGCATCTCAGTGGAAAGCCCCTGCCCCCACTGGTCTGCCGGTTTAAGGTACTGTCCTGCCCTCGAAGCTAACCACTTTTTACGTTGCTGCGCGGCCTGATACTGCTGTTTGATGGTATTGTCTTTTTCGGTGGGAGCGGTCGCCGAAAAGATCTCTGCCAACGCACGATTAATGCCATTCACCAAAGTGTTTTTATGATATTTGCTAAACCAGCCTTGGTCACCGGAAAGCTCTCGGAGCGCCGCTTTGGTCTCATCATCAAGCGGCAATAGTGACGTATTCAGCGCCCAATGTTTCAGTCCCCACCAATCCTTCACATCATCACGCGCAAGCGGTCCTTGACCAAATAAATACACATGGGTCGCGCCAATTAGCTTGGCCGTTTCAGGGTTTTGTTGCACTTTTTTCGCCAACGAGGTTGCTTGATGCTGCTCTTGCCGCCACTGGCGATACCATTTAGCCCCATCCAATGGATGCTGACCCGGTTTAATCCTTACCACAAAGGGGTCATGGCGATTTAACGGCGTAAAGGTATGAACCGCGCCCGTCGCGAGTTTGTCATGTTTGCGAGCAAAACTCAGTCGGTTATTGGTGGCGGTGACTAGATGGTAACTGACATATTGACGACCTATCTGAGCCGTCCAAAACGGCATTTTTAGATCTTGCGTGGTATTCGCACCATCTCGGCTTGCCTGCAGATAGTCAACCCATTGCGGATGATCCGTGGGTATTCGCATTCCTTCGCTAAACGGCAATAATAAGGCTTGGGTGTCCTCGACCGGTAAATTAAACCAATTCACTGAAACGGGGCGTTGGCGTGTCACTTTAGCGTTGTCATCCAACGACATAGACAACGTCAACGCGTTATCCAAGGTGGCAGATACCTCGATATTGGCAGGCATCCAGCGCCAGTTAACTTGATTTGGCGCTGGGTGACGTATATTCACCACCTGCTGGGGCTTCTGACCCACTGCCAAATTAGCGTCATTAATGGGCAGACTGTCCCAGTGCATCCTCAGATCGCTAGGGTTAATGGTGACGTGTGTATCTTGATGGGTCAAAGTGAGAGGCGCTGCGTAGGCAGTTAGGCTGAATAGCGTCAGGCCACATGCAACACAAGAAAAATAAAAAGATGATAGATTCACGCGCTGTCTCCAGTTGATGTCAGCGCGCTATTAAATGCTAACGTCCTCCCTCATTTGTCACCTCGATGTCTCTTTATTCGCTATTAACAGCCTCTGTGCGGATGGCAGCATTGGGCAGCGGCAACGSCAATCGCTCAACATAGTTGACTTTTATTGCGCCTTGATACTCAAAGTGACTGACAGTGACGCTTAAATGCTCCGCATTAACAAGCGATGAAGAGGGCAATTTTATCTTGGTTGGCGCGTGGGAGTTGTCTGCGCGGCCGGACAAATAAATCGGCGTTTGTTCGACCCAGCGATAGGCGTCATCAAGCCACAACCAGTGTGCAGCGGCTGGCGAACAACTCAAAGGCGTATAGGGCAAATCGATTGCGAGCTGTTGATCAGGATGACCTATCAGTTTTACCCAAGGGCGGCGTGGCAGCCCATACACCACCAAACTATAATGCTGACCACCCATTTTTAACTCATAAATACCAGGAATAATTTGGGTAAATAGTTGCCCTGATTCAATTTCTTGATACCCACTTTTCGCGTTCAAGATCTCATTGAGCACCGTTTGCCCGGTAGGATCAGTGAGGGTTAGCAAGGTATCACGCTCGACCTGCTCGGCAGAAAGTTTGATTTCATAGCCAAGACTTGACGCGCCTGCCCGTCGTACAAAGGCAATGGTCAACCCTTGAGGGATCCCTTTACCGTTGGGCTCAGTTAACTGTTGGCCACAATCCGTTTGATTGATGATCGCGTACTTGATCTTCGCCCAATGCTCAGTCGGTATCTGCTGCTGAGATAGCGCAAAAATAAGCTCTTGCCACGCCACTTTAGGCCTCTCTGCGAGGAGGGCCTGATAGGTTTCCTGCATCGGTGTTTTTGGGAACCAAGCTTGCTCAGCACGGACGCTGAAGCTGCAGACCATGCATGCTATCACCAGTAAGTGGTAGCCAAACCCGTTCATAGCACCACCAACCGATACCCGACACCGCGATGCGTCTCTATCGCTAAACCGGGTAACTTTTGTCGTAGCCGCAACACATGGTTGTCAACCGTGCGCGTGGTAGGAAATGCCTGATATCCCCATATTTTATTGAGCAGCTCTTCGCGATGAAAAACCCGCCCTTGGTTTTGTAACAGCAATAGCAATAAATCAAACTCTTTAGGCTTGAGCGTCACGTCTTGGTCTTGCCAATACACATTGCGGGATCCAGGTTCAACCGTGATCTGCCCGTATACGAGTTGGCTTTCTCCTAAGGGCCGCAACTGGGCATAGATGCGCGCCAAGAGCTCCTGATGTGAAAAGGGTTTAACCACATAATCTTTGGCGCCGGCCATTAAGCCCTCAACCCGTTGCTCAACCTCAATTTTGGCTGTCAATACGATCACTGGCACTGCTTTTAAAGACAGCCAATGAGGCAGATGCGCTAAACTATCGCCATCGGCGAGCTGGCGATCTAAAATCACCAAATCGGCATGAAACCAATGCTTATCCACCTTATTACTCTCGGCCAGCCAGGTGCATTCAAACCCTTGCTGTACCAAAAACTGGCGTAAGCCTTCCCCTAATAAGGTGTCATCTTCAATCAACAATAGGTGGCTCATTGCGGCAACTCCAGAATACAGCAGGTTGGGTGGCGCTTGATCACTAGCTTCCCTCCCATTTGACGCATTAGACGCGCCACTAAAAACAATCCAATCCCCATGTTTCTTTCTGACGGTGACGACTTATATCGCCGCCACAGCCTTTGCCACCAGGATGGAAAAACACCGTTATCATACACACAAACACGCACGCGCTTGTCCACGCATACACGAATCCAAATTTGATCACCGCCATGATGATGTGCATTTTGAATCAGGTTTTTCAAGCATATGGATAACCAGTAGAAAGGCAACGTCAGTGTTTTATCTTGCTCAAGGGTGTAGTCAACCTCTAGGCAATCGCAAATATTATCTAGCCACTCCGATAAGGACGCAGTTTGTAACTTAAATTGCTCTCGTTTATCGGTACTTAAATAGCCCTTACTGGTCTCTGTCAGCTGACTTAGGCGTTGATGATCCGCCAGTAATCGCCAAAGCACATCTTGCGTGCTGGGCTCAAGCAAGTCGAACTGGCTGCGCAACATTTCCACCGTCATGCCTAAACTTGCAATCGGCGTTCTAAGCTCATGGGTCAGTAACTGCAGGATAAACTGACGCTCACGGCGCTGCTGGTATCGATCGTATAGGCTACGAGCTAAACCAACTATCAGCGCACAAAAAACCGCTACCAACACCGCAATCATCACGCCACGATAGGCCGGGTGGAGTTGATTACAAATATTGCCATAACGGTAATCACATCCCGTGGTATCCGTCGATAAACTCAAACGATATTGTTCAGCAATTGGTGCCCATTGTTCATGAGACAGCGCCTTCCACCCTTCTTCGCCGTTAAGCCACAGGCGCCCGCCATCTAAATACGCACGGTAACCACTAAGTAACGCGTCGCGGCCAGCCTGACTGAGAGCATTCAGTGCGGCATGTAGGGGATGTTTTTCATTGGCTAAGGTAAAACGTTGTATCAGTTCAGGTGACGGCGTGGCGATACCACGTGCTGACACATAGCGCTCTGCATAACTTCCACCGGCAGGATGGAGCAGCGGATTTTGCTCAAACCACTCAATGGATAAAGGCTCATCACGGCACAAAGCCAATTCAAAGCGCTGGGCGGCTAACAAAAAGGGGGACACGATACTGGGGGTCGGCTGGCACGTTTGCACCACTTGGTGTAGCGCGTTTAAGTCCTGCCAATCAACATCCTCGAAATCAGGATACTGCGACTGGCTAACCAATAAAGACTGCGGATAGGCATTTAGTGCCGGCTGTGCAACCATCAAGGTGCCCGTTTGCCAGGCCTTATCATAAAATCCTTTCAGTTGCGTGTGCAGCTCACTGGCCACCGTTTGGCTGCTGAGTAAAGCCAACAATAACGCTGCTAACGCTCGAAACACCACTTTGCCACCCTTATGGACCATCACACTTACGCTACCAGCGCCAATGATTAAATCATAGCTAAGCGGTCAGGGGCTGTGTCATCCGAGTGTCAACATCACCGTTCACCAATGAAACGACGTATCGCATGAATAGATTAAAAAGGGGCACACGGCGAAACATAAGAAGAAGAAAAGAAGATGTTGCCGACACGATAACGGTTCAAAGCTGAACATGAGATCAATGGGTTAGGAGATATATGACGCCATACCCTCCATAGTAAAGACAGAACAACGAGCCACCAGCTAAACAACATCTTGATTAATACAAAGGTGAATACAATTTGTAGTCTTTAAATCTTTGTCTCTTATAAGATTTAAGTCAAAAACAACAAGCGCATTACATAGTAAACTCAACCACTCAATATGAAGGGAGAAGATTATGCCAGGCGCTTTTGCTCATATTACCTCCGTTAACGTGGCTTCTGCGAGCAACGCTTTGATGTCTCTAAAAATGCCTCTAGAAGCCAAAAAAGCTTTAGCTCAAAACAAAAGGTATTTGGAGCTCGGTTGCGTCAGCCCCGATTACCCTTACCTGGATCTCATGGATTCAGACCAAAAAAAATGGGCTGACGAAATGCATTACAACAATGTCGGCAAGTTGATAAATGCTCTCATTCAGCAAGTGAAATTAGTCAATAGCGAACATCGCGAAAAAGCCTTTGCATGGTTATGTGGCTTTGTAGCACACGTCGCTGCTGATATAACCATTCATCCCGTCGTTGAGATGAAAGTTGGTCCTTATGCTGAAAACGCTAAAGCCCACCGTATTTGTGAAATGAATCAGGATGCCTTTATCTGGTATTCTCGATTGAAGCTGGGCAATATTGGCATGGCTGACCGTGTAAAAGAAAACATAGGAAGCTGCGTAGATATCAACGACGACAGTTCCATTGATCCGATTATCAACGACATCTGGCTCATGGCGCTTAATGCTGCCTACCCTGGCTACGCCAATGAATGTCAGCCAAACATCAACGCTTGGCATAAAGGATTCCAAACAGTTGTAGATAACGCCGAAGAGTCCCATCGCTTGTTTCCTTGGGCTCGGCATGTTGCTTCACAACAGGGCTTAACCTACCCTCTTCCCGATGAAGTCGATACAACTTTTATCGAAAGCCTCGAAACGCCCGATGGAGCTAAACACTATGACGAAGTCTTTGATAAGGCCATCGACACAGTCAAGTTATTTTGGGAGCAAGCCGCAGCCGCTGTGTTTGAAAACGCCGAAACAGACTTCTTCAAAAATTGGAATTTAGATACAGGTCGCTGTGAAAACGGCCAGCTGACAGCTTGGGGGAATCAATGCGATTAATCACTGCTCTTGCAATGCTTATGGCTATAGCGTCTTGCTCTACGCAAGCCAAATACTCGGATGAAGTGATGTATGACATGGCATCTATTCTTAAAGATGTATCCCAAGCTATTGACGGTGAGCTTAAGTGGGGAAATACCGAAGGACTCAGCCAAGAAGAGATTATCTCAAATGCCACCTTGACTAATCCCAATCAGCTGCCAGAGCTCGAGGTGCTCGCCCAAGAAGCGAAAGTGACTAACTATCGATTACTACAAGAGTTTCAAGGAGGCAATGCAGTCATGCTGATATGTGACGGTGACGTGGCACTTATGGAGGACGCTGGCTGCAACGCTGAATTTGACAAGATCTACTGGAAATCACCAAGACCAAATACCTGTAGTATTAACCTTGATGCCGTAGCACTTTGCTCAAACTAAAAACTTATTGAGGGTAAGCCTGTCCTTGCCCTTCAATTCTGCCAATTGCCTACGTGAAGTTAACGCCAGCACGTTGGCTTTTAGACACATGAATCCGCTGTGATAGGTCGTTGATGGCGACTAATCCAGCTGCACCAATTTGAACAACTGTGCTTGTAGCATGTATGCCAGCAGTACATGTATAACTGTGCAACAGTTTTAGATTATATGGGACTGAATTAACTCTGATCTGGTTATTGGTTACCAGTTAAAGGGGAAATGCCTAAAACTTCGCTACAGCCATCTTGCCGACAAACTGCCGACGAAACTCATCCCGTCAATTCTACTGGCAGGCTTTATCTTCAGAAATGCCTCACGTCCGTCTTTATAGCTAACTCGAACACCTGGCGTATAAGGAAAGTTTTACCTTCAATTTGGTAGCAAAACCTTCTGGCTAAACCTCGAAACCCACAACTTCCTTGCAAGATTTGAGGTGAAAGCCGGTATCGAGCTCCATTGAGAATTCAACGGTAAGACCGGCACTGTTCTCTAAGCTTTAGATTTCAACGCTAGATGGGATTTTATCGCATGTCGTTTTATTGCAAGTAATTGTAACTGTGCAAACTTATGGTGTGAGAAAGAGAAGAGCAGAAAGGGCGGAGACCTCCCCAGCTACATCCCGGCACACACGTCCCAAGCGCGGGCTGCTTCCTTCCGGACCTGACCCAGTACACAAGATAGTGTTGCGGGAGAACCAAGGAGGCCTCCATCGATATGTCGTTAAGCTTGCTTAACTGCGGGGCATTATGTGGCAAGGCTGGATGCAATGCAAGGAGGATTCATGACCTCATTCGTTAACTGTTTATCTTCTAGGCAATTTTCCTACTGATCGTCCGGCTCTTCCAATAGCAAATACTCACCAACCCAAATCGCCGCAAGCATGGTGGCCCACGCGACCAATAGCGACAGCGTGAGTTGTCCAGGAGTAATCCACGTAATCACCAAAAACGGAATACTCGGGATAAGATGCAAGGCAAGGTGACGTGAGCGAGCAAATTGTGGTGTGAATCCCACCCACTGTAACAACCAAATAATCATCACCGTTGTCGCACTCCATAACGCAGCAGGCCAGCCACTCACCGCCACTAATACAGGCAGTAACAGCCAGGCCCCGCGATGGGGAGGCTGGTAACCTGGCCAATATCTGATCGCAAGCCATAACCCCACGAGTGCTAGCGTTTGCAGCGCGAGAGTACTCGGTGAGCCACCCAATTTAGCTTCAGATTGCAAAGCCATCATCCCCGCGAACATGGCAACCATCACCGCACCGAGTAATAGCTTGACGTGTGGATGTCGGTCGGGATTGAACCAGAGAGACAAAGCCGGCAAAAGCAATAGCGTGCTCGCGGCTAACAGCGCAGGGAGATGTGGCAAGGTAAAGGCAAAAATCGCCATCGCTAGCGCTAAGCACCAACTCGCGAATTTATCTGGATAGAAAAAGAATAAAGCAGACGCGCCAATCGCTAGACTATTCAGGGAAAACGTGGCGCTAATCCCCGCGACAGCGATAACCGTCAGCACCAACACGGGCCAGAGAAACAGTGAGATTCGCATGCACACTCCTTGTGCGGATATCTCTCACCAGTGTAGCGATCAATGCCCCGCACGCACCAGTGTTAGCGTTGGATCATAGGTATGATTCGTATCCGTGATCACTTTATTGACCGTATTGGTAATAAACAGAGGCCGATCACTCACATCGATCTGGGCGGTGATCACATAATCGTGCGTCGTCGTAATTTGGCTCGGATCATAGTTGAGGGAAAAATGCAGAGGCGCTTGTTGCCCCTCCGTCACGAAAGACTGTCGACTGATCACTTTGCCTGGCGCATCGATGTTTTTAATCTCTACCAAGCGCACTGTCACACTGGCATTTTCGGGCAACGCAAGGCGTTCTCGATACACCAAGCTACCAGAAACATTTGCTAAATCATTAGGTTGGCTATTTCCAGAACAAGCAGTAAACACCAAAGCAGTGAATAAGGCGAACAATAGAAACGTTAGTTTCTTCATTAAAGAATCCTCACTGAAGCACGTTCAAATGCGGCAAAAACGCTAAGGTTATGATAGCTTGAACAATAACAATGGAAGCATAGCATGAATCAAGGACTTATGAGCCAACCACTGAAAGAACTCTTACAGCTGCTAGAGCTTGAGCGACTAGACACTGGCCTGTACCGCGGTCAAAGTGAGAACCTTGGACTCCCCCAAGTGTATGGTGGGCAAGTGATTGGACAGGCCTTATCGGCCTCCAAAACCTCGGTTGACCCTGATCGCTTTTTGCATTCATTCCATAGCTATTTTCTGCGCCCAGGCGATCCTGAGCAGCCGATCATCTATGATGTTGAGATACTCAGAGACGGAAAAAGTTTCAGCACACGGCGAATAAAAGCCGTGCAGTACGGCAAACCGATTTTTTATCTCACCGCCTCTTATCAAGAAGAGGAAGAAAGCTTTGAGCATCAAAACACCATGCCGACAGACGTGCCAGCGCCCGAGACCTTGCGCTCTGAGCAGTCACTTGTCAATGATATCGCTCACAAGCTTCCCCCTAATGTGGTCAAAGCCTTTGGGGGTGACAAGCCGATTGAAGTGCGGCCTGCCACAGTGATCAACCCACTTAAACCCCATTCCGCGCCGGCTAAGCAATATCTGTGGATCCGCGCCAATGGTGAAGTCGGCGACGATTTTCATGTCCATCAGTATTTACTCGGCTATGCCGCCGATTGGGGCTTTTTGGTCACGGCGTTGCAGCCTCATGCAGTGACGCTACTTACGCCGGGCATGAAAGTGGCCACCATTGATCACTCCATGTGGTTCCACCGCCCGTTTAGAATGGATGAGTGGCTACTGTTTGCGATTGAAAGCCCCTCCGCCAGTGGCGCGCGTGGCTTTGTACGCGGCGAACTTTTTAATCAGCAAGGCGATCTTGTTGCTTCAGCGACCCAAGAGGGTTTGATGCGTAAGATCTCCTAACCATCAACGTCTCTAACCCGAGCGAGTCTGAGCAGCACAAAAAAGGGGCATTGCGCCCCTTTTTGATTGCTTCACTCATGACTGAGCCGCTACACCTGCGCTTCTTCCTCTAATGCGGCTAAATGCGCGCTGGCTTGCTGGAGTTGATACATCTGCCAGTAGCGGCCTTGCTGACGCAGCAGGCTTTGATGACGCCCTTGCTCAATCACACGGCCACGATGCAAGACGAGGATGTTATCGGCCTCGGCAATGGTCGATAAGCGGTGCGCAATCACCACCACCGTCATCTGTTGGCGTAACCGATTCAGCGCCTGTTGCACAAGCTCTTCGGTGCCGGAGTCAATATTGGCGGTGGCTTCATCAAGGATCAGAATTTTAGGCTGACGCACTAACACGCGCGCCAGAGCCAACAGCTGGCGCTGACCGGCAGAAAAGGTCATCCCGCCCTCGCCAAGTAAGGTATCCAGCCCCGCTGGCAACCCTTTCACGTAATCTGCCAGCGCCACTTGTTCGAGCGCATGCCAGATTTTTTCATCGTCCAGCGTCTGCCCCAACGCGATGTTTTCTCGCAAACTCCCCGTCAGCATGTGCGGGTCTTGTTGCACCATGGCAACGCCCTCACGCAAGCTTTGATGACTCAAGCTTTCGATCGGTAATCCACCCAGCGTCAGCGTCCCCTCACCTGCGCGATAAAATCCCATCAGTAACGACGCCAAAGTTGATTTACCGCTGCCCGTATGTCCCACCAACGCCAGAAAGCCGCCGGCCGGGACGTCTACATTCACGTCTGACAACACCGGTGTTTCACCGTCGTAGGAAAACGATACATTCTGCAGTGCAATGGCTCCATCAGGGATCGGCGTGGTGTCATGGCCATATTGCTCAGGCGGCGTATCCATCATTTCGAAAAGCCGCTCACCGGCCGAGATAGCCTGCTGAAGTAGTGACAGTTGCTGCATCATTTCAATCAATGGCTCGGTGATCCGCCCCAAATAGCTTAAAAAGGCGTACAGCACCCCGACCCCAATTACTGCTGTGCCGCTAAAACCGAAGATAGCCACCAAAGACAGCAACGCGGCCCCTGCCAATAAATCAATCAAAGGGCGAAGATAGATCCCGTTCAGGCGTTGAATAGTCACCATGGCATCTAGGTGATCCGCAGTCATATCACTGAATCGCGAGGAGAACGCCCGCTCTTGCTGCATTAGCTGAATCAAATTCATGCCGAGCACAGATTCGTTCATCACCCCGTTGATGTCTGCGAGCCGATCTCGTGCCCGACGATACGCAGGCGCTGAACGTTTTTGATAGCGCGCCATCACCAGCACCACACACGGCAGTAGCACCAACACCACCATTGTCAGTTGCACACTGAGCATTAGCATCGCCACCAGCATCACACCAATCAGTGCGATGTTACGTAAAAAGGTAGAAAGCACCGACACATACAGCTCTTTTAACGACTCGGTGTCATTGGTCAAGCGCGATACAATCCGCCCCATTGGCACATAATCAAAGGCTGACAGAGGCTGTTTAATCACGTTGGCGAACACCGCTTTACGAATACGTTGAATGATGGCCACCGCCATGGTGTTAAAACGCAGCTCGTACTGATACTGAAAGCCCGCGGAGACAATGGTCGATACGATATAACCCACCGCCAGTGCCCACATGATCACCGCCGGATAATGATCTTTGGCGACATAATTATCGAGAAAGATTTGCACCAAATAAGGACCTGTTACTTCGGCCACAGCCGCCACCAGCAAGAAAACCGTGGCAATCACAAATTGACGCCTGTCGCGGCGCATGTAGCTTAGCAATCGAAATAAGATCTCTCGCTTAGTCATGACGCGGCTCCTCATCGGCTTCCAATGCCGCTTCCAGCTGCTGATATTGGTGCATTTCTTGATACCATCCTGGCTGTTGAATCAATTGGCGATGCTGGCCACGCTCTCGGATTTGCCCGTGGCTGAGTACCACAATTTCATCGGCGTTTTCGAGTGCCGATAAGCGGTGGGCTATCACAATCGTGGTACGGGTGTGCTGATGCTGTTGCAGGTTCTGCAAAATACGGTGCTCGGTGTCACCGTCAACGGCTGACAAGGCATCATCCAAAATCAAGCACTCCGCTTCCACCAACAAAGCGCGGGCAATCGAAATCCGCTGCTTTTGACCACCAGATAAGGTGATCCCTTTTTCACCGACTGCGGTTTCATACCCGTGCGGCAGCTGACGGATGTCTTCATCAATACAGGCAAGTTTCGCCGCCTGTTCGATTTCCACTTGGGTCGCATCCGGACGACCAAGAGCGATGTTTTCCGCAATCGAGCGCGAAAACAAAAACGGCGTTTGCGTCACTACCGCAAAACGTTGTCGCCATGACGACAAATCAGCCTCCGCTATCGACACATCACCATAGCGAATATCGCCTTTTTCAAGCTGGGTCAGATGAAGTAGCAATTGCAATAAGGTTGATTTACCACTGCCGACTGGACCGGCAATCCCCAGCATGGCCCCAGGCGGAAGCGCCACATGGATATATTTGAGGGCAAAACTGTCATCCGGTTGCCACTTAAACTGCTCAATGGCCAGTGCTAACGGCTGCATGGTGTCAGGCAGCGGCGTGTCACCACCAACAATGTCCGGCTGCTCTTGCAGCAACGCATCTATCCGCGTCCAAGCGGCGCGCCCACGCTCAATAATATTAAATAGCCACGCCACTGCGAGCATCGGCCAAATCATCAAACCTTGATACAAGGTAAATGCGGTAAGATCCCCAAGCGAAATCTCACCGTTAGCGACCAAGTAGCCGCCGCCAGACACGGTTAGGAAAAACGAAGCGCCAATGGTGCCTTGGATCACCGGCGAAAACAGCGCATCAACCCGTGCCACCGCGAGGTTTTTCTCCCCGGTACGATCGGCAACTTGATTAAACTGATTCATCTGGTGCTGCTCTAAGCCGAATGCACGTACCATACGCACCGCCGACAGTGAGGACTGACTCACCTCTGACAGCTCAGAAAACGCCGCTTGCGATTCAGTAAAGGTATGGTGCAAACGGCGACCAAAGCGATTAACCAGTACTGCCATTACCGGCATCGGTAACAGGGCTAAGAGTGTGAGCTGCCAGCTAATTTGGCTCACCATCACAATGAGCACGGCGACGCCTGTGATAATAGAATCCCCAGCGGTCAGAACCCCTTCACCGGCCGTCATCACCACCGCTTTCACATCATTGGTAGAACGCGCCATGATATCGCCACTCGGATAGCGACGGAAAAAATGCGGTGATTGGCGAGTAAAATGATCATAAAGCCGGTTGCGCAGCACAGTGCCAAGCTCAGCCGCAGCACCAAACAGCCAGACTCGCCACACAATGCGCAGCACATATACCACCACCCAAATGGCCAGCATACCCGCAAGTAGCCACATCAGTAGCTCAGTAGAAATCTCTCCAGCAACCACGCCATCGACCACATGGCCCACGGCCATCGGTGGAATGAGCTCAAAGACAGAGACAAATACCAAAATAATCATAGCGCCGACATAACGACGCCATTCACGTTTAAAAAACCAGCCTAACTGCCAAAACACCTTCATGAGGTCTCCTTTTTATCCCCGCCTTTTATCATCAGCACGACCTATCGGATCGGTAAGGCGGTGGTATACTTAAGCGCTTCCATGGCGAATGTTGATGTCACATTATTCAGACTTGGCACAGAATTGACCAGTTTTTTATAAAAATGATCAAATCGAGTCATATCAGCTACCTGTACCTTCATCATATAATCATATTCCCCCGCCATGCGGTAGAATTCCATCACCTCAGGGAACTCGGTCACCACTTCGGTAAAGGTCTTGTACCACTGCTCACTGTGGTCATTGGTTTTGATGTAAACGAAAGCGGTAAATGCGAGGCCAACGGTTTCGGGGTCAAGCAATGCCACCCGCCCACGGATCACCCCTTGTGATTCCAGCCGTTTCAGCCGCTTCCAACAGGGAGTCGTAGTTAAATTCACCCGTTCGGCCAACGCAGCCACAGACCAGTTAGCATCTTCCTGCAGCGCCGCGAGTAAAGTGCGATCTATCTCATCTAAAGTGATAGTCATAAAATTTTTTTCCATTAAGTATTATATGGGAGTTTATTTTTCTATTTAGGTGGCATTATAGAGCAAAAATAGCAAGGTTTTTATCCCGCTCTTTACGTAAACTGGTGCTAATTACGTATTCGGAGACGCATGATGACAACCCCACATCCTTGCCATACTTGGGTCGGTAACGCGATTCGCCTCATTGAAGCCGACTTTAAACGCTCTGCAGATACCCATTTAATTAAGCTCGATCTCCCCAGCTTTACAGACATTGATATCTATCTGAAAGACGAAAGCACCCATCCAACCGGTAGCTTGAAGCACCGCTTGGCGCGTTCTTTGTTTTTGTACGGCTTGTGTAATGGTTGGATTGATGAGCACACCACCATCATTGAAAGCTCATCTGGCAGTACTGCCATTTCCGAAGCGTATTTTGCCCGTCTGCTTGGCTTACGTTTTATTGCCGTAGTGCCTAAAAACACTGCATGTAAGAAGATTGAGCAAATCCGTTTTTATGGCGGTGAAGCGCACTTTGTCGAGCGGTCAGATCAGATCTATGCCGAGTCTCGTCGCCTTGCTAAGGAGCTCAATGGCCATTACATGGACCAGTTTACCTATGCCGAGCGAGCGACCGACTGGCGTAGCAATAACAACATCGCCAACCGCATATTTGATCAAATGCAGTACGAGCGCTTTCCGATCCCTCGCTGGATTGTGATGAGCCCGGGCACCGGTGGCACCTCAGCGACCATTGGCCGCTACATTCGCTATCGCTGCCAACCGACTCAGCTGATGGTGGCCGATGCTGAACATTCGGTGTTTCACGATTACTACCTCACCGGCGACAGCTCACTGACCACCGATAAAAGCAGTCGCATTGAAGGGATTGGACGGCCACGTGTCGAGCCCAGCTTTATTCCCGGCGTGATTGATAGAATGACCACAGTGCCGGACACTCACAGTATCGCCACCATTCACTGGCTAGAAAGCCAACTTGGCCGCAAAGCCGGCGCGTCCACCGGTACCAATCTGTACGGCGTCTTGATGTTAGCAAATGAAATGCGCGCCAACGGCGAAAAAGGCTCTATTGTCACCTTGCTATGTGACAGCGGCGAGCGCTACCTAGACACCTATTACAACCCTGATTGGGTACGCGAGCACATTGGGGATCTCGACCAAGCGACCCATGATTTGCAGACGGTGTTGGGGTAACGCGCCATCGTCTATACAATAATACAGAAAAAGCCCCCAATACCAACACGAGCTGCTTTCTCTGTAATCTGTATTCCGTCAGCGAAGCGCTCTGTATTCAAGAGCCCGAATCAGGCGTAGGTCGGAAAAGCGCCAGCACGATGTATGCCTCGTGCATTGATGTGCCCTGCGCGCCTCCGACATCGCGGATAAAATTGGCGCCAAACGTGACAGGCGCCCAGGAGGAATAGTACATCGTGGTTGACATCTTTCCGGGGCTTGTGTCACCTACGCCAATGGCACCATCAATGTATAAATTTTGGCATCGATGAAATGTACTAGGGATTGGGTTATCTCTCTTCCTTGACAATTCTTACAATATTCTCAGGAGTTGCATCCTCTTCTTTTTCTGGATAATAAATAAGATCTGAATCACCTGGGTGCTGTGTAACTTCTTCAAAATGAAGCACTGCATCAATGTGTTCTTGTTCTGTATCATAATCATCCAAACAGATTCTTTGTACCAATTGAAGGAACTCTGAACGTGAATATGTTGATAAGTCATAATTCATTTAGGCATCATCATATCGTAACAAAGAAGTATTTTTTATCTTATGTGTTTAGCTTGTACCAAGTTGATAGTCATAGCGAGGGCTAAAGAATTTTTCATTGATTATTTGCTCTATCGCCTTGGCTTGATCAGTAGAAACATCAAACCCTCCGGCGCCTCCTAAAAGGAACTGAAGATCATCGTCGCTCAAACCCAAGACTTGCGCAACTGCTTCAACGTGACTGCTTTTAACTTCAACTTCTAGTACTAAAAGTTCAGTTTCTTTATCAAATGCCTCGATCACAACTTTCATTATTTTTCCACCTTTATTGAAGGGTCAGCATCCTTTGTTTGTTCACCTGTTATATGGTTAAACTCGGCGTTGTTTCCTAAATCATTGAAATTATCATCCGAGCCGCGATCAGATCATCAACGCCTCAAAACAGGTCACAGATGATGAGCAAAGCCAAGTACAAAGTCAGCAATTGGAACCTGACGCTATCGCAGCTGACCATTCACTTCGAAGGCCGACTGGATGATCACATAGACCTATGAAAATTGTCTGACACAGAATATTGAATATCCTCGGGGAATTTTTTTAGACTGAGTAATTTGGGTAAAAATTAGACTCAAAATAGAGAGTAATATCTTACCCAAAACCTTTGGATGAACTACTTAGTTTAACTCTATGAACTAAATCGAACTTCTTCAACCAAGCCAGTATCAATAGAGTAAGTCACCTCCACATTGCCTTCGAACTTATCAAAAGRTGGAACCATTCCTAAAACAGGTATTTTTCGCGCTTGAACTATTTCAATGGGATTCCCAAGAATACTACGAACTTCATCAGCATCCATATGACTATTCAATGACTTGGGGAAACGCCCATCAACACTTTTCTTAAAGATAATAACTTCAAGTATCTGAGTATGCTTATTGAAGATCAACTCAACTTGACTGCTATTCGAAACGATATAGAAACTATCTAAACTTTCATCAACAATTTCAGGTACATTCCCCCCTATAAGTGAAAGAAAGGATGCATCTTTCAATAAATTTCGATACGTATTTCCTATTAAGCATTCATAAGAGTGGCTCATTTAATACCATCCATTTTGTTTATTGAGTTTATGTATTTCTTGACGAGTCTTTTCAAGTTTATCTTGAGAGTACCCCTCAGCCTTGAGACAAGGCTCTATAGCATCAAAGTTGCTATCAACAGCTTTTTCTAAGTTGTCTGCATCCAATTGTTGCTTATCTGTTCTATTTCTTCCGCCAAAAGTTTCGCTGCATTTTTGATGGACTTGAGATGGGATTGCTACACCTACTGATGTTTTCTTTATCTCTGTAATTTGGTTTTTACTCAATTTACGACGATAGAGCATTTCTGTAGCTTTAACCAGAGCCGCTAGAGAAGGTATATGGTCAATGTCCATTCCATCTTTCTTGCTCCTCAGCGCCAAGTCACCATAGGTACCGACTTCTAATAGTTTTACCTTTGATTTTCCTCTACTCGGTTTATTGAACACCAAGTAAAGCGGGGGCAAACCAGCATCAGCAGGAAATGTCACTAAGTACTCAGCAAGATCTTCCTCGGGGTATAATGGCGTCCCAATCTCCTGCTCGTACTCTTCTATCGGCCGGACCCAGATATTATGCACGTCTAGCTGATCATTCTCAGGTAACACCGTATCGGGTGTTAGAACGTCTGTCGAGCCATCTGGAGTCCACGTAATAGTAATACCATCATCCAGTTCAGCAACGAAATTTTGGCCATTTTGATGAGCCTCACGCTTTGTCACACGCTCTCCATATGGACTACCTTCACCGGTTTTTATGCCAACGACTTGCTGTTTACCATTTTCATCTGTGTACATATTGAAACGCACACGCATCGTTATAGCATCAACACCACTCCACTCTGGATGTCCGTCGAGCGTACCGTCCCCTAGCTTAGACGGCCACAGCGCCGCTACTAGAAAGCCTCCCATACGGGCGAAACCCGCCAGTGCTTCGCCAGATAGCGACCAGGTTCCCATCGTATTCGCAGTATTCGTACTGATGACACCGAGATTAGTCGCCGCCCCATTGGCAGGCAGTGTGAGTATTGCTGCTTTCCCGTAATCGGTCGCTTTTGAAGCCGTAGTGATTGCAGTTAGATTCACAACCGGCAGCTTTCTTTCTAACAGGCTGTCATTGTTGATCGCCTTGAAAGGTGTTCCATCTATAAACGGCTCCGAGTAGTCATAATGGGCATTTCCAGCGCAATTATATGCACAAGGAGAAAGCGGTGGCAGCTCCGTTGCGGCTTCGCTAGAAGGTTGCTTAGCGGGCGCCTGTTGAACGATGAGGGTATCACCGACCTTTAAAGACATGGGATCAGCGTTATATTCGGGGTTTAAGTCAAGTAGTTGTTTTGCGGACAAGCCATACTTACCTGCTATCGCCCCCCATGATTCGCGCTGTCGAGTGTCTAGATCAGTCGCAACTTGATGAGTTTCCGGTCCCGCTTGCTCTGGCTCGCTGTCTACGTCATTAGCAGAATGACTTCCTCTCTTCGCCATAGGCTGAGTAGGCGCAGCTAGTAGATCACCAATAGACAGTTTGATGCCATTTTCTTCCAGCCATTCTTCGTCTGGGTTATCAAGCGTCTCGCGAGTGATCGGCTCTTCGAGATAGACAAGATGCTGGTCGTCAACTTCTTTCCCGTCAATCTTCCAGTACACCAGAATGGCGCTTTGATAACGATTAAAACCTTGCTCACGATTGAGCCTGTCATGCCTTGAGCGCGTGGCGTAAAACTGCCATTTGCCAGCACCTTGTACTCCTGCACTAAGCGCTTTTGGTGAAAATGGTAATAATAGCCTTCGGTGGGTAAGCCTAGTCGCTCGCCGAGTTGAACGGAGGGGGTTACAGGAATAAAGGCTTCTTGGATTACCCCAGAGCCAATCGGCTTCATCTGCACGGGCTCGGGCACGCTGATGCCCATTGAGGCCGATGCAATTTTAGCAACAAGCTTTTTGGGCTCATTGAATGCCGCATAAGCGGTATACTTGGTACCATGTTCAGTGGGCGCGGTTTGCCAATCACCGATCACGCCTTCTTGCTGTGTTTTGGCTAACTCAAATTTGCATCCGACTGTCTTGCTAAAGACCTTGTCCGAGCTGGCAATCTCAAAACAGTACTCGTATTTAAGTGACGGTGGCGCATTTGAGCGATCGGGCTTTACCGGCTCGGGCACATAAGTATCTTCGATATTTTCTGTTGCTGCCTGTGAACGACTACCTCCGCCAGATCCACTGCCACCGCCCGCGGCGGCTCCAGATTGATTGGCTCTGGCCATAAGCGCTGAACGAATTTGTGGTGAGAGAGTCGTTTCAGTATCTGGCGAGAGGGTCCAGATCTTATTAGTGCTGTCGTACAACATGGCAGGCATGGAAGGTGTGTCTGTGAGCAATGCGGCTTCGCCACTACTCAGCTTTTCTTTAAATTGTGAAAAGCTCATCCCATCGGGTATCACTCCATCAAGGTCTCGCTCATTCAGCGCCTCAATATCGCCCTCTACTTGACCGAACTCATACGCCATGAGTTCGGTCAGTCGAACTACTTTGTAACCCACTACATTGTCCGCCAGTCAATAATCATGGCGATGCACTCTACTCAGCAAGCCAGATTTTTGGATAGGTTTGTTGTTATAGTTAGGTTAGCTCTGGCTGAATTGTGATGTGCGTTCAAGAAGGGATGACAGGAATAATATCTCCCACAGATTGCAACGCGGAGTAGTAGGTCGGTAATAAGCGCCCGTACTCTGTCAATCATGGACTCAATATACGCGGTGCGTCCGTTGCACGGCGCCTCCGGTATTCGGCTCAGACGATTGATAAAACGCACAAAAGTATTAATGCGCTAGTCCGTATCTTTATCTATCCGCGTCTGCAGGGCATCAAACTTGTCGTGCAGGCGCATTAGTTCAAGCTCGAGTTTTAGATTGATTTCGTAGGTGGCTTTTTGCTCCATCCTGTCTTTTGCCGCTTGGCGGTTTTGCGACATCATGATGATCGGCGCTTGGAAAGCTGCCAGACTGGATAACCCAAGGTTCAGTAAAATAAAGGGATAGGGATCGAATGATGCGTCTCCCACTAACCAAACCGTATTCACGACAATCCAGCCAATGATGAATGCGAAGAAAAGCCCGATAAATGACCAAGAACCGCCAAATGAGGCAATTTTATCCGCCACCATTTGCCCGGTGGTCAGGCTTTCATGAAAGGACTTGTTGACGTTCTCAGAGACAGACGTGTTGTTAGCAATACTCTCAATAACTTTCTTTTCTCCCGAGCTAAGACTACCAAACGGCTGGCCCAGCAAGGCTTTGGCTAAGTTCTCAAAATACTTTTTCATCTGTCACTCCATGCTAACGTGCACGACACCAACAAGGTATCGTGCAGACTTTATCATTAAGCCATTGAAGTAGAGTAGATTAACTTAGAGGCTTAGCAAGCAGAGWATCCTTTATCATACAAACTAAATCCGGCGGGCGCGGATGGTGCGTCCTTTAACTTTTCCATCATTGAGTTTACGCAACGCGGCTTTAACGCAGGATTGGGACACAGCAATAAACGCCACATTGTCGAGCACATTGATTTTACCCACCTGCTTACCGTCAATGCCCGCTTGGCCAGTCAACGCACCTAAAATATCACCCGCGCGTACTTTTTGCTTTTTACCCGAGTCAATCATCAAGGTTGCCATCTCAGGCTGGTAAGGCGCAGTGTCGAGCAAATGCGGCGGCGGCAGGGCTTCGGGGAGAAAATCACGATCATATTGATCGCCAATCATCGCCAATTTATAGTGCTCAGCATCGTTATATAGCGAACACGCCACCCCTTTTTTGCCAGCGCGACCGGTACGGCCGACACGGTGTACATGAGTTTGCGGATCGTGGGCGAGTTGATAGTTGATCACCATATCCATGTCATCAATGTCTAAGCCGCGCGCGGCCACATCAGTGGCCACCAGCACAGACGCACTTTTGTTGGCAAATTTTACCAAGGTGCGCTCACGGCCACGCTGTTCAATATCGCCATGCAAGGCAACGGCGCTAAAACCATCATCTTCTAGGTTATCGCAAACTTGTTGTGTTTGAGCTTTGGTCGTACAGAACACCACACAGCTTTGCGGCTGAAAATGTAATAACAGTAGCTTTAACGCTTGGTAACGCTGCTTGTTGTCATCGACTTTATAAACGTGTTGCGTGATTGTACTTTGCGTTTGCACCTCATCCACTTTAACGGAGACAGGGTGGCTCAGCACTCGCTGGGCAATCGCATTGATCGAGCGCGGGAAAGTGGCGCTAAATAACAAGGTTTGGCGATGAGCAGGAACACGCGCAATGATGGCATCCAAGGTATCTTGGAAGCCCATATCCAGCATCTGATCGGCTTCATCCAACACCAAGGTCTCAACATCATCAAGGCGCAAGGTGCCTTTGCGTAAATGATCATCCACGCGCCCCGGAGTGCCGACAATAATGTGTGCACCATGCTCCAGTGATCCAATTTGTGGGCCAATCGATACTCCACCGCACAGGGTCAGTACTTTGACATTATGACGACCACGCGCCAACTTACGCATCTCAACCGCCACTTGCTCGGCCAGCTCACGGGTTGGGCACAGCACCAAAGATTGCACGCGAAAGCGTTTTACGTTCAGTTTGGCTAACACACCTAAGCTAAATGCCGCCGTTTTCCCCGAGCCAGTTTTAGCTTGGGCAATAATGTCTTTGCCACTGAGCACAGACGGTAAGCTCTGCGCCTGAATGGGCGTCATCTGCGTATAACCCAAGGTTGCCAAGTTATCGAGTAAATCAGCAGGTAACGCGAGCGAGGAAAAAGCGGTATCAGTCAAAGTCGTATCCACAGCAAAAGTAAATCATGCCGCGCCCAAGCACGGCCAAAAAGGGGGCGTATCATACCAGAGTCTGATTGGTGTCACATTAACCAATTAGCGCCACACTCTTGATAACCGCTTTGTCGCCTCATGTGTTTTGTTGCGTAATTGTTAGACCAAGCTCCGTATTTACCTTTGCGCGGCTTGTCTTGTCATTGTGCTTGGTGTGCAATCAAGACACACAATTAAGGAGGATTGTCTTGTGGCAAATATCCCAGTAGAAAACTACCCGCTCTCTCATACGCAGGCGATTGTCTGGAACGACATGGATGCCCTGCAACACATCAATAACACCGTGTACTTTCGCTACTTTGAAGATGTACGCGTGGTAATGCTTGAAAAATTGGAAGTGTTCGAGCTAGCCAAACAACTGCATGTTGGCCCCGTAGTCGCCTCAACCCGCTGCGATTATCGCGCCCCTTTGGTGTATCCAGATACCATCACCACCGTCGCTTGGGTCGAGGATATTCAAGAAAAGCGCTATGCGATGAAGTATGAAATCTACAGTCACAATCAAGAACGCTGTGTGGCCGAGGGCGAGGCCTTGATTGTCTATTGCGACTTTAAAACCGGTAAAAGCTGCCCTATCCCAGCCGAGACGCTCGAAGGGTTAAAAGCTTTTGTGGCGAAATAGGAAGCATAGAGACAGGCACTGCGCGTTGCCTGACGCGCAGTCAGCCGTTGATCCATTTGGACATTTGTTCTTTGGCATCATGGTGACTCAAGAGCGTCTGGCTTGCTGTCGATACCGCACAGGGGTACCATCCGTGCTCTGTGTAACACTGGGTAAGTAGCACCGCCAAAGGACAAACCGATGAAAAAAGCCGTTGTGGTATTTAGCGGAGGACAGGATTCAACCACCTGTTTGATTCAAGCGCAGGCAGAGTACGACGAAGTGCATTGCCTCACTTTCGACTATAACCAGCGCCACAAACAAGAAATTGACGTTGCCCGTGAGATTGCTGCAAACCGCAACGTCAGTGCGCACAAGGTACTGGATGTTGGTTTGCTCAATGAATTGGCGATTAGCTCGCTCACACGCGACAATATTCCTGTTTCCAATGCACTGAACGAAAACGGCCTGCCCAATTCCTTTGTGCCGGGTCGTAATATCTTGTTTTTGACTTTGGCAGGCATTTACGCCTATCAAATTGGCGCTGAGGCGGTGATCACCGGTGTCTGCGAAACTGACTTTTCTGGCTACCCTGATTGTCGCAATGATTTTATTCAATCAATGCAGCAAGCCCTTGAGCAAGGCATGGACAGAAAACTCGCGTTAGTCACACCACTGATGTGGCTGAATAAAGCCGAGACTTGGGCACTGGCCGACCAGTATCACGCCCTCGATTTTGTACGCGACCACACCCTAACCTGTTATAACGGCATTAAAGGCACTGGCTGTGGCGAGTGTCCAGCCTGTCACTTGCGTCAGCGTGGCTTAGATGACTACCTCACCAACCAAGCGGACGTGCAAGCCGCACTACAACGCAAACAAGCCGAAAACGCGTAATAGCGCAGCGACAAAACATAAAAAACCGCCTCGCAATGAGGCGGCTTTTGTGTCGAGCATCAAACGGCAGTTATTTATGCGGCTCATCATGCGGATGGGTATCAAACTCACCATGACTGGCCCGATGCACRGTTTCCACCGCGAGCGCTTTATCCAATTGCTGCGCCACATACTCAGGCGAGTGAGTATGAATGGAGAGCAAGCGATACATCGCAGGGATCACCAGCAAGGTAACAAAGGTCGCAAAGGCCATGCCGGTGAAGATCACCGTCCCAACCGCGATACGACTTTCGGCCCCCGCGCCGGTTGAGAGGATCAGTGGGATCATCCCTGCCAAGGTGGTAAACGCCGTCATCAAAATCGGTCGCAAGCGACGGACTGACGCATCGATAATCGCTTTATCAAATGCAATGCCACGGTCACGCAGTTGGTTGGCAAACTCCACGATTAAGATACCGTTTTTCGTCACCATCCCAATCAGCATAATCAAACCAATTTGGCTGTAGATATTGATCCCTTGGTTGGTCAGCCACAGGCCTAAAAAGCCGCCTAGCATCCCCATGGGCACCGTCAACATCACCACCAAGGGGTTGATAAAGCTTTCAAATTGCGCCGCTAACACCAAGTACGAAACCAAGAGCGCTAAACCGAACACCACCAGCACACTGGTTTGGTTGTCACGAAAATCTTTCGACTCCCCTGAATAGCCCACCGAGATATCGGCCGGCAGGTTCTCAGCCGCGATTTTATCGAGATAATCGAGTGCTTGACCCAGTGTCACATCCTCGCCTAAATGCGCCGATAAGGTGATCGACTTTTGCTTGTTGGTATGGCTTAAACGCTGCGCGGACGCTGTTTCTTCCACCGTGGTCACTGCATCCAGCGAGACTAACTTGCCGCTGCGGCTACGCATATAAATACGGGTAAGATCCCCTTTGCTGCTAAAGGCCTTTTCATCGCCGCGTACATACACATCGTATTCTTCACCACGATCCACATAGCTGGTCTGGGCACGACCACCGAGCATCACCTCTAAGGTATCGGAGACATCCCGCACCGAAATCCCAAGTTCAGCGGCGCGGCGACGGTCTACTTTGACCACCAACTCAGGGGTGTTTTGGTTGTAGTCATAAT
The DNA here is from genome assembly GCF_001996005.1 of Salinivibrio siamensis. GTDB lineage: Bacteria > Pseudomonadota > Gammaproteobacteria > Enterobacterales > Vibrionaceae > Salinivibrio > Salinivibrio siamensis. The sequence goes on along the minus strand of NZ_MUFB01000003.1, from coordinate 106,183 downwards.
CAGGGCTGTCAATCATGCCTGCCTCGCGGCCCATTTCGCCCAATTTTTCCGCCCAGCGATGAAGTTCAGGATAGTCTGGACCACTTAACACAAACTGCACGGGCTCTGAACTACCGCCCCCAAAGCCAGGCGCAAACGGGAACACTTGCACATCTGGCACACCATTTAACACCTGACGCACTTCTCCGAGAATGGCTTGAGCGGAGCGGTCGCGCTCATCCCAATCCGGCAATAGCATGATCACGAAGCCCGTTTGATCGCCGGCCCGACCACCAAACGCTGGTGTTTGTAAGCTGACCGAGCTGAGAGTACCCGCCTCGACCAAGGGCATTAAACGCTGCTCAATTTGCTCGATATTGCCCACCATACGGTTGTACGCCGTGCCTTCCGCACCACGGACAAACGCCAGCAGCACCCCGCGATCTTCTTGTGGCACTAATTGCGACGGTAAGTGTTGCATCAGCACGCCACTGCCGCCAATACAGAGCAAGATAACCACAGGCGCAATCCAACGCCAACGCAGGACATGTGCCAGCACTCGGCGATAGTAGCTTTCAAGCACATCAAACCCACGGGTGATCACGCGGTTTACAGGACTAGATGCCACATTTAAGCGCAGCARTTTACTGCCAAGCACCGGCGTAAGCGTCAACGCTATTAAGGACGAACAGAGCACGGTGACGGCGAGCATCACGGCAAACTCGGTGAACAACTTACCAATCATGCCATCCATGTAGGTAATGGGGAGGAACACCATCACCAACACYGCGGTGGTGGCGATCACTGCAAAACCCACCTCCCGTGCGCCACGGTAAGCGGCCACCAAGGGTTTATCGCCTTGTTGTAAGTGGTGGAAGATATTTTCGACCACCACAATGGCATCATCCACCACCAGACCTATCGCGAGAATGAGCGCCATTAAAGTCAATAGGTTAATCGAAAAGCCCATCGCTGAGGCAACGATAAAGGCGGAAATCAAGGATACCGGCACAGTCACTGCTGGGATCAAGGTGGCGCGTGCTTGGCCAATAAAGATATACAACACTAATACCACCAGCGCCCCAGTAATAAATAGCGTGCTATACACTTCCTCAATCGAGCGCTCAATAAATACCGTAGTATCGTAATCCACCCAAAGACGCGTACCTTCGGGCAGGAAGGCCTGCATCTCATCGACAAGCTTATGAGCGCGGTCAGAAATATCGAGCGGATTGGCATCGGATTGTGGGATCAGCGCTAAACTTAAATTATTGATACCATTGTTTTTATAGGTGGCATCTTCGTTGCGTGAGCCAATGGCCACCTCCGCCACATCCGACAAATAAATCGCGGTGCCATTCGCCGTGGTGCGTACCACCAGTTGTTTAAAATCCTCTGCGTCACGATATAAACGATCGCTACGCACTGGCATGGTCATCACGTCATTGCGAATTTCCCCGCCCGGACTTTCTAAGTTTTCATCCCGCAATGCATCAAGAATATCTTGGGTGGTGACACCGTGCCCCGCCATTTGGGTGGGATCCAGCTTCACATACATCACTTTATACAGCGCGCCGTATAAATCGACCGAACTCACCCCAGAGATCAAGCTGAATCTATCTTCCAGCGTACGTTGGGCGTATTCCGTCAGTTGGTTGCGGTCCATCTCTGACGAGGCCAAGTTGATATAAACCGCCGCTTCACCGGTGCCGTTGTCTTTGTACACAATCGGATCATTGGCATCATCAGGCAGTCCCCCTTGCGCGCGCGCCACGGCATCACGCACATCACTCACCCCCTCGGTCAGCGGGTGATCGAGTTTAAATTCCACCGTGATCCGTGATGAGCCATTGCGGCTGACCGAGGTGATCTCTTCAATGCCGCTAATGCCGGAAAGCTCATCCTCAATCAATTGCGTGACTTGGCTTTCCATAATGCTGGCCGAGGCGCCAGAATAGCCGGTATAAATACTCACCACCGGGCTATCGATATCAGGCATTTCACGCACTGATAAGGTCGAGAAAGAAACCGCGCCAAAGACACATAACAGCAAACTCAATACGATCGCCATCACTGGTCGTTTCACTGAGACATCAGACAACCACATTAGCTGGCCTCCGTCTCAGACACGGTATCATCGATACGGCTTTGGTCATCTTCTGGATTTTTCGGTGCTTCCGCATTTAATACAGACACTTGCGCACCATCGCGCATATTCACCAAACCTTGCACCACAATGTGCTGACCGGGTTCAAGTCCTTTACTCACCACCACTTGGTTATCAATCCGCGCACCAAGGGTAATTTCAGTACGATGGGCAATGCCTTCGTCATCAACGCGGAAGACATAGCGGCGCGTACCGGAATACTGCAGAGCTTGCACAGGCACAATCACCGCTTGCTGTTCCGGCAAGGTCAGTTTCGCCTCCATCAGCATGCCGGGCTGCAATTGGCGTTCAGGGTTATCCAGCGCAACGCGAACACTGACTGATAGCGCGTCTTTATCCACCCGAGAGTCCACCACGCTCACCGTGCCGGTAAAGGCATCATCGGGATACGCTTGCGACGTGACCGCCACTGGCATATTGGGATAAAGCAGTCCGATGTATTGCTCTGGCACCTGAATATCAAGGTTCATGCGTGACAGGTTGTCGAGACTAAAAAGCGTTTCGCCCACATCCACGCGCTGGCCGACGCTTAAATCAAACAAACCAATGCGACCGGAAAAAGGCGCGATTAAACGATGATCATCTAAATCAGATTGCGCCGATTGCAAACGGGCCTTGGCAATATTGACACTGGCTTGCTGCGCATCCAACTCGGTTTGTGTTAAGGCACCACGTTGCGCCAGCTTGGTGTACTCCTTTAGCTTGCGCTGCTCATCATTGAGATAAGCCGACGCTTCCAACACCGCCGCTTGGGCTTTGGCGCGATTAAAGGTCACCAAAGGCGCCCCTTTTTCAACCGTYTCKCCCGGTTTTACATGCACMGTTTCAATGCGCGCCGAGACTTCTGACTCAATATCAATCTGCTGATGGGCTTTAACATTGCCCACCAATGACAACGACGGCGCAACCGGTTTGGTTTCCACTTGTGCCGTCATCACATCCACAGATCGTGCCCCCGGTGGTGGCGCAGAGGCCTCCTCGCTCGAGGGCTGGATATCGCCCCACTTCCAGAACGCGACGCCCGCCAATACCACGACGCCCAATAGCATCCACTTTTTCATTGCCATGTACCTTATATGTTGGATAGCACCAGTGTACTGATCTGCATTTTTTTGTCCTTAAAGAATTGTAAAGACACTGTTTTTTATCGTTATTACATAGGATTGTGCGATAAAGCGAGACAGAGGTAAGACTGTGTAAGGACAGCCAGGTTTCAAAAAACATCAAAAAAGCTCACTTACACCGTTTTTCGCACGCAAGACGCTGAAAAAAGCACCAACCACTAATCGGGACAGAGAAAACCCTTTACAGCTCCAGTCGGTTTGATAAGATTCGCCTCGTTCGCGTGGTGGAGTTCCCGAGCGGTCAAAGGGATCAGACTGTAAATCTGACGGCTCAGCCTTCGAAGGTTCGAATCCTTCCTCCACCACCATCTTTAAGGGCCAGCATTTGCTGGCCCTTTTTCGTTGCTTTTGTGGTGATAACCTCATCATTTCGCGTGAGAGGCGAGTGATGCGCGGCCATGCGGCGACCACAAGTCTTGCTCTGGTCCTTTCGGCACAATGCGCGTCGGGTTAATGTTGCCGTGGCTGTAATAATAATGGGTTTTGATATGGTGCATATCGACTGTCTCTGCCACGCCTGGCACTTGGAATAACTCTTTCATGTAACAGAATAAATTGCAGTAATCGGCAATACGTTGCTTATTACACTTAAAATGGCCCACGTAGACGGGGTCAAAGCGAATTAACGTGGTGAACAGCCGCCAGTCTGCTTCAGTAATCTGATTTCCGGCAAGATAACGATTGCGACTTAAATGATCATCCAACACCGTCAATGCAGTGAATAACTGATCAAAGGCTTCTTCATAAGCCTCTTGTTCGGTGGCAAAGCCACATTTATACACGCCATTATTCACATTGGGGTAAACAAACTCGTTCCACTGATCAATCGCCGCACGCAGGTTGTCTGGGTAATAATCGTCATGATTGCCCGTCATACCATTAAACGCCGAATTAAACATTCGAATAATGTCAGCGGATTCATTACTGACAATCGTCTGAGTTTGCTTATCCCATAAAATCGGAACGGTGACTCGACCGGTGTAATCAGGCTTCGCGTGGGTATAGAGCTGATGGGCATAGTCGTATCCATACAGCGGCTCTGGCTCAGAAAACGTCCAGCCATGTTCTAGCATCTCAGGCGCGACGACCGTAACCGCTATATGAGGCTCAAGTCCTTTTAAATGGCGCATAATCAGGGTGCGATGTGCCCATGGACAAGCAAGAGAAACATACAGATGATAGCGGCCTGATTCAGCGCTAAAGCCCGCATCGCCACTTGGTCCAGCTTGGCCATCAGCGGTCACCCAATGACGAAAGCCCGCATCTTCACGGACAAATCGACCGCCCGACGACTTGGTGTCATACCACACATCATGCCAAATACCGTCTATCAGTTTTCCCATACGTCCTCCTTTTTTACTCACAGCAGTATAAGAAGCGCGCTAAGGAAAGTCGGCAGAGCAACTTGTTGGAGTTATTCGAAAAAGCTGAACAACCCTTACAGTATCAACAATGTCATGGTCTTGTGAGAATTTGTCTGATTGCTTGTTCGCGTTTGACCATCACTCTCCATCTCTTTTAGGGTGACCTTGATGAATAAAAGGAGAGTATTGATGAAACGTTTACTAGCGACCCTATCTTTTGCGTTTGTTGTTGCAGCCAGTCTGCCAAGTTTCGCTGCCAACGAAACAAACGAACTGTCAGCGGATCAGCTGACCGACCAAGTGGTAAGCAGCTACGCAGAGGCCGCTGAACAGGTGGTTTCAATCTCAAAAGATTACAAAAGCAAGCTTGAGAGCATTCGCAGTGAAGAAAAGGCGAAAGCGCTAATGGCGGAGACGCAAAAAGAAATGGCGCAAGCGATTGAGGCAACGGGCCTGACGATAGAAGAATATAACGCTGTTTTTCGTCAAGCACGTGAAGATAAAGAGCTGCAGAAGAAAATCAGCAATATGCTCAACGAGTAACCGTAGTTTGAAACAGGGGTAAGCATATCCATGCTACCCCTGTTTATTTAAGCTTGGTCTGTCGAGACAGCCGTGTTGGGTAGCCCTAGCGAAATCACAGTGGTTAAAACGAGAAATGCGAAAGACACCCAAAGACACGCGGCGAGTCCCCATACTTGGAACACCCAACCGGATAACACGGTGCCAATTAAGCGTCCCATGGCGTTTGCCATATAATAGAACCCCACATCCAGGGACACGCCGTCACCTTTGGCATAGCTGACAATCAAGTAGGAATGTAGCGAGGAATTAACGGCAAATATCGCCCCGAACACCATAAGCCCGACGATAATCACCCCTTGCGGATGCCACTGCTCGCCAATTGCATAAGCAATAATGCCCGTCACCACCGCCAGTAAACATGCCCAACCGAGCGCCGCCTTGCCACCCGGCGAATGGCCAGCTTGGCGCCCAGTGATTTTCGGCGCAATCCCTTGCACCATGCCGTAAGCGATCACCCAAAGAGCAAGAAAGCCGCCCACCGCACTGTGGCTCCAACCAAATGTAGTGCCGAGATAAATTGGCAAGGCCACCACAAACCAAACATCTCGCGCGCCGAAAAGGAACATCCGTGCTGCTGAGAGGATATTCACACTACGAGACTTAGAAAAAATTTCCGAAAACTTGGGCTTACTTTTGGCTTTTCCCAACTCTGCATTGAGCGACACCACACTGCTGATAAACACGAGGCTCAAGACGCCAGCCATCGCCGCCACCGCGTACTGAAAGCCAATCAGAGAGAGCAATGCGCCACCAACAAAAAAGCCCACACCTTTGAGTGCATTCTTCGAGCCAGTCAAGATCGCAATCCACTTAAACAGCGCTCCTTGTGCATCTTCGGGCACTAGGGTTTTGATCGCACTTTTGGCACTCATTTTATTCAGATCTTTCGCAATCCCAGACAAGGCTTGAGCAGCCATCACCCAGGGAATGGTGAGCCAAACGGCTGGCACGGCTAACATGGCAAGCGCGATAATTTGCATGCCAAGGCCAATATTCATGGTGCGATTGAGGCCTAAACGTGCACCGAGCCATCCACCGATAAGGTTGGTGACCACCCCGAAGAATTCGTAAAACAAAAACAGCGAGGCGATTTCTAACGTGCCGTAGCCCAACTCATAAAAATACAGCACCACCAGCATCCGCAGTGCGCCGTCGGTGATGGTAAAATTCCAATAGTTAAAGGTGACCAGCATATACTGGCGCACGGATTGGCTTAATTGAGCAAACATAGTGGTCATCGATTCACATACAAAAAAGGGCGATGCGGTACGGGGCACGCATCGCTACCCTATAAAAAGCGATTACTTATCAACGCCGCCGACGTTGCGCACCAACTCTGCAGTGCGCGTGGCATACCCCATTTCGTTGTCATACCACGCATAGATTTTGACCATACGCTTGCCCACCACCATGGTGGATAAACCATCGACAATGGTGGAGCGCTGATCGCCACGGTAATCAATCGAGACTAAAGGACGCGCCTCAAAGCCAAGAATGCCCTTGAGATCGCCATCCGCGGCTTCTTGCAACAGKGCRTTCACCTCRTCRGCRGTGGTATCGGTTTCCACRTCAAAGATCACATCCGTTAGCGACGCATTGGCGAGGGGGACACGCACTGCATGGCCATTAATCTTGCCTTTTAGATCCGGGAAAATTTCTACGATAGCGGTCGCCGATCCGGTGGTGGTCGGGATCAAGCTCATGCCACAGGCGCGGGCACGACGTAAATCTTTATGCGGCGCATCTAAAATCGTTTGAGTATTGGTTAAATCATGAATGGTGGTGAAGGTCGACTGCGCAATTCCCAGTTTTTCATGGATCACTTTCACAATCGGAGCCAAGCAGTTCGTGGTACACGACGCTGCGGTAACGATTCGATGTTTGCTGGGATCAAATATCGCGTCATTCACTCCCACCACAATATTCGCCACACGCTCATCTTTGACCGGCGCAGAGACCACCACGCGCTTTACGCCTTGGTCCAAATATTGTTGCAGCAGATCCGCGTCACGGTGTTTTCCCGTTGCCTCAATCACCACATCGCAGCCTGACCAATCGACTGCATCAATCGCTTTTTCTTGGCTTGTCGTCAGTGTTTGACCGTTAATCTGCACGCGGTTGCCTTCTGCACTCACCGCGTGATGCCAACGCCCTTGTACCGAATCAAACTCCAGCAAATGCGCCAGTGTTTCCGTATCTCCCGCCACATCATTAATGTGGACAAATTCGAGCTCTGGCCAGTCAAACGCAGCACGCAGAGCCAAACGGCCGATACGGCCAAACCCATTGATCCCGACTTTAATTGTCATTGCTTTCTCCTTTACACACAGCAGGTGGGGCGAGACGCCATCTTGGCAAGCCGCGTGAGATCTTCTTGATAAGTGTCTTTTAGGCAGTTGGAGTCCACCAGCCCTTGAATTTGTTTGCGCATCCAACCGGGTAAGTCAGCGGCTAAGCGATAAAACACCCATTGTCCTTGGCGCGTATCAACCAACACACCACTGGCCCGCAGTTGCGCCAAATGGCGTGAAATCTTCGGCTGCGAGGTATCTAGCGCTTCAGTCAGTTCGCACACACATAACTGCCCTTCACGGGCAATAAGCAGTAAACACCGCACACGTGTTTCATCGGCCAATAATTTGAAAAACTGGTGAGGCAACATAGGCTCTCTCATAACGCTTTACCAAATGTACATATGGATATGCATATATTAATAAACCCAAGCATACATGCAACGGTGCCAGGCAGGAATTCATAAAAGCTTCATGTTAAATCGTATAGCGCCGCTTCATCCTTAGCGCGACATTCACCAAGGCAATTAACACGGGCACTTCTACCAGCGGCCCAATTACCCCTGCAAAGGCTTGATCAGAGTGAATACCAAACACCGCGATCGCCACCGCAATGGCTAATTCAAAGTTATTACCGGATGAGGTAAACGCAATTGACGCATTACGGTCATACGGGATCCCCAATTTTTTGCCCACAAAGAAGCTAATAAAGAACATCAACACAAAGTAGGTCACTAGCGGTACAGCGATACGCAGCACATCAAGCGGCAACGCAATAATCGCTTCCCCTTTGAGGCTAAACATCAACACAATGGTCGCCAACAAAGCGACTAACGTCATCGGTGAGACACGTGGCAGAAAGACATCTTCGTACCATTGCTCGCCCTTTTTAGCGACCAGAACGGTACGTGATAGATAACCCGCTACAAAAGGGATACCCAAGTAAATCAGCACACTTTGCGCGATGTCGCCCATGGTGACATCCACCACAAAACTTTGTAGACCCAGCATGGGGGGTAAAACGGTGATAAATAGCCATGCCATCACACTGTAAGTCAGGATCTGAAATAAACTATTCAGTGCCACTAGGGCTGCGCCATACTCTTTGTTACCGCCACTGATATCGTTCCACACCAAGACCATGGCGATACAACGGGCAAGACCAATCAATATCACTCCCGCCATGTAGCCTGGCTCATCACGTAAAAACAGCACCGCCAGTGTGAACATCAGAATAGGGCCTACCACCCAGTTCATGATCAGCGACAGCGTGATGGCTTTTTTGTCGCGCGTGACCGAGCCCAATAAACGATAATTCACTTTTGCCAGTGGCGGATACATCATTAAGATCAAGCCAATCGCCAGCGGCACATTGGTGCTGCCGACCGATAAACGCTCACTGAGGGTCGCCACTTCTGGATAAATCCACCCTATGCTGACCCCTATGGCCATAGCGAGGAAAATCCATACCGTTAAATACCGATCAAGCCAACCCATCTTTTCGGCGGCCGACGGCGCACAGGTTTCAGATTGAGACATAATACAAATCCTTGGTGATTACTGACGTTGAATAACAGGCACCCATCATGATGCGAGAGGTTAACTATTGATGATCCTCACACACCGTTTTTCCCTGCATCACTGGAGTGAAAGGCGAGAGAAGTGAAGGGTTGTTGATAGCGGTAGTGTGCAAAATACCGACCATCCAGTCGGGTAATGCAGGATGAAGCTGATAATAGACCCACTTTCCTCGACGCTCTCCGACAACCAATTGGTGCTTACGTAGCTCCGCCAAATGCCGAGAAATCTTTGGTTGGCTTAGGGCTAACGCCTCCATCAGATCACATACACATAACTCACCATGCTGTGAGAGCAGCAATAGAGAGGTCAGCCGAGTGGGCTCGGATAAAGCCTTGTAAAAACTAAGCGTTTGACACATCTGCATTTTCTCTTTTCAATATATACGATAAATCATATATATGAAAAACCACATGTCAAATCAAACAGCAAGTAGAATAGTGGCTAGAATGACAAACACAGCACTATCGCTATCTCGTTGCGGTCTAAAAAGCCCTTTACATCCGTAAGAAATGCTGTAGTGTGATAAAAGCTCTAGATACGGAGCATCAAAAGACATCAAGTCAAAGTCGAGACAGACCACGCTATTTCCCGCATAGACTCTCTGCAGCAATCCACTTTCGCTTTTTTCCTAGATTGATAACCCGTTAACCCCCCTTTTGCTATCACTCATTGGTAAGTATCACTGTATGGATGGTGATCACTTAATCCAGAGAAACCGACGCATCTGCGCGGCCCATGATGGATAACGACTGAGAGGGCAGAGCAATAATCATTTAACTCATGGAGATAAAATATGGCCGCTACTAACGGCAGACTGCGTCACTGGTATCATTTACGCCGTGCGCAAACACAAACGAAAACCGCTAACAACACAGACAAAACAGTAAGGAGCGCCATTGAAAGTTAACTTTTCACTCCCTAATCTTGCCAACTGGCAGGTCGCGATTCATCAATTTAATGGGGATATTATCCTCAAGCACTTGCTCCATCGCCTACCGACACTATCCCAACCGACGCTACAGTTTGATCCTAGCACCGAGCTTGGCGCCATTTTTAGCCAAGGCGAATGCTTAGGTGAATTCTCTCTTGCGCACTAACGCTTAGACAATATCGCGCGTTTCCATAACCTACAGAGATAGAGGCCGCCTTTCCGTTCATTGAACGAAGCTGGTAAAGTGTCTTGCTATTAACAAGACAACAAAGGCAGCCTCACACGTGAAAATCATTTCATTCAATATCAATGGTATTCGTGCTCGTTTGCATCAATTGCAAGCCTTGATTGAAAAACATCAACCTGACGTGATCGGGTTACAAGAAACCAAAGTCCATGATGACGCCTTCCCGCTCGCGGATGTCGAAGCGATGGGTTACGAAGTGCACTTTCATGGCCAAAAAGCCCACTATGGCGTGGCAATGCTATGTAAAAAGTCCCCTATCAGCGTGCAAAAAGGCTTTCCTACTGACGATGAGGACGCTCAACGCCGGATGATCATGGCGACCTTTGAAGACGAAAACGGCAAGCCAATCACTGTGCTAAACGGTTACTTCCCGCAAGGGGAAAACCGCAGCCATGAAACCAAATTCCCCGCCAAGCGTAAGTTTTATCAAGACTTAATGACCTATTTAGCTGACCGTGATCCGAGTGAGCAGTTGGTGGTGATGGGCGATATTAATATCAGCCCGAAAGACGATGACATCGGCATTGGTGAGCAAAACGCCAAACGCTGGCTACGCACCGGTAAGTGCTCTTTCTTACCCGAAGAGCGTGAGTGGCTGGGCACTCTGATAGACTGGGGGTTTGTTGACACCTTCCGAGCCCTGCATCCTAGCGTGAACGATCAGTTCTCGTGGTTTGACTACCGTTCCCGCGGCTTTGACGATAACCGCGGCCTGCGTATTGACGTGATTCTGGCCACCTCCGATCTGGCGAGCCAATGCATTGATGCAGGCATTGACTACGAACTCCGTGCGATTGAAAAACCGTCAGATCACGCGCCGATTTGGGCAACCTTTAAATCAGCATGATTGATCTGTCGTTGGCGACACGATCAAACGATTAATCTGTCATTCAACGATAAATACCGCAGCATAAGAAGGCTGCGGTATTCGGTTTAGCAATTAGGATAAAATGATGGATTCATCTCCCGATAAACGCTCTATAAAATTGGCCCCCATCAGCTGAGAAGGCGTATAAGTACCACCAACACAACCATTTTCTAGCAGAAAAGAGACAACCTCAATCGCCCCTATCATTGTCAAATGGTAGCCATTTGCCGTTTTAATTCGAGCGGTAGCCTTGTCACCATTAGCGTTAGTCGCTTCACCCCACACATAAGTAGGATAACGCTCCCTGTCTTTATGGCTAGGCCCCTTTACCTTTTTGGATATCCAAAACTTAGCCAAAGACTGTATGATACTCAGCTTAAGTAAAGGACGAATCAGGTTAGCGCGCCGAGCCTGACGAACCATCTTTTCAGAGCTTGGAATATATACATCTATATTCTGTATCCCCGTAGAGTGATAAGCCGTTGATATATCCCCCCAAGGAATAGTCATTGCTAACTTTTCGCCATTGCCAAAGTCAATTTTTTTTACATCGTAGGCCAATGGCACAGTGCGAATAATACCATTTCTTCTAATTTTTCCTCCGTCCGCAAGCCCCTCTATTGAGGTCTTCGCCGTCCCCGGAGAAAAGCCTGAACGCGAATCAAAGCCCAGAGAAAGCTGGGTAGCATCTGGCAAAGCGAACTTCAATATTGCGGCAACACAGTCCGTTGGAATAACATCAAAGCCGACGCCTGGGCAAATCACAGCCCCTGTTTGCCTTGCTTGTTGACTAAAGCTTTGGGCCAGTTCAAATACTGCAATCTCTCCAGTGATATCGAGATAATGCGTACCAAGCTGTGAGCATATATCCATCATGACCTCAGCCGTCGTTGAGAACGGTCCGGCACAATTAAGTAATATATCGATATCTGCAATGTTCTTTTTAACTTCCGCTTTATCAGTTAGGCTAAACGTCTTGCATTCAAGTCCTAGTGCATTCGCCACTTCTATTGTTTTTTGAGGATCTCGGCCGGCTAGGATGGGGGTAAACCCTCTTCTCACTGCCTCTTCCGCAATCAACTGTCCGGTATAACCATAGACGCCATAGATCATCCAGCGCTTTGTCTTTCCTGTCCCAGCCATTATGCCCTCTCCTTTTGACGTTCACTCATTATATTGGCTAAGCCGAGGCGCCACTCTGTCACCCTAAAATCAGGAAAGCGTGCCTTAAACTTATCTGAAACAAACACATTATCTGTCTGGTAACGAGGCAATAGCTCTCTCATATATCTGTAGCGCTTATCAAACCAACTCGCTAAACGTAGTTGAAACGATGTCACCACTCGATAGTGAGGAGATGTGCCAAATACATCCGCCGCTAAGGCAATAAACTCAGAATAAGTTAGTCGGTGATCATCACAAGGCAAGTGCCATGTTTGTCCATACGCATCAGGTGTATTGCCAATCAACGCCATCGCTCGGCTAGCATCTGGCGTATAAATAAGACTTCGTTTCACATCATCACGCAATAATACGGTTGCTCGTTTTCCTTTAAGCAAGTTATCAATGACGGCTGAGTTCGTAATGCTCTGTGTCTTTCCTGGTCCATAAAACTCCGGCGCTCGACAAATGACTGCATTTATTTGTTCTTGTTGCATCGCAGCCAATAGCATTGAGGCTATTTCCGCTCTCACGCGTCCCATCACGCCAATTGGCCGAAAAGGTGTAGATTCGACAAGCGGCGATGCAGTTTGCGGGTACATATAGGTATTATCGAAAAAGACCAAGCTAGCTTTATGAGTGATACAGGCTTGAATAACATTTCGCATTATCACCGGCCACGAAGAAGCCCAAAGCGTCGGGTTCATTGGCAAACCTGCGGTCAAATACACAATACTCGAGCCAGCAACAGCTGCTTTCGTCTGTTCTGAATCAAGTAAGTCAGCAGGAAAGACTTCATCTGTATCGTGAATTTTTTGGGGATGGCGACTAACTAAGCGAATCGACTGGGTATAATCTCGCTTCAAGGCAATTGCCAGTTCACGCCCTATCTGACCGTTAGCACCCATTATTGTTTGCATATATTGACCTCATTCAACACTCCACATTCCGTAGAATTCCTACTCTAAGGTTGAAGTAAGGTTTAAGGTCAAACTCAAATTAGTCGATTATTTTCCTGAATCTTGCTCAGGGTTGGATGATGATAAAACTAATCCTACCCGAGACATCACTCGCTGTGCGTTTTCAGCACAGTCCATGTCATACGGCTTGGCCGCAATATCATTTAACACCGTCTCCAGCTGAGCTTTACTCGCGACTATTTTTCTCTCAAGTTCTGCCAGCTCGGATATTTTGTTTTCTAGCGTGGCTACCAAACTGGCATGATCCCACTGAGAAATATTGCTTGGAAGTAACGTTCTCAGCTCGTCAAGACTAAAGCCAGCTTGCTGCCCCGCAGTGATCATAGACAATACAGTTAGTGCTTCCGGCGGATAACGTCGGTAGCCATTTGACTGACGAGTCACTGTTTTGAGAAGCCCTATGCGTTCATAAAAACGTATACGCGAGGCCGATAATCCTGATCGGCGCGCGAGTTCTCCAATTTTCATGCTGTTATCGCTCTATATAGATCGCAGTACCTCGGCTAACTATAGCATTGAAGATTCGCCAATTTTGCATGTCGGACTAAAGGAGGGATTAATAAGGTGCTAAAAAATAGCACCTTAAATTCTAGCTCAGCGGCCTTAAATGGCGTAGGAAGCGGCGCTCCGCTAAGCGGAACATCCAAAGGATGCTAAATGTCAGCGCCATATAAAACACGCCGGCGGTCAAAAACGACTCGAACGGCGCATAATAGCGAGAGTTCACTATCCGAGCGGCACCGGTTAAATCGACAATGGTGATAATCCCTGCCACCGCTGAGCCGTGGAGCATAAACACCACTTCGTTACTGTACGCGGGTAACGCACGACGCATCGCACTCGGCAACACAATGCGCGAAAAGGCTTTATAGGGGCTCATGCCATAAGCAATCGCCGCCTCGACTTCCCCTTTAGGGAGGCCATTAATCGCGCCACGGATGATTTCCGCTGTGTAAGCGGCGGTGTTGAGCACAAAGGCCACCAAGGCGCAGAACCAAGCGTGCTGCCACAAGCTGTTCTCGACATTGATCACTTGGCTCAAGCCGTAATAAATCAGATACAACTGAATTAACAGCGGTGTACCCCGGAAAAAATAAATAAACGCCCACGCTGGATAACGCCATAAAGGGAATTGCGCATTACGCGCGACCGCGACCGGCACCGCGACCACTAAGCCAATCACCAACGCAGAGGCGACCAGCCATACGGTGGTCCAAAGGCCTTCTAAGTATATCGGCCAGGTTTCGAGTACGAGAGAAAAATCCATGGTCACCTACCGCGTGTGAATGCTAAAACGACGCTCCATCCAGCGTAGTCCCGTGGTCGAGATGCTGGTAAAGAGCAAGAAAATCAGTGCAACGGTAAAGTAAAACGTAAATGGCATTTGAGTTGAGCCGGCCGCCAACGCGCCTTTTCGCACCATGTCATCAAGACCAATAATCGACACCAGCGCAGTGGTTTTGAGCAGCACCAGCCAGTTGTTACCAAAGCCTGGCAGCGCATGTCGGATCATCTGCGGCAGCAAAATACGGCGGGATGCCAAACTACTGCTCATGCCATAAGCACGTGCGGCTTCCATTTCCCCAGCGTCCACCGCCATGATAGCGCCACGGAAGGTTTCCGCCATGTAAGCACCAAAGATAAACCCGATGGTTAGGATCCCGGCAATAAATGGGCTCACATCAATATAGTCAGGTAAATAGGATGTCCAGTCGTGATTGGGGTTTTGACCGGCCATGTATTCGTTAACCCACTCATTGATGCCATACAAGCTGTTGTTCAGCAGCATTTGACCGCCGTAAAAAATCAGCATCATCAGCACCAGATCAGGGATCCCGCGTATAACCGTGGTATAGACCGTCGCTATCCCACGCAGCCAGCCAAATTTGGAGAGTTTCGCCAGTGCGCCCAGCATACCCAGTAGCATGGCAAGACCTAACGAGAGCAGCGCAACCTGAAGGGTCACCCATGCGCCTTCAAGCAGGGACCACTCGTAACCTTTCAAATCAATCATATGATTCGGGCAGCACTTTCATGCTGCCCGCCTGCCTATTACTCGCCGTAAACGTCGTAGTCAAAGTACTTGGCAGCAATCTCGTCATACACGCCTTTTTCACGCAACGAATCGATCGCTTGGTTAAGCTTCTTGGTCAGTTCTTTGTCTTGCTTACGTGTCGCAATCCCAAAGCCTTCACCAAACCACTCAGGGTCTGTCAGTGACGGGCCGATGAACGCAAACTCGTCCCCCCCGTCTTTGTCGAGCAGCCCTTGCTGGAGTGCCGACGCATCGCCAAGGATTGACTCAATACGGCCTGCTTTTAGATCCAGGTAGGCTTCATCAAAGGTGCCGTAACGCACGATATCCACCGAGTCACCATAGTTATCAGTCAGGTATTTGTCGTGCGTGGTCGCACGTTGTACACCAATTTTAACGCCCTCTAACCCCTCTTTGGTAAAGGTCAGATCCGTGCCTTTCTCAGCCACAAATTTATTAGGGATCAGCGCGTATTTGTTGGTGAAGTCAACTTTTCGCTTCCGCTCTTCGGTAATGGACATCGCGGCGATAATGGCATCGTATTTACGTGCCAGCAGTGATGGAATAATGCCATCCCAATCCTGTGCCACAATCTTACACTTTGCCTGCATCTCTTCGCAGAGCGCATTGGCCATATCCACATCAAAGCCTTTCAGCTCGCCTTCGTTAGTGGTCCAGCTAAATGGAGGATAGGCCCCTTCGATACCGAAACGTACGACCTTCCAATCCTTGGCTGCTACGGAGGTTGACCCAACCGCGGCCATTACAGCGGCGGCAACTAGCCATTTTTTCATCTTCCTGTCTCCTGTCGTTTTTACGATGTTGTCAGGGCATTGCCCTATTGCATGGTTATGCTATTGATATTTTTAATAAATAGATTAGTAAATCGATGAAATAAACTGCTGCAAACGCTCTGATTCTGGCGAATCAAACAACTCTTTCGGGTTGCCTTGCTCTTCTACTAACCCTTGGTGCAAGAACATCACATGGTTAGAGACATCGCGCGCAAAGCTCATTTCATGGGTAACCACCAGCATGGTACGTCCTTCCTCAGCCAGTGAGCGCATCACACCCAGCACTTCTCCTACTAATTCAGGATCCAGCGCGGAGGTTGGCTCATCAAACAGCAATACTTCTGGCTCTACCGCGAGTGCGCGCGCAATCGCTGCACGTTGTTGCTGACCACCGGATAAATGGCCTGGGTAGTAATCGCGGCGCTCATAAAGCCCAACGCGGTGTAATAACGCTTCTGCTTCTTCAGTCGCTTGTGCCTTAGGCACACCTAGCACATGCACAGGCGCTTCAATAACATTTTGCAGCACCGTCATATGCGACCAAAGATTGAACCCTTGAAACACCATCGCCAGACGCGAACGAATGCGTTGCACTTGCTTGTCACTGACGGGGATGGGCTCACCGGCACGGTTGTTTTTCATTTTGATCAACTCACCGTTGACCCAAATTTCACCGCCCGTGGGGGTTTCCAGCAGATTGATACAGCGAAGAAAGGTGCTCTTGCCAGAACCGGAAGAGCCGATAATGGAAATCACGTCGCCGCGGTGGGCGTCGAGGGAAATACCTTTGAGCACTTGATGCTGCCCAAAGCTTTTTTTAAGTGATTTTACCTGTAGCGCCACAGCATCCGTCATGCGCTAACTCCTGTCATCCGTGAAATCTGTTGTGTTTGTGGTTAAAGCGCACCAAATGCACTGAGTATGAATTGAAAATATCACCCCTCAACGCAATGAGCAACATTTTGTTAACCTTTAAAGCGCATTCATTATAGTCACTATTACTGCATAAAAAGTCAATCGTAAAATTTACTGCTGAAAAAACCAACAATTGCTTTGTCAGCCATTAGCCGTACTAAACCGGCTTTAACCGAGGTAAGTATAGAAGTTAACTTGAAGAAAGCTGGTTATTTTTATCGTGAAAGCTGACAAAAATTAGCGTTGGAGGGGATAGACGTGCAATTTATTTCATTTCAATGCGATCAGCGGTGCGTAACAAAACTGTGAACACCATAGTTAAACGCCTACTAAAAAAGACAGTGGCGCTTTTAAAGTAGGCAGCCTCTCACCTTATGACAGCCGCGCGTCGCGACGTTTCGCTCGCTTCGCTTTAAGTAGCTCTAAGGTGTCACGCCAGCGCTCGGCAAGGCCGGTAGGATCACGCGCTTCCCACTGTTCTAGCGCATAGTCTGCTAGTGCATAGTCCCCGGCTTTAATCGCACTGATGGATAACCACTGCCACAGCATACGATCATCTTTCAGGCCATAAGAGAGCGCCACTTGCGCGGTATCAATCACTTCCTGCCAATGATTAAGCTGATACGCTAACATCACCTGTAGTTTGAGCGTTTGCTTGTCTGGCTCGCTCAAATTCACTTCACTGATCCGGTTTAACGCCGCCACGCGCTGGTCTGTTTTAATCAAACACTGCACCAGAAATAACTGCTCATCACGAGTGGGTAGCCGGGTCAATTGCTGTAATCCCTGTTGCCAATATAGCAATGCCTGCTGTGAGGCCCCCAGCTCCATTTGCCCGGCGGAGAGAGTCCGGTAAAGGGCAATGTCAGCATTGGCACGCGCTAAATACTGGCGTGCCGCTTGGTGCGAGCCCGCTTTAGCGTGGGCGCGTGCGGCCTGCTCTAACCAACGAGGGGCCACATCGGGTTGATTGACCAACTGATCGAATGTCGCTGCCGCCGCCTTAAAGCGTGATAGCGCCACTTCACTGAGCCCTTTGGTTTGCAGGACAAATGCATCCTCCGCGCCGAGCTTTTTCAGCTGGCGCGCATACTCAATCGCCACGTCGAAACGAGACAGGGCATAAGCAGCCTGCATCGCGAAGCGAGCAGAGGTCGGCTGCAGTGTGTGCTTATCGCGGAGCTGGCGGGCATAGTTCAATACTTCTTCATATTGCTCGACTCGAAACGCCAAGCTAATCACGGCAGTTAACGCATCCGCCTCGCTCTCTTTGCTGAGCGCGTTCAATGCCAATGCAAGACGGTAGGCTCGGTAGGCTTCGGCGCGCTGACCAAGGTAAAGGTGGGCGATAGCCTGCAAACGTTGCAGCTCCGCACGCTCGGAGGGTGCCAGCGCCTGCTGATCCGATGGAGTCAGCAATCTATCGGCCTCGGTGAGCGCATATTGATAGTTGCCGTTTTGAATCGCTGCGCTC
The DNA here is from genome assembly GCF_001996005.1 of Salinivibrio siamensis. Taxonomy (GTDB): domain Bacteria; phylum Pseudomonadota; class Gammaproteobacteria; order Enterobacterales; family Vibrionaceae; genus Salinivibrio; species Salinivibrio siamensis. The sequence continues at coordinate 87,687 of NZ_MUFB01000003.1, read as the reverse complement.
ACTGTTTCCACCCCCGCGGCCTTGACAACCATAAAAGGGCAAAACAGTAAGACACCCAAGCTCAAACAACGCCACTTTGGCATCAGCATGGGAGAACAAACAAACAGGCGGAACAATCGGCGCACCATAAGGATCCATTTTTAGAGGACAATATATCGACTATAACCTATCTTTTTTATTCACTACAGCGAGCAAGCGGTGGCTGTCTTTATTTATTGACACAGATTCAGGATGCCACCAGGTCCACTTTACATCAGGCGAGTTTATCTTACTGTTTTGTAGCACATATTTGCCGCTTAGATTGGTAATTAAATTACATAAATGCTGGTTTATCGGCGAGACGAGCGGAACACAGGGTCAAAAACCTCGGCACAAGTGGGCGTAGCACGTAAAAAAATTACACGGTAATGATCTAAGTCAACATTCTGCGCCCCCCCTGTTGTTAGCATGCTGATAACGAAACAGAACACGGCCACAAGGCCAGCGTTAACAACACATAAAGACTGGCTAAGCCACTGTTTCGAAAGCGTTTGCTTTCTGTACGACGAGGAAATTATGGCAACACATGCTCAAGACCGCAGTGTGAGTCACGAAGAAAAGAGCGAATATCAAAAGAAGCACAAGCCGGCTTCTTCATTTGCCTCCCGCGCTGACTACCTGAATCACGAACTACAAATTATGCGTCCGCGCCGTTGGGGCTTAAACTTGCCTGGCCGTGACTTCCGTTTTGAAATCGAAGACCTTGTCCCAGCACTCGCGGGTACCATCGGCATTATCGCCATGTACTCTGCTGTGATGATGTCTTGGGCGGATGGTTTAACCGCCGCTTGGGATCACATCACCTTGGGTAAAGCGTTTGCCGTTGAAGTGGCGCGGGTAGAAATGCTTATCCCAGCGCTTCTGTTCTGTGTCCTGTTGTGCGGGTTTATTAACCCACGCGCCAACTTGGCCGGCAACCATGGGCCAATGATTCCACTGGTCGGGACCATCGCGTTAGCAGGTGCTCACCCATTGGCATTGGGGATTCTGATTGGTGCCTTTGGCCTGATACTCAGTTACCTGAAAGGTGGCTCCAAATTAGTTAATTTGACCAGTCAAGGGGTCGCCGGTGGCTTGCTGATTTTCCTTGGCTTTGGTGGTGCAAAAGGCCAGATTGAGAGTCTGCTCGCATGGGGCGCGGCGATTGATATGGGCTATATCTCCATTTTAATTCTCGCCGTATCGATTGTGATCTATGCCTTCTTGGCGCGCATCGGTAAACGCTGGCTCGCGATTCCCGTGTGTGCGGTCACCGGCGGACTTATTGCTACCGCGCTCGGTGCTGGCTCTTCACTGGAGTTCGTTACTCAACCAGGTGTGCCTAACCTCAATCCGGTTTACTGGTGGGGCTCAACCGAGCAAGGCTGGCAGCTAGGACTTCCTAACCTGTCGCACTTCCTTGCCTCTTTGCCATTTGCATTGCTGGCTGTGGCGATGTGGTCGCCAGACTTTCTGGGTCACCGTATTTTCCAGGAACTAAATTATCCGAAGAAAGCCGAAAAAGTATTGATGGACGTGGATGACACCATGACTGGTTGTTCTATCCGTCAAATGGTTGGTGCCTCTGTGGGTGGCGGTAACATCACCTCATCGTGGGGAACCTACATGATTCCGGCGGCGATTGCGCGTCGACCCATCCCTGGCGGTGCCATTGTACTGGGTCTGTTATGTATTGCCGTTGCCTTGATTGGCTATCCTATGGATGTCGCCACTTGGCCACCAGTGATGACCATTGCGCTACTATCGGGTGTGTTCCTGCCCTTGCTTGAAGCAGGCATGCAGATGGTGAAAGACGCCAAGTCGAGCCAGGCAGCCGGTATTTGTATTTTCGCCTCCATGGCTGTTAACCCAGTCTTTGGTTGGGCAGTCACTATGCTCTTGGACAACAACGGCCTTATCGGTGATAAAGAGCGTCCTACAACGCTTTCTACCGTTGACCGTCTGGTGATTCCAACCGCCACAGTGATCATTTGTATTGCTGCCATGTTGGCAGTCGGAATGATTCCCGGCATTCCATCTTTGTTGTAAGAACATTGCCCCGCTTTCGGGCGGGGTATCCGGATAAATCGATGGGTCGCAGGCGTCAGCCATACTGACAAATACGATGACTGAACCTGGTCCCAATACATATCTTTTTGAAAAGAGTACAGGTAGGTGCAACATGTCTGAGCACGTTTCCAATGCATGGGAAGGATTTGTTGAAGGTAACTGGAGCAAAGAAGTTGATGTTCGTGACTTCATCCAGAAAAACTATACCCCTTACGAGGGCGACGAATCATTCCTAGTTTCTGAGCCAACTGACGCCACTCGCAAACTGTGGGCGCGCGTGATGGAAGGCATCAAGCAAGAGAACGCGACGCATGCACCGGTTGATTTTGATACGTCTGTGGTTTCTACCCTGACGTCTCACGACGCCGGCTACATCGAGAAAGATCTGGAACAGATTGTCGGTCTACAGACTGACGCGCCGCTAAAACGCGCGATGCTCCCATATGGTGGTATCCGCATGGTTCAAGGTTCATGCGACGCCTATGGCCGCGAACTTGACCCACAAGTGAAGAAAATCTTCACCGAGTATCGTAAAACCCACAACCAAGGCGTTTTCGATATTTATACCCCAGAAATCATGAAGTGCCGTAAATCTGGCGTGTTAACTGGTTTGCCTGATGCGTATGGCCGTGGCCGTATCATCGGTGACTACCGTCGCGTTGCGCTATACRGTATCGACTTCTTGATGAAAGACAAAAAAGCCCAATTCGATTCACTGCAAGAGAAATTCGAAAACGGCGAAGATCTGCAGATGACCATGCAACTGCGTGAAGAAATTGCAGAGCAGCATCGCGCACTGGGTCAATTGAAAGAAATGGCCGCAAGATACGGCTGTGACATTTCTCGCCCAGCCGAAACCGCGCAAGAAGCGATTCAGTGGACGTACTTCGGTTACTTGGGTGCAGTGAAAACCCAAAACGGTGCCGCCATGTCACTTGGCCGTACCTCTACCTTCCTCGATATCTATGTAGAGCGCGATATCGCGGCGGGTAAACTGACTGAAGAGCAAGCCCAAGAGCTGATCGATCACTTCGTGATGAAGCTGCGCATGGTGCGTTTCCTACGTACGCCTGAGTATGATGATCTCTTCTCTGGTGACCCAATTTGGGCAACAGAATCGGTTGCCGGTATGGGTGTTGACGGTCGTCCACTGGTTTCACGTACCAGCTTCCGTTTCCTAAACAGCCTGTACACTATGGGACCAAGCCCAGAGCCAAACATCACCGTGCTTTGGTCTGAGCAGCTACCAGAAGGCTTCAAAAAGTTCTGTGCCAAAGTCTCTATCGACACCTCGTCTATCCAGTACGAGAACGACGATCTGATGCGCACTGACTTTGACAATGACGATTATGCGATTGCGTGCTGCGTATCACCCATGATCGTGGGTAAGCAAATGCAATTCTTCGGTGCTCGTGCCAACTTGGCAAAAACGCTGCTTTATACCATCAACGGTGGTATTGACGAGAAGCTGAAAATCCAAGTTGCGCCTGAGCACGCGCCAATGACTGACGAAGTGTTGGACTATGACAAAGTCATGGACCGCATGGATCACCTGATGGATTGGCTGGCTAAACAGTATGTGACTGCCCTAAACAGCATTCACTTCATGCACGACAAGTACAGCTATGAAGCGGCGCTGATGGCTTTCCACGACCGTGATGTGTATCGCACCATGGCATGTGGTATCGCCGGTCTCTCGGTAGCAGCTGACTCATTAGCCGCGATTAAATACGCCAAAGTGAAGCCTGTTCGTGACGAAGACGGTATTGCTATCGACTTTGATATCGAAGGCGAATACCCAGCATTTGGTAACAACGACGAGCGTGTTGACCAAATCGCTTGTGACCTGGTTGAGCGCTTCATGAACAAAATCCGTTCACTGAAGACCTACCGTGACGCGGTGCCTACCCAGTCTATCCTGACTATCACTTCAAACGTGGTATACGGTAAGAAAACGGGTAACACGCCTGACGGTCGTAAAGCCGGCATGCCATTTGGCCCAGGTGCTAACCCTATGCACGGCCGTGATGAAAAAGGCGCGGTTGCGTCACTGACATCTGTCGGTAAACTGCCATTTGCCCACGCCAAAGACGGTATTTCTTATACCTTCTCTATCGTGCCAAATGCACTGGGTAAAGATGAGAACGCACAACGCGCTAACTTGGCAGGCTTGATGGATGGTTACTTCCACCACGAAAGCGGTCAAGAAGGTGGCCAGCACTTGAACGTCAACGTGATGAACCGTGAAATGCTGCTGGACGCGATGGAGCACCCTGAGAACTATCCTCAGCTGACCATCCGTGTTTCTGGTTACGCGGTACGTTTTAACTCGCTGACCAAAGAGCAGCAACAAGACGTGATTACCCGTACCTTTACCTCTTCACTGTAAGAGATAAATAAGGGTTAACGCCTAAAGAAAAAACCGCCGGCAATGCTGGCGGTTTTTGTTTGTCTGTCGTTTTTCAGCGCTATGTCTTGCTTTGTCCGGGGGCAACGCCAAAGAGCCGACGCCCAGCGAACAGTTGTTTAACCTGCCAGCTAGGCGCAATCAGCCATTACCCCACTTCAAAGCGGTCCAACTTACTGTCCAACTCACGTGCTGAATCGGCAAGCAGCTGGCTTTGCTCGGCAAGGTGCGACGCCGCACCGCTCACTTCGTTGGCCGAGTTGTGAATATTACTCACATTTTGGTTCATCTCTTCCGACACCGTCCCCTGCTCTTCTGCCGCCGCGGCGATTTGTACCACGCGGTCATTTGAGCCATGTAAGGCACTCACCATTTCCTTCAACTGCGCTTGGGTTTCTAGCGCCGTATTGACACTGTCTTCACTCGATTGATGACTTGATGTCATTGCCTCAGCGGCCTCAATCGCATTGTTGGTGAGCGATTCAATCGTGCCTTGAATTTGAGTGGTCGATTTTTGCGTGCCTTGAGCGAGCGAGCGCACTTCATCGGCCACCACCGCAAAGCCACGGCCTTGCTCACCCGCTCGCGCCGCTTCAATCGCCGCATTGAGTGCCAGCAGGTTAGTTTGCTCAGAGATGCCTTGGATCACCGTCGCCACATCACTGATCTCCATCACCCCTTGCTTCACTTGATTCACCAATTTATCCGCTGCGGCAATACGCTCAGCCACCTCACGAATACTGGCCACCGTGCTATCTAGCTTGTGGTTGCTGTCTTCCGCCATCGACGAAATATCGTTGGTCGCTTGCGCGGTTTGCTCAGCGTGATCGGCAACATCGGCCACGGTAGCCGTCATTTCGTTCATCGCCGTGGCGAGCTGCTCAAGTTGTGCGCGCTGCGATTGAATGCTTTGTGCACTTTCCTCACTGGCTGATGCTATGGAGGAGGCCATGGTCGATGATTGCTTGGCTTCATCATGCGCCACACGCAGCGCCTCGCGGACACTGCTCATCGCGGTATCCATTCGCCGAGCGAGTTTGCCAATTTCGTCATGACGGGTATAACCACACTCGACCCGAAGATCGCCACCGGCAATGCGGTCGAATTTTTCCACCAGCTCATCCAAGGGCACCACGATATCGCGGCTGACAAACCCACCGGCTACCAGCAAGATAGCGCCAGATAACAGGGTTAAACCACCAATCTGCCACGCGGATTGTATCACCCGCTCCTCAATATCACTGACATGCACGCCTGAGCCAATAATCCAATTCCAGCCATCAACGCGTTTCACATAGGAAATTTTCGGCTTCATCTCGCCCTCAGGTGAACGCCAGGTGTAATCGAGCACGCCGCCCTGCGCGCCTTGACTGACTTGCACCATCTCACGCCAGTGGTGCTTGCCGTCACCATCGGTCAGCCCATCAGCACTGGTGCCGTTTAGCTTGGGCTTGATCGGGTGATTCACAATGGTGAGGTCGGGCTTGAGTACCCAAAAGTAATTATTCCCGTCGTAACGCAGTTTATTAAGCTGCGCGATTGCTTGTGCCTTTGCTTCTTCTTCGCCAATTTGTGGTGCCTGCTGGCGATAATAGGCCACCACACTTTGCGCCACCTCAATATTGGCACGCAAGGAAGCCGTCCGTTCAGCATAAGACTGCTCCCGCTCTTTGTTGATGGTGTACGCGCTGATCCCTGCCAGCAACACAACGGCAACCAGCATTAGTGCAACAAGCTTATTTTTCACTCTCAGATCACTGATTTTTCTCATTATAAGTCCTAGCATTTGCTTTGATCCTAGCCTGACACCAAGCATGTCCTTGCTTGCATGCAACCTGGCATAAGCATGTATCGCTTTGGCGACGTGTCGCACGTAAGTTTGAACAAAAAAACGAAAAGTCACAAAATCTGCATGGAATTTATCTGGTTAACGTCTCATTCGCTAGGCGACGAAAAACTGGAACTGTGATCAAGCTATGACAGGGATGCAACATAGAAGAAATACGAAGGTGAGAAGTGCGAAAAAGCCGGGAATTCCCTTATCTTCACACCGGTTTTTGTAATAAAATGACGGCATAGCCATTCGCAGTCTGGAGACAGCTATGTCGACAATTGGTCGCATCCATTCGTTTGAGTCCTGTGGCACCGTAGATGGCCCTGGCATCCGCTTTATTGTCTTTATGCAAGGCTGCTTGATGCGGTGCAAATACTGCCATAACCGTGATACGTGGGACACGCACGGCGGCAAAGAAGTCACCGTGGATGAAATAATGAAAGATGTGCGTGCCTATCGCCATTTTATTACCGCCTCGGGTGGCGGGGTGACAGCATCTGGCGGTGAGGCCATGTTGCAACCTGAGTTTGTGCGTGACTTTTTCCAAGCCGCTAACGCAGAAGGGATCCACACCTGTTTAGATACCAACGGCTATATTCGCAAACACACTCCGGTGATTGATGAAGTCCTTGATGCCACCGATTTAGTGATGCTGGATTTGAAGCAACTCAACGATGAAGTCCACGAAGACTTGGTGGGCGTATCAAACCGGCGAACGCTTGACTTTGCTAAGTACCTGCACAAAATTGGGCAAAAAACCTGGATTCGTTACGTGGTTGTCCCCGGCTACACCGATGATGACGACTCTGCCCATCGTCTTGGCCAATTTATTCAAGACATGGATAACATCGAAAAAGTCGAGTTACTTCCCTACCACCAACTCGGCGCGCACAAATGGGAAGCGCTGGGTCATGAGTACGAACTGCAAGACGTCTCGCCCCCATCAAAAGAAGTGATGGATAGCGTCAAAGCGATTATTGCCAGTTACGGTCACAGTGTCACCTACTAAGCGTTAACCCCATAAAGCCGGCCATGCAGCCGGCTTTTTCTCCTTACATCTCGCGTCGCCGCGCCTTCGTCATTCGAATGGCTTCTCGAATAATACAGTCACGCAACGGGTTATCCGCCGCGTCTGCTCGCCAGATAAACGACAATGTGCGGCGCATATTTAGCTCCGGCACGTTCAGCGCCACCAGCTCTTCACGCGCTAACCACTTCTCGACATCAAGATACGGCAAGCAACTGAGGTAGTTGGAGTTAGCCACCAAGGTGCGCAATACCGGCACCTGCTCATACTCACGGCGCACATCAAGATCTTCGATAACGCCATGAATGGCACTATCAAAACTGTGTCGCGTCCCCGCTCCCGGCTCTCGCAATACCCACTGGGCTTGCTCAAGTTGCGCCAAACTTACTTGATCGCGCTGCGCGTAAGGGTGATGCTTGGCTGCCACCACCACCAAATGGTCATGGCACCACACCTGTTGCTTCAACCGGCTGTCGTCACAACGCCCTTCAATGATCCCCAAGTCGTGCTGATACCGACGCACACTATCAATCACCTTCTGGGTATTTTTCACCGTAAAGTCGATTCTCAGCTCGGGAAAATCACTATCAATAATACTGATAAGGTCTGGAATTAGGTGTTCTGCGGCGGTCTGACTGGCAATTAAGGCAATATCACCACTAATAATGTGCTGCCCATCAAACCCTGCTTCAATTTGTTGCGCGTCAAACAACAGTTGTCGTGCTTTGGGTCGCAACCATGCTCCCCAATAGGTGAGCTGCATTTGCTTACCTTGGCGCTCAAAGAGCGGCCTACCGAGTAGCTTTTCAAGCTGTGAAAGCGCCATGCTGGTCGCCGACTGTGTTAACGCTAAATGGTCGGCAGCACGGCTCACACTGCCCATCGCGGCAATCGCTTCAAACACAGCGAGCTGCTTGAGTGAGTAGCGCATCTAAGATCCTTACTGTCTGACTTTGATGACATCAGACTATCAATTTTTGTGATTATTACCCTAAGAAATATCAATTTTACTCCTGATAACCACACGCTTAGGCTGGATTTATTCACATTCAGTCTAAAAAGGAGTACAACCAGTATGTTTTTTTGTCTTCAAGGTCGGGCACACATTGCCAAAAGAGGAGGCAGCCGATGGTAACCCCTATCCACACTGACGGCCCCGCTGCGCTGCTGGTGCAAGCCGAACAATACGCAGAGAGCAAATCGCACAAATCGACCCGTATGGCCGTCGGGCTGGCGATGATGGCAGGCCTATTTATCGGGTTGGCATTCGTGTTTTACCTCACGGTGACCACGGGGAGCACGGCCGGCTGGGGGCTCACTCGGCTGATGGGCGGACTGGCCTTTAGCATGGGATTAATTCTTGTGGTACTCGGCGGGGCCGAGCTATTTACCAGCACGGTGCTGTCCATGCTTGCTCGCGCCAACGGCAAAATTAGTACACTTAGCCTGCTTTATACCTGGGCAAGGGTGTATATCGGCAACTTATGCGGCGCGCTATTGTTGGTGCTGATCGTGATGGCGGCGGGTTTATATCAGCTTGATGATGGGCAGTGGGGGCTCAACGCTCTTCATGTCGCGCAGCACAAGCTGCATCACAGCTGGCTGCAAGCGTTCTCCCTCGGTGTGCTTTGTAACTTGCTCGTTTGTCTGGCGATTTGGATGACATTCACCTCGCAAAACCCGCTGACCAAAGCCGTGATGGTGATCTTACCTGTTGCCATGTTTGTCAGCACCGGTTTTGAGCATAGCGTGGCCAATATGTTCATGGTGCCTCTGGGCATGAGCATCGCCACCTTCGCACCAGACAGCTTTTGGCAAGCGGTGGGCAGTTCCCCCGCGGCCTTTAATGACGTCAATCTCATCCAGTTTATCAGTGCCAATTTAATCCCCGTCACCCTTGGCAATATCGTCGGTGGCGCTGGCCTGGTTGGTATGGGCTATTGGCTGATTATCAACCCAGAAAGAGAACACAAAACCGCGCACATTTCTGCATTGACGCTCCCGTCTGCGCCTTATTCTGAGAGACCTATTATGACCCAAGAAACCTTAACTATTGAAAACAACATGCAATCGGCTCAGTGTGCTTTAAAAGCCCAGCAGTTTGTGGCGGACGCCCTAGAGCAGCTCAACCGCACCAAGCTTCAAGGCGCCCCTGTGGTAGACAGCCAAAATCAACTGGTTGGCTTTTTCTCGGTGCAAGATGTCTTAGTGGATCTATGGTGGAATGACTATCAACCCGACATGGATGCCAAAGTTGAAGATCTGATGCGCACCGAGGTACAAACCGTTGAGGCAGACCAATCGGTGATTGAGCTGGCGCAGTACATGAGCATTGATAACCAAGTGCTCTATCCGGTCAGTGATGCGGGCATTGCCACCCGCTTTACCAACCAATCGGCATTAGAGCGCGCCAAAACGCAAACACTGTCTCGTCCCTATATTTATCCGGTGATGAAAGACGAGCGCTTGGTGGGGGTGATCACGCGCGCCGATGTGATTCGAGCACTCGCGCCACTTTACGGTAATGCAATGGATATCCTTCCCGCCGATGCGAAAGAAGGCTTAGTCACCGCCTAACACTTAGTCACCTCCTAGCACAGGGATGGCCATTATCGAGCACGCCGCCGGTCAATACTGGCGGCATTTTTCATCGAGATGTTGCCCTCATCGCCGCATTGACACACGGCCTAACGCTCAGGTGATAAATACTCACGGTCATAAAAGGTGCGTAGCCAATGAGGCCGATATACCGCCATCACTGTCACCGCCATGCCATTTAATAACGCCTCAGGGAACCACATCAGGAGCGCAATTTGCAGATAGTTATGGACAATGTCTTGCCAGCTATGTCGCTCTGCCAGCCCGTACCACAACGATGTCACGGACAGCTGGAATACCATGGTCAGCGCCGCGCCGATAAAAGCGGCGATAAAAATATAAATAAACAGGTGGCGGGTTAAATAATGGTAACTAAGCGCGAAAATCGCATAACTAAAAGTGATTGGCAGCACCGCCGTGGTGAGCGCGGTCATCCCCAAGTCCGCGACAGGGACAAAATCAAACACCGCCATCAGTGTTAGAGGCACAGTGGCAATCCAAATAGCGATACGCCAACCATGGCACAAGGCGAGCGTGGTCACGCCTAAAAAGTGGATATCTAGCCCCGCTTTGATCCCTGCTTGAAGCGCCCATAAAGCAAACAACACCACCGCCGAGGAAAACGCCAAATGCTGGTAACCGGTTTCTTGACGCAGCTTAGAAAAAAATTCCGGCAGATAGGTTCGATACAGCACCGCGGCCCACAATAACCAGCCACTCCATTGCCAACCGCTCACTTCGGCGAACTCAAACATATTCAATCCCTAGTCACTGACCTTTTCTACCTTTGACTGACACAACAACTAGCGGGTGATAAACGTGCTACGGACATAGCCCAGATCAAGATTTCCCCCTCATAGAGCTGGTAGTCTCTATTTATTCCCTCATCAATTGATGAATGACTATTGTACCTTTGAGAGTTAAGAGGCCAACCGCGATGGATATGACCCCTGCACAACGTCTAATTTTATCTAATCAATACCAATTAATGTGCCACCTCGATCCCTCTAATAGCGAAAAGTATCGCCGCTTACAAACCATTATTGAGCGCGGTTACAGCTTGCAAATGGCAGAAGTGATCAGCCAGTTCGAGGCGCTATGCGAAACCCAGTGTCGTGAGATCATTGATATCATGGAAATGCACCATGCCATGCAGGCCTCATACAACCTCTTGGACGACGCCAACCAAGCCGCCTTATCACCGCGCCGCGTTCAATTCTGGGGCTTCGACGCCGCCACCGAAGGTGCGTTAGTGCATTATGTCCGCTTTCTTGTCGATACGGAGGGACTCTATCCGCAATTCGATCAGGGCGAGCATCGCTTTAACAGCCAAATGCCCATGTTGGACAAATACCGTCGCATGCTGGATGTATGGCGTCATTGCCCGCGCCAATTCCACTTAAGCTTAACCGAGATTGAGCAAATCCTCGCCGCCTAAACCGCAGAGCGCGACCATCCCGAATCCCAGCCGCCCGCGAGGCGGCTTTTTATTTGCGCGTCTCGCGCTTGTCGAATCCATCGCAAGCCCGTACCCTTAAGCCCATTCACGCTAACACACCGAACGACCATGATTTATCGATGCCCACTGTGCCAACAGTCTCTGCAAGCCACCTCACGTGGCGCCTATTGCGCGAACAATCACCAATTTGACCGCGCCAAAGAAGGCTACCTCAATTTGCTCCCCGTGCAATTTAAGCGCTCTAAAGATCCGGGCGACAACAAGGCCATGACCCAAGCGCGTCGGGCGTTTTTAAACGCTGGCCACTATGCGCCTATGCGCCAAGCGATGATTGACGCTCTCACCCAAGCGCTCGATGGCGAGCACAAAACCATCTTGGATGTCGGCTGTGGTGAAGGGTACTACACCCATGCGATTGCCGATCAAACCGCAGAGCAACAATGGTCTGTTCACGGATTAGATATTGCCAAAGTGGCGGTGCGTTATGCGGCCAAATGGTACCCACAGTGTCAGTTCTCGGTCGCCTCTTCCCAGCGCCTGCCGTTTGCCGACAACAGCTTGGATGGTGTGGTACGGATTTATGCGCCCTGTAACGGCGAAGAGTTAGCGCGCGCGATTAAGCCTGGCGGCGTGGTGGTGACGGTTACGCCAGGTCCACGTCATCTATTTCAGCTAAAAGCCGGTATCTATCAAGAGGTGCGTTTACACGAAACGCCACCTGAAGCCCTACCAGGCTTCCAACTTGAAAGTGAGCACTCACTGCATTACTCGATGACATTGGCAGGTGAGCAAGCCCTGACTCTGCTGCAAATGACGCCCTTTGCCTGGCGCGCCTCGGATGAATGGCGTGACACCTTAGCGAACAGCGAGGCCTTTGAGTGTGACGCCGACTTCACCCTGCGCGTGTATCGCCATCACGCCGCCGAGCAATGATAGCCAAGGAGACATTCCATGAAACAAGGTCGCGTATCGGTTCGTATCATCAGCGCCTGGCTCGCCGCAGCCTGCATCGTATTCACCAGTTCGACGCTTCATGCAAAAACCGATGCGCTTGCCACTTTATTTGACTACCAAGTCACTCGCGCAGAGGGCGAATCATTGAGCCTGACCCAAGTGGCCCGCCAAGTGGCGGATGCCGATGTGGTGCTCATTGGCGAATGGCACAGCCATCCTGGCGTGCACCGCTTTCAAGCTGAGCTACTCAGCCAGCTCGCCTCAGAACACCCAGTGGCCCTGTCGATGGAGCAATTCAGTCGCGATACACAACCCGTGCTTGACCAATATCTTGCTGGCGAGATCGGCGAAGACACGTTAAAGCGACAAGCCAATGCATGGGATAATTATGATGGCAGTTACCGGCCCTTGATTGAACTGGCTAAGCAACGCCAAATCGAGGTGATTGCTGCCAACGCCCCCAAGCGACTGGTGCGCTGTATTGGTCAGCAAGGCTTGTCATATCTCGATAGTCTGTCCGAGCAACAGCGTAGCTGGTTTGCCGACACCATAGATACCCAAGATTCACCGTATAAGCGCAAGTTTAAGGCCAATATGCACCATGGCAGCGCCAGCCAAACAGACGCCCAGTATGCGGCTCAGCTTGCGTGGGATGCCACCATGGCCGAAAGCATCGTCGATTACCATGCCGCTCAACCTGACAGCCAAATTGTGCATATTGCCGGGCGCTTTCACATCGCCGAAGGCTTGGGAACCGCGGCACAAATTCACGCCCGTAACCCTGAACTGCGCATTGCATTGATCACCGCGGTAAGCGACCAAGCCATGCTAAGCGACGACGCGCCCGACTTGCGCTTACACGTGCTACCCATGCCACAGCGCTGGCTGTCGATGGACGAAATGCGTCAAGCGGTGAGCCAAATGAAAGGGCAAGGTGCCGCCCAGTGCAAGCGCGCCACAAATAGCTAAGCGCTCACGCTTTCCCACAGACACTGTCCCACAGACAAAAACGCCGACCAAACAGTCGGCGTTTTGTTGTCGCTTCTTCTCTATATCTGTTCGCTAGTCGATAGCGACGACGCCGCGTGTCTGTTAGAACCAACGCTCCAACGCGGCGCGATCAACTTTAAACGCGCGGCTTAACGCATGCGCAAGCTCTTTGTATCGTGGCTGGTTTTTGATCGGCTGCATCGCATGTCCTTCACTGGTGATCTTTTGATGCAGCTCGCGATACCAACCCGCAAGCGCTGGCGGCAGAGGCGTATCACGACGCTTACCCAACCACCACAAACCTTGCACCGGCAAGCTCAATGCAAACAAGGCCACAATCACCGCCTGCGGCAGCCCTTGTACATTATTGGCCGACATCTGTAATAACACGCTAATCGCCGCCACCGCTGGCATCACTTTGATCGAAAAGCGAGTCATGGTAATCACACGGTTCTCGGGGAATACCGGTGCCAACTCCTTTCTCATTGGCCATTCCTGCATGTACTTCTGACCATCTTGCAGGCAACGCCAGATTGACTTATTCGTTGTCATACCTACCTCACTTACTCGTGTGACTCGCTCAGTGTGACACAAGGCGCTGTCACTCAACTTTTACAATAAAAATTAAACAAACTGTTTAAAAACTTTCAAAATTAACCAGTATTGCTCAAAAAATTTTTGTTATCTGTATCAAGTCCCGCTATCCTTAGCGCACTTTATCATTGTTGCTCGGATTCGATTGTCTCGCAACCTAATCTGGTTGTACTCGACGGAGCGTTCACTTATCCAGGACGGATAAAGATGGTTCTTTCCCCGCGACAACGCATGAGATAATTCTTTTTTTAAAAAGGTAGTGTCTCTGTTTGTCCACTATCCTTTTTGTTCAATACACTCTGTCTTACGAAACATAGGTAGTCATACATGTCCAAGCTGGTTCTCGTACTCAATTGCGGAAGCTCCTCTTTGAAGTTCGCCATTGTCGACGCTCAATCAGGCGATGAGCATCTTACCGGTCTAGCCGAATGCTTTCACCTTCCAGAAGCCCGCATCAAGTGGAAGATGGACGGTAAGCATGAAGCCCAACTCGGCGAAGGTGCCGCACACAATGAAGCGCTTAACTTCATTGTTGATACCATCCTGGCTTCTAAGCCTGAGCTTGCCGAGAACCTAGGTGCCATTGGCCACCGCGTTGTTCACGGTGGCGAGCACTTCACTCAGTCAGCATTAATTACGGACGATGTACTGAAAGGGATCCACGATGCAGCCAGCTTTGCACCGCTGCACAACCCAGCCCACATCGTAGGTATCGAAGCGGCGAAAAAAGCCTTCCCAGCGCTGAAAAATGTTGCTGTATTCGATACGGCATACCATCAAACCATGCCAGAAGAAGCCTACTTGTATGCACTGCCTTATAACCTTTATAAAGAGCACGGCATCCGTCGCTATGGCATGCATGGTACCTCGCACTACTTTATCGCTAACGCCGCCGCTGAGCAGCTTGGCAAACCTGTTGATGAAGTGAACATCATTAACTGCCACCTCGGGAACGGCGCGTCAGTTTGTGCGATTAAAAACGGCAAATCCGTCGACACCTCAATGGGCATGACCCCGTTGGAAGGCCTGGTAATGGGCACCCGCTCTGGTGACCTAGATCCAGCGATTATCTTCCACCTGCACGATGCACTGGGCTACAGCGTTGAGCAAATCAACACCATGCTGACCAAAGAGTCTGGCCTACAAGGCTTGACCGGAGTGACCTCTGACTGCCGCTTTGTCGAAGACAACTATGGCGAGAAAGAAGAAGCCACTCGCGCGATGAACGTGTTCTGTCACCGTCTTGCTAAGTACGTGGCCAGCTACACCGCGACCCTCGATGGTCGCCTAGACGCGATTGTCTTCACCGGCGGTATCGGTGAGAACTCAGGCCCAATCCGCGAATTGGTACTCGAGCGCCTATCTCTGCTGGGTGTTGACGTCGACAAAGAACGCAACCTAAAAGCCCGCTTTGGCGGTGAAGGCGTGATCACCACAGACGAAAGCCGCGTGCCTGCGATGGTGATTTCAACCAACGAAGAGTTGGTCATTGCGCAAGACACCGCGCGCCTAACTGGCCTGTAAGACCATTCCCAACGGCTGATTCCACTCAGCCGTTTTTATATTTGTGCCGGCCTGTCCGGCACGCCAATCAGATAGTAAGAGGAAGTCAACGTGTCCCGTACTATTATGCTAATCCCAATCGGCTCCGGCGTCGGCCTGACAAGTGTCAGCCTCGGCGTGATGCGAGCGATGGAGCGTAAAGGCGTCCGCGTCTCATTTTTTAAACCCATTGCGCAGCCTCATCACGGTAGCGACACTGATGTCACTGACCTGACGACAGAAATCATTCACGCCAACAGTGACATGAAAGTCGCCGAGTCGATGTCAATGAACCAGGCCGAAGATCTGCTGCGTTCCGATCAAGAAGACGTGCTGCTTGAAGAAGTACTTGCACGCTTTACACGCGCCACCCAAAACACCGAAGTGGCACTGGTTGAAGGCTTGGTCACCACGCGTAACCATCCGTTTGCCAACCAAATCAACTACGAGATTGCCAAGACGCTGGATGCAGAGATTGTCTTTGTGACCACACCAGGTACCGACAACCCTGCGCAGCTAAAAGAGCGTATCGAGTTTGCTTGCACCAACTTTGGTGGCAGCAAAAACGGCAACATCTCTGGCGTGATCATCAACAAGCTCAATGCCCCTGTTGATGATGCTGGCCGCACCCGTCCCGATCTGTCAGAGATCTTTGACGATGCAGACGGCGCGCGTCCGACTAACGTTGAAGTGATGCAGATCTTCAACACGAGCCCAATCCGCGTACTGGGCTGTGTGCCATGGAAAATCGATCTGATTGCTACCCGTGCCAGCGATATGGCTAAGCACTTGAATGCCACCATCATCAATGAAGGTGAAATTCACTCGCGCCGTATCAAGAGCATTACCTTCTGCGCACGCTCTATTCCTAACATGGTTGAGCACTTCCGCCCTGGCTCACTGCTAGTGACCTCGGCAGACCGTCCAGACGTGATTGTCGCGGCCTGCTTGGCAGCAATGAACGGCGTGGAAATCGGTGCGCTGCTGCTGACCGGTGGTTACTCGATCCCTGATCAGCTCAAAGCATTGTGTGACCGTGCCTTTGAAACCGGCCTACCAGTGTTCACCACCGCAGGTAACACCTGGCAAACCTCACTCAACCTGCAAAGCTTCAGCCTCGAAGTCCCAGCTGACGACAAAGAGCGTGTTGAGTTTGTGAACGACCATGTGGCTAGCCACATTGATGGCAACTGGATTGAGTCACTAAGCTCTGGCTCTAACCGCGAGCGTCGTCTCAGCCCACCCGCTTTCCGTTACCAGCTCACCGAGTTTGCGCGTAAAGCCGCCAAGCGCATTGTGCTGCCAGAAGGTGACGAGCCACGTACCATCAAGGCTGCCGCTATCTGCGCAGAGCGTAAAATTGCTGAATGTGTGCTTTTGGGTAACCCAGAAGAAATTAAACGTGTTGCCGATCAGCAAGGCGTCACCCTGGGCGCTGGCGTTGAAATCATTGATCCTGTGAAAGCGCGTGACAAATATGTGGCCCGCTTGGTTGAGCTGCGTAAGAGCAAAGGCATCACCGAAGTGATTGCGCAAGAGCATCTGGAAGACACAGTCGTACTGGGTACCATGATGCTAGAAGCCAACGAAGTCGACGGCCTGGTGTCCGGTGCCGTGCACACGACGGCCAACACCATTCGCCCACCGCTGCAGATCATCAAGACAGCCCCGAACGCCTCTTTGGTGTCGTCGGTCTTCTTCATGCTGCTGCCTGAGCAAGTGCTGGTATACGGTGACTGTGCGATCAACCCAGATCCAAACGCTGAGCAACTGGCAGAAATCGCCATTCAATCGGCCGATTCCGCCAGCGCCTTTGGTATCGAGCCACGCGTAGCGATGATCTCTTACTCGACTGGTAGCTCAGGTAAAGGGGCTGACGTGGATAAAGTTCGCGAAGCCACCCGCCTTGCCAAAGAGAAACGCCCTGATCTGGTGATTGATGGCCCACTGCAGTACGACGCAGCAATCATGGAAAATGTTGCTAAGTCGAAAGCACCGGATTCACCGGTTGCCGGTAAAGCGACCGTGTTCGTCTTCCCAGACTTGAACACAGGTAACACCACCTACAAGGCGGTACAGCGTTCTGCTGAGCTGGTGTCTATCGGTCCAATGCTGCAAGGCATGCGCAAACCGGTGAACGACCTGTCTCGTGGCGCACTGGTAGATGACATTGTTTACACAGTGGCCCTGACAGCTATCCAAGCGAAACAAGCGGAAGACAACGGCCAAGTGTAATTTTCACCACGCCCTGTCGAGATAAAACAAAAGCCAGCACCTGTTGCTGGCTTTTTTGCGTTTGCGTTCACAACGTGACATGCAAACGCGATCTAGCATGGCGTATCCATTCTGGTTTTGGAGTCGAAGATGGCTAACGAGTTCGATCCCGTCACGCTACGGCATACCCTGCACCAAACCCCTGAGCTTTCTAACCACGAAGCCCTCACCGCACGTACTATCGCTGCCCAGTTGCGACAATTTGGCTTTCACCCAGCCACTGATGTCGGCGGCCACGGGATCCTGGTCACCATTCAAGGCGCTGCGCCAGGGCCCACCACCTTGCTACGCGCCGATTTTGATGCGCTCCCGATTGAAGAGCATGGAACACAGGCTTATTGCTCCCAGCATTCAGGCGTGATGCATGCGTGTGGCCATGATGGTCATACCGCGGCGTTGCTGGCCGTCGCTGCCGAGCTTAGCCACATTCCGCCCGCTCGTGGTACTGTGCTGCTTGCCTTTCAGCCTGCAGAAGAAACCGGCGAAGGCGCAGCGCGTATGTGCGAGTCCCCCGCACTTACCAACGCGCAGATTGATAACGTCTACGCTTTCCATAATCTCCCCGGCTTTAATCAGCATCAAATCGTGGTACGCCCAGGGACCTTTGCCTGTGCCTCGACCGGAGTCGCCATTGAGCTGTACGGAAAAACCTCTCATGCCGCCTACCCCGAACGCGGGGTTAGCCCTGCCAGTGCGATGACAGGCGTGATGCATACCCTGACACAACTGCCCGACGCCTACCCTGAGGCCAACAGCCTTGTCACCTTGGTTCATGCCCAGTTAGGAGAGCCCGCCTACGGCGTCGCCCCCGGCCACGCGACCGTGATGGCTACCTTGCGCAGTGATGACAACGCCTGCTTTCAGGCCATGAAAGCCGACTTGATAGACAAAGTGAACACGCTGGCGGCTCGGGCAGGGTTAACGGTCAGTTTTAGCTGGCATGAGCCCTTTATCGCGGCCGAGAACAGCACACACCATACACAGCATGTCGCCAATGCCGCGCAATCGCTAGGGGTTGAGGTACATTGGCTTAGTGAACCGATGCGTTGGTCAGAAGATGTGGCCGAGTTTCTTGCCCGTTGGCCGGGCGCGTTATTTGGCATTGGCAGTGGCGAGCATCATCCGCAACTGCACAACCCCGATTATGATTTTCCCGATACGATTCTCCCCACCGCCAAAGCGCTCTTTACCGCTTTGGTCGCTGAGCATCACGGGCGTTACACGGATTGATCACGTCCTACCCCAGCGCCAGCCACACGCCAACGCCCACCATCAAGGTGCCGGCGACACGGTTAAGCAGTTGCACGTTGCCTCTTTGCTGCAGAAACTGACGCAACGTGCGACCGCCACTGGCATACAACATCAAGCAGCTAAACTCGGTCAGCAGAATAATCAACACCAGCACACTTAACTGGCTGGGCAGCGCTAATTTAGGATTAATAAACGGGGGCAACAGTGAGATCATAAACGCCCAGCCTTTCGGGTTAGCAATCGCGGTGACAAATCCTTGGGTCGCCAAGGACCACGCTGATGCTTCACTGGGGCTAGCGTCATCATCCTCCGGAATGGCCATTTTGCCGCGAGATCGCCACATTTGTACCCCAAGAAACGCCAGGTAGGCACCACCGACGTATTTGAACACCTGAAAGATCGRCGGATAGTTAAGCATCATTGCCGCCACCCCAATTACCGAGGCAATCGCTACCAGCCCCACGCCAATTAACTCGCCCCACATCATATGCAGGCTACGCTTAACGCCGATGGTCATTCCCAGCGTCATCGAGAGGGTCATACACATCCCAGGTGTCACGGACACCAGAAAAAAGGTCGGGATGAACAAGGAAAGCATGGTGGTATCAATCAAAGCAGTTGGCATAAAGCGTAATCAGAACAAAGCACTACAGGGGCTTCTAGTAAACGCCCTTTATCGTTTGAGATCAAGCCTACTGTTGAGTTTATAACCAAGCGATTGGACTTATTGCCATTTAGACGTCCAGAAGTAAAAATATCCATTGACTTAATTTTGACTAACTCATAGCATCAATAACCAGAGCGACAGCAAGAATGTGGCACAAGCCGCTGAGTGAGTCTGCTGTGATCAAATTATTCGCCAAGGACATGTGATGATTGAGATAACCAACCTCAACAAGGTATTCGAACTCGGGGAACGCCGAATTCATGCCCTTAATGACATCAACTTATTTATTCCCAAGGGGAAAGTATTTGGTGTGATCGGTGCCTCCGGTGCAGGGAAAAGTACCCTGATCCGGATGGTTAACCTGCTCGAGCGCCCAACCAGCGGCTCAGTCAAAGTGGGTGGCACTAACCTCACTGCGCTACCCAGCCGCCAGTTGACCCAAGCGCGCCGTAAAATCGGGATGATTTTCCAACACTTTAATTTGCTCTCGTCACGCACCGTGTTCGACAACATCGCCCTGCCGCTTGAGCTAAGTGGCTCGAGCCGCGATGAGATTGAAACACGCGTGAGCGAACTGCTCGATCTGGTCGGCTTGGCCGATAAGCGTGATGTGTATCCTGCCAGCCTCAGTGGCGGACAAAAACAACGTGTCGCCATTGCCCGTGCATTGGCGCCAAGCCCCAACGTTCTGCTTTGTGATGAAGCCACCAGCGCACTGGATCCAGCCACCACGCAATCCATTCTGTCGCTGCTGCAAACCATCAACCAAAAGCTCAATCTCACCATTTTGCTGATCACCCACGAAATGGATGTGGTCAAACGTATCTGTGACGACGTCGCTATTATTGGCGATGGCGAGCTCGTCGAGTCCGGTCCGGTGGGCGAGATTTTTGCGCATCCCAAATCCGACTTGGCCAAACAATTTATTCGTTCAACCCTCGACTTGTCAGTGCCGCATGATTTTGCCCAGCGCTTACAACAAGAATACTTCGAAGGCAGTTACCCCTTGGTGCGCCTCGAGTTTACCGGTGCGACGGTCGATGACCCATTAATCAGCCAGATCTCGCGCCTGTTTGATATCGACATCAGCATTTTAAGCTCAGATATCGACTACGCCGGCGGCGTGAAATTCGGCCTACTCCTTGCGGAAATCATGGGTCCAAAAGAGGCGGTTGAAAACGCCATCACTTACCTCAACAAGCACCATGTCAACACGGAGGTACTCGGCTATGTTGATTGATCAACTCACTCACTGGGTCAATGAAAACAGCGCCCTTATCAACTTGCTCCTCGAAGCCACTGGCCAAACCCTGTACATGGTGTTTGCCTCCGGGATCATGGGGTTTGTGATTGGCATCCCATTGGGCGTGTTACTGCATGTGACCAAACCCGGTGGTTTGCTGGGCCAGCCGCAAGTTAACCAGGTGCTCGGCGCAATAGTGAACATTGGTCGCTCTATCCCCTTTATTATCTTGCTGGTGGCAATTATTCCGTTTACCCGCATGGTGGTTGGTACCTCGATTGGTACCGCGGCGGCGATTGTGCCGCTTACCGTCGGCGCGATTCCATTTATTGCCCGCTTGGTTGAAGGGGCGTTACTCGAGTTACCGGCTGGGCTAGAGGAAGCGGCCAAAGCGATGGGCGCGAACCCGTTCCAGATTATTTATAAAGTGCTCATACCGGAAGCGTTACCCGGCATCATCAATGGCGCGACCATTACCTTGGTTACCTTGGTGAGCTACTCGGCCATGGCCGGTGCGGTCGGCGGCGGCGGCCTTGGGGATGTGGGCATCCGCTATGGCTATCAGCGCTTTGACACCACAGTGATGCTGATCACCGTTGTAATGTTGGTAGTCTTAGTGCAAGCGATTCAATCTTTTGGTGATTACTTGGTGCGACGCGCCGATCACCGCTAAATCAAACACAATAATGACGAATATGTTCCAAACAGGGAGACAGACAATGAAAACCACGATCAAAACACTACTTGCCACTCTTGGCCTTGCCTCAACCTTGGTGCTGACTGGCTGCGGCGAGAAAGAACAAGCCGCAACCGATACCAACAGCATCACCGTGGGCGTGATGGCCGGCGAAGAAGCACAAGTGGCTGAACACGCGGTGGAAGAAGCGAAAAAGCTCGGTCTTGAGGTAGAGCTGGTGACCTTTACCGATTACGTGTCACCCAACGCGGCACTGGATGATGGCTCGGTCGACGTGAATGCTTTCCAACACAAACCTTACTTGGACGCACAAATCAAAGACCGTGGTTATGAGTTTGCGATTGCCGGCAACACCTTTGTGTATCCGATTGCAGCGTATTCTTACAAGCTAGATAGCGTCGAGGATCTACCAGAAGGCGGTAAAATTGCGGTGCCAAACAACCCATCGAACCTGGGCCGTTCACTGGTATTGCTTGAGCAGCAAGGCATCATCAAGCTCAAAGAAGGCGCAGGCATCAACGCCACCAAACTGGATATCGTTGAGAATCCGAAAAACGTAGAAATCATCGAGCTAGAAACCCCACAACTGCCTCGCTCGTTAGAAGATGTCGATTTGGCTATCATCAACAACACCTTTGCAGCCGGCGTGGGCCTAACGCCAAACAAAGACGGTATCTTTGTTGAAGACAAAGAATCACCCTACGTGAACCTGATTGTGGCGCGTAAAGAAAACGTCGACGCGGAAAACGTGAAAACCTTTGTTAAAGCCTACCAAACCGACGCCGTTTACAACGCCGCGATGGAAATCTTTGACGGCGCCGTGGTAAAAGGCTGGTAAGCCACTACGCGTAACATACTGAAATAATAAAGCCCGTGCTGAAAAGTGCGGGCTTTTTGATGCAGAGAACAACCCAACTGACACTTAGGTCTGATTATTGGATTGACGATAAAACGCTTTTCTCCACTGATTAGGCGTCACTTCATAGCGCGCTTTAAACTTTTCTCTGAACATAAGCACCGAGCTAAAGCCTGTTTTTTCGACAACCTGCTCGATAGATAAGTCCGTAGATTCAAGCAAATCTTGAGCGACATTTAGTCGCTCGGTGGTCAACCACTCTCCAAATGACATTCCTGTCGCCCGGCTAAATTTTCTGGTAAACGTGCGGCGGGTCATCATCACAGACTCAGCGAGCACATCCAATGAGTGCTTTTGACTGAGGTTACGTCTGATATTCTCCATTAACGCATTGATACGAGAGTCGGATGACGTCACCGGTATGGGTTGGTCGATAAACTGAGCTTGTCCACCATCACGATATGGCGGCACGACCATTCTTCTTGCCACTCGGTTTGCAATGGTACTGCTGTAGAACTTGCGGAAAATATAGAGACAACAGTCAATCCCGGCAGCCGTACCTGCTGAAGTGATCACGCGATTATCCTCAACATACAAGGCATTCGTATCCAGCAAAACACACGGAAACCGTTGGCTAAAGTCTTGTTCTAGTTCCCAATGTGTCGACGCTCGCCTTCCTACCAGCAAGTCCGCATAGGCAAGCACATAGCTGCCAAGACATAAACCAACAACGAATGCGCCTCGGGCATGAGCACGTTGAAGCGCAGCAAGCAGTGCTTCATTGGGGCGTTCATCAATGGTTCGCCAATAGGGAATGACGATGATGTCGCTGTGCGCTAGCGCATCCAGCTGATGCTCAGTATGAATTTCCATACCAATATCGGAAAGAATGGGACCAGGTTCTCCTGCGACTAACTTGAGGTCAAAAAAAGCCTCATTCAACGTGCTAGGCCCAAACACAATACTCGGGACGGAAATATGAAATGGGCTAAAGTGATTAAAAACGACAATAGCCACCGAGGGAAGTTTGTTACTGTCTGTGGGATACATAGGCCATTTCCATCGTTAAAACACAGAGTAATGAAGACGCACTACTCTGTGTTGCTCACCAGCACAGCATCTTATGATGCTTTATTGACCCACCATAAAGGGTCACTGTCTCACCATCTTCTGGCACAAACACACACTCATGGATCATGTTTGCTTTTGCATAAGCGCGCATTTCTTGCGTTGTTACCAACGCATGATTCACAGCCCCCATATGTGTGGCGACAATTTTAGCTTCAGGCAGCACTTGATGTGTTTTGAGCACATCTTCCTTACCCATGATAATAGGGCCGAAACCAAGGACATGTGCCCAACCTGTGTTGAGAATAACCACACCTGGCTGTTGTTTTATCATGGTTTGTTCAACACTTGGGATCCAGATCGTATCACCAACCAAATACAGCTTTTCCTCCGTCGCGTGCGAGAAGATAACCCCCGTCACTTCACCTAATATGTCCGCCATTTGTTCATTTTGAAAAGCAGCATGAGAGCCGTGTTGGCATACCGTGCGGATAAATGAAATACCATGATAATCAACCTCTTCAGAAAAGATCTGCACATTGGTAAACCCTTGAGAGCGTAAAATGGCTTCATCCCCCTCATGTTGCACAAAAATCGTTTTATCTTTGGGGATTATGTTCACGGCAGCCCCATCCCAGTGATCTGGGTGCGTATGAGTTAATAACACCGCGTCCACATCGATAATACTTTCAATCGGTAAAGGTAATTCAACGGTGGGGTTCGATAGGTGCGAATTGGCTGTGCCTTCAAAGCCGGGGTACGTCCCCTTCGGGGCTAACATCGGGTCAATGAGGAATTTTTTACCTGCATATTCAATTATTTGTGTTGCATTACGAATTTGTGTGATTTTCATGATTGCGCTCCAGTGTCACTATGCTTTGCGTTAGTGACGAAATAATAAGCACCWAACCACACGCTCAAAAGTGGCTAAAAGGACATATAAGGATAGTATCGGGACAAAGACGCTCCCCCTTAACTTGACCCCCATAGCGGCGGCCAGTCATCATAGTTCATCACTCTTCACGTTTAGCTTGCGGTCATGCGTCTTGAATACACAGGCCCGATACCAGAATGTATCGGCTTTCTTTTACTGCCCCGCTTTTCGATGATGGCCTTTTTCTCTGCCGTCGAGCCACTGCGTATTGCCAACCAAATCAGTGGCAAGCAGCTATTTGATTGGCAAATGATCAGTGAGGATGGCAAACCGGTGAAGGCGTCTAACGGCATGTCACTGCTGGCCGACAAAGCCATTGATGCGGTGCATGACCTGCCCTCACTGGCCGTGTGTAGCGGCTTTGATCCTGAAGCTTATTTAAGTCGCCCCTTAATGCGCTGGCTGCACCGTCTTGATGCGGCGGGGTGCGCGCTCGGTGGGCTCGATACCGGCTGCTTTTTGCTGGCCGCTGCCGACTTGCTCAAGGGTGAGCGGGTCACCTTACATTGGGAAAGCCTGCCCTCGTTTCAAGAGCGCTTTCCGGAAGTCAGGACCTCAGATGAGCTATTTGAGCTGGGACAGCGGCGTTTTTCATGCGCAGGGGGCGCAGCGGCGATGGACATGGCGCTGGATGTGATTGCGCGTCGCCATGGCACCCAGTTAGCGATCGACGTCTCTGAGCAGCTAGTGCACGAGCGCATTCGTACCCGGCGCGATCAACAGCGAATGACACTCGCCCGCCGTTTAGGCACCCATCGCCGACGTCTGGTCGAAGCGGTGGATGTGATGGAACGCCATATAGAAGCCCCGCTGCCTTTATCGGAGGTGGCTCAGCGCAGTGGTATCTCGCTTCGCCATCTGCAACGGCTTTTTGACAGCGAGTTGAACCAGTCACCACGAAGCTGGTATTTGGGGTTACGGCTAGAGCGCGCCCATTATTTGCTAAAAGAAACCGATCTTGATGTGTTATCCGTGGGATTGGCGTGTGGCTTTAGCTCAAGCTCGAGTTTTTCCCGCGCGTTTCGCACCCACTACGGTGTGTCACCGCGCCAGATGCGCAAAGCCCAAAGCCAGTAAAAGAAGAAAGGCAAGATAGATATAAAAGCCGCTCACCCCACTACCTTGATCGGTAACGGAGTGAACGGATATCGCGTTCAAAGCGTCACAAGGCGACGCCTTAAGCCACTCTTTTTGGGCAGCCCGCTACTTTTTGGCGAATCGCTATTTTTTCGCCGCCACTAGCGAGCGGCGCGATTCACCAAACAGTGAGATCAGCACCCCGGCAGTCATCACCAGGATCACCACGCTCAGTGGCAAGGCTGCCGCGATCAACGCCGTCTGTAGCGCCTTAAGGCCGCCGGCCATTAGCAGCGTCGCCGCCACCAAGCCAATCACCACGCCCCAGATAATACGGAAACGCCGCGGCGGCTCCTCGTCCCCCAGAGATAAGATTGTCGTCAGCACCAAGGTGCCCGAGTCCGACGAGGTCACAAACCAGCTCATCAGCAAGAACACCATCAGAGCCGAGAGTATCCAGCCGAACGTCCCGGTACCGACAATGCCATCAGCTGCCGCAAATAAGGCCGCTGGCAGCTCCCAAGCATTAACCAAGTCGATAATGCCGGCACTGCCCACACCACCACTGGCATACAGCTCTTGATAGATAGCATTGCCGCCAAAAATCACCAACCAAACAAAGATCAGCAAGGTAGGCACAAACAATACCCCCAACACGAACTCACGCAAGGTGCGCCCTTTGGAAATACGCGCAATAAACAACCCTACAAACGGTGCCCAGGCAAGCCACCAGCCCCAATAGAAAATAGTCCAAGCCTGCTGCCAATCTACCGTACCCGGCTCGTCGGCAAACCACAGCCCCATGGGGATAAAGTTAATCGCATAGTCGAGTAAGGTCTCGCCAAACGCGCCGAACAGCCACAGTGTGGGGCCGCCAATTAAAAAGACGCCAACCACAAACACCGACACCCAAATATTCATCTGCGAAATGATACGGATCCCGCGGCGCACGCCAGAGACCGCCGACACAATCGAGATAAACGAAATCACCGCAATCAACACCAGTTGGGTCGATAAGCCAGAGGCGATACCCATCAAGCGCTCCAGCCCCACGGCCATTTGACTCACGCCAAGTCCGAGCGACGTCGCCACACCAAACACGCAACCGAGCACCCCGAGGATGTCAAACAGATGGCCCCAGACGCCGAAAATACGATCGCCGATAAAAGGATAAAGCGCCGAGCGCAGGGCCAAAGGCAGTTGCTTACGGTAGGCAAAATACGCCAGCGACATACCGACAATCACATAGATGGCCCAGCCATGCAGCCCCCAGTGGAACACGGTGACCCGCAGCGCATCGATGGCGCGCTCATAGCCAATGGTAGCCGCGCCCGCCATATCAGCGTGGGGGTTGTTGGGATAACCAAATCCGCCGGTGTTATCGAGGTAAAAAATCGGTTCGGCCACCCCAAAAAACAGGATGCCGATACCGATGCCGGCAGAGAACAGCATCGAGAACCAAGAGAAGTTACTAAACTCCGGGCGACTGTCGTCAGGGCCGAGCCGCACGTTACCGTACTTGCTGAAAACGATAAAACCGCACACGGTCAATAACAGCATCACGGTGACCAGGTAGTAGCCACTAAAGGTACTTTCAATCCAGGTGCGCGTAGTGCCAAACAAGACACTGGCCGTCTCGGATTGAAAGCCGGTGAACAATACAAATGCCAGTACCAGCACGGCTGAACAAATGGTCATGCCGCGATGCATGCCTTGAAAGAAGCCACCTTGCGCAAGCTCGGTGACCATATAATCGGTCGAGGTAGCAGCCTGCTGGCTGTCACCGCGTTGGGGTGAGTGTGGGGGTGTTGAAGTAGCGATAATGATTCCTCCTTGAGCCGGAAGTCGGGCCGGCGATCCCGTAATCCGCCCAGGCTCTGCTGGGCGGGACCTCATGATGGCTCACCATCTCGGTGACGACGCGCTCACGGCCTACTGGGCAGACCAATGCGACGCCCAGCAAGCTGGGGCCACTCATTGTAGGATGCGGCAGGCAGCCGCTCAATCAGGCTGGCGACAGCATCCGGAAACGGTGCGGGGCGACCGGTTTGCGTATCGATGCCCATCAGCATCTGCTCGCTGGTGGCCAGCACCTCACCTTGGCTATCACACATTTGCATAAACACATGCAGGCGCTTTTGATCCCGCGCTAACACGGTCACGTCGACCACCAAGGTCTGGCCTTGATGCGCCTCACGTCGGTAACACAAATGGGTTTCTAAGGTATAAATGGTGTAGCGATGTTGGGTGCGGCCTGCGTCATCCAAGCCAATGGTGGCCATCAACGCATCGACACCCAGCGAGAACACACGCGCGTACTCGGCGTCGTTCATGTGCCCGTTATAATCGACCCATTCGGGGGCGACGTCTATCTTTAACAGTGCCATTAGATGCGCCCTTCCAAACCTTCAGCCTCGGGCCAGTATTTTTGTACCAAGTCCAAAAGCTCGACCAAGAAGGCATCACGGCGACGGTCTAGCTCAGAGACCGGACGACCCGCGGCTTGGTGTTCACAGCCTTCGACCACTTTATCAATCAGCTCATCGGTCAGCTCAGGCGCTTCCAGCTTGGTCCACGGCAGTTTTAGCGCCGGGCCGAACTGCTCTAGCATATGGCGCATGCCCTGCTCGCCACCGGCCAAATGGAAGGTTAAGAAGGTGCCCATCAGCGACCAACGCAAGCCACAGCCATAAACCACCGCCGCATCAATCTCCTCGGTGGTCGCCACCCCATCGTTAACCAGGTGCAAGGCTTCACGCCACAGCGCTTCCATCAAGCGGTCAGCAATGTGCCCCTCGATTTCACGCTTAACCACCAAGGGACGCATTGCCAATTCTTGGTAGAGTGCATGGGCGCGATCAATATGATCGGATTGAGTGGCTTCGCCGCCCACCAATTCCACCAACGGCAGCAGATACACCGGATTAAAAGGATGCGCGACGATGACGCGTCCGGGAAGATGATCACAATCACTCTGCAGCTCGGTAGGCTTAAAGCCAGACGTCGATGAGCCAATAATCGCGTTTGGCGCCGCGGCCGCATCAATTGCCGCCAAGGTCTCACGCTTAATATCAATGCGCTCCGGCACGTTCTCTTGAACCAGATCGGCCTCTTTCACCGCCTGCTCAAGGCTATCAACAAAGGTTAACCGAGCAGGATCTGCGTCTTCAGCAAGGCCTAGCTTTTCTAACGATGGCCAGGCATTGGCCACGAAGGCACGGGTGCGAGTAGGCGCTTGTGGGTCGGGATCATAAGCAACCACGTCCCAGCCTTGCGCCAAGGCGCGCGCAATCCAACCATTACCAATCACGCCAGTGCCGATGACCGCTAACTGCTTACTCATTGGTCACCTCCTTCAACCGGCTTACCGGTTTTAGGGTCAACCAGTTTCAGCGCGGCGCGCGTTTGTGCAGGGGTCATAATACGACCGCCGAGGTTTTCAATGATAGTGCTCGCCTTTTCTACCAAGCCGCCGTTGGTCGCCATTACCCCTTTTTCCAGGTAGAGGTTATCTTCCAAACCCACGCGCGCATGGCCACCCAGCAACATGGCTTGCGCGACCATCGGCATCTGATGGCGACCAATTCCAAACGCCGCCCAGTTGGCGTTTTCCGGCAACTTATTGCGCATTGCCAGCATGGTTTCGGTGTCCGCTTCCGCGCCCCATGGAATGCCTAAACACAGCTGAAACAGCGGATCGCCCTCGAGCAAACCTTCTTTTTGTAGCTGACGCGCAAACCAAACGTGGCCTAAATCAAAGCACTCCAGCTCTGCTTTCACGCCCGCGGCCTGTACCATTCGGGCTTGCTCACGCAGCCAGTCAGCGGTGTTAATGTACACCATGTCGCCAAAATTCAGGCTGCCGCAATCTAAGGTACACAGCTCAGGCAAGAGCTCGCCCACTGGCGCATGGCGCTCGGCTGGGGTTTGCATATCGGTGCCCGGGCCACCACGGCTTGGGTCTTGGGCATCCGGCACCCAATCCCCGCCACCACCGCCGGTGATGTTCATGACAATATCGACGTCTGATTCGCGAACACGTTCCATCACCTCACGAAAGTGATCAATGTTGTGGCTAATGCCGCCTGTTTCAGGATCACGCACGTGAATATGAGCGACACTGGCACCAGCACGCGCCGCCTCAATACAGTTGTCGGCAATCTGTTTTGGCGTGATTGGCACATTGGGGTTTTTTCCCGTGGTATCGCCCGCACCGGTGACGGCGCAGGTAAGAATGACGCTGCGATTCATGTTCGGCCTCTTGTCGCTTGATTAAACTGGCCACAGTGTGTCCGGAATAACACGCTACAACTTGACACTAAGCGACATAAAAGCCACATGAAGAGACATTGTGGGTTAATGGCGGGCTGACGGAATGGCGCGAACAAATCACGGTAGAGCGCTAAACGTGATAGCGGTTACCGATGATAACGACACCCCCATTTGACCCAGCAGCGTTCTTGGACAATCAAGAAGCACTTCAAGCTTACTTAGACGAAGCGGTGCAAACGGGCGATCCCGCATTTATCGCCGATGCACTAGGCGTGGTCGCTCGTGCCAAAGGAATGGCAGATATCGCCAAGCAAACCGGTCTTTCACGAGAAACGCTCTACCGCACACTTAGCCAAAAAGGCAATCCCTCAAGACACTGATAGCGATTGTGAATGCGTTAGGGGTGGAGTTGAGGCTTGGTGACTCGAAGTCACAGAGTTCATAGTGACTATAGCGGTACTGCTATCAAAGGCTGGCAGGCCAGCAAATGTGACTAATAAAATGACTAAGCGCGCGCTGAATACTGCGGGCTTTGGGGTGCCAATAGACAGAGATCTGTTTTGCAAAAGCGAAAGCTAGTAATTGATGCATAACTCCAAAGTATGGAAAAATTTATATTATCCGTTCTGTGTCAACATTTTTCACATAGTCAATTGCTTAACACTTCACAAGGAATTATTATTTCATTGTGACGCTTAATTTAGTGTACACATTACCGAAGTGATTATAGCGAGATATTAGTAATGGCAGAAACTGGAAATATAGAGAAGCTCGCAAAAATAGTTTCCGATGATATATTTAAGTGGTTTAAGTGGGAAACTTGCTTGCCAAAAGATGAAAACTGGGAATGTGTAACAGATCATCATAGTAAATCTACTCACCCATCAGATGTTGTATTCTATTATGATGACCCATACTCGGGTGATACTAAATATCTAAACACTGACCTTAAGAGTTATAAGGCTGGCACTATCAATAAGAGCTCTGTTTCAAAGGCTCTTAAATCACTTGCAATGTCTGTTGATTGCGCAAACATTAGTGAAAGTTGGCAAAAAACATTTCTTCTGGATGATGTAGGGTTTGGGGCTGTTTCAGGGTTATTGTTCATCTACAACCATGACGATAAATACGACTATGACTTTTCTGACCTAATGGGAAGAGTAGATTTGAGGGAAATCCCACTTTTGGAAGACAAAGAAATTATTGTAATGGGGCCACATTTAATTAAGCGTCTTTATGATGTCGTAAGTGATATGCAAAAGCTGAAGGCTGATGATAAATTTCCTAGTCGTAAAGACTTCACTTTCTTTTATCCTGATTTGATTCGTGCACGTCGTTGTGGTGACGAATGGGATAAACCAGCTACAGTTGAAGCTTTAACATCACCTTGGTTAATTATCAAACATCGATCGGGGGATGACTTTGATAGTGGCTTTGTCATCTATTACCACCAGTCTGGGGAAACGGTTGATGAGTTCATCTATCTTATCGACGCTATGTCCCACTATCAGATGCTCAGTAGTGACTACATGATACGAGTTCGGTTTACTGATGCATGTAGGCATGCCTCAGTCAATTTTGAGAAAGCAAAACGTGAATATCTAAAAATGTGGGGGAATGACTCTGCCCGTGAGAAACAGATGGCGGCTATTGAAGCTGAAAGTATAACTAAGTTCACAACTTGCTTTAATCCCATGGAAATAGGAATGCGAGAAGATGTCTAAGATCAAAACTGGTCCTTCCATTTATATCCCAACTGATAAAAATATATTTGATGCTTTACAGCACAAGAAGGTAACTCACAGTGAGTTGGCTTCATTCCTAAGAGGAAGAGGCATTCTGGTCTCTAACAGCACTTCTAAAGATGCGTTAGTGGAAAAAATTAGCTCTCTAACACTTAGTCATTCTGATTTCAACTGGATTGGTAAGCTGCTAGAAAATCCAAACAGGAAAGATAAAACCACTCATTCCAAACTTAAGGGAGAAATAGAGGACGAGCAAATTCAAGCGGCATGCTCAGCAGTAAAGGCGAATTTGACTGCACTTGGTGATGATTCTGTAAAAGTTACTAAAAGTAGTGATACAACAACGCTAACGGTTAGTTATATTGAACATGACTTTAGAAAAACCGAGATGCGCCAGCGCACACTTAAGACTTGCGAAATAAAGCTTGAGAGAGATAAAGATGGGGTTGTAATGAAACTTCCATCAACAAAAAAGGCTAAAGAAGTTTCTGAGACGCTAAAAAAAGCTGTTCAAGCGCAGGTAGTAAAAGATACAGGTAATGAGCTAGAAGAGTTTTTAATTTCGTTACAATCTATTACTGACGCGGCATTTAGAAGCAAATTCTTTGACAACTTAATTCGCGATGTTCCTGGCTTTGAGTTTGATAATGTTTCTAGTGTTGATGTTTATCATTTGGAGCAAGTAGAGAAAGACGAGTTTGGTGAGGATGATGAGGATGATGAGGATGATACTGTTGAAGCTAGATTAGCTTCCTATATCAACAAGGCTGCTTTAGCAGGAGAAGGCGTATTAGATTCAACAGAATTTAAGCAGCTTCATAACCGAGGGTTTTATATTTACAAAATCATCTGGACGGCAATAAATAAAAGCCATGAAGGACCCAAGGTAGAGTTTGAGGCTCGTTTTGGTAGACCTGACTTATGTACGGAGTTTATGTATACCGTTAGAGGTATATATCCTTACAACTCTAGAACTCTTGAGCACAATGTCACCAGAAAAGCTGCGACTCCATATGAAAATGAGAAGTACAACGTCAATCTCAGAGATGCATCAGAGAAGGCTTTGGCCAAAACTCTTAATTTATATAAAAAGAAGGTATAGATAATGATTAAAGCAAAATGGCTATACTCTGAACTTCCTCTAAACCTCATTGAGTTGTCAAGGTTAATGAAGGAGCAGCAATATTCAGAAGAAGCTGGTTTAGGCTTTTTACTTTCTGTATCTACTTCTTCAAAGCTTTCAGGGAAGTATGTTGAGAGACAAGTCCAACGAAGTGTGGTTGAAAATCCATTTGGTGAAGTCACTGAGGTTGAATCGGTAAACTATTACACATGTCAGTTTAATTGGATCTCAGACTCTAAATACATGTACATAACTAATCCGCCTCGCTCGTTAAGGAAGTTTTTAAATAAACTACACGATATAATTGGTTTAGGGTTAGTGTTATCTGAAGTTAATGTAGCTCCTGAGCAATGGGTTAGTTACTTGGAGCACTCGACTGATTCTTTAAAAGTTACCCGGTTGTCCTCATATGGCATTCGTGTCTCGCACGGAGCTACTGCGAAAGTTACAGTGAATGGAGTAAAGGATATTAGGCGTGATTTTACTACTATCATTGCAGATAAGCGATATTTGATTGATAGTGCGAAATTTAAGGCTGAATTTGGCAGTTTGGAATTATTATGTGAGTTCACTAGGCTGGGTGTTTGTCGCTTAAAAACTGCCAATGTAAGTTTTGTGCTCGACAAGGTTAGGGAAGCATTAGAAAGAGCATTAATTAGTCAGGAATAAGAGTGAAACAGATTCTTGAACACTACCGATTTCCGCTAAAGTAATTAGTTCAATGATTTAGGAAACAGTGGGCTCTCGATACATAGGCGCTACCTAACATCATGAAAGCGGTAAATTCGCCCATTCTCGTTCAGCTCAGCAACCTTTCTCAAAGCCTCCGCAGGGGACAAACCAAACTTTCTGGTTAACACTACGAACAGATGATAGAACTCGGATTTTAAATCGGCTGCGAAGATCCCGGGATCATCAGATCCTAGGCAAATAGACATTGGTACATCACCTTCAATCGTCTCACCCGGCAAGCCCATCCAACGAAATATATGATGCTCACTAACTTCTCGATACTGGCTGATACGGGTATTACTGGTCGGTGGGCATTCAATCGCAATATTTCGATCTGCCATTTTCTCCATCACTGTCTGCTGCAATGAAACTAACGCTTCATCTGGCAAATACTCTAAGTCAACTTCAACGTATTCAGCACGCTTTTTTCGCACGTTATTAGCTGTCAGCCACTGTTGATACAACATCAGAGGCTTTTTCATACCCGCCGTCTTCGCCAACTCTCTAGCGTGTTCATACTCTTCCAACCAGAGGGATTTGGGTTTTAGTGGCTCATTTAATTCACCGAGCAGGCCTTCTGATTCAGCCAATACCCCCCTCAACTCGAACACTTTGTCGAGGGTTGTAATCGAAATATCTTCTTCAAGAGAAAACACATCGTGGGCTAAACTAACCGCTTCAATCGCTGCATCGCTGGCATAACGCAACCGTTCAGGATGGCTTCGAAACTCCCGCCAAATAAACACTAAATCGAGCAATCGCGTTTCTTTAGTCATAGACAAAGGTGAGGGCAAAGAGCGTTTCCAGGTGTTAGGCGTGATCCCAATAGCAGTGCAGTGACCAAGACGGTCTCCATTACGTAGAGGTAAAAACTTCAAAGCATCATCAATGGATCGAATACCACTAATCAAATGCGGAAAGTCCTCGCCTACATGATAGGTAAAATGGGCTATACTTGACTTGGCTAGTACCCGAAACAGAGGTCCAAACAACTCCGGTGGCGCGTGCATCTCATTAGCAGCGGCATCCACTCCTCGAATCCATCGTGTCAAGCGCGGTTCATACTTAAGGATGTCCGTTAGGATCGCTGCCTGATTCTTCAAATCCTTCAACAGCAAAGCGTAGGGATAGACTTCGTTTTTTTTGGGCATTCTCTTAATAAAATGTGGCACTAGCGCTAGGTCTGCGCATATATTGTTGGGTTTAACCTGCTCAAGATTATCGAGCGCCTGAGTGATGTTCAATGGCTGGGAGTGCACCCAGTCCACGGTCATATGCCCTTTAAGGTATTCCCAGTAACCGCGCAAAACTCTAAAGAGCAGCTTATGCATTTTGCTGGGGTCGTTCTTCGGAGCAAATCGCCCTTCCAGATAACGCACCTGCGAATACATACCGACACCATGCGCATGGTTGAAACGAGACAAATAAGACTTCTCGGTTTCTTCCCTTAGCTCCGTCATAGTGTACTTCTGAAACTGATCAAAACCGAAAAAATCGTCTCGCTGGACTAATAAAGTCAGATATTGATTTTGAATCAGCAGGTAGATCCACAATAGCCTCTCCAGCCCTTCCGGTGCGCCGTAACACCAACGTTCAAGCAAAAGTACCAGCAACTTAAATTCAGCCTCTTGGTTGTACTTTTCCTCCGTTGGCCACACTGTGGTAAAACCATGTTCTCTCCCCTCATGCAAAACCGTGCTATCCGCCAATTGCTGTGGATGCTGCAATGACATCATCCATTCTGGAAGCTCCATTCCCTGAGCCACTCGACAAAGAATTTCGCGAATATTGCTGGCAATCTGCAAACGATCCCTGAAAACCTCAGGCGTCAGGGAAGTATCAATTTGGGCACAGAGTTGCTTCACCTCTTGGGAAGCCCAACCCTTCTCAAAATCTCTGATAGTGACTTCTGGCTGCTTGAGGGCATCTAACCAACACTCTTCCGCACTTGTACTGCCATTCAGATGCTGGTGAGTTTCGTGCAAACGTTCGCGGATAATGTAGTCCTCTACCGCCGGGTGATAAGGGTACAAAGGCCAGCGGAAATTATATTCCTGGCAGTCAGACGCTGAGCCAAATACCTGATGACACGCCATAATTGGCAAGCTCGACACACGACTCATCAAAGTTTGCCATTCCGAGAACAAGGCGAGATCGACTTTGGGGCCGCCTTTCTCGTTTTTAACGAACTTTTCAGCAATCAAGCGTAAGGCAGCAATTGGGCCTATTTTCATGCTCCGCTGTTTTAGTTGTTGTTCCAAGGATAGCCAAGCCGATTTAGCGAAATGATCGGGCAAACTGCGCGCCTGTTCGTATTGAGTAAGGAAGACAGATGACGCCACCACTTCATCAAGTGATGACTCATACAGTGAGGCAGCGCTCAGGCGAGACAACAAATTTGTAGAATTAAGCAGAAAATATTCCATATCCAATCCTTACACGGCAGTTATTACTCTTCGCTTGCATTATCGCCAGAAAAAGAGTTGTCTCTATTACCAGCTGGTTTAGGGTATTTTGCACCTGCGATTGTGGCTACGTTCAGTGACATTATTGTTTTACTGGCAGTTTCCGATGTATAGCTTCCATTATGAGTATCACCCTTGAACAATTCGATAAATTCACTCTCCGACAAAAAATCGCTTTCTTTTGTGTCGGGATCAATTATTTCCGCAATAAGACTGCGCAGGCTTTCCTCTTTTCTATAGGACCTTGAAGAACAATTAACCCCTCCTAGAGGAAAAATGAACGGATGCAATATTGGGCAACTAATCAATAAAAAGAACAAAGGGTGAGTATCTTCCCATTTTTTTCCTTTATCCTTCAAATCGGCGTTAATTTCTTTTATTTTTTCCTCAAACACGTCAACCGAAGTAACCGGATTTAGCCTTAACCCTTCTCCAAGATATGTCTTATCACTAGACACATGATACAAACTCTCTTCAACTAAAACTGCATGAAGAAACGCCAGGACATTAAACCGCATAATCTTCGCAGCATTTGACTGGCTGGCTTTTCGACCATTATTCGAGTTGTTGTATATTCTGGTTTTATGCTGATCCGCCACATTGTTAAGGTTAAAATAGAGTCGCGTCCATACTTTACCAATTAACAGAGCCGATGGACGGATTGAAGATTCAATTTCACCAACTTTCTCAAGCCAACTCTCAACACTCCCGATAGCGCCAGAGAACTGTTCTCGGACTTCCTGCTCTTCTTTATCTCCTTCAACACTATCATTATGATTAACTTCAACATTCGTAGGCGAGATAACACTATCCGTACTTTTGTTTGACCCTTTCATTTCCGCGCGAGCGGCAGAATCGCTCCATGGAGGAACGATGCATGTTGGTTGTGCTATAGCTTTATTAAATGCATTAGCAATGGCAGTTCTTTCGCGATGACATGCAGAGATATCAGCGATAGCACCAATCAGATTGAAAACACTACTGAAGTCCATTAGATTGCTCGAAGCGACTGAGCTTAAGGAAGCTGCCATTGCTGATTTTGCCAAGTTCTTCTCTAAGTTAATATTAAACGCATTAAAACCTTCGGGTATGTTTGAACGTTTTTGGCGGTTTAACTGCACCATACCAAGAAAAACACCCGTCTTAGAATCATTGGGGCTGTTTGAAATTACAGCACAACATCGGTTAGCCCAATGGGAAGCACTTTCATTTCTACCCACCGACATATAGGCTAAATATTCACTAATAAGCTGTTCAGATTTACCACTATCATTCTCAGCCTGCAGCAGTCCGGTCACAAACTGGTTGAATATACTAACGGAGCCACAGCCAACCAAAAGCATCTGTAGGAATTTTGACAGACTTCCCTGACAATTCTCACTTACCTGGGAGGCTAAGTAAATCGAGCAATTTCTTAATGCCTCACTCTCGGACTGAGGTCGTAAATAAAATCCGGTATTGAAATCACGATCCTGTTTAACATAAGTAAAAACATCCTTACAAAGCGCATCCATGCCAAACCGGTGCTGTTCATAATTCAAGCCTGCTCGGTAAATACTACTTAGCATCGACCCATATAAAGAGTATCTAAGTAGTTTCGGAATTGATAACTCAATAGCTTTTCCTTTGTATTCTTGAGCGACATCATTTCTATGAGATTTAGAATAATACTTTTTAGGATAGAAGTCTTGTAACACCTGCATTAACAAACGAATTGGCTGTTTCAATAGCTCATCGACGTACATGTCTGCGTCGGAGCCTTCTCGAAGGTTTAAACCATTTCGAACAGCACTTCCAATTGCGTATCGGACTTCTATTGCATCCTGATCTTTCATACCAGGTTCAGTTTTAACTTTGATATTTTCTTCGCCGTACTCTTCCTTTTCTCCGACCAATTGCAGCATTGTTTTCAATTCAATCCTTTTCTGAACAGGAAATAGCTTTAATAGGTATTGCTGCTCAAGGTGCTCCACCATATAGCCCCTTTCTGCTAGACGAGCGCTTTCTTTTTCTTGGTCGAGCAAAGTTTTTCCGTAGTTTTCATACTGCTTACCGCGAATAAGCTGAGAGTAAAGGCGTAGATCTCCTGTAGCTACTACCACCAACTTCTGACCATTAAAGAACTTTCTAATAGATTCAAGTACATCCCAACCTGTGTCAAACTGTGTATCGATATCATCAAACGAAATCAAAAYGGCCTTGCAGGCTAAAATTTCACACGCAAAATCARCTAACTTATCAAATATTTCTGATAAATCTTGGCCACCGATAGAATAATCAAGCTGGGCATCCAGCTTCAAAGCATCACTGAAATATTCCGGCTTGTATTCTTTATCGGTTAACAGATGTAAACCGCGATGTAGCTGCTCCAATAGACCCTGCCATTGCTCCTTTTGCTTTGAGAAGAGACTCGATGACCAGCCCCCTTTTAATTTGTCGGATACCACTTTGTTCAAGCGAGCTGTCACTGTGACCAGAATCGGTTCGTGGCGTGGCAGCTTGGTTGGGTCGATAGTCGGAAGGCATTTTATATCAGTTCCTGCGTCGCTTCTGTCATTATTAAACCGCTCGACAACACTGTTAATA
This sequence comes from Salinivibrio siamensis, assembly GCF_001996005.1. Lineage (GTDB taxonomy): Bacteria > Pseudomonadota > Gammaproteobacteria > Enterobacterales > Vibrionaceae > Salinivibrio > Salinivibrio siamensis. The sequence goes on along the minus strand of NZ_MUFB01000003.1, from coordinate 49,204 downwards.
AAGGTAGTTTTACCCGCACCACGGGTACCATCAACAAAGAAAACGTTACGACCAGACTCATCAATAAACCGCGTAACGTCAGTCGAATCAGTTAACTCATTTCTATTAATAGAGTCGCGAATACCATCGACTAACTGATCGCGCAGTCCTTTCTGAATAAGGTCCCCCTCTTTAGTACTTCCGGGAAGATTGGGAGCAAACAAGTCAATAATGATTTCATCTCTCTTTTCGTTTTTTTTCGTATCTTTTATTTCTGCCTGCGTGTTATTAGTCATATCCGTATCGGTCCAGTCATTCTATTTTTGAGTCAGCCAGTGCATCAGAACTAGCCCTTAAATTTCCAAAGCATTGATTGATGCTATGCCCAATGCATCAGTTAATTAATTGATCAATTGATACACATCACAAAATGCGTATTCGATAAGTAAAACTTCACTTCACCCACTCTGGCGACTAAGTGATTCGTTTTGGCTATTAGGTACCACCACACGGAGGGGGATCGAGAAAATGAGATATAAAAAATTTCCCCTACTTCTCCCCCAAAAACCACCAATCTCCCCCCCTAATCCTTCCTATGCTGACTCTCCACTTCTTCGGCGAGCATGCCGTAGATCACTATTAGGTTATAACTGACCATGCCGAGGACTTGGCCGTTTTCGATCACGGGGGCGCGGCTGATGCCGAAGCGTTCAAATAAACGGGCGCAGTATTTCACATTCATATTGGGAGAGACGCTAAGCGCGGGTTTGGTCATAATTTCATAAACGTTGACCCGTGATGGCGCGCGGTTTTTGGCGAGCACTTTTTTGGCAATGTCGTTCATTAACACAATGCCGAATTCGTCATGCTCATCGCGTTTATTGACGATAATCGCTTTCACTTCTTGTTCGCGTGCAATGCGAATAGCTTCTTCGACCGTGGTGAGCCCATCAATACACACGGCATGGGCATGCATCACATCTCTTACCGTTTTATGTTGTTTCATAACTCGTCCTTCACCACTTCGGTTAATTCTCGCATTTGGTGGGCTACGCCCACGGCATCTTCCACATCAATTTGCACCGCGATGCCACTGCCGGAGGTGGCATCAAACTCGCCCACATCATTAATGGTTTCGAGTATGGTGCGCGCTAAGTGCTCTTCCACCAGGAAGATGGCCACGTCTCGCTGCACATCCAGCGTCAGCCCTAAAAAGGTTTTCTTTTTCACCAAGCCTTCGCCACGCGCGTTGTTAATAATGGTCGCGCCGGTAGCGCCGGCTTGTCTGGCGGCATCGAGCACCGCATCGGTTTTGGCATCTTCAATAAACGCCATGATTAATTTGAACCGCATAGGCTCTCCTTACGATGAACGCTGTGCGTGCTTTTTCTGTAAATAGGCTGTGATTTGGGCATAGCCCATCACGGTGATCATCGGAAACAAACTGGCAAACGCAATTAAGCCAAACCCATCGAGCATCGGGTTTCTTCCCGGTACGGTAGAGGCTAGCCCCAGCCCTAGCGCCGTCACCAAAGGCACGGTCACGGTTGAGGTGGTCACTCCTCCAGAATCATAGGCCAAAGGCACGATAAACGGCGGAGCAAAATAGGTTTGGATCACCACCACCACATAGCCGGTGATGATGTAGTAATGAAGCGGATCGCCCACCACAATGCGGTAGCACCCCAAGGCAATCCCCATGGCGACGCCCAGTGCCACTGAGGCACGTAAGCCGTTCACCCGGATCGCCCCGCCCGAGACTTTGGCGGCTTTAATCGCCACTGCAATCAATGAGGGTTCAGCCACCGTGGTGCTAAAGCCAATCGCTGCGGCAAATAGATACACCCAGTAATAGGCTTGCCAGTCGATCTCGCCGCCTGCTTTGAGTGCTGCGCCGACAAAGTCGGGAGCGGTCAGCTGCTCGGCCATCGACGAACCGAGTGGGAATAGCGCCAACTCGAGCCCCATTAAAAACAGGCTCAAGCCGAGAATGACATAGAAAAAGCCGAGAAAGATCCGTTTGGGGTTGTTGAGCGCTTTGCGCAATACAAACAGCTGAAAGCCAAAGATGATCGCGATAATCGGGATCACATCGCGCACGGTGGAGAAAAAGGTGTCGAGGAACAGGGTGAGTGGATTATTCATGCCACCACCATGCCGTAGGCCATCACGAAGATCATCGGAGACAGGGAGGCAAAGGCAATCAAGCCAAAGCCATCCACCATGGGGTTGCGCCCTTTGATCACGGTCGCCAGTCCCACGCCGAGCGCGGTGACCAATGGCACCGTGATGGTCGAGGTGGTCACCCCACCTGAGTCATAGGCAATGCCGATAATACTCGGCGGTGCGACCATGGTCATCGCCACCACCAGCAAATAGCCGCCAATAATCAAACGGTGGATCGGCCAGCCTTTCATGATTCGCACCACCCCCAGCACAATCGCAAACCCAACCGAGAGCGCCACGGTTAGCCGCAGACCGTTGGCGTAGCTGTCTTTGGCCGCTTCGCTGGTGTGTATCATCCCGCCGTTAGCGGCGACATCTGCCGCCTCTGCCGCCACCGCGGTGAGTGCGGGCTCGGCAATGGTGGTGCCAAAGCCGAGCAAAAACGCGAACGCAATCAACCAACCTAAGCTACCTTTATGGGCAAGGGAGTGCGCCATGGATTCGCCAATCGGGAATAGCCCCATGTCTAAGCCGTATACAAATAAGGTCAGCCCGACGACCACCAGCACCAACCCAAAGGTGATGGATATCCAATTCGGCAGCGGTTGTTGCAGAACAATCACTTGAAAAAAGCCAATCACTAGGATGATAGGTAAGAGATCGCGAAAGCTTCCTAGCAATGATTTGAATAACGCTTGCATGTAGGCGACATGACTCCCTGCGCAATAAAATGAAAAACGCACCTTTTATGTGCCTATTTATGTTAGCACTCCCAATTTGGGGTGCGAGGAGCAGAAGATAAAACTGCGCGATCAAACCGATTTTGGTTGCGGCACGTAACAGGATACAAAGCAATCACTTGCGCTAAGTCTAAAACCCTCTTAGCGTTAGTAATAATCACCATTACCCGACGTTAGGACATCAGGCATGAAACTCTTAATCACTGGCGGCACTGGCCTGATTGGTCAGGCGTTAATTCCACGCTTGCTGACCGAGCATCAGATCACTGTGTTATCCCGCTCCAAGCAAAAGGTCTCCCAGTGCTTTGGCGATAAGGTCACCCCGTTAGAGCGGCTTGATGACCTCCCTCACCTCAATGATATTGATGCCATTATTAATTTGGCCGGTGAGCCGATTGCCGATAAACGCTGGAGTGAGCAGCAAAAAGGGATTATCTGCACCAGCCGCTGGGGGCTAACCGAAAAACTGGTGGAGAAAATTCATGCCAGCAGCACCCCACCACACACCTTTATTAGCGGCTCGGCAGTAGGCTATTACGGCGATCAGCAAGATCGCAGCTTTGACGAAACCTTGGTGGTCCATGCCGATGATTTTGCCCAACATGTGTGTCATCAGTGGGAGAAAATTGCCTTAAAAGGCGCGTCGCAACAAACGCGGGTGTGCTTGCTGCGTACCGGCGTGGTGTTAAGCGCTGAAGGTGGTGCGCTAAAGCGGATGATGCTGCCGTATAAACTCGGGTTGGGCGGCCCAATTGGCAAAGGCCAGCAATACATGCCGTGGATTCATATTGATGATATGGTCGGTGCGATTATCCATCTGCTCAACACCCCTGAGCTCAAGGGGCCGTTTAATTGCACCGCGCCAGAGCCGGTCACCAATAAACGTTTTAGCCAGGCGCTCGCCCGTGCTTTAAAACGCCCACATGTGTTCTTTGTCCCCACACTGGCAATTAAAACCATGATGGGCGAAGCCTCGCATTTGCTGCTCGATAGCCAGCGCGCCCTGCCTCACGCACTCGAAGATGCGGGCTTTCAATTCCAGCACCCCAAGGTGGAAGAAGCCATGCAGTCACTTTTTAAATAGCGGCTCTTTTCTATCACACAGCGTGTTACTTGCTAGCCATTCTGCACAAAAAAGCGGGTATCAATTTTCTTGATACCCGCTTTGTTATCGACGAATCAGACACGTTTTATCGCGTTAACGCCGTTGCGGGTCAATCAGTTTACGCAGCATCGAGGCCACCGTGACAAACACCAGCGCCACCGCCAACACCGGCAACACCGCCCAAAGCTCAGGGTGCAGGCGTACCTCCATTTCAAAGCCCCATTTCAGCAGGCCGACCATCGCCGCTTCTGCGCCGAGCACTGCCATTAAGCCCGATACAAAGGCCATCACGCCGTATTCGCTCCACAAGGTGCGTTGAATACGAGTGCGGCTCGCGCCTAAGGTGCGGTAGAGGTTTATCTCCTGCTGGCGTTCGCTCAGGCTGATACGCAGCAAAGTCAGTAGCAGCAACAAGCCACTGATCACCGCCAGCCCTGCCAAGACCGAAAGCGACAAGCCAATTTGACGCAAAATCGACTGAATACGGCTACTCATGGTGCGCAAATCAAGCAGCGTGACGGTCGGATACTCCCGCGCCAAGCGATTGAGCAGCGGGGTTTGTGATTCATCGAGCCTGAAGCTCACCAGCCAGTTAGCGGGTTTGTCGGCGAGCGTCTCGCGGTCGAAAATAAAGTAGAAGTTAGGCCGCATATTGCGCCACTCGACTTCACGAATCGAGTTCACCGTGGCGGTAAAGTCTTGGCCGGTCACGCTAAAGGTCAGGCTATCGCCAATCTCAATCTCCAAACGCTCGGCAATGTCGGCCTCTACCGACACGCCATTCTCGGTTGGCCAGTCTCCGGCAATCACCTCGTTGTGCGACGGCAAGCTGTCACGCCAGGTAAAATTAAGCTCGCGGCGCAAGGCCTCATCCGCTTCATCGCGCTCGGCCTCGTCGGTTGGGAGCTGATAACGCTCACCGTTTTTGCCCACCAGCCGGCCACGCACTATGGGGTAGGCATCGGAGCGCATTAGGCTGGCTTCGTCGAGTTCACCCACATAGTCTTGCTGCTCACTCGGGGCGATATTCAGCGCAAACACATTAGGCGCATCGGGCGGCAGCATCCGTCCCCAATCGGCAAGCAAATCGGTGCGCAGCAGCCAGATAATCGCCAAGAGCATAAAGGAGATCGCCAGCGCCCCTAACTGCACGCTGCTGGCCAGTTTGTTGCGGGTAATTCGGCTTAAGGCGAGCTTGACCGACGGCGCACGCACCCGTGATTTCACCAACCTAAGCAGGCCTAACCCTGCCAGCGCCAGCAAGACGATCATCACCGCCATCGCCCCCAGCACTGTCCATAGCAAGGTGTTGTCAAACGCCCACAGTGCAAGCGCCCCCACAGGTATCGCAATCAAAACAGCCGCGGTGCCACGACGGCGACGTCCGATGGCAGCCTGCGATTGCACGGCGGCCAACGCGGGCGCATCCAGCAGTTTAAGCAGCGGCACCCCCAAGGCTGGCAGCGCCACCAACAGCGCGACACCGGGCGCAAGCACCCAAGGCACCCAGCCATAGCTTGGTAATGGCGAAGGCAGCACATCGGTCAGCGGCAAGCGCAATAACACTTCAAGCGTGTAACCGGCAGCCAAGCCCACGGCGGTAGCAAGGACAAACAATAAGGTTAACTGCCGAGCCAACCAGCGTCGCACCCATTGTTGGCTAGCGCCGAGGCTTTTTAGCATCGCCACCAAATCCGCACGGCTTTTGGCATAGTGCTGACAGGTTAAGGTTAACGTCGCCGCGGCCATCACAATCACCAGCACCACGGTTAACGACAAGTACTGACGGCTGCGATCCAGCATATCGCCAGTGCGATCGGAGGTGTTTTCATCCACCCAGCGCTCGCCATCTTGCAGCGTGTAGCTGGCTTTAGCTGCACTTAAGCTGGGCTCGTCACCGGTTAAAAAGTAGCGATAGCGCACCCGACTGCCTTCGCGCACCACGCCCGCAGCCGGCACATCGGCACGGTGCATCATCACCGCGGGCATTTGGCTAAAGGGGTTAAATGAGAGCTCCGGCTCTGCGGCCAAGGTGCCGCTCACATTTAAATCGAGGTTACCAATCGAGACGCTGTCGCCGGGTTTGACATCCAGCAAGCTGAACACCCGCTCAGACAGCCATAGTTCACCGGGTTGAATGCGGCGGTCACCGCCAATCGCTTGGCCGTTTTGCTCCAGCACCAAGTCTCCGCGCAGCGGATAAAGGCTGTCCACCGCTTTTACACTCACCAGCTGCATGTTTTGCTCGCTGAACGCCATGGTGCCAAAGCGGGTTTGGGCAGATACCGTAGCGCCGGCTTGTTTAAACGCCTCAATTTGTTCGGTATTAAGCGCCTGACGAGTACGCAGGACGGTATCGGCGGCAATCAGGTTGCGCCCTTGCTGGGTGAGCACGTTTTCAATGCGATCGGCCAGTGCTGACAGCGCAAACACACAGGTGATGATCAGTGCCAGCGCCACCGCTACTGGCCAAATTTGCCCGTGTAACAGTTCACGCCACGCCCAGCGATTGAGTAGTCCGTTTTTACTCGCCATTCACTCGCTCCTGTAGTTTGCCGCTGTCCATCATCAAGGTACGCTGACAACGCTTTGCCAGCGCCGGATCGTGGGTGACCAATACCAAGGTGGTGCCATGCTTTTCGTTCAACTCAAACAATAAATCGATGATGGTCGCCGCGGTTTTTTGGTCAAGGTTGCCGGTCGGCTCATCGGCAAACAGCACTTGTGGGCGGATAATAAAGGCGCGCGCCAGAGCCACCCGTTGCTGCTCCCCGCCAGAGAGCTGTGAAGGTAAGTGTGTTTCCCGTCCTTGTAACCCTACCGAGGCCAGCAGTTGCTTGGCACGGGTTTCATCTTCTTCCTCACCGCGAATAGTCAGCGGCAGCATCACGTTCTCAAGCGCGTTCAGTGAGGGCACCAGTAAAAAACTTTGGAACACAAACCCTACCGATTCGGCTCGCAGCGCCGCGCGCGCATCTTCATCCAAGGTGGAAAGCTTGTGGCCAAGCAGATCGACCTCGCCTTCACTGGGCGTATCTAATCCGGCAAGCAAGGTCATCAAGGTGGATTTTCCTGCGCCGGACACACCCATTAATGCAATCGACTCGCCTGCCTCGATTTGTAGCGAGACATCCTGCAGAATGGTAAGCGGTTGTTCGCGTGTCACGACATGTTTTGCAATTTTTTCGGCTCGAATAACAGGAGAGGCCATGTTACGCATCCTTACTTTGTTGTGTTTTTTGTGGGTGAGCAGTGCCAGTGCACAAACGCTCCTTGTCCTTGGTGACAGCTTAAGCGCTGGCTACCAAATGGCGGCTGAACAAGCCTGGCCTGCTAAGCTACCGCGCGCGCTCGAAGAACATAATGTCGAGGTTGAGGTGATTAACGCCAGTATTTCTGGCGACACCACCGCCAATGGCCTGCAGCGTCTGCCGCAATTATTAGAACACCACCAGCCCGAATGGGTGCTGATTGAACTCGGCGGCAACGATGGCCTACGCGGTTGGCCATTTAAACGTATACGAGACAACCTTAAGCAATTGATCACTCAAACCCGCGCGGCCGATGCCACGCCTTTGTTGGTACAAATCCAAATCCCGCCTAATTATGGTCAGCGCTATGCACAAGGGTTTGCTGATATTTATCCTACACTGGCAGCGCAAACACAAACCCCCTTGCTGCCCTTTTTTATGGAGACTGTGATCCAAAAGCCTGAATGGATGCGTGATGATGGCATTCACCCGATGCCCGCCGCACAAGCTTGGATTGCCGATTTTATGGCAGAAAAGCTCGCGCCTTATTTATCCGACGCGCCACAATCATGAGTGAGGATGTCATGGAAACGGCTTCGCCATTAAACAACGCCATTTTAATCACCGGCTGCTCCACCGGCATCGGCTATGCCTGCGCCAAAGCTTTGCATGAGCAAGGGCACACGGTGATTGCCAGTTGCCGAAAGCCAGACGATGTCAGCCGGTTACAGCAAGAAGGCTTAACCTGTATTCAATTGGATGTGTCAGACACGACCAGCATCAACCAGGCAGTCGAGGCGGTTGAGCAAATGACAGGCGGCAAACTCTTTGCACTGTTTAATAACGGTGCTTATGGCCAACCCGGCGCGCTGGAAGATTTGCCCACCGATGCCTTACGCGCTCAGTTTGAGACCAATGTGTTTGGCTGGCACCATTTAACCCAAGCCTTATTGCCGATGCTGCTTAATTACGGCGAAGGACGCATTGTGCAAAACAGCTCGGTGCTGGGCATCGTGGCATTGAAGTATCGCGGTGCCTATAACGCCAGCAAGTTTGCCCTCGAAGGCTGGACCGATACTTTGCGTTTAGAGCTGAGCGACACACCGATTAAGGTGAGCTTGATTGAGCCTGGCCCAATTGAAACGGCATTTCGTGCCAATGCGCTCAGCGCCTTTAAACACTGGGTCGACCTCAATAAAAGCCGTCATCAGCAGGCCTACCAAGCCCAACTTGACCGCCTCGCGGCGGACGAAGGCGGCAACAAATATACGTTGCCTGCCGACGCGCTTGTCGCGCCGCTGACGCATGCCTTGTTCTCGCCTCGCCCCAAAGTGCGTTATCGCGTGACCCAACCGACAGTGTGGATGGCAATCCTCAAACGGCTCCTTCCCAGTCGTTGGCTCGATCGGGTATTGCTCAAAGGCGGTTGATGCAACAGCGAAAAAACCACCACAAAAGCGTGGCTGCTGTCGCATTTGTCATACTTTTGTCATAGACGAGCGCTAATCTGGTAGTCACTGGTGGACAACGTCCGTTAGGACACTGTCCATCGACAACGCAACATCCTCGATAACAATCATAAAGGAGCCGGCTGATGACCTTGCATCAATTGAACTGGCTCTGCTTGAGCGTCGCTTTGTGCGTGGTGCTCGTGTTGTAACTCGCACTTGCTTTGTAATGACTTCGCTTGCAGACCGACGAAACAGGCCACCTTCGGGTGGCTTTTTCGTGCCTGTTACGTTTCGCCCCTTTTCGTCTTTCGGTACGATCCACCATCACACGCCCAAATACACGCCCAGTTGCTTGAATTTCTGCACGTTTGCCCCCACCCTTAAGGAAAATCCACTTGGTCAGGATCCATGATGAACGCAAACTATATCGTCGAATTAACCGAGCATAATTTTCAGCAGATTCTCGAGTCGTCGTCTCGCACGCCGGTGCTGGTGTACTTCTGGGCGAACATGATGCCTGAAAGCGTGGAGCTTAAGCCCACGGTTGAACAAATTGCTCACGACAGCCATGGCAGCTTTACGCTGGCAACTATCGACTGTGAAGCGCAGCAGCTTATTGCCGCGCAGTTTGGCGTGCGTGCGCTGCCAACCTTGGCGCTGTTTAAAGACGGTCAACCTGTGGATGGCCTTGCCGGCCCGCAAAATGAAGAGACCGTGCGCGAGATGCTTAACAAGCATTTGCCCAGCCCGGAAGATCAAGCGTTTGAGCAAGCGCGTCAGCTCATGGCCGAAGGCAATTACACCGATGCCTTGGTGATTTTAAAGCCACTGGAAACCAGCCACGGCGATAAAGGCGAGTATAAGTTGGCGATGGCAGAATGCTTGGTCGAGACTCATCAGTTTGATGCGGCGCAAGCGCTGCTGGATACCGTGCTGATGCAAGACCAAGACGCGACCTACAAAAGTTTGGTGGCAAAAATTGAGCTGCATAACCAAGCGGTTGATGCCCCTGAAATTCGCCGTCTGCAGGCCCAACTCGAAGAGAACCCAGACGATGCCAACGTCGCCTATGAATTGGCGGTGCAATTTAATCAGATTAATCGCAGTGAAGAGGCGCTGGAGTTACTGATGAACATTCTTCGCCGCGATATGAACCATGCCGAGGGTGAAGCCAAGAAAACCCTGATGGATATTCTTACCGCACTCGGCCAAGGCAATGAAGTCGCGTCGCGTTATCGTCGTCAGCTCTATTCGCTGCTTTACTAACGGTTAGTTTGTCGCGGGCGGTTCAGCCCCTGACGCGCAACAACTTGAGGRGCTAGAGTCTAACTCACCTAGCTCACTGTCTCCGCGCAGTGCTTCGATGATCGGGCACTGCGCATCTCCATCACCGGGGCACGCTTGGGTGAGCGCTTGAAGGGTGGTTTTCATCGCCGCCAGTTCCGTGATTTTCTCATCAATTTCTACCAGTTTACTTTCGGCGCGCGCTTTGACATCGGCACTCCGTAACGACGGATCGCGCGATAACGCCAACAAATCCGCACTTTCTTCCAAGGTAAACCCCACCAATCGTGCACGGCGGATCATTTGCAGCTCATTGATATGCTGCTCGCGATAATCGCGATAGCCGTTCTCCGCTCGATGCGGTGGCGTGATCAGCCCTTTCTGCTCATAAAAGCGAATGGTTTTGCTGGTTAAGCCGGTTTTTTCTGCCACTTGTTGAATTTTCATTTTACTCGCTTGACCTTCCAGTAGCTATAAGGTTTACAGTTTAGCCTAACTGAAGTTGCGACAATCGCCAACATCGAATGACGTCAGGCGATAAGGAGAGGCAATGACCACCACCGACACTAACATCACCTACTACACACTGCCGCTGAGTGGCTTAAGCTGCCAAGGCTGTGTGAAAAAAGTGACAAAAGCGCTTGAGGATATCGACGGGGTTCGCATTGAGGACATTGATACCCAGTCAGTGTCATTAGAAGCCCTGGGTGAGAGCACTGAGTACCCGCTACGCCAAGCGGTTACCGCGATTGAAGCGCTCGGCTATCAGGTCGGCTACCGTCACTACTTCACCTTAAGTGGGCTAAACTGCGGCCGTTGTGTGGCCAAAGTCGAAGCAGCGCTGGACGAGCAGCCCACGGTGTTTTCTCATTCGGTGAGTAAAACAGAGGCGCACGTCCACACCAGCTTAACTGCTGATACGTTGATTAAAATGGTTGATCAGCTCGGCTATCAGGCTGAGCTTGCCACCAACGATGACCAAAGCGCTCACACTGACCATGACGCAACCTCAGACATAGACAGTGATAAAGAGTCAGACGCCGAGCCCAGTGACAGTTCACACAACCGCTCCGCCGCTTCTGGCTCTGAACAAGCGCATTCATCCAGCGATGACACCGCAAAAACTACCAACCAGACGACCCGTCAGCAATACGTATTATCGGGAATGACCTGTGCTAGCTGTGTAAGCAGTGTCGAAAACGCGATCAACAGCGTTGATGGTGTGGCCAATGTAAGTGTGAATCTGGCCGAGCGCAGTGCGATTGTAAAAGGCAACGCCGCACCTGACGCCATCGTTGAGGCCGTGGAAAACGCTGGCTATGGCGCAGAGAAAGTCGAGGATGACAATGATCGTCGCGAGCGCCAGCAGCACCAACAAGCCGCCGAGTTAAAAAACTTTAAACGCAGCACGATCGCTGGCTTGGGCCTGGGTGGCCCGATAATGGCTTGGGGGATATTGGGTGGCAGCATGACCATTCAATCCAACCAAGATCAGTGGGCGTGGGGCGCGGTGGCCATCCTTACCCTCTTGCTGCTCGCCACCGGGGGCCGTCATTTCTTCGCCAATGCCTGGCAAGCACTGAAGCACAAACGTGCCACCATGGATACCTTGGTGGCGCTCGGGACAGGCGCGGCATGGCTGTATTCTACTGCGGTGGTGCTTGCCCCTGCCCTGTTCCCCGAGCAGGCACGTCATGTGTACTTTGAAGCCTCAGCGATGATCATTGGTTTAATCAGCTTAGGCCACGCGATTGAAGCGCGTGCGCGTGCCAATACCTCCAAAGCGCTTGATCAGCTACTTGATTTGCAGCCGCCCACGGCGCTGGTTATCGAGAACGGCCAGGAGACGGAGCGCCCGCTTGATGAAATTAAACAAGGGATGACGCTACGGGTAAAACCGGGGGCGAAAGTGCCGGTAGATGGCGAAGTGGTCGATGGCAACAGCTATATCGATGAGTCGATGCTCACGGGTGAACCCGTGCCGGTCAGCAAACAACAGGGAGACACCCTGCACGCCGGGACAGTCAACCAAAAAGGGAGCTTGACGTTTAAAGCCACCGGCGTCGGTAGCGATACCATGCTGGCGCGTATTATCGATTTGGTGCGCGAAGCTCAAAGCAGTAAACCCGAGCTGGCCAAGCTTGCCGACCGCATTTCCGCGGTGTTTGTACCGATCGTGGTCGCCATTGCGTTGGTCACAGCGGCTATCTGGTATGTTGTCGGCCCCGAACCGTCGGTCAGCTATATGCTAGTCACCGCCACTACCGTGCTAATCATCGCGTGTCCATGTGCGCTTGGCCTCGCCACGCCTTTATCGGTCACCGCGGCGGTCGGTCGCGCGGCCGAAGTCGGGGTATTAATTCGTGATGCGGATGCGCTACAAACCGCGGCCAAACTCCATACTCTGGTCTTTGATAAAACCGGCACATTGACACGCGGCCAGCCGGAAGTGACCCATGTAAAAGCGATTAACGGCGACCAAGAGCACTTGATGGCGATCGCCGCCTCACTGGAGCAACACTCCGAGCACCCGCTGGCGCAGGCCATTGTTAATTATGCCAAGGCACAGGATCTCTCGCTGCCAACGTCAAACGACTTTAACAGCGAATCTGGCAAAGGGATCCAGGCGCAGATTGATGGTACGCGTTACTTCATTGGCAACCAAGCCTGGATGGACGCACAGGGGATAGAGACTTCCTCCCATCAAAGTGCCATCGATGCCATGACTCAGCGTGGCGAGACCGCCATCTATCTTGCCAATGCAGACAGTGTGCAAGCGCTGATTGGCGTCAGTGATCCTATTCGTGACGATGCGATTGAGGCGGTTGCCAACCTGCAATCGCAAGGGCTCGAAGTGATCATGCTCTCTGGTGACCACCCTGATACGGCCAATGCCATTGGTCGTCAGCTAGGGATTGATCACGTGATTGCTGGGGTGCTACCCGATGGGAAATCGGAACAAATTCAACAGCTGCAACAGCAAGGCAAACGCGTCGCTATGGTCGGTGATGGCATTAATGACGCGCCTGCACTCGCACAAGCCGATGTAGGTGTCGCTATGGGCAGTGGCAGTGATATTGCCATAGAAAGTGCGCAAATTACGTTAATGCACCAACACCTCGGCGCTCTCGCCAACGCGATTGCTTTGTCTCAAGCCGCCGTGCGCAATATGAAGCAGAACCTCTTTGGGGCCTTTATTTATAACACCTTAGGGATCCCAGTCGCGGCCGGCATCCTTTATCCATTTACTGGCATGTTGCTCAGCCCAGTTATCGCAGGGGGCGCGATGGCGCTATCTTCGATTACGGTGGTGACCAACGCCAATCGACTACGTTTTTTCAAAATAAAATCAAACGACAAATAACAAGGAGCGACAATGAAGCGTTTACAACTACTTGCAGCGACCGTGAGTCTGATGAGTGCCTCAGCGATGGCCGCAAGCGGGGTGGTGTATAAATCTCCCAGCTGTGGCTGTTGCGACGACTGGGTTGAGCATATGGCGCAAGCCGGTTTTGAGCTGGAGGTTAAACCGCATGACGATATGGCGTCCATCAAGCAAGAAATGGGCGTACCCGCGGAGATGCAATCGTGCCATACCGCACGTATCAACGGCTATGTGATTGAAGGGCATGTGCCAGCCAAAGAGGTGAAAAAGCTACTCGCGACCCATACTGGGTTAGAAGGCCTGGCGGTAGCTGGCATGCCGATCGGCTCGCCGGGCATGGAATATGGTGACCGCCACCAGCCCTACACAGTGATGGCGTTTGATGACGAAGGCAACACACAAGCCTTCCAGCATTACCCAAAACCATAAACACCCTGCCACTATAACGAAAAAACCCCAGCCTCTCGGCTGGGGTTTCTTGTTGGTCGGTGAAGAGGGATTCGATGGGGCGGCCTTCCGCGGGGCCGGGCTTCCGGACCCCGACCCTCTGCAAGCATAATTCCGATGCTCCATTTTGAAATGAAAAAACCCCAGCCAAAAGGCTGGGGTTTTGCGTTGGTCGGTGAAGAGGGATTCGAACCCCCGACCCTCTGGTCCCAAACCAGATGCGCTACCAAACTGCGCTATTCACCGTTAATAATTTTTACGTCAACTGAGTAACCTTCGATCACTCAGTTTAAAATAGTGGTCGGTGAAGAGGGATTCGATGCGACCGGGCTCCCGGCCCCCGACCAAATTCGCTCTCCACTACCTTAATAGTGGTCGGTGAAGAGGGATTCGAACCCCCGACCCTCTGGTCCCAAACCAGATGCGCTACCAAACTGCGCTATTCACCGACAATGTTCTTTACATCAGCCGAGCAACCCTAGGTTACCGAGCTTAAAAATAGTGGTCGGTGAAGAAGGATTCGATTGGACCGGCTTCCGGACCCCGACCCTCTGGTCCCAAACCAGATGCGCTACCAAACTGCGCTATTCACCGACATCTCTGACAAGTTTTACGAATGGGTGGCAAACTTGTCAAGCAGCTCAGTATGCGTTTAAGCGCATCCTGCCTGCTGAGGTCGCCTATCATACTCAAGCATCGCGAAACCTCAAGCCCTAGCGGCGTATTTTTTCATTCAACCACTTTAAACGGTGAAACTCGCATCAGTTGCGCGCAGTTTGTGATCAGATCGTTGTTAACAAATGTTGATAATTTGTTCGCCATTTCTCTTGATCCTGATCAGTATTCAACCTGCTTCCTATTGGCATCCTGACCCTACATTAACGGACACGAGGGTACAGACTATGGACTTTTGGCTTGATCTACTTTTCGGCAACGCCGTGGGCTTGTCATCCATGATTGTCATCATCTGTACATTTGGCCTGATCAGCTTTTTCGGCGGCTATTTTGTCTACAAGGTGATGACTTCCAAACCTCAATAACCTGTTTTATTGCCTACCTATCTTTAAGCAAACTTGCTTAACCTAGAGTTGCATGGTTGGTCACAGAGTGTGACTCTAGGTTTCTTTTTTTATTTTCGTTTATACTGTCCCAAAATGACTCCACGACGCACATGGCACTGTAGTGATGAGTGATAAAAACGAATTTGAGCTGTTCCGAGAAATGATGTCAGATGTCGCGCCCATCAAGCAGGACACGGTTGAGGATCAAACAGGATCTCATCAGCCCACTGAAGCCCAGCTTGCACGCCAACAAGCCGCGCAGAAGCTGGCAAACAGCGACCCTGAATACCTGTCACTCGAGTACGCGCACATGGTAAAACCCGACGAGGTGATGGCCTACAAGCGCGACGGTGTTCAAGATGGGGTGTTTCGTAAGCTGCGACTCGGCAAATATGACGTCAACGCAAGGCTCGACCTGCACAAGATGTCATTAGAAAAAGCCCGCGATGAAATTCTACGCTTTTTAAAACAATGCCAGCGCATGGATGTACGCACCGTGATCATTGTGCATGGGAAAGGGGAGCGCAGTAATCCACCGGCAATGATGAAAAGCTATGTCTGTCAGTGGCTACAGCAAATTTCAGACGTGCTTTGCTACCATTCAGCACTGCGCCACCAAGGCGGCACCGGTGCTTTGTATGTGATGCTGAAAAAAAGCCAAGAGAAAAAGCTAGAGACCCGCGAGCGTCACTTAAGCCACCGCCCCTAAATGCAAAAAGACTGGCGAGCTGCCAGTCTTTTTAATAACGCTTCCGTCTGCTTCCCTTGCTATGTCTCGCTATTGCAGCGTCACCACCACACGCACGGCTAATGCAATCAATACCACGCCCGAGAGTTTATCCACCCACGCACCGTGGTGACGTAGCTTGTCAACAATGGCAGGGCTGGATAACAAAAAGGCAATCAAGGTGTACCAGAGCCCATCAATCAATAACGGTGTCAACACAATCACACTGCGGCTAAAGAGGTCTGTACCCACCGCAACAAACTGGCTAAACAAGGCAATGAAAAACAACGCCAGTTTGGGGTTTAACATTGAGATCATCGCCCCATCGCGTGCCGCCTCACCTAAGCTGGCGGGTTGTCCCGCTTCTAGTTTGGCTGCAACCCCGCCCTTACTCAGCAAGGACTTCACCCCTAACCAAGCAAGGTACCCAGCGCCGGCATAGGCAATAATGGTAAAGAGTAGCGGAGACTGCTTAAAAATAACCGCCAGCCCTAACATGGTAATGAGCGCATAGAGGCCAACCCCTAAGGCGTGTGCCCATGAAGCGACAATGCCATGTAAGCGGCTATTGGCAAGACTATGCTTTGCCATTACTACCAAACTAGGACCTGGCGACATCGCTCCTAGCATGCAAACCAACGCGAGCGACGCCCAAATGGTAAGTGTCATCTGTGTATCCTTCTTATTTATTCGCCAATCGCGGCATATTGCCCCACGGTTAAAGACAGCAGATCGTCCGGTGAGAGTTCGATTTCCAGTCCACGCCGCCCGGCACTGACGCAAATGGTCTCAAACTGCTGTGCGGAGCTGTCGACAAACGTCGGTAGCCGCTTTTTCTGACCAAGCGGGCTGATCCCGCCTACCAGATAGCCTGTTGTGCGCTGTGCCACTTGCGGATCGGCCATGGTCGCTTTCTTACCACCCGCCGCTTTGGCAGCGGCTTTTAGATTGAGACTGCCTTTCACGGGGACAACCGCCACCGCCAGCTGCTTGCTGTCACCATTAATACAAAACAATAATGTTTTGAATACCCGAGCGGGATCTTGCCCTAACGCTTGGACAGCTTCTTCACCAAAGTTAAGGTTATTGGGATCGTGCTGGTACTGGTGAACTTCAAACGCAATGCTTTGTTTTTCTGCTAATTTAATTGCAGGCGTCATCGTTTTTGCCACTTGTTTGTAAACCAGTCACTAATGATTACATAAAAAAAGCGGCACCGCATCGGTACCGCTTTTTGTTCTGACAATCTTACAGCCATTTATTTGTAAACGATCTCGCCTTGTGGCGCATAGTCGTTGACATCGATTGGGCTGTTGTCTTCCAGATAGTCTTTCAGTACTTCTGCATCAACAAAGCCGGTATTGACGTTACCAGGGTGATTAGTCAGTTTTGGATAGCCGTCGCCGCCCGCGGCGTTAAAGCTTGGCACGGTGAAGCGATAGGTTTTATCCATATCAATTGGCTCACCGCCAATCTTCACGTCATGGACTTTACCGTCTTCGACAACCATCGACAGACCCGCAAATTGCGCGTAGGCACCCGAATCAACTGGCTTGGTCCCTACCACATTCAGGTAATCCATCACTTCTTTACCGCTCATGTCGGTATAGGTGACCATGTTGCCAAATGGCTGCACTTTAAGCACATCTTTATAGGTGATGTCACCGGCAATGATAGAGTCACGCACACCGCCTGAGTTCATGACCGCAAAGTCTGCTTTGGCGCGCTCCATGTGAGCGGTTGCAATCAAACGACCTAAGTTAGTCTGCTGGAAGCGCACAATGTTGCGATCGCCCACTAACTTGCCATTGCTCTCAGCAATTTTCACACTCAGCTTCTCTTGGCCTTTGTCTTGGTAAGGCTTCAAGAAATCATACAGTGCTTGGTCTTTTTCAATTTCATCTTGAATAAAGACGCGTTTTTTCTCGCCATCAACCTTAATTTTCTTCTTAAGGTTAACCGGGATCAGGTCATAGCTAACAAGGCTAAGGTCGCCGTTTTGAAATTCAAATTCCGCTTTACCGACATACTTGCCCCACTCGTGGGCTTGCATAATCCACGCGCCATTTTGTTGGTCCGGCGTACAGGCATCACCAGGCTCGAAGCTCTTGTTATACATGTTCGGGCCTTCCATACACACCGGCTCTTGTGAGTGGCCGCCGATGATAAGGTCGAGATCACCTTCATCCATGTAACGCGCTAGCGCCACATCGCCCGGGGCGTTAACACCACTTTTACCGTCTGCGTAGTGACCCATGTGGGTCGCCGCAATGATGATGTCAGGCTTCTCGGTTTCTTTGAGCTTGGCGATCACTTTTTTCGCTTCGGCTTTCGGGTCACGGAAGTCGAGCGAGCCAATGTATTCTGGGTTACCAATTTTGGCCGTGTCTTCGGTGGTCAGACCCACAACCGCAATTTTCAGACCATTGCGCTCAAACATTTCGTAAGCCTGATACTTACGCTCACCGGTTTCTTTGTCGTAAATGTTGGCAGAAAGCATCGGGAAGTCGGCCCACTGCATTTGCTGTTCAAGCACGCTAAGCGGGTTATCAAACTCGTGGTTACCGATAGCCATCGCATCGTAACCAATTTGGGTCATCCCTTTAAAATCAGGCTCCGCTTGCAGCAAATCTGACTCTGGTACACCGGTATTGATGTCACCACCCGATAGCAGCAGCACGTCGCTGCCTTCGGCTTTGGCTTCAGCGCGCAGATCATCAATCAAGGTTTTACGTGCTGCCATGCCGTATTCGCCATAGCGGTTGTGCCAGAAACGACCGTGGTGATCGTTAGTATGAAGAATGGTGAGTTTATAAGTGGTATCTGGCGCCCAACCTTGCTCTTGTGTCTCTGAACCAGAGTTGGCACAGCCTGCCAATGATGCAATTAACGCAGCGCTGACCGCTGCCTTTAAACAAAGACGTTYCTTCATGATCATAGACCTTTTTAGCGATGGATAAACCACCATCGACATCATTGTCGGTGGTTATAAAACGCTATCTAGTCTAAAAGAATTGATGCTATGGTGCTGAGTGATTTCATATTTTTGTTGCTGCGATCACCTTACAACGCCTAGGTAGGGCGACTTTGGTGATCGAGACAATATTTCTAGAGCCTGCACTCTAGACAGTTCAAAAACGGCGCAGCCTTTGCTTACCTATCTAGACAAGAAAAGACAGCGCCGTGATGTATTAACTATAGCGATTAAGCGCGACGTGCTTGCCACCATCGGCGGCTAATCACCGCAATCAATGCGGAGGCTGCGAGGAAGAAACAGTAGTAAGAGTGGCTAACAATCACCAACGGCGACAAGCCAAAGCTCGCGCCGAGTAGCAGGATTTGTGCGCCATACGGGATCAGGCCTTGTACCACGCAAGAAAAGATATCCAGCAAGCTGGCACTGCGTTTGGCCGGCACCGAATGTTCACTGGCAATGTTTTTCGCCACTTGCCCAGAGACCACAATCGCGACCGTGTTGTTGGCGGTACACAAGTTGGAAAAAGACACCAACAAGGCAATACCAAATTCACTCGCGCGGGAGTGATGCGCACCGCGGTTTTTCTCAAAGCGGGCGATCACACGGTTCACGGCTTGGGTCAAAAAGCTCAGTCCGCCTTGGCAGCGCATCAGCTCGGCAATCCCACCAATCATCAGCGACAGAACAAAGATTTCTTGCATGCTGGCAAAGCCTGCTTTGACCTCTTGGCTGAAGGTAAGCAGCGTGAAGTCTGGGGTGCTCATTAATCCCACACATAGCGCCAATGCAATCCCAGCGGTGAGCACTACAAACACGTTTAATCCCGCCAGCGCCAATACAATGATCGACAAATAGGGTAATACCGCCAGGTAGTTAATGCTCTCTGGTGCGTCAACGGGTGCGCTTTGGTTGTTAAATACAAACAGAATAATCGCGGCAACCGCGGCAGGAATGGCTATCCCCACGTTCTCTTTGAACTTGTCACGCATGCTACAGCCTTGTGAGCGCGTCGCGGCAATGGTGGTGTCAGAGATAAAAGAAAGGTTATCACCAAACATCGCCCCACTTAGCAGCACGCCGGCCATTACGGCTGGTGCCTGCCCCGTGGCTGTCGCCATGTTCAATGCAAAAGGCGCTAACGCGGCAATGGTGCCCATCGAGGTGCCCATTGCCGTTGAGATGAAAGCGGCAATCACAAATAGCCCGGGTAAGATTAAGCTTTCTGGGATCAGGGTCAGTCCCAAGTTAACCGTGGCCTCTACCCCACCCGTGGCATCGGCGACCGCGGAAAAGGCGCCAGCGAGCAAATAAATCAAGCACATGGCAATAATGTCACCGTGCCCCATACCGCGAATAAACTGTTCAATGGCGGTGTTCAGGCGCTCACGGCTCAAGCCAATAGCCAAAATCACTGCTGGCAGAATAGCAACGTGCGCAGGAAGCTGATAAAACGCGTAGTCCGCACCTTCTAAGGTAAAATACACGCCCGCCCCGATAAAAAGGGATAAAAATAAAAGTAGGGGGAGAAGTGCGAGCGCTGAGGGTCGCGGTGTGGTGTTTGCTGATGTTGTCATGGCAGTTTTTGTAATACCTCTTTTAAAACTGTGATCAAGGTTACAGACCTCTAGCCGTCCAGTCAATAAATGGACGTCTAAACATCTAAATATCTTGATTGCTTGTCTAGATTGCTGACGGGTTGCTCAGTTAATAACTCTGAATTCGTGCTTGGGTGCACGCAACCATTTCGTCATGCCTGCCATATCGTGTGTCCGCAGATACAAAAAAAGCTGCCATTTCGGCAGCTTTTTTGTGTATTGACACTCGTTTAACGAATGTCGATGTCTGCAAAGCTTTTAATCACATCATCCAGCGCTTTCATTTGTGCCAGGAACGGCTCAAGTTTGTCCAATGGCAGCGCTGACGGCCCATCACAACGGGCATTGTCTGGGTCTGGGTGCGCTTCAATAAACAAGCCGGCAATTTTGGTGCCTAGGCCCGCACGAGCCAGATCAACCGTTTGCTGACGGCGTCCACCCGATGCCGCGCCTTGTGGATCACGGCATTGCAGCGCATGGGTAACATCAAAGATGATCGGGCTGCCGTTAGAGGCCTTTTTCATCACATCAAAGCCCAGCATATCCACCACCAAGTTATCGTAACCGTGGCAGCTACCACGTTCACACAAGATCACTTTCTCGTTGCCACACTCGGCAAATTTATCGACGATGTTGCCCACTTGTCCAGGGCTCATAAACTGAGGTTTTTTAACGTTGATCACCGCATCGGTTTTTGCCATGGCTTCAACCAAGTCGGTTTGGCGCGCTAAGAAGGCGGGCAATTGAATGACATCCGCCACTTCCGCCACCGGTGCCGCTTGATATTGCTCGTGGATGTCAGTAATCACTTTGACGCCGAAGGTGCTTTTTAGCTCTTCAAAGATCTTGAGCCCCTCTTCCATGCCCGGGCCACGGTAAGAATGCACTGATGAGCGGTTCGCCTTGTCAAATGAGGCTTTGAAAACATACGGAATGCCAAGCTTGTCGGTCACCTTGACGTAATGCTCACAAATTTGCATGGCCAAATCGCGTGATTCCAGCACGTTCATGCCGGCAAACAAGGTAAACGGGCGATCGTTGGCAACAGGGGTGTCACCAATGTGGACGGTTTTTTGCGTCATACAGGTATCCTTAGTCATGCGTGATCACGCATTAATGTAACGTTGGTTGCTCTTCGTTAAGCGCCTTTACTTGCATTTTTAGCAGTTCTGCCGCCGGATCGTCCGGGCATTGCTCAATAAAATACTCGTAGTCAGTTGCCGCCACACGATCGCAATCCAATTGTTGGAAAATATAGCCACGGTCGCGAATCTCGTAAGGATCATCAGGGCTAAAGGTTAGCGCCAGTTCACTACAACGCAGCGCCATGGCGTATTTTTCTTCCCGTAATAGCGCACTTTTCGCCACAGTGAGCCAACGACCGATAATGGTGGGGTTGTCACTTGGCTGCAAGTGCGACGATTCAAGCTCGGCAAGTGGGCCTTGGCTCCCTTTTAGCCAGCCACGCAAAATACGTTCATTAACCCGTTCACCGTTAAACGGGTTGATGAAAACCGGCGCGTCTTCCAACTCATCAATACGCAGTACCAGCTGACTAGGAAACGCCATTGGCTTAACCGGCAGCGACAAGCGCTCGCACAGATATAAAAAGACAGCGCCCAATGAGGCTGGGATCCCAGTTTTTCGCTCTAATACTTTATTAATAAAGACGTTATCCGATGAAAAATACTGCTCGATGTCGCCTTTGAATTGCCACTGGTGATAAAACAGACGGCACAGGCCATCCAGACGTAATGCCATATCGGGCTCGGCACCAAGCTGGTGCTCCGCTTCGTCGGCAAGGCGATCCAGTGACGCTTTAACCTGATGCACATCGACTGACGAGTCGATGGCATGGTTCAGGGTCGCCGCCCCTTCTGCCAATGTCAGCGCGTCTAATTGTTGATCGGTTAATGGCATCATGTTTATCCCATTACGTGAGGAACTTTGAGTAGTGCAAGGTTAGCCGCGGCATAGGCCCACCCTAATGCGCCTAAAAAGGCTACCGTTCGGAATAATTTACCTCGGCTGTAGTGCAAGGCCACAAAGCCCAAGGCAATGTAAGCCAAGACACAGGTCAGCTTTTCCGTGAGCCACGCGCCAGATTCGGTGAAGGGAATAAACCCGGTCACAAAAATCAGCGCCACACCGGTGCTCAATAATAGGGTATCGACCACATGCGGCGTGACCTTGACCCATTTTTTATTCATCATCTCACTGTCGCGCATTACCCAGACAAACCGGATCACAAATAATGAGAGACTTAAAACCACGGTCAGTAAGTGGGTGTGCTTCAGGGCCATGTAGATCATAACGATTCCTGCTTCCTATCAGTGTCAGTTAAAGTCGCTGTGCCAAGGTGACTCTATCGAGCCCAGCGTAGTCTTGTTGTGTTTTGGCATCGGGCCAGCCGGCGTCTTTCCATGCCGCCCGGACCGCTTCGCCTTGGTTGTAACCATGCTCAACCATCAACCACCCCCCGTCGACCAGATACGTGGGCGCGTTTTTACCAATGTGACGAATCGCGGCTAAGCCACTTTCTTCGGCTACCAAGGCACTGGCGGGTTCAAAGCGAACATCTCCCTGATGAAGATGTGGGTCATCGCTGTCAATGTACGGTGGATTACTCACAATCACGTCAAACCGATTCATATCGCTGAGTGCGCTGAACCAGTCACTTTGAATAAAATGTGCGTTAGCGAGGTGGTTGTCTTGCGCATTTCGGCTTGCCAAGGCCACGGCTTCAGGCATCAAATCAACCCCCACGACTGTGATATCGGGGCGCTCACTCGCAATAGCTAAAGCCACGGCGCCCGTTCCGGTGCCCAAATCCAGTACACGACAAGGCGTCGGAGGCAGCACGGCCAGCGCTTGCTCCACCAGCAGCTCGGTTTCAGGGCGCGGGATTAAGGTTGCGGGTGAGACACTGAGTCGTAGCGTCCAAAAATCGCGATAGCCCAAAATATACGCCACAGGCTCACCTTGGAGGCGACGAGCAAACAACTGACGAAATTGCGCCAATTGTGCTGCAGTTAGTTTGCGCTCTGGCCAGGTGTAAAGGTAACTACTTGGCTGTCCTAACACATGGCAGAGCAACGCTCTTACGTCGACGCCTGCAGACCCGCCCGATAAGGCAGTCAGCTCTGTGGTGCTATCGGCCAGTAATGCGCTGATCGTCGCTGTCATTATTGCTGCTCAGACAAGGCGGCAAGTTGGTCGGCTTGGTGCTCTTGAATCACCGGGTCGACCAAGCTATTAAGATCGCCTTGCATCACATCGTCGAGGCGATACAAAGTCAGGTTGATTCGGTGATCCGACACCCGTCCTTGCGGATAGTTGTAGGTGCGAATACGGTCTGAGCGATCGCCCGAGCCCAACAGGTTGCGGCGCGTTGACGCCTCTTCTGCGGCGCGCTTTTCTTCTTCTGCCTTAATCAAACGTGCCGCCAATACCGACATCGCTTTGGCGCGGTTTTTGTGTTGCGAGCGCTCATCCTGACATTCCACTACAGTGCCGGTCGGCAAGTGAGTAATACGAATGGCAGAATCTGTGGTGTTGACGTGCTGACCACCGGCACCGGATGCACGGAAGGTGTCAACTTTCAGATCAGCTGGATTAATCTCAGGGGCTTCAGCTTCTGGAATTTCTGGCAAAATCGCCACGGTACAAGCCGAGGTATGCACGCGCCCTTGTGACTCCGTGGCGGGTACCCGTTGTACGCGATGGCCGCCAGATTCAAACTTAAGCACACCATACGCACCTTCACCGGCAACACGGGCAATCACTTCTTTAAAGCCGCCGTGCTCCCCTTCACTGGCACTAATAATTTCCAGTTTCCAGCCGCGCTGCTCAGCATAACGGCTATACATGCGGAATAAATCTCCGGCAAAAATCCCGGCTTCATCCCCACCGGCACCGGCGCGAATTTCTAGGAAGCAATTGCGGTCATCGTTCGGGTCTTTCGGCAGCAGCAGGATCTGGAGCTGATCGGTCAGTGATGCAATGGTTTGTTCAGCCTGCGCGACTTCTTCTTGCGCCATTTCACGCATCTCTGCGTCGTCTTCGTTGGCCATCTCTTTTGCGGCAGCCAAGTCTTCTTGCGCTTGCTTGAACTCACTGAAGCACTTGATCACCTCTTCCAGCTGCGAATACTCTTTCGACAACGCGCGGAATTTGTTCTGATCATTAATGATGTCTGGGGTGCCGAGCAGGTGCTGAACTTCTTCGTAACGCTCAGATAGCGACTCTAGCTTGGCTAATATTGATGCTTTCATATGTCTCTTCGTTAGTTGTCACTGTCCAGCCCCAAACAAACGCGCATCACCGCCAGTTTATCCGGCTCACCATTTTGCGCCGCTTGCTGCATCGCCTGCGTGGGGGGATGGATCAGTTTATTGGTCAGACGGTTACTCAGCTGGCGTAATACGCTTTCTGCGTCAGCGCCATTGGCTAGAGCCTGAATACTTTGCTCCAATTCCGCCTGTTTAATGTGTTCAGACTGTGTACGGTACTGCTTGATACTGTCTACCGCTTCGCGTGAGCGTAACCAGCGCATAAAATCAGCACTTTCTTCGGTCACAATCGCTTCGGCTTGAATCGCCGCGAGTTTTCGCTGCTCGCGGTTGTGCTCCACAATCGACTGTAAGTCATCCACGCTGTAGAGATACGCGTCCGCGAGACTGCCCACGTTTTCATCAATGTCACGCGGGACGGCAATATCAATCAGCAACATGGGTTGGTGACGCCGCTGTTTCAAGGCTTTTTCTACCATCGCCTTTTCAATCAATGGCATAGGCGCCGCCGTCGAGCTAATCACAATGTCAGCGTGGCAGAGTTGCTCTTCAAGGGCATCGAGCCCCGACACTTTCGCGTCAAATTGCTCGGCAAGTGCCTGCGCGCGTGATTGTGTGCGGTTAGCAAAAATAATCTGACTGCATTGGTGCTCTTTTAAATGCCTGGCCACCAGTTCAATGGTCTCGCCAGCGCCCACGAGCAAGGTGGTTACGTCGGATAACGACTCAAAAATCTGGCGCGCCAATGTGCAAGCAGCAAAGGCCACTGACACCGCATTGCCGCCAATCTCGGTCTCGGTACGGATCCGCTTCGCCACCGCAAAGGCTTTATGAAACAATTTCTCCAATGAGCCAGAAATCATCCCCGCGTCACCAGCACTGGCATACGCTTGCTTCACTTGCCCCAGTATTTGCGGCTCGCCTAACACCAAGGAGTCTAACCCGCACGCCACCCGCATCAAGTGCTTCACCGCAGATTGCTCTTCATGGTAATAAATGCTGGCCATTAGGCTGTCGCTACTGAGCTGATGAAAGCGCGTTAGCCATTCCACCAATACCCCCACACCCGGCTGGTTTAACTCAGCATAAATCTCAGTACGGTTGCAGGTTGAAACGATCACGCAACTGCGCACCTGCGGATGCTCGGAAAGCTGCCCTAACGCCTGCTCAAGTTGTTGCGGCGAAAAGGCGACCTTTTCCCGCAGCTCGACGGGGGCCGTTTTGTGATTAATTCCGAGAACTAACAGGCTCATGAAGCGTTGTTACCGACAGCACCAGTAAGGATTGGAGCGGAGGATTTTACTTGATGCCCCCCGCGAATTAAAGCGAACATTGTATCGCAGCATTTTCGTGGCACGGAAATGTGAAGCCTCACGAGATCGATGTAAAGGTGTACAACCACAAACATTCCTTTCTTTCCTCCACACAACCAAGCGCTTGACTGGCTTCTCTCATTCCGGCGCTTGTGGCAAAGTAGCGTTACACAGCGATTGATGTCGTCTGACCCAAACCCATGGTCGGCTGACGAAACCCATGCTCGGTTGACCAAAACAAAAAGGATATTCGGTTTGATGTTCTCCTCTTTACGCGTGAGCGTCTTGGCGTTGTTTTTAGCGCTACTCGCGGGGTGTGCCACTGCCCCAGCCCCCACGACTGAGTGGCAGAGCCATCGCGACGCCTTAGCATCGGTGAATAGCTACACCGCACGGGGTAAGGTCGCGTTTATTGCCCCCAGTACGCGTTTTTCTGCCAATTTGTACTGGCGGCACTCGCCCGCCCAATCTCAACTGCGGCTCACCAACTTTCTCGGCACCACCTTGCTGTCGCTAACCATGAATGCCCGAGGCGCGACCGTGATTGATGACCAAGGGGAGACCTATCAAGACCCTAACCCTGCGCGTCTGATGGCCTACTTAACTGGCGCGCCATTGCCTGTTGATGCCCTTGCCCCTTGGCTCATTGGCCTACCGCGCGCGCAAGACACCTTTTTGCTTGGGCCAGATAACCGTGTCGCGACCCTCAAAGGAGCGCAGGGCTGGGACATTGATTATCAAGACTACAGCGCTGACACGCAGCCTGCGCTACCCACACGTATTACCCTTACCAAAGGCCAGCAAACCATTAAGTTAATGATTTCTGATTGGACGCTCGATAATGACTAAAGCCACCTTTTGGCCCGCGCCTGCCAAGCTTAACTTGTTTCTCTACATCACCGGTCGTCGCGACAATGGCTATCATGAGCTGCAAACCCTGTTTCAGTTTCTCGACCATGGCGACACACTAGCTATTACGCCGAACGCGAGTGGCACGATCAGCCTCAGCCCCGCGATAGAGGGGGTCAGTGAAAACGACAACTTGATTGTCAAAGCCGCGAAAGCGTTGCAGCAATATACGGGATGCCAACAAGGCGCACATATTGACGTGGAAAAACGCCTTCCTATGGGCGGCGGCCTTGGCGGTGGGTCATCCGATGCGGCCACCACGCTGGTCGCACTCAATCATCTGTGGCAAACCCAAGTCAGCCAACAAGCGCTGGCGCAACTTGGCGTGACGCTGGGTGCCGATGTGCCGATTTTCATTTATGGCCAGGCGGCAGTMGCAGAAGGCATTGGAGAGGTGTTTACGCCCGTCGCGCCGCGCGAGAAATACTACTTGGTGGTAAAGCCTGACGTGTCTATCTCAACCGCTGCAATTTTCACTCACCCTCAGTTGCAACGAAACACGCCAAAGCGCACAGTTTCTGCGCTAATGGCACAAAAATACGAAAACGATTGCGAAAAGATAGCCCGTAAACAATTCCCCGAGGTTGATAAGGCTGTTTCGTGGCTGCTAGAATACGCGCCGTCTAGGATGACTGGGACAGGCGCGTGCGTGTTTGCCGAGTTTGACACTGCACAAGATGCCCAGGCCACACTCGACACTATGCCTAACTGGCTGACAGGGTTTGTTGCACGTGGGTTGAATCGTTCACCCCTACTTGATGTGCTGCAGCAACAAACCGTCGGTCAGTGACTACTAAATGGATGCAACCCGAGGTTTCCACCGTGCCTGATATGAAGCTGTTCGCTGGTAACGCGACACCCGTTCTCGCCCAACGTATCGCAAACCGTCTTTACATGTCACTGGGTGACGCCACTGTAGGCCGTTTTTCTGACGGTGAAGTGTGCGTTCAGATTAACGAGAATGTGCGCGGTAGTGACGTGTTCGTCCTCCAGTCCACCTGCGCCCCGACCAATGACAACTTAATGGAACTGGTCGTGATGATAGACGCGTTTCGACGTGCATCGGCTGGCCGCATAACCGCTGTGATCCCTTACTTTGGTTATGCCCGTCAAGACCGCCGCGTCCGCTCCTCTCGTGTTCCTATCACCGCAAAAGTCATTGCAGATTTCCTTTCTAACGTGGGTGTTGACCGCGTCCTTACGGTGGATCTTCACGCTGAACAAATCCAAGGCTTCTTCGACGTACCGGTCGATAACATCTTTGGTACCCCTGTTCTGCTTGAAGACATGCTGGCGAAGAACCTGGAAGACCCTGTGGTTGTGTCTCCTGACATTGGCGGCGTGGTCCGCGCGCGTGCAACCGCGAAGCTGCTGGATGACACTGACATCGCCATTATCGATAAGCGTCGTCCACGTGCCAACGTCTCACAAGTGATGCACTTGATTGGCGACGTCGAAGGGCGTGACTGCATCATCGTTGATGACATGATTGATACCGGTGGCACCCTGTGTAAAGCCGCCGAAGCGTTGAAAAACCGCGGGGCTAAGCGCGTCTTCGCTTACGCCACTCACCCGGTTTTCTCTGGCGATGCCCCGAAAAATATCGCTGAGTCTGTGATTGATGAAATCGTGGTGACGGACTCCACCCCATTGAGCGCTGAAATCCAGGCCACTGGCCGCGTATCGCAATTAAC
The DNA here is from genome assembly GCF_001996005.1 of Salinivibrio siamensis. Taxonomy (GTDB): domain Bacteria; phylum Pseudomonadota; class Gammaproteobacteria; order Enterobacterales; family Vibrionaceae; genus Salinivibrio; species Salinivibrio siamensis. The sequence continues at coordinate 20,828 of NZ_MUFB01000003.1, read as the reverse complement.
GCTCTCTGGCATGCTCGCTGAGGCGATTCGCCGCATCAGCAACGAAGAGTCTATCTCTGCGATGTTTAACTCGTAAGTTAGCCATAGGTCACTGAGTTAACCTCAGCAACAGCCCCTAAGCGCCCTGCCCTTGTGCGGGGTGTTTTTTTATCTGCCATTTGTCGGTGCTGGCTCGACCCTCTAGTCACAACAATGGTAGGATATGTCGCCTTTTTGCGTGGGCGCGATGCTCACCGGCTACGATAAGTAGACAAATAGCGAGAAACGTTGTGAGTAATCAGATCCGCTTACTAGTTGGATTGGCCAATCCAGGGCCAGAATATGCCCAAACACGCCATAACGCGGGCGCTTGGGTCGTGCAAGAGCTTGCGCGGATCCACAATGCACCGTTAAAAGAAGAGAAAAAATTCTTTGGTTTGACGGGCCGTATCAATATCCACGGGCAAGATCTGCGTTTGTTGATCCCAACCACGTACATGAATTTGTCCGGGAAGGCCGTGCAAGCACTCGCCAACTTTTACAATATTCCCGTCGACGCCATCATGGTGGCGCATGACGAACTAGACTTACCACCCGGTGTGGCCAAGTTTAAACAAGGTGGTGGGCACGGTGGCCATAATGGGCTACGTGACATCATCAGCAAACTGGCAAATGATAAATCATTTTATCGACTCCGGATTGGTGTTGGCCATCCGGGTCACAAGGATAAGGTGGCGGGATATGTGCTTACCAAAGCCCCTGCCAATGAGCAGAGTCTGTTAGAACAGGCCACTGATGAGGCGGTTCGCAGCCTTGAAATACTGCTCAAAGACGATCTTGCTAAAGCGCAAAATCGTTTACATACCTTCAAAGCACAGTAATTTTGATTAAAGGGTTACCATCTCATGGGTTTTAAATGTGGCATCGTGGGCCTACCAAACGTAGGTAAATCCACACTATTTAACGCACTGACCAAAGCGGGCATTGACGCCGCTAACTTTCCATTTTGTACCATCGAGCCAAACACGGGCGTGGTGCCTGTGCCTGACTTGCGCTTGGATGCGTTAGCCAAAATTGTGAACCCACAAAAAGTGCTACCGACCACCATGGAGTTTGTCGATATCGCCGGCTTGGTCGCGGGTGCATCACGCGGTGAAGGCCTGGGTAACAAATTCCTGGCCAACATCCGTGAAACCGACGCCATTGGCCATGTGGTACGCTGTTTTGAAAATGACAATATTGTCCATGTGTCGGGCAAAGTCGATCCTGCTGATGACATTGCCGTGATTAACACCGAATTGGCGCTCGCCGACCTAGAAAGCTGTGAGCGCGCGATGCAGCGCAACGCTAAAAAAGCCAAAGGTGGCGATAAAGACGCCAAGTTTGAGCTGACGGTATTGGAAAAACTGCTGCCTGTGCTGGAAGAAGGCAACATGTTGCGCTCAGTCGAACTGAGCAAAGAAGAAGCCGCTGCGGTGCAGTATCTTAACTTCTTGACGCTCAAGCCCACCATGTACATTGCCAACGTTAACGACGATGGCTTTGAAAATAACCCATATTTGGATCAAGTGCGCGACATCGCCGCCCAAGAAGGCGCGACCGTGGTGGCTGTGTGCGCCGAAATTGAAGGCGAAATTGCCGAGCTAGACGCCGAAGAAGCGGCCGCGTTCTTAGATGAAATGGGCCTGGAAGAGCCGGGCCTTAATCGCGTTATTCGCGCCGGTTACGAGCTGCTTACCTTGCATACCTATTTCACCGCAGGGGTGAAAGAAGTGCGCGCCTGGACAGTGCCGATTGGCTCTACCGCGCCACAAGCGGCAGGTAAAATCCACACCGACTTTGAAAAAGGCTTTATCCGCGCCGAAGTGGTTGGCTATGATGATTACATTGCTAACAATGGCGAAAGCGGTGCCAAAGATGCCGGTAAGTGGCGTCTTGAAGGCAAAGAGTACATTGTTAAAGACGGCGATGTCATTCACTTCCGTTTCAACGTTTAACGCGCAAGCGTTAAGCCCCATGGGTGTGTTGTCGAGACCCCACCCTAATAATTTTGAGCCAGCCTACGGGCTGGCTTTTTTTGTCTTACAACTGACCTCACCACTGTCCAGAGCAAGCCTTGTACGCATACTGTTGGCAAAATCAGCACAAACTGGTGAATATTGCAGCCAACGAGATGAAAATCATAAAAAAATGGGTAGCCATACTTGACGCTCAGGCTCTCGATCCGCATAATCCGTTCCGTCTTAAGGCTTTTGCCTTATAGCGTGGCTACGTAGCTCAGTTGGTTAGAGCACATCACTCATAATGATGGGGTCACAGGTTCGAATCCCGTCGTAGCCACCATGTATTTTTGTAATTTGGCAGCGTTTTTTATTGCCGAGTTACCCACCTTTTGCGGAGGTGGCGGAATTGGTAGACGCGCTAGCTTCAGGTGCTAGTGTCCGAAAGGACGTGAGGGTTCAAGTCCCTCTCTCCGCACCAAGTTAGGCAACGCCTACTGGGGTATCGCCAAGCGGTAAGGCAACGGGTTTTGATCTCGTCATTCCCAGGTTCGAATCCTGGTACCCCAGCCATATTAAAAAGCCCACATCATGTGGGCTTTTTTGCGTTTAGAGGCTCATGTTTACCGCATCCACTACACCACGATCCCCATCTTGGCCAGTTCTGCGCGACCTTGCTGTGCATCGGTAAAGGTGATGCCCGCCATGCCGAGTGCTTTCGCGCCCTCGACGTTCGCCGTCCTGTCATCCAAAAACACACATGAAACCGGGTCAAGGTGATAATCATCCAACAAGCGTTGATAAATAGCAGGTTCGGGTTTTAAGYACCCTACTTCGGCTGACACAATCGCACTATCAAACAGCGACCAAAACGCGTAGCGCTGTTTTAAGAACGCCACGATTTCGCGCACATTATCGGTTAACGCATAAACCCCGTATCCGGCCTCTTTGGCCGAACGAAGCAAATCGACACTGCCGTAAAGACAAATTTGAGTCTGTTTAATGTAATAAAACAATGCCTCAAGTTGCGCGGGGCTAAGCGCCGTGTCATCGGCAAAACGTTGCTTGGCTTGCGCCTCGGTGAGCGTGCCACGATTCAGCGCTTGCCAAGTGTCACTCTGAAACACTTGGTTGGCATAAACGTCCGTATCCGCTGCTTCCCCTAAGGTTAAGCGGATAATTTCTTCTGGTGACCAACGCACGATCACATTGCCAATATCAAAAATAATATTCTGGTAGCCAGTCATTTCACCTCCTTGTCGCGAAGACTAGAGCCCAAGTGCATATTTCAACACCTGCGTTTTCACCGGGCCACTGTGTTCAGCCAGTTTAAACACCGCATTACGGGCTAATTTTAGCGGCGTAAACTGATTGCTGAACGCGGTATAAAACACATCCATTCCGGTTTGCATCATCATGTTATCCGTACGGCGTGCTTTTTCGTATGCCTTTAACGTTGACGCCGCTTGCCATTGTGCGCCTGCATCTGCACACGCATCCAGCAATGCGGCGACGTCTTTAAAGCCTAAGTTCACGCCTTGCCCTGCCAGCGGGTTAATGGTGTGGGCGGCATCACCAATTACCACGACCCCATTACGATGGTACTGCTGAGCATGACGGCGTGTCAGCGGGAATGCCCCCCAATTAATGGGAGTGACGTCGCCCACTTCCGGTGGGAAATGGCTCACGATCTCGGCTTTGAGCTGTTCGGCATTGAGCTGGCACAACTGTTGAATACGCGCTGGGCTGTCGTACCACACTAGCGAGGCATTGTGGCCACAAAGCGGCAACAGCGAGCGCGGCCCGGTGGGGAAAAACTGCTGCCAGGTAATGTCTTGTTGGGGGGCGGCCGTTTCAACATGGATGAGCATGCAGTGCTGGCGATAATCCCAGCTGGTAAGGCCGATTTGCGCGTAATCTCTCACTTTGGAGTGGGCACCGTCTGCGCCGATAAGCCAAGGAGCACTCAAGGTGTCACCACTCTCTAATTGGACTTGATGCAGCTCGCCCGCCTGCGTCATACCCGTGATCGAGGCCGGTGAGACGAGGTGCAAATTGTCAAAACGAGCAAACTGCTGCCACAGGCCGAGTTGAATCAAGCGATTCTCGACCATATATCCTAATTGTGGCAAGTCGAGTTGGTCGGCACTGAAACATACACGGCTGTCTTCCGCTTCCCAGGTTTCTAGGCGGCGGTAGGGGCAAACACGCTTGGCTTCAACACTCGCCCACGCACCGAGATCCTTGAGCAGGCTCACCGATGCCTGGGAAATCGCGGACACTCGCAGGCCCATCGGTTGTGAAGGTTCAAAAGGCTCAGGGGGCTGGCGCTCGATTAACGCCACCTGGCGGCCTTGGCGAGCAAGCCCGAGTGCGGCCGCGGCGCCAACCATGCCACCACCGACTATAATAACTTCAAATTGATTCATGACCGTCTCTTTGTGCCGTTGATGCAAGCATTCTACTGAAGGTAAACGAGAATTCGATATCAATCCGATCAAAGTGAGGGCAAATTCGCTTTTCCGAGTTGGCCTTTGTCGCATCCGCTCAAACGTTTAGCCGGATCGACACGATTTCTCCGAGCCTGTGATCTGGTCAGCGATATTGGAAAGCAGTACAATACGCGGCTTGCCAAGCTGATTGACTGATTAAAAACCATACAGCTTGAAAGGGTAATGTCGTCCATAAGATTAACAATGAGCGTGAAGTTACATGGCTAAGAAACTGCTGATCAAAACCTGGGGTTGCCAAATGAATGAGTATGACTCATCCAAAATGGCAGATCTGCTCAATTCTGCCGGTGGCTATGAGCTGACCGAACAACCAGAAGACGCAGACGTTCTCCTTCTCAATACTTGCTCGATTCGAGAAAAGGCACAAGAAAAGGTATTCCATCAACTCGGGCGTTGGAAAACCCTCAAAGATAAAAACCCAGAGCTGGTGATCGGTGTCGGTGGCTGTGTGGCAACCCAAGAAGGCGACCATATTCGTGAGCGTGCGCCTTATGTGGATGTGATTTTTGGCCCACAGACCTTGCACCGCCTGCCAGAGATGATCAAGCAGTCACGCTCGGATCATGCGCCAGTGATGGACATTACCTTCCCAGAGATCGAAAAATTCGATCGTCTGCCTGAGCCTCGTGCAGAAGGGCCGACCGCCTTCGTCTCGATCATGGAAGGCTGCTCAAAATACTGTACGTTCTGCGTGGTGCCTTACACCCGTGGCGAAGAAGTCAGCCGCCCGCTGGATGACGTATTGTTCGAAATTGCACAGCTGGCTGAACAAGGTGTGCGTGAAGTGAACCTGTTGGGACAAAACGTGAACGCCTACCGTGGCGACACCCATGACGGTGATGTATGCACGTTTGCGGAGCTGCTGCGTTATGTCGCGGCCATTGATGGTATTGACCGTATCCGTTACACCACCAGCCATCCGGTTGAATTTACCGATGATATTATTGAGGTGTATCGTGATACCCCTGAGGTTGCAAGCTTCTTGCACCTGCCGGTACAAAGCGGCTCAGATCGGATTTTGACCATGATGAAACGCCCGCACACGGCGATTGAGTACAAATCAAAAATCCGTAAGTTGCGTCAGGCGCGTCCTGATATCACTATCAGTTCTGACTTTATCGTCGGCTTTCCTGGCGAAACCGAGCAAGATTTTGAAGCGACCATGAAATTGATTAAAGATGTCGATTTCGATATGAGCTTTAGCTTTGTTTACTCATCTCGTCCAGGCACACCGGCTGCCGATATGCCTGACGATACGCCAGAGCAAGTGAAAAAAGAGCGCTTGTACCGCTTGCAACAACAAGTGAATAGCCAAGCCATGCGCTACTCGCGCATGATGCTAGATACCGAACAACGTATCTTGGTTGAAGGCCCATCACGCAAAAACCTGATGGAGTTGCGTGGTCGTACCGAGAACAACCGAGTGGTCAACTTTGAAGGCTCTGTCGATTTGATTGGCCAATTTGTTGACGTCAAAATAACTGAAGTGATGCCAAACTCGCTGCGCGGCGAGCTGGTTCGTACCGAAAAAGATATGGACTTGCGGGTCGCCGTCTCGCCAACCGAAATCATGGCGAAGACGCGCAATGAAAACGAGCTTGGTGTTGGTGTTTTCACGCCATAACGCGTTCATCAATTCAACGGCGCCGGATAGCCGGCGCCGAAAGCGAGGATAATCTTGTCTAAAATCATCTCTCTTGACCTGAACCTAGAACCTGCCGACAACACCCGTCTTGCCAACTTATGTGGCCCGTTTGACGATAATATCAAACAGCTTGAGCGCCGCTTGGGGGTGGAAATTAGTCACCGCCATAATGCATTTACTGTGATGGGTAAGCCCCATACAGCCAATGCCGCGGTTGATATTTTAAAACGCTTATACGTTGACACCGCCCCGGTGCGAGGCAGCTCTCCAGACATTGAACCAGAAGCGATTCATTTGGCGATCAAAGAGTCGGGGGTGTTGGAGCAAAACACCGAGTCGAGCATTCCTTACGGTAAAGAAATCAACATTAAGACCAAAAAAGGGGTGATAAAACCGCGCACGCCCAACCAAGCGCAGTACATCGCCAATATGGTCAATCATGATATCACCTTTGGTATTGGCCCAGCGGGGACGGGTAAAACCTATCTTGCTGTCGCCGCCGCGGTGGATGCACTTGAGCGTCAAGAGATCCGTCGTATCTTGCTCACGCGCCCGGCTGTTGAAGCCGGCGAAAAGCTGGGCTTTTTGCCCGGTGATTTAAGCCAAAAGGTCGACCCCTATTTACGTCCACTTTACGATGCACTGTTTGAAATGCTCGGCTTTGAGCGGGTCGAGAAACTGATCGATCGTAACGTGATCGAGGTGGCACCTCTGGCTTATATGCGTGGCCGAACCTTGAACGATGCCTTTATTATCTTGGATGAGAGCCAGAACACCACGGTCGAGCAGATGAAAATGTTCTTGACGCGGATTGGCTTCAATTCACGGGCCGTGATCACCGGTGACGTGACCCAGGTCGACTTACCGAGAAATGCACGCTCAGGCCTGCGCCATGCGATTGAGGTGCTCGCCGACGTTAACGAAATTAGCTTCCACTTTTTCCAAGCGGATGATGTCGTCCGCCACCATGTGGTGACGCGCATCGTCCAAGCCTATGATAAGTGGGAAGCGGAAGACGCCAAAGCGCGAAAAGAAGCAGAGGCTCGTCGTCGAGAAGCACGTGAAGCTCAGCAAGTTGCAGCGCAACCTGCCGTGCCAGGCTCACAGGAGCCGTCATGAGCTACTATGTCGATGTGCAAATTGCCTGTGAGAACGAACAAGGCTTGCCCAGTGACGATCAGCTCCAAGCTTGGTTTGAGCAGGCAGTGCGTGCCGCTCGCCCTCAAGCGGAAGTGACGATTCGTATTGTCGACGAAGGTGAGAGCCAAAGCCTAAATCGCGACTATCGCGGCAAAGATAAGCCTACAAACGTGTTATCTTTTCCGTTTGATGCCCCTCCTGGGGTGGAAATTGATTTGCTTGGTGATCTCATCGTGTGCCGTCAAGTTGTTGAACAAGAAGCACAACAACAAGGCAAAGCACTGATGGATCATTGGGCACATATGGTTGTTCATGGTAGCTTACACTTACTGGGTTACGACCATATTGAGGATGATGAAGCCGAGCAAATGGAGGCATTGGAGCGAGAGCTTCTCGCCGCCATGGGGGTCAGTGACCCTTATGCTAACGACTTCATCGAGCGTTAACTAACTGAATGAAACTGAATGAACGACGATAATTCGCAAAACTCAGACGGTCCGAGTAGGAAGACCTTCTTCGAGCGGCTGGGTCAGTTTTTCCAAGCTGATCCAAAAGACAGACAAGAGCTGGTGGACGTGTTCCGAGACTCAGAGCAAAACGCCCTGATCGATCACGACACACGGGACATGCTGGAAGGTGTGATGCAAATCTCTGACATGCGTGTGAGAGATATCATGATACCCCGCTCGCAGATGGTAATCGTTGAACGATCGCAGTCATTGGAAGCGATCATTAATATTATTATTGATGCCCAACACTCTCGTTATCCTGTGATCAGTGATGACAAAGACCATGTTGAAGGCATTTTGCTTGCGAAAGATTTGTTGCGCTACCTGCGCCCAGATGCCGAAGACTTTGACATCGAAAAAGTGTTACGCCCTGTTGTGGTGGTACCTGAGAGTAAACGGGTTGACCGCCTACTCAAAGAGTTCCAAGAAGAGCGCTACCACATGGCAATTGTCATTGACGAGTTCGGGGGCGTGTCAGGGGTAGTGACCATTGAAGATATCTTAGAAGAGATCGTCGGTGAAATCGAAGACGAGTACGACGACGAAGAGGAGCAGGAAATCCGCCAGCTCAGCCGTCATACGTTCTCGGTCAAAGCCCTGACGACCTTGGAAGACTTTAATGAACACTTTGGCGCTCAGTTCCAAGACGATGTGGTCGATACCATTGGTGGTTTAGTGATGACCAGCTTTGGCCATCTCCCTGATCGTGGTGAAGAAGTCGATATTGGTGATTATCACTTTAAAGTGACGGCCGCCGATAGTCGTCGTATCATTCAGCTACAAGTCACCGTCCCAGACAGTAGCGAAACAAACAGTGAAAACGCCTAACCGTTTACGCCAAAGCGGGCAGTCATTACTGGCTGCCGCTTTTGGTGCCAGCGCCACCCTCGCCTTTTCTCCCTTCTCGTACTGGCCATTGATGCTGGTTGCCTTGTGGGGCTTATTCACCCTGCTACAAAACGCCTCGCCCAAGCGCAGTGCGTGGTTGGGATTTTGCTGGGGACTGGGCCAATTTACTACCGGCGTTAGCTGGGTTTACGTGAGCATTGACCATTTTGGTGGCATGCCGGCCATTGCTGGCTTGTCATTAATGGGCCTGCTGATTGCCTATCTCTCCCTCTATCCGGCGTTGTTCGGCGCATTGGTCAACAAACTGCCCAGTCGCCAGCCGGGTATTAAGTGGTTAATCCTCGCACCCGCCTTATGGCTTGTGATTGATTGGCTTAGAGGCTGGGTATTTACCGGCTTTCCTTGGCTTTGGCCTGGCTACAGCCAAATCGACAGTCCACTGGCTGGCATTGCCCCTGTGCTCGGCGTGCAGGGGATCACGCTTGTCTTGGCTATACTGGCTGGCCTACTCGCGCTCATCACACCTCGCTGGGGCCAGTGGCAAGGACAAGCACGCTATGGTGCCGTCGCCATCGGGTTAGGGCTTATCGCGGTTAGCTATGGCCTCGGTACGATTCAATGGGTCACAAAAACCGACCAACAGCAGCAGATTTCGTTAATTCAAGGCAATGTGCCGCAAGCGCTGAAATGGCGTCCCGATCAGCGCTGGCCAACGCTGATGAAGTACCTAGATTTAACCCGCCAGCATTGGGACAGTGATGTCATTATTTGGCCAGAAGCCGCCGTCCCAGCCCTGGAGCGCGAACTGCCTCGCTTTTTCTCTCAGCTTGATCAAGCCGCCAAGCATAACCAAACCACGGTGATCACAGGCGCGCTCGACCAAAATGAACAGGGCGCGTACTTTAACAATGTACTGGCACTGGGTGCAGGGACCCCCGAGTATCGCTATCCGGCCCCCACCCAGTACAGCAAACATCATTTGCTACCGTTTGGCGAGTTTGTGCCATTTGAGGCACTATTACGCCCGCTCGCCCCGCTGTTTAACCTGCCGATGTCGTCATTTTCACCGGGCGAGCCGGTTCAACCTGCCCTGCCCGCCAACGGCTGGGACTATATCACCGCGCTTTGCTATGAAATTGCCTTTCCCGCGCAGATCCGCGACAACTTGAATGCCGACAGTGACGCCATCATTACACTGTCGAATGACGCATGGTTTGGTCGCTCGATTGGCCCTTGGCAACACCTTGAAATTGCACGCATGCGCGCACTCGAGTTTGGCTTGCCAGTGATACGCGCGACCAATAACGGTGTGACAGCCTTGATGGACGAGCACGGCCAGATTCAAACTACCTTGCCACAATTTGAAACCCAGGTGCTCACCACGCAAGTCACCCGCACCCGAGGGGAAACGCCTTACCGCCAATGGGGCAATGCCCCGCTATGGCTTTGGATACTGATAAGCGGGTGTATCGGTTTCATTGCGTGGCGTCGCGATCCCAGCCGGCAAGCGAAAATATCGACAAACCTCTGACATTATCCGCGAGAAACTGACGTAATCTGATTGCGCTTTTGGTCATTTTCATTGACGCCATAAGGAGATCAAACATGTTACGTCTTTCTCATCGCTGGTTAGCGTTGGTCATTGTCGCATTGACGGCATTAACCGGTTGTGCGGCTAGCTCGCAGCAAGATCAGGTTCGTCAAGCCAACCTCGCGCGCGAACAATTTAAGCAGTACCCACAAACACAACCCTTTTTTGATAACGCCTACGGCTATGCCGTCTTCCCTTCTGTCGGCAAAGGGGGTTTTTGGGTAGGCGGTGCCTATGGTAAGGGCGTCGTTTATCGTCAAGGCTCCCCAGTGAGTGCCGCGGAGCTCAAACAGGTATCGGTCGGGCTGACCTTTGGTGGTCAAGCGTTCAGTGAAATTGTTTTCTTTAAAGACAAAACAGCGTATGACCGCTTTATGCAAGGACAAGTGGAGCTAGGCGCGCAAGCGTCTGCCACCGCATTGACCGAGGGGGCATCGGCGCAAACAGGTACCTCTGGCACCTCAGCCTCCGCCAGTAACCGTCAGTCGAAAGCTTATTACGTCAATGGCCTGACTGTCTTTACCCATGCAAAGGGAGGACTGATGGTAGAAGCTGCCCTCGCCGGTCAACAATTTAGTCCTGCCAACTGGTAGTCATTGACGCGTACAGAGCGTAAACGCCTCATCTGCCCATCAAAAAGGCTAGCCGTGTTGGCTAGCCTTTTTTAAATTGGGTTGTCACTGCACCGTTACGGCTGCCAAACAAACCACAGGCGCTTTTCCGCCGACGGTTGTGGGTCGGGAACAAGCGTTTGTGTGCTATCGCTCTCCCCCTGTTCGCCCGCCTTCTCACCTTGTTCCAGCTCAACAGCCGGCTGTGTAGTATGTTGCGCATCGCTGGCAGTTGGCGATGTGTTCGCCGTATAAGCCTCTTGCTCCTGAGAAGTCATTAAGCGCACTTCTCGGTTGGCGGTTAGCTCTTTAATCAGTGCTTGCTGTGACGCGGCCAACTGCGCATCGAATACCAGGGTGTCATCATTAAGCTTGCGTAAATGTACACCTTGTACCGCATTTAAGTTTGCCAGTGTTTTCTCGAGTGCGACATAATCATTGCCGTTATTAATACCACCGACCGCGATCACGACAGACGCACTGTCATCGTTTTGATCGAGGATCACACCGGTTTGCTGCGCGTAATAATCAGCAAGTGAATGAATCATTGCGGCTGCGTTACGCGCCTGACCACGGGTTTGATTGGTTTGCATTTGGTTTGCTTCAGGGAAAAGCTGCCAACGAATGCCTTGGTCGGTCAGTTTGGCAATCACGATACCGTCTGGCTGGTAACGCTCACTGGCCTCTTCAACGGGCTGAATAAACCCGCCCCACAAATCACTGCTCGAAATCGCCATCAGATCATCAAAATCGCCCACAGGGATCAGAACAGGCAACCCGCGCAATGCCGCCGCTTGGCGCAGCTTGTCAATCACGGGACGCTCACTTTGCTCCCAAATAATTTGTCGCTCAAGGCCGCGGTCATCCACCAGCCACACCAGTACCGACGGGCGTGGGCTTCCCCACAAAGGTAGCCCCGCTTGACGCAAGATTTCCCGTACTTGTTGACTGTCAAACCCGACTTCTAACGTACGCGTCGGTGCCCCACCTGCCGTATCAGTCTCGCCGTACCCAAGCTGGGTAATCAAGCTATCTACCTCTTGTAGCGCTTGTTTAACTGCCGGATTGTCGGACAGATTCCGTTGACCGGATACCTTGGTCAGTACCGCGCTTAACCCTTGTTTTTTGGCTGCTTGTTGCGAGGTTTGCGCGCCATTCTCGAGCGGAATGCTGGCGTGATAAAGGTCGTTTGCCAGCGCACTGGGCAACCATAGACAGGCAATTAAGGCCAACACAAATCGATTCATAGTCTTTCCACATGGATAAATGGGCGTGGAGCGATCATAAGCTGACAGCTCTAGGTTCAGCAATCCTCATTTGTAAAAAAGATAGGGCAAACGCGATAAAGTGATAGTCGTCGCTGCAAAAAGGCGTATTTCACAATTACCCCTTGCCAATGAAATCCGTTACATCATTTATTTGCTACCGGTCTCACATTTAAAAACATGACAGGAATCACAGAAACGCTTTGTGCTAGCATTGCGCGATTTTTTTTGGAGGTGAGATCATGATGCAAGTTTTACAAGGGGCACAAATGCTGTTCGTCGCATTTGGAGCCTTGGTGTTGGTGCCGCTGTTAACCGGGCTTGACCCCAACGTCGCCCTCTTCGGGGCCGGGATAGGTACGCTAATCTTTCAAGTTATTACCCGCCGCTCTGTTCCTATTTTTCTCGCCTCTTCGTTTGCCTTCATTGCCCCCATTCTGTACGGCGTTAACAATTTCGGTATTCCTGCCACCATGGGTGGACTGATGGCCGCCGGGGTTATCTACCTCATTATGGGAGGCATTATTCGCCTCAAAGGCGTCGACATTATTCACAAGCTACTTCCACCCGTGGTGGTTGGCCCTGTGATTATGGTGATTGGGCTTGGTTTGGCCCCCACCGCCGTCAATATGGCGCTAGGTAAAAGTGGCGACGGCAGTGAGCAACTCATCGCCGGTGATATCGCTATCTGGATTTCCCTGCTTTCATTACTGACCACCATCGCGGTCAGCGTCTTCGCCAAAGGCTTTTTCAAGCTGGTTCCGATTATGGCTGGCATTGCAATTGGCTATGTGGCGAGCCTAGTGATGGGGATTGTCGACTTTACTCAGGTGACAAACGCCAGCTGGTTGATGATGCCTGCCTTTACCTTGCCAGAATTTAACATTAACGCCATTTTATTTATGATCCCCGTGGCGATAGCGCCCGCGGTGGAGCATGTGGGCGATATGCTGGCCATTTCCAACGTCACTCGCAAAGACTACCTTAAAAAGCCCGGCCTTCATCGCACCATGGCAGGTGACGGCGCGGCCACTATCGCCGCATCAATGTTTGGTGCCCCGCCCAATACCACCTACAGTGAGGTCACCGGGGCGGTGATGCTTACCAAAGCATTTAATCCTAAGATTATGACCTACGCGGCGATCACTGCCATCGTGCTCGCCTTTGTGGGTAAACTGGGGGCACTGCTATTAACCATTCCTTTGCCGGTGATGGGCGGTATCATGATCCTACTGTTTGGCTCTATCGCCACCGTGGGCCTCAATACCTTGATTCGCAATCAAGTTGATCTCCACGACTCGCGCAACCTCGCGATTGTCGGCGTCACCTTGGTCTTTGGGATTGGCGGGATGGCCTTCGGCATTGGTGATTTCAGCTTACAAGGCATCAGCTTGTGTGGTTTAGTGGCCATCGTGCTCAATCTTGTCCTACCGCGAAAAATGGGCGAGAACCACATTGTTGATAGTGCGCAGATGGAAGAAGAGTCACATTAAGACAGGCGATGACAAACTAAAAAAGGGCGCCGCAGCGCCCTTTTTTGATTGTGCCGCGGTGTCGCAACTTTTTAGCTTTGTGCGGCTCGAGCTTCAACCACTTTGATAGCTTGATCGATACGCGCCACCACACGGTCTTTACCAATCAGGTGCATCACCGCATCCACCGACGGAGATTGACCGCCGCCTGTAACCGCAACACGCAATGGCATCCCGACTTTGCCCATGCCCACGTCTAGCTCTGCACAGGTATCCGCAATCACCGCTTTCAGAGCATCAACCGTCCACTCGTCCAGCGCTTCAATCTTGCCTTTTGCCACTTGCAGTGGTTCAAGCGCCACTGGGCGAAGGTGTTTCTTGGCGGCGGTTGCCTCAATCTCATCAAAGTCTTGATAGAAATAACGGCTTTGCTCGGCCAGCTCAACCAGGGTGTCACAACGCTCACCCACCAGCTGGATAACCTGGGTCAAAGCAGGTCCTGTCGAGGCATCAATGCCTTGCTGATCCAGGTGCCATTGCAAGTGTGACGCGACCTCAGCTGGATCACCGTTTTTGATGTAATGGTTGTTCAGCCAACGCAACTTCTCCGTATTGAAGGCAGAGGCTGATTTACTGATCGCCTCTAGGGAGAAGAAATCAATCATTTCTTCCATCGAGAAGATTTCTTGGTCGCCGTGAGACCAGCCCAAGCGCACTAAGTAGTTACGCAGTGCTTGTGGCAAGAAACCTTGATCGCGATATTGCATCACACTCACCGCACCATGACGCTTAGACAGCTTGGCACCATCGTCGCCAAGGATCATCGAGCAGTGAGCAAACTCAGGCACAGGCGCGCCCAAGGCTTCATAAATATTGATTTGACGCGGGGTGTTGTTAATGTGGTCTTCCCCACGCACAACTTGGGTGATCCCCATATCCCAATCATCAACCACCACACAGAAGTTGTAGGTTGGGCTACCGTCAGTGCGGCGGATGATCAAATCATCCAGTTCGCTGTTGGCGATTTCAATCCGACCGCGGATCTTATCGTCAAACACCACCTTGCCCTCTTTGGGGTTGCGGAAACGAATGACGTGTGGGTCGTCAGCGTTTGCTTGGCTGTTGGCCGCAATCACCTTGGGGTGATTGGCATCATAACGTGCTTTTAGGCCATTCGCTTTCTGCTCTTCGCGAATCTCTTCTAGCAGCTCTTTGGGGGCATAACACTTGTAGGCTTTGTCTTCTGCCAACAGCTSATCGACTAGCGCGTTGTAGCGGTCAAAGCGTTTCGTTTGGTAGTACGGCCCTTCATCCCAATTAAGGCCCAGCCATTCCATGCCTTCTAAAATGGCATCAATCGCTTCTTGGGTTGAACGTTCAATATCTGTATCTTCAATACGCAATACAAATTGACCACCTTGGCTGCGTGCTGCAAGCCAAGAATAAAGTGCTGTACGCGCGCCACCAACATGCAAAAAGCCGGTTGGGCTGGGGGCAAAGCGGGTTTTAATCGTCATTAGGATCCCTATCCCAGTGCTGAGAATAATATGTAACGGTTAGTTTACCAGTACAGGTAAATTCCACAATCAGGCCATGCCCAGACACGGTACATGGCCATGTAAACTATTGCGCCTGTGCGCGGTTATTCGCTTACACGGCGAAGCGCACAGCGTGATGGGTACAAGCTACTGATTGAGCATGGCAATCATCTGATCTTCATCGAGCACAGTAACGCCCAAATCTTGCGCTTTGGTCAGTTTGGAGCCTGCCGCCTCTCCCGCCACTAACATGTCGGTTTTTGCCGAGACACTGCCGGTTACTTTTGCGCCCAACGCCTGTAGCGCCGCTTTGGCATCACTGCGAGACATTTGCGATAAGGTGCCAGTCAGGACAATGGTTTTACCGGCTAACGGTTGCGCATCTGGCTCAGAAGGCGCACTGATTTCCGGCCAGTGGATCCCAGTATCCAGCAAGGCTTCTAGCACACTCTGGTTGTGCGGCTCGGCAAAGAAGCGGACGATGTGACCCGCGACGATCGCACCGACATCCGGCACGTTAATGAGTGCGTCTTCATCGGCCACGCGCAACGCCTCAAGGGTGTGAAAATGCAAAGCGAGATTTTGCGCAGTTGCCTCGCCTACCTCACGAATCCCCAAGGCATAAATAAAGCGTGGCAAGGTGGTGGCTTTGGCTTTTTCCAATGCATCAACCAAGTTTTGGGCTGACTTTGGCCCCATTCTCTCTAGCAGCGTCACCCGACCTGGCGTCAAGGTAAAGAGATCAGCGGGGGTTTCTATCAGCTCTTTTTCGATTAGCTGCTCGACGATTTTATCGCCCAAACCGTCAATATCCATTGCCTTACGTGACGCAAAGTGTTTGATCGCTTCTTTGCGCTGCGCCAGACAAATCAAACCACCGGTGCATCGTGCCACTGCTTCTCCCTCGATGCGAGTGACCGCTGAATCACAAACGGGGCACGCATCGGGAAACACAATCGGTTTCGCCTGCTCAGGGCGTCGGCTTTCCACCACACCCACTACTTGCGGGATCACATCACCGGCACGGCGAATCACCACGGTGTCACCAATATGAACGCCTAACCGTTCGATTTCATCACCGTTGTGCAAGGTGGCATTACTGACCGTGACGCCGCCCACGAACACAGGCTCAAGCTTGGCAACGGGCGTAATCGCCCCGGTACGGCCCACTTGGAATTCCACATCGTTAAGGGTGGTGATTTCTTCTTGCGCCGGGAATTTGTAAGCAATGGCCCAACGCGGTGCCCGCGCCACAAAACCTAATCGTTCTTGGCTGGCAATGCTATCAACCTTGATCACCACCCCATCAATTTCGTAGGGCAGCGCATCACGACGCGCCATAATGTCTTGGTAATAGGCTTTCACGCCGTCTAGCCCTTCCACCCGTTTCACTTCCGGACTGAGCGCTAGGCCCCATTTTTTCAGCTTTTGTAAGCGCTCACTTTGCCCTTGGCCAAACGGGGTCGACATGACACCCACCGCATAGGCATAGAAACTCAATGGTCGGTTGGCGGCAATTTTGGGGTCAAGTTGACGCAGGCTGCCTGCCGCCGCATTGCGCGGATTGGCAAAGGTTTTATCGCCTCGTTTCAATGCCGCTTCGTTGAGTGCCTCAAAGCCCGCTTTCGGCATGAAGACTTCACCGCGCACTTCGAGCCGCGTTGGCCAATCCCCTTTTTGTAGCGTGAGGGGAACATTGCGAATGGTTTTGACGTTGTGGGTGATGTTCTCGCCGGTAGTGCCATCTCCCCGCGTCGCCGCTTGCACCAGCTCACCGTTTTCATAAATCAGGCTCACCGCTAAGCCATCGAGCTTGGGTTCACAGGTGTAGGTCACCGCTTGCTCAGCGTCTAGCGATAGGCGCTCTTTCAAACGACGTTCAAACGCATCCAAATCAGCGGGTTCAAAGGCATTATCAAGTGAAAGCATCGCCAGCTCGTGAGTCACGGTTTCAAATGCACTCAGGGGCGCGCCCCCTACCCGTTGGCTTGGCGAGTCACTGGTTACCCATTCGGGATGCTCGGCCTCGATGGCCAATAGGGTTTGCATCAGGCGGTCGTATTCAGCGTCGGGCAGCTCTGGGCTGTCTTCTACATAGTAGCGATAGGCATGATAGTTGAGCTGATGCTTTAAATCATCGAGTTGTTGTTTGCTGTAAGCCATGTTTGATTCGTCGTCTGAGCAGAGTCGGTTGCGGGCAAGTATATCTATAAATCACATACAGCGGGAGCCATGTCCCGCTGTATGCTTAAACCGTGGTCGCGTCAGCGCAGGCTATTTGGCCATGAAGGCTTTAACGCGCTCGCGATATTCATCCAATCGTGATGGCGTCATCATCGTGCGTGAGTCATCCAGCACTAATCCACCTAACTCATCCGCGATTTGCTGGGCCGTTTGCAGCATAAGCTTAAAGTTTTGCTCTGGCTCACCGTAACACGGCAGCGTCATAAAAAAGCTAATGCCAGGCGTTTCAAAGCTTTCGCTATGACTGATATCGAACGTACCGGGTTTGACCATATTGGCCACACTGAACAAGACTTTTCCGCTCCCCGATAGATCAGAGTGACGGTGATAAATGCCCATATCACCAAAACGGAGGCCATATTGCTCAAGGGTCGGGATCAGCTCAAGACCACTGAACACGTCGCTATTGTTCGCATGCACATGCAACACAAGTACTTCGGTCTCATCCGCGGGCTCATCTGCCTTTGGTGGTTCATCACTGGGTTGCGGCTCACCCTGTTCAGCCGTCTCCGTATCACCTTGATGCACGCTTGGCGCAGGCTCTGATGGCTCATCATCGGCCACCGTAGCGTGTGCCTGCGGCGCCTCTGGTTCTTCGTGAGCTTGACCGGTTACGTGCGGAGTGGCGGCTGAAAGCGAAGGCTCATCATCAGTCGCAGACATTGAAGGATACAGGGTCTGTTCAGGTTCAGACACGGTGCCAGTTTGCCCTGCGAACAAGGGATCCACATCAGG
Organism: Salinivibrio siamensis; assembly: GCF_001996005.1. Lineage (GTDB taxonomy): Bacteria > Pseudomonadota > Gammaproteobacteria > Enterobacterales > Vibrionaceae > Salinivibrio > Salinivibrio siamensis. The sequence continues at coordinate 2,737 of NZ_MUFB01000003.1, read as the reverse complement.
TTTATCACCAAAGTTCATCGCGGGCTCTTGGCGCGCAGGCTTATCGCTCTCGCTTTTAGCGCGACTGACAACTCTGACGGCACCAATACCATCTTGGTCAAACTTTTGTTCGTCACTGTCGTCATCCAGTTTTCCCAACGGCTTTTCACCAAACTTGGTCGTCTTTTCTTTCTTGTTTGTCCAGAGGCCATGCAAAAGCAAAGCTGCGATTGCTAGTGCTCCCAACACAATCAGTACAAGGCGCAATTCCTGCATCATCGATTCTCAAATCTATCTATGTTCAGCGTTTTGATTCGCTTATGTCACAACGCCAACCAGTTTGCAAAGGTTTGTGTGATCATAAGCGGGGCCCGTTGGCTGACGCAATGCGTTAATGGTCAACTTAGTTAACTGTATCAAAAGTTGGGGAGAATTTAACGAATCAAGATACACAAATCGTTAAACTTTCCCATTATTGGGTCGTTGTCATCGCAAGGATTCCCCCCGTAATATAGCGCACACCGTTATTTTTGTATCGACCGCATGCATGCGGATTGTTGTGACCTACATTATTCTCAAGGAGATATCATGGCGAATAATGCTCGCCCCCGTCCCCAAAGTGGTGCTGGCTACCTGTTCCAAGGCTTTTCTCTGATGATGGCCCCCGGCTTACGCCGGTTTGTGATCATTCCTATTTTGATCAATGTGTTGCTGCTTGGCGGCGCGTTCATCTATTTGCTTTCACAAGTTGGTGACTGGATCGATCATTGGATGGCCAGCTTACCTGAGTGGTTGTCCTGGCTCTCTTTTTTGATTTGGCCTTTGGTGGTGGTTGCTATCTTGGTCGTGTTCTCCTATGTGTTCAGCACATTGGCCAACTGGATAGCGGCGCCGTTCAATGGTCTATTGGCCGAACACGTGGAGGCAAAGCTGTCGGGAACGCGTGCGCCTGATGATGGCTTGGCTGGCATCCTTAAAGATATCCCGCGGGTGATGAAACGAGAATGGCAAAAGCTCGCTTACTACATCCCCAGAGCAATAGGTTTTTTGTTACTGCTGTGGATACCAGCGGTCGGACAAACTGTGGGGCCAGTGATCTGGTTTTTGTTTAGCGCGTGGATGATGGCGATTCAATACTGTGATTACCCGTTTGACAATCACAAGGTGTCGTTTCCCGCCATGCGCCAGACCTTAAATCAACAGCGGGGCGCATCGCTTGGCTTTGGCGCCGTGGTGATGCTATTTACCATGACCCCTTTTCTCAATCTACTGGTGATGCCTGCGGCCGTATGCGGCGCGACCGCCATGTGGGTGGATAAGCACAAAGCGTCATTGGGACGCAATTAGTCTGTGATCGTCTACGCGAACGCTCACATCATCGGTGTGGGCTTTTTTCGGTTAACCAATCAGTTATTGGTTAATGTCACAATAAGATATAACCAACCGATCCTTTCAAAACCAAGCAGCAGAGATATGCTTGGAGTGTGATTAAAATCGGTGTCATGAAGGAACGATACAATGGGCAAGATTTACGAAGACAATACACAAACCATCGGAAACACACCGCTAGTTCGCCTAAACCGCGTGGCGAAGCCAAACGTGTTAGCCAAAGTTGAAGCACGCAACCCAAGCTTCAGCGTCAAGTGCCGTATCGGCGCCAATATGATCTGGGACGCAGAGAAAAAAGGCACCCTCAAACCCGGTATCGAATTGATTGAGCCAACCAGTGGTAACACGGGGATCGCACTCGCCTATGTCGCGGCGGCACGTGGTTATAAGCTGACCCTTACCATGCCGGAGTCAATGAGCCTTGAGCGTCGTAAACTGCTTAAAGCCATGGGCGCGAAGCTGGTGCTCACCGAAGCGCCAAAAGGCATGAAAGGGGCGATTGCCAAAGCCGAAGAAATCATGGCAGCAGAGCCAGGCAAATACCTGATGCTGCAACAGTTTGATAACCCCGCCAACCCTGAGATCCATGAAAAAACCACAGGGCCTGAAATCTGGGAAGACACCGACGGTGAAATCGATGTATTTGTTGCCGGTGTTGGCACAGGTGGCACCCTAACCGGTGTTAGCCGCTACATCAAAAACACCAAAGGCAAAGCCATCACCACGGTCGCGGTCGAACCTGCTGAATCGCCAGTGATTGCACAAACGATCGCGGGCCAAGACGTGCAGCCTGCCCCTCACAAAATTCAAGGTATTGGCGCGGGCTTTGTGCCAAAAAACTTGGATGTCACGCTTGTTGACCAGGTGGTCTCTGTCAGCTCAGACGAAGCCATTGCGATGGCTCGCCGTTTGATGGAAGAAGAAGGCATCTTGGGCGGGATTTCTTCAGGTGCAGCCGTGGTTGCGGCAAACAAAATTGCTGAGCTTCCCGAGTTCGCAAATAAGAAGATCGTCACAATTTTGCCAAGTGCAGCAGAGCGTTATCTCAGCTCGCCACTGTTTGCTGGGATGTTCACCGAGCTGGAAACCGAGCAGTAACAGCAGGTTAGCCAACCAGCCTCCATAACCCCCTATTCGCAAAGGCCCAAATTGGGCCTTTTTTGTTTGATTTTTATATTAAGCTTTAGTAAAACACGTCTGCCTTTTTATTTTCCGCATCAAAATAAAAGCCCTCGCGCCTAATGAGTGGAAGGTCAAAAATGGCAACAAGATGACACGAAATTGACATGGATTAAGCTATCGGGTCGATTTCTTGGTTAGGTTAGCGTCAACGGATAGCGAAGTCGCCCGTTAGCGGTTAAGCTAACCT
>NZ_MUFB01000029.1 GCF_001996005.1 Salinivibrio siamensis | reverse complement strand
GCCTGCAAGTGCACCACAACCGACGGGACACCAAGTGCTTTCCCCAATGGTCGGTACCTTCTATCGCGCTCCAAGCCCTGAGTCTGCCGCATTTGTTGAAGTCGGCAGCCAGGTGAATGAAGGCGATGCCCTGTGCATTGTCGAAGCGATGAAGATGATGAACCAAATCCAAGCCGACAAGAGCGGTGTGGTCAAAGCGATTCTATGTGAAGACGGTCAGCCCGTTGAATTCGACGAACCACTCGTGATCATCGAATAAGCGAGGGCGCATGTTAGATAAAATTGTAATTGCTAACCGCGGTGAAATTGCACTGCGCATTTTACGTGCGTGTAAAGAGCTGGGGATTAAAACCGTCGCGGTGCACTCTACCGCAGACCGTGATCTTAAACACGTGTTGCTCGCCGATGAAACCGTGTGTATTGGCCCGGCGCCAAGCAACCAAAGTTACCTCAACATTCCCCGCATTATCAGCGCGGCTGAAATTACCGGCGCGGTGGCGATTCACCCCGGTTACGGATTCTTATCCGAAAACGCGGATTTTGCCGAACAAGTTGAGCGTTCAGGGTTTGTCTTTGTCGGCCCCAAAGCTGACACCATCCGTTTGATGGGTGATAAGGTGTCGGCCATTGAAGCGATGAAAAARGCAGGGGTGCCCTGTGTGCCTGGTTCAGACGGTCCATTGGGCAGCGATCAGGAAAAAAACAAAACCATTGCTAAGCGCATTGGCTACCCGGTGATCATCAAAGCATCAGGCGGCGGCGGTGGCCGGGGAATGCGCGTGGTTCGCTCCGAAGCTGAATTGGTTGATGCGATTGCGATGACCCGTGCTGAAGCCAAATCGGCGTTCAGCAACGACATGGTTTACATGGAAAAATTCCTGGAAAATCCACGCCATGTTGAAGTACAGGTGCTCGCCGACGGTCAAGGCGGGGCGATTCACCTGGGTGAGCGCGATTGCTCGATGCAGCGTCGCCATCAAAAAGTGGTTGAGGAAGCGCCAGCCCCTGGTATTACCGCAGAGATGCGAAAATTCATTGGCGAACGTTGCTGCCGCGCATGCGTTGAAATTGGCTATCGCGGCGCAGGTACCTTTGAGTTCTTATATGAAAACGGCGAGTTCTACTTTATTGAAATGAACACCCGCATTCAGGTCGAGCACCCTGTTACCGAAATGGTGACCGGGATTGACTTGGTCAAAGAGCAACTGCGTATTGCAGCAGGTCAACCTCTGTCGTTCACCCAAGACGACATCCAAATTCGTGGCCATGCGGTTGAATGCCGGATCAACGCTGAAGATCCAGAGCGGTTTATCCCTAGTCCAGGGAAGATTGAACGCTTCCACTCGCCAGGTGGGATGGGCGTGCGTTGGGAGTCACATGTGTACGCGGGCTATCAAGTACCGCCCCACTATGACTCCATGGTCGGCAAGCTTATCTGTTACGGAGAGAACCGCGATGTCGCCATTGCGCGCATGCGTAATGCCCTCGCGGAAACCGTCATTGATGGGATTAAAACCAATATTCCTCTACAACTCGATATTATGAATGACGAGCACTTCCAACATGGAGGCGCAAACATTCATTACCTCGAGAAAAAGCTTGGTTTGTCGTAATGACATCTTGGCACTAGAAGCGATATAACCGCTTCAAGGTAAGCACAAAACCGCCGTCAATCGGCGGTTTTTTAGCATAAAACCCGCGCTAACTTGCAAAAAATCCCACCCATCCTCAATGCTCATCATGCTGTCATCATCTTGTGCAGCGAGCACAGTATGGATCTGGTAAAATCGCCGTATTCCTTTTCCGACACGAGACACACCATGCCTTGGATCCAACTCAAACTGAATGCAACGTCTGACAACGCCGAAGCGATTGGCGACCTGCTAATGGAAGAAACGGGCGCCCTATCTGTCACCTTCTTAGATGCCAAAGACACACCTGTCTTTGAGCCCTTACCCGGCGAAACCCGCTTATGGGGCGAGACAGATATTATGGCCTTGTATGATGCACAGGCTGACATGAGCGATGTATTGGCCATCATAAGCGCCAGCCCACTGCTCGCTGATGACTTTGCGTATAAAGTAGAGCAACTGGAAGACAAAGACTGGACCCGGGCATGGATGGATAACTTTAAGCCCATTCAATTTGGCGAGCGATTGTGGATCTGCCCAACCTGGTGTGAGGTGCCTGATGACAATGCAGTGAATGTGATGCTCGACCCAGGCCTCGCCTTTGGCACCGGTTCACACCCAACCACTGCACTGTGCTTGGAGTGGCTTGATAGCCTAGATCTAAGCGGCAAAACCGTGATTGATTTTGGCTGTGGTTCCGGCATTCTCGCGATTGCCGCCATCAAACTGGGCGCCGAGCGCGTGATTGGTATTGATATCGACCCCCAAGCGCTACTGGCGTCCAAAGACAACGCGGAGCGCAACGGTGTGGCAGACCAACTTCATCTTTATCTTCCTAAAGACCAACCGGCCGATCTCAAAGCCGATGTGGTGGTGGCTAATATTCTTGCCGGGCCGCTTCGTGAACTCTCCGGGGTGATCAAAGGCCTCATCAAACCCGGCGGTCAACTGGCGATGTCTGGCGTGCTAGAAACTCAAGCGGATGATGTGGCGAACCATTACCGTGACACGCTCACTATCGACCCGATCGTCGAGCGCGAAGAGTGGTGCCGCATAAGTGGCGATTTGCCCGCTTAAGCCGCTCACTAACGTCCGTAAAGCCTGACCCGCTCGCCACACCAGTGCGTCAGGCTTATACAATGAGCATACCGAACTGCTTGATTAATCAGCGAAACGCCACAGATACAAAAAGTGCTGTAAAAATCAAGCCATCAATGCTCAAATATTGTCCTTTTCAGATGCTGAAAAAATGCGTAAAATGCGCGCCCTTGCTGACTCAGAGCGGCTGAAGAGGATTTAGAGCTTTTGCGTATCGGACCCTACACCCTGGATGTCCCCTTGATCGTGGCCCCAATGGCTGGCGTGACGGATAGACCATTTCGTGAGTTATGCCTTGCACATGGTGCGGGCATGGCTATCAGTGAAATGATGTCATCAAATCCAGCGTTGTGGCGGACGAACAAGTCGCAAAAGCGCATGGTTCATATTGACGAATCCGGTCTGCGTTCGGTGCAAATCGCGGGGGCTGAACCCGAGCTTATGGCTGACGCGGCGCAGTTTTGTGTGGAGAACGGGGCGCAAATAATTGACATCAACATGGGTTGTCCAGTGAAGAAGGTCAACAAAAAGTTAGCAGGCTCTGCCTTGCTAACGCGGCCTGATCTCATTGAGCAAATCCTCAAAGCCACGGTAAACGCGGTGGATGTTCCCGTAACACTCAAAACGCGCACAGGCTGGGATCCGGACAATAAGAATTGTGTTGAGATCGCCCGGATGGCGGAAGATTGTGGCATCCAAGCCCTTGCACTGCATGGCCGCACGCGGGCCTGTATGTACAAAGGTGAAGCAGAGTACGACAGCATTAAGGCTGCGAAAGCAGCAGTATCCATTCCGGTGATTGCCAATGGCGACATTGACTCACCAGAAAAAGCCCAGTATGTCCTCGACTACACGGGCGCGGATGCGGTAATGATTGGTCGCCCTGCTCAGGGACGCCCGTGGATTTTTCGCGAAATCCACCACTATCTCACCACAGGTGAGCACTTGCCTGCCCCTTCACTAGAAGAGGTTAGGACAATTTTGTTGGGTCATGTTCAAGAGCTTCATCAGTTTTATGGGGAGCTCAAGGGGTTACGTATTGCCCGTAAACACGTGGGCTGGTACCTAAAAGAGCATGACCAAATTGGCGACTTTCGCCGCACCTTCAACGCAATCGAAGATGCACCACAGCAGATCGATGCGCTGCAAGGCTACTTCGACAACGTTGCATAAATACGAGAAGAGCTGACAGAATATGTTCGAACAAAACCTGACTTCCGAAACATTGACAGTAACGACTGTAACTTCACAAGATCAAATTACGCAAAAGCCACTTCGTGACTCTGTAAAAGCGTCCTTGAAGAACTACCTCGCGCAATTGAATGGCCAGGAAGTCAACGATCTGTATGAGCTTGTCCTCGCAGAAGTTGAGCAGCCACTGCTGGATACCATCATGCAATACACCCGCGGTAACCAAACCCGCGCAGCCACCATGATGGGCATCAACCGCGGTACATTGCGTAAGAAACTGAAAAAATACGGCATGAACTAATCAATCATTAGTTTGGCTGTTACCAAACGGGTTAGCCGTCAATCGGTTAGCCCGTTTTTGTTATCTATAAGCGCGCAAAGCGCTCCACCCTAGCATCATGAGTTAGCATCCTCACTGTCCGCCAGGGTTTCTAATATCGAGCAATGGGTCGCGTCATCGTCGTCCATACCACAGCAGGCAGCATTTAAACGCGTCAGTGCATGCTTGACTCGCTCAAGCGCGGCTATCTTCTCTGAGACCTCATTCAGGCGCCGCTGGGTGATCCCTTTCACTTCTGCACAGGTGTGCAAGGTCGCTTCTTCGCGAATGTCTGACAATTCGTGAATTTCATCAAGCGATAACCCCATCTCTTTACCGCGTAAAATGAACATCACTTGGCTAATGGCCTCATCGGCATAGAGCCGGTATCCACCTTCTGTGCGGGCACTCGGTGCTAGCAAGCCTGATTTTTCATAAAAACGCAGCGTATCGGTGGAGACACCACAGTGCTTGGCAAGCTCACCGATTTGCAGCAACTTGGTCATCACCGCTCCTTTTCATGTTGGATGAACCTTCTTTTTGTAGCAAAGCCGCGACCCTATGACCAGCATTGCATGAGAACCAGAAAGCGCGGTGGTGTAAAAACAATAAAAAATGTCGCTATCAGCAAATAGCAATCGATTGCGCAAACAAAATCAGATAGAATGGCGCCGTTTTGGCACTTGGCGGTTTAATAAAGCTTATCCGTGTTGATAGACACGATGGGCTTTGATAAGCATTCAATCTGTCAGTGAAGAGAACTAAGCCATGGAAAATCTGCGTCCTATTCGTCGCGCGTTACTCAGCGTGTCTGATAAAACCGGTGTGGTCGAGTTTGCCCAAGCGCTCGCCCAGCGCGGTGTCGAACTGCTATCGACCGGCGGCACGGCCCGTTTACTCGCAGAAAACGGCCTTGCGGTCACCGAAGTTTCCGATCATACCGGTTTCCCCGAAATGATGGATGGTCGAGTGAAAACCCTCCACCCGAAAATTCACGGCGGCATTTTGGGCCGACGCGGTCAAGACGATGCAGTGATGGAACACCACCAGATCGCACCCATTGATATGGTGGTGGTGAATCTCTACCCGTTCGCACAAACCGTTGCCAACCCTGATTGCACACGTGAGCAAGCCATCGAGAATATCGATATCGGCGGCCCAACCATGGTACGTTCAGCGGCGAAAAACCATGCCGACGTCACCATTGTGGTGAACAACCAAGACTATGATCGCGTGCTTACCGAGATGGATCAGCACCAGCACTCTTTGACACATGCCACACGCTTTGATTTAGCCATTGCTGCGTTTGAGCACACCGCGGCCTACGATGCCATGATTGCGAATTACTTTGGTACCCAAGTGCCAGCCTACCATCAAGCAGAAGAGAGCCAGGACTCGCCATTCCCGCGCACTCTGACGCAACACTGGGTTAAAAAGCAAGACATGCGCTACGGCGAGAACAGCCATCAGGCGGGTGCGTTTTATACCGAAGCCCAACCGCAAGAGGCCTCGGTGGCGACGGCCACCCAGCTACAGGGCAAGGCACTGTCATATAACAATATCGCTGACACCGATGCGGCATTAGAGTGCGTGAAAGAGTTCGAACAGCCCGCCTGTGTGATTGTAAAGCACGCTAACCCCTGTGGCGTCGCCATTGGCGAAGACTTACTCAGCGCCTATCAGCGTGCTTTTCAAACCGACCCTACCTCAGCGTTTGGTGGCATTATTGCCTTTAACCGAGAATTAGACGGCGACACGGCACACGCCATTGTTGAGCACCAATTTGTTGAAGTGATCATCGCGCCGCGCGTCAGTGACGCTGCCAAAGCAGCGGTTGCGGCAAAGAAAAACGTGCGCCTTCTCGAGTGTGGCCAATGGCAAGCGCGCACCACAGGTTGGGATAGCAAGCGCGTCAATGGTGGTTTGTTAGTCCAAGCACGCGACCAAGGCATGGTCGGTTTAGGCGATTTGCGTATTGTCTCTGAGCGCCAGCCCACAGACAAAGAGCTGAACGATGCGCTATTTTGCTGGAAAGTGGCAAAATACGTGAAATCAAACGCGATTGTGTGTGCCAAAGACAGCATGACCATCGGCGTGGGTGCCGGCCAAATGAGTCGCGTCTACTCGGCGAAGATAGCCGGCATTAAAGCGGCCGATGAGCAGCTCGAAGTGGCCGGTAGCGTGATGGCTTCTGATGCCTTCTTCCCTTTCCGTGACGGCATTGATGCCGCAGCCGACGCTGGGATCACCTGCGTGATCCAACCAGGTGGTTCCATGCGTGATGAAGAAGTGATTGCCGCTGCCAATGAGCATGGCATGGCGATGGTCTTTACCGGTATGCGCCATTTCCGCCACTAAGCGGCTGAGGAAGGAGAGAATATGAAGGTTTTAGTGATTGGTGGCGGTGGCCGCGAACATGCCTTGGCATGGAAAGCAGCTCAGTCACCGAAAGTCGATACCGTTTACTGCGCACCGGGAAACGCCGGCACCGCGCATGAAAACAAGTTGAGTAATATTGCGATCGCGGCTGATGACGTTGAAGGGTTACTGGCCTTTGCCCGCGAGCAACAGATTGGCTTAACCATCGTGGGCCCTGAAGCCCCCTTGGTGTTGGGCGTGGTCGATGCCTTCCGCGAGCACGGCTTGGCCATTTTTGGTCCCACCCAAGCGGCCGCACAACTTGAAGGCTCTAAAGCCTTCAGCAAAGACTTTTTGGCGCGTCACGGTATTCCCACCGCCGACTACCAAACCTTTTCCAAGGTGGAGCCCGCGCTGGCATACATCGCAGAAAAAGGTGCGCCCATTGTGGTCAAAGCCGATGGCCTTGCTGCCGGGAAAGGAGTCATTGTGGCGATGACCGAGCAAGAAGCCACCGACGCGGTGCGCGATATGCTCTCGGGCAATGCGTTTGGTGAAGCCGGTCACCGCGTGGTCATCGAAGAATTTCTGCAAGGCGAAGAGGCGAGCTTTATCGTTATGGTGGATGGCGAGCATGTGCTGCCAATGGCCACCAGCCAAGACCACAAACGGGTTGGAGAGGGCGATACCGGCCTCAACACCGGGGGCATGGGCGCATACTCGCCTGCCCCCGTGGTCACCGATGCGATTCACCAACGCGTGATGGATGAGGTGATTATGCCCACCGTAGAGGGAATGCATCAAGATGGCGCCCCCTACACCGGCTTTTTGTACGCAGGGCTCATGATTACCGCCGATGGCACGCCAAAAGTGATTGAGTTTAACTGTCGCTTTGGCGATCCGGAAACCCAACCAATTATGATGCGTTTGCAATCTGACTTGGTTGAGCTTTGCTTGGCAGGTAGCGAAGGACGCCTTGATAAGGTTGAGTCCAAGTGGGATCCGCGTGCAGCGGTAGGTGTCGTCCTAGCGGCGGGCGGCTATCCGGGTGAGTACCGCAAAGGGGATCGCATCACGGGCTTACCCACCGATAGCGATCTCGCCAAAGTGTTTCATGCCGGTACCGCGCTGAAAGACGGCGATATCGTGACTGCTGGCGGGCGTGTACTCTGTGCGACTGCATTAGGTGAGAATGTTACCACGGCAAAACAAGGGGCTGATGCGCTCGCTGCCTTGATTCATTGGCCAGGATGCTTCTATCGCAATGACATTGCCCACCGCGCCGTTTCACGCGAGCAAATGGCATAAATGTCGCAGCATGATATAAAAAATGCGCCCTGTTGGCGCATTTTTTTATTCATCCAATAAGCGAGGGCGCTGTAAGCAACGCTTTTCCCCCTCGACATGCACCAAAAAGTCTATCTGGTCGCGACCGATACTTGGGCTGCCTCCCGCAATCACAAACGTGCCAGGCTGGTTAATACGTTGCACCAAACTCGCCGAGATAGCGTCTGAGAACGCCCAGCGCTGACGATCGCTATCGCAATCAACCCAATGTTCACCTTGTCGCTGCGCTTGCAGCACCGAGACATTGTTGGCTAATTGCGCCTGCGCTTGGCGCTCAATGTGATTCGCTTCTTGATATAGGCGGGAAAGGGTTGCACTGTCTAAGGGCAACAGCGCATCTCCTTGATGATAGCGCTGGAAAACCGGCTCACCATTGGCGTCAAACCGCACGTGCATCGAAAAGGGCACCAAGTGGTTGTCGACCAGCTTTTTTCCTTCACGCTTTAACGCACGTAGGCTGCTTGCTCGCCACGCGTATTCACTACGATACTGACCATAGTCACCTTGCCACGCTTTCTCCGCTAAGCCGATGACCTGTCCTTGTTGGCTATCTAGCCAATAAACGGCGCGATAATCTCCCGCTGCGAATGCGGTGGTATGAGTGACGGGCTTTGGCGGCTTACCGCTCGAACAGCCTGTTAGTGTCATCACTAAGGCAAGTATACAGAGATGAAAGCGCATGGCGGGCTCAAAGACAAAAACGCCATAGCGGGAGGCTATGGCGACATCAGCATGCGTGCTTACTTAACAGCGTCTTTTAACGCTTTACCTGCGACAAACGCAGGGACGTTTGCAGCAGCAATTTGAATTTCTTGACCCGTTTGTGGGTTACGACCAGTGCGCGCTGCACGGTGGTTAAGCTTAAACGTACCGAAGCCAATCAGTTGTACCTGCTCACCTTCTTTCAAGGCGCCTTCAATACCGCCCAAAGTCGCTTCCAAGGCTGTTTTCGCTTGTGCTTTTGAAAGGTCCGCTTTTTCTGCGATCAGGTCGATCAGTTGGGTCTTGTTCATTATGTCTTCCCTTCTAGGTTTTTTAGAGACGAAGTCACTCTAATTCAAAAGAAGCCCGGCTGGCAAAGGTTTGTGGCGCTGAGTGTGGCTGTATGGAGGCTCTTTAACCACAAACTGAGCGCGATCTCACAATTTGTTGCGTTTTTTCTCAGTTGAATGGTTGTAAAACCCCGCCAATAGCCTGATCTTTAGGGTGTTGATTAGCTTTTAACTCCGGAAATTTATGCTCATTCTGGTTCTTTTTATCTCGCTTTCGATTGGCGTGTCCTTCATTTGCTCCGTACTTGAGGCGGTATTGCTCAGTATCACACCGAGCTACATTGCGAACCTCCGCCACCAAGAGCACCCTGCCGCCGAGCGCCTCAATGCGCTCAAAAAGGATATAGATCGCCCTCTGGCCTCGATTCTGACCCTCAACACCATTGCACATACGGTGGGGGCAGCAGGCGCGGGGGCACAAGCAGCTCACGTGTTTGGTGATGCGTGGGTCGGGGTATTCTCTGCCGTATTGACGCTTGCGATTCTGCTTCTCTCAGAAATCATCCCCAAAACGATTGGGGCGAACTTCTGGCCGCAATTGGCACCTGGCGCGGCGCTGGTACTCAAGTGGATGGTGTGGGCGCTGACGCCATTCGTTTGGCTGTCTGAGCAGATCACCAAGCGGCTTAGTGCGGACACCACCCATGTTAAACTGAGGGACGAAATTTCAGCGATGGCAATGCTGGCATCAGAAAGTGGAGAAATGGGGGAAGACGAAACGCAAATGCTTCATAACATGCTGAAGCTGAGGGACCTTCCCGCCACACAACTGATGACACCGCGTCCGGTCCTGTTTCGTATTCCTGCCGAGATGGATGTGAATACCTTCCTCGACGAGCACGGCGACTGCCCTTTCTCTCGTCCGCTGGTTTACGGTGAACATCGTGACGATATTCTAGGCTTTGTCCACAAGTCCAATATCTATGAGGCCAAAACCCAAGGCGCTGGCCAAACACGGATAGGCAATCTCATGCGGCCACTTGCTGTTATTTTACCTGGCAATAGTGTCTTACAAGCGTTTGATATCTTAATGATCCGCCGCGCTCAGTTAGCGATGATTGTCGATGAATATGGCACGGTGCAAGGTATTATCACCTTGGAAGATGTGTTTGAATATTTAACCGGGCGAGAAATTATCGATGAGGCGGACACGGTCACCGATATGCAGCAACTTGCTTATCAGCGTTGGGATGCTTGGAAAAAGCAGCACAACATGATTGAAAGCCAAGATGACGACGAACCGCCGGTACAGCGACATACGGATGAGTCATGATCAGAAAAGGCGGCTGAAGCCGCCTTTTTATCGGGTGACGCGTGCTTACTCGACACGTAATCCGAGGTTACTTACGCCGGCCTCACGCAGCTCTTGGCGAATACTTTTGATCATGTCTACATCACGGCTCTCAGCACTTTTTAGCACCCGGAATATGGCCCATTGGGCATCCCACTCTTCGCATACCGCTTCAAACGTTTTTTGATTCTCATCCGTTACAGCCTCACCCGTTTGCGCCTCTTCCAGCTGCGCCACGCTGTGGATGGATTGCTGAGAGACTTTCAGGGTAATAGGGAGTATTTCATCACGATCCAACAAAGCGTGAAGGAGCTGAGACAAGGCGACGCAAGCATCAATCGCTGGATAGGTCAGATAGATAGCATCGTCATCCGCGACCGGAATTAATGGCTCTAGCTTTTCCAATTGCCGTTCAAAGTCAATTTTGGCACTTTTAACCGTCTGCGACTCCCATACCGCATCGAGAATATTGCGAAACGCTTGAGGGTCGGCAAATTCAGTTTGGGCACAGTAGAGCGCATAGTTAGGAACCATACGCTCCACCAGCGCAGCCATAAAACTAATATGCTGCCAATTCTCACATTTTTCCAAACGCAGTTGTAAAGGGTTTCGTAACATAGTCAGTTAGTCTTTAATAACGGGAAGGCATGTTGTCCTCATAGAATGCCGCCAGTGTACTTGATTCCCCCACCCATAAAAAGGAGCCTTTGTGGATAAAATCTACGTTATCAGCGAGCATGCCGAGACTTATCACCAGCTGCTTGAAGCGGCTCAGCTTCCCGATCTCGCTATCACCTCATCCGCAGAAAAGGCCAGTATCTGGTTGGCCGATCCGCCGCTTGCGGCTCCACTCTTGCCCAACGCCAAAGCGTTGCGTTGGCTACAGTCGACCTTCGCTGGGACCGATGCCCTGATTCAGGCGCCCTACCGCGACTATCAGCTCACCAATGTGCGCGGTATTTTCGGCGCATTGATGGCCGAATATGTTTTCGGCCACATACTGACGGAAACCCGACATATTGGTCAGTACGCAAAACAACAAGCGCAGTGTCACTGGCAGCCTCAGCCCTATCAGTCATTGCGCGGGAAAACGCTCGCCATCTTAGGCACAGGGGCGATTGGCCAGCATATCGCAACCGTCGCTCACGCGTTCGGCATGACGGTAGTTGGCGTCAATCAAGTCGGCCGGCCCGTCGAGGCATTTGATCAAACCATGACGCTGTCAGAATTACAGCAAACACTTGGGAAGGTCGATGTGCTGGTCAGTACCTTGCCAGCGACGCCTGAGACAGATAAATGTTTGAATACGGTTTTTTGGCAACAGGCACAAAACCTCTTGTTCATCAACGTTGGACGGGGTGCCACCGTGGACGAGCCAGCACTGATCCACGCGTTAGATGACGAAAAACTCGGCTTGGCGGTCTTGGATGTGATGCAGCAAGAGCCGCTGCCTGAACAGCACCCCTTTTGGACACACCCGAACGTGAAAGTGACGCCCCATATTGCGGCGGTCAGTTTTCCTGAGCAGGTTTTTGCGCTATTTGCCGATAATTATCACCGCTGGCACGCAGGCGACCCTCTCATGTACCAAGTCGATTTTGACAAAGGCTACTAGATGCTTTTCGACGATTTAGACACGGCTTTAGCCGCGGCCCGATCGTGTCGGTTATGCCAACGCTGGCTACCCGAGGGGCCCCGCCCTGTTATCCAAGCCAGTGCTAACGCTCGAGTACTGATTATCGGCCAAGCACCAGGACGACGCGTACATGAAAGCGGCCTGCCATTTAATGACCCCAGTGGAGATCGCCTGCGTGAATGGCTGGGGGTCACGCGTGAGCAGTTTTACCAGCCAGATTTATTTGCCATCATGCCGATGGGCTTTTGTTATCCCGGCAAGGGTAAATCGGGCGATCTACCGCCGGCGCGTATTTGTGCGCCTGTGTGGCATCAAGCAATCAAAACACACCTCTCACGAGTGTCTGTTACCTTGCTCATTGGCCAGTATGCACAGCAGTACTATTTAGCCAATAAACCGAAAACATTGACCGAGACTGTCAAGCACTGGCAAAAGTGGGCTCCTCGCACCTTTGCGCTGCCTCATCCCTCTCCCAGAAACACCTTGTGGCTGCGCCGCAACCCGTGGTTTGAAGAGCAGGTGGTGCCCGCTATGCGTGACCACGTTCAACAGGCTTTATACGATTGAGGCTAAAAAGAAAAACGCTCGCCAGTTGGCGAGCGTTTTTCTTAATCGTGGTAAGGACGCGAGAGCTCATGCACAGCATCAATAAAGGCGCCTGCGTTTTCGGGCGGCACATCCAAATGAATACCATGCCCAAGGTTAAACACATGGCCCGTGCCTTGCCCAAATCCTTCTAGGATAGTGGCGACCTCTTGGCGAATGCGATCTGGACTTGCATAGAGCATTGATGGATCCATATTGCCTTGCAGCGCCACTTTGTCGCCAATTCGCGCCTTGGCATCCGCGATGTTAATCGTCCAATCAAGGCCCACACCGTCACAGCCTGTGGCTGCAATACGCTCTAACCACATGCCGGCATTTTTGGTAAACAGCGTCACAGGGACACGACGACCGTCGTTTTCGCGAATAAGACCATCCACGATTTTCTGCATATACTGCAAAGAAAAATCGTTATAGTCACGTGGCGTGAGAACGCCACCCCAGGTATCAAACACCATGACCGACTGAGCACCGGCTTTAATTTGTGCATTCAAATAGCTGGTCACGCTATCGGCAAGCTTATCAAGCAATGCATGCAGCGTTTGTGGCTCGGCATACATCATCTTTTTAATCTTGGTAAAGGCTTTTGAAGTGCCGCCTTCAACCATGTAAGTCGCCAGCGTCCACGGGCTCCCCGAAAAACCAATCAAAGGCACGTCACCGTTTAACTCGCGACGGATGGTACGCACGGCATTCATCACATACTGCAATTCCCCTTCGGGATCAGGCATGCCAATTTTATCCACATCGGCTTTACAGGTGATGGGACGGGAAAATTTAGGCCCCTCGCCCGTTTCAAAGTACAGCCCAAGCCCCATCGCATCGGGAATAGTGAGGATGTCTGAGAACAAGATCGCTGCATCTAAATCGAAACGACGCAGTGGCTGCATGGTGACTTCGCAAGCCAGCTCTGCATTTTTACACAATGATAAAAAATCCCCCGCTTGCGCTCGCAATTCACGATACTCCGGCAGATAGCGACCCGCTTGGCGCATCATCCATACAGGGGTGCAATCGACTGGCTGCTTATAGAGGGCGCGTAAATAACGATCGTTTTTCAATTCGGTCATTGTGTTAAACCTGTGTGCGAATAATGGCGCTCATTGTATCACTGTGCGGTCGCAACAAAAGCCAAGCTTTGTTAACAGGATCATAAAACTGTCACCTAGGGACAGCAAAGGATTGCTGATGATTTAACCACATGTTACAACCAATCTATAACGACAATAGGTCTACGAAAGACAACATGTTCGCATCTTACCCCGGCTCCCCTACGGCCGGGTTTTTTTATTTCTGCGCCAAGGTGCAACTGGCCTCAATCAAGCGTCGGGCAATCGTCCCCCTTGGCGCCACCGGCGGTAGGGCGTCGCAGTCAAACCATTGTGCGTCACTGAGCTCTTCGTAGTCAGGCTTTAACTCACCGCCCGCATACTCTGCCAAAAAGCCCATCATCAAATTAGAGGGAAACGCCCAAGGCTGACTATCCATGTAACGGATATTCTTAACCTGAATTCCCGTCTCTTCCTCGACTTCACGAGCCACACACTGTTCGAGCGTTTCTCCGGGCTCAACAAACCCCGCTATCACGGTGTACATCCCCGTTTTATGCCTAGGGTGCTGCGCCAGTAAAAGGCGTTTATCGTCACGTACCGCCACAATCACGCAAGGCGAAACACGCGGATAATCGTGGCGCTGACAGTTTGAACACCACATCGCCACCGTCTGCACGTCAAACTCAGATCGCCGACCACAGCGACCACAATAGGCTTGCTGCTGGCGCATATAATCAAGCTGAACCACACGCCCCACTAACGCAAATAAGTCAGCTGACAGGTAGGGAAGTAAGGCTCGTAAACCCGCCATCTCATCGTCGGGAAGCATGGCGTTACAATTAAATACCCCCACGACGGACGTCTGCTGATAGTCACCGACTGCCACGGTTTCACCGTCAGAAAAGGGTAACTGCGACAAGGGCATACATGGCAACTGGCCTTCTGGTAGCCAAAGTTTGCCCTTGATAATCGCGCACACATAGACGGCTTGTTGATTCTGAGACATGGTCACTTCCTTAGCCTTGCAGCTATACTTGAATACTGGCAATCTAGCTTTATAACGTGATGCAAAGGATTGAGCAGCCCGTTAATTTTCAGCCGGCCTTATATAGTGCCATTCATTCGCTGATCGATCACGAGGATACCGATCATGCTGAGACAACTCGAACGAACCAAAGCACAATGGAGCGGTTACGACGAGGTTATCGATTACTGGCTCGAGCTACGTCGCCAACTGTTGGTGGAGTATTACAATGTGGCTGGCGTGGCAGCGAAAAAGAAGCAAACCTTGCCAACCAAAGCAGAGCTTGACCGTTTTTGTGACTACCTAGTCGATTATATCTCCACCGGCCACTTCAAAATTTATAACATGGTCATGGAGCGTTGGCAGTCGACAGGCTTCTCTGCCACCAAAGAGACCGACAACCTCTATTTCCGTATTGTCGACACCACCGATCCACTGTTGGACTACAACGATAAATTTAGCGCGATCGACCTCGACGACGATGAGTATGACGCCACGGATTTCGATCAAGATATGTCTGCGATTGGTGAATGGCTAGAGCAGCGTTTTGAGTTAGAAGATACCCTGATTCGCGTGATTGCCGACAGCCTTGCTCACCCCCCAGGTGCATAACTCAACCTGCCGGTCAGCCGTATAATGCCGCCAAACTGGGCGGCTTTTTTGTTGCTGTCGTCACTGACAACCCCACACGCGATAAACAAAAGGCACCTCCGAAGAGGTGCCTTTTTATTTCGCTGTAGGCGTTGATGTTATCAACGCTTCCACGCTTAGCTATCGTCGTTCAGGCCCGCGTTCAGTAGCGCGGCAAGATCTTGCGATGCTTGCTCTGCATCGACCTGAGGCGCAACAGGCTGCTCTGGCTCGGCACGTTTTGCTTGACGGTCTTTGTGATACGCGAAGCCAGTACCGGCTGGGATCAGACGACCCACAATCACGTTCTCTTTGAGACCACGCAAGTCATCACGTTTACCTGCCACGGCTGCTTCAGTCAGCACGCGCGTGGTTTCCTGGAACGATGCCGCTGAGATGAATGACTCAGTCGCCAACGAGGCTTTGGTGATACCCAGCAGATCACGACCAAAGGTCGCCGGCTGCTTGCCTTCCGCTTCCAGATCGCGGTTAGCAATCATCACACGTGAGTATTCCACCTGCTCGCCTTCCAAGAACTCGGTATCACCCGCAGACTTAATGGTCACCTTCCGCAACATCTGACGCACGATGGTCTCGATGTGCTTATCGTTGATCTTAACGCCCTGCAGACGGTAAACGTCTTGGACTTCGTTAGTGATGTATTCTGCTACCGCGTGAATGCCACGCAAGCGCAGAATGTCGTGTGGTGATTCAGGACCGTCTGCGATCACATCACCTTTCTCGACTTTTTCACCTTCGAATACGTTGAGCTGACGCCATTTTGGAATCATCTCTTCGTAAGCTTTACCCTCTTCTGGCGTGATAATCAGGCGGCGCTTACCTTTGGTTTCTTTACCGAAGGAAACAGTACCTGTGATCTCTGCCAAGATAGCAGGCTCTTTTGGCTTACGTGCTTCAAATAGGTCAGCAACACGTGGTAGACCACCAGTGATATCCTTGGTACCGCCGCTTTCTTGCGGGATACGAGCAAGGGTGTCACCAATACCAACGCTTGCGCCGTCGTCCAGTTGAACGATCGCTTTACCAGGCAAGAAGTACTGAACTGGCATATCAGTGCCAGGTACCATCACATCGTTGCCTTGTGCATCCACCAACTTCACCGCAGGACGCTTGTCTTTACCGGATGATGGGCGCTCAGAGGCATCCATGACCACGATAGAAGACAGACCCGTAAGCTCGTCCGTTTGACGCTGCATAGTCGCACCATCAATCATATCCACGAAGCGAAGGCTACCTTCTACCTCAGTGATGATTGGCATGGTGTGTGGGTCCCAGTTAGCCACCACGTCGCCGGCTTCAACGGCTTCGCCGTCTTGCTTGCTCAGCATGGCACCGTAAGGGACTTTGTAGCTCTCTTTGGTACGGCCAAACTCATCCACAATGGTCATCTCTGACGCACGCGAGGTAATCACTAGCTTACCGTCGCTATTGGTCACAGATTTCACATTGTGCAGGTGCATAGAACCTTTGTTCTTCACCTGGATGTTGTTTTCTGCTGCTGCACGCGATGCCGCACCACCGATGTGGAAGGTACGCATGGTCAGCTGTGTGCCTGGCTCACCGATAGACTGTGCGGCGATAACGCCCACAGACTCACCGTGGTTAACCAAGTGACCACGTGCCAAGTCACGGCCGTAACAGTTCGCACAGCAACCAAAGTCAGTTTCACAGGTCACGACAGAGCGCACTTTTACCTTGTCGACAGAGTGGTGCTCAAGAATGTCACACCATTTCTCGTCCAACAGGGTGTTACGTGGCGCCAGCACTTCTTCTGTACCTGGCTTAAGCACATCTTCAGCCACCACACGACCCAGCACACGCTCACGCAGGGCTTCTTTTACGTCGCCACCTTCGATAACCGCCATCATGTGGATACCACCTTCGGTACCACAATCGGTTTCGGTCACCACCACGTCTTGGGCAACGTCAACCAGACGACGTGTCAGGTAACCTGAGTTCGCTGTCTTCAGTGCGGTATCGGCGAGACCCTTACGCGCACCGTGCGTAGAGATAAAGTACTGCAGTACGTTCAGACCTTCGCGGAAGTTCGCCGTGATTGGCGTTTCGATGATAGAGCCATCTGGTTTCGCCATCAGACCACGCATACCCGCCAGCTGACGGATCTGTGCGGCAGAACCACGCGCCCCGGAATCGGCCATCATGTATACGCTGTTGAACGAGCTTTGCGTCTCTTCTTCACCGTCACGGTTAATCACTGTCTCATTAGACAGGTTATCCATCATGGCTTTCGCAACTTGCTCGTTCGCCGCCGCCCAAATATCGATCACTTTGTTATAGCGCTCACCAGCGGTCACCAGACCCGACTGGAATTGCTCTTGGATTTCCGCAACTTCGCTTTCAGCCGCTTCAATCAGATCGTATTTCGCTTGTGGGATCACCATGTCGTCGATGCCGACAGAGGTGCCCGATAGCGCGGAATAGGCAAAACCTGTGTACATGATTTGGTCAGCAAAGATAACCGTATCTTTCAGACCCAGCTTACGGTAGCACGTGTTGAGCAAATTAGAGATTTGCTTTTTGCCTAGCGGCTGGTTAACCAACTCGTAGGGCAGGCCGTCTGGAACAATAGTCCACAGCATGGCACGACCGACGGTGGTATCGACGAGCGCTTCTTTCTCAGTGCGTGCACCCATCTCATCGATATCGATTTGCTTGATGCGCACTTTTACACGGCTATGCAGTTCAGCATGACCGGTACGGTAAACTTTTTCAGCTTCGCCTGGGCCTGCTAGGTACATGCCTTCGCCTTTGCCGTTCACCTTCTCACGGGTCATGTAGTAAAGACCCAGTACCACGTCCTGAGACGGTACGATGATAGGATCACCGGATGCTGGCGATAGGATGTTGTTGGTCGACATCATCAACGCACGCGCTTCGAGCTGGGCTTCCAGCGTCAGCGGTACGTGAACCGCCATCTGGTCACCATCGAAGTCGGCGTTATAGGCCGCACACACCAATGGGTGTAGCTGAATCGCTTTACCTTCGATAAGCACAGGTTCAAACGCTTGGATACCCAAACGGTGAAGTGTTGGTGCACGGTTTAGCAGGACAGGGTGTTCACGGATGACTTCATCCAAGATGTCCCATACCACGGCTTCTTCGCGCTCAACCATCTTCTTGGCCGCTTTGATGGTGGTCGCTAGACCACGAGTCTCAAGCTTGCCGTAGATAAACGGTTTAAACAGCTCTAGTGCCATTTTCTTTGGCAGACCACACTGATGCAGGCGCAAGTATGGACCCACGGTAATCACCGAACGGCCAGAGTAATCAACACGTTTACCCAGCAGGTTCTGACGGAAACGACCCTGCTTACCTTTGATCATGTCAGCCAGCGATTTCAGCGGACGCTTATTCGAACCGGTGATCGCACGACCACGACGGCCGTTATCCAGCATCGCATCCACAGACTCTTGCAGCATGCGCTTTTCGTTGCGCACGATAATGTCTGGGGCAGCAAGATCAAGCAGGCGCTTCAAACGGTTGTTACGGTTGATCACGCGGCGATACAGATCGTTAAGATCTGACGTCGCAAAGCGACCACCATCCAACGGCACCAATGGACGCAGATCCGGCGGCAACACAGGCAGCACGGTCAGGATCATCCACTCAGGGTTGTTACCTGATTGCAAGAAGGATTCAACCAGCTTCAAACGCTTGGTGATCTTCTTACGCTTGGTCTCAGAGTTGGTCTCTTCGAGCTGCTCACGCATTTGTTCTGTCTCAACCGACAGATCCATGTTCGCCAGCAGTGCTTTGACTGCTTCAGCGCCCATGCGCGCGTCAAATTCGTCGCCCCACTCTTCGAGTGCGTCTAGATATTGTTCTTCAGACATCATCTGACCACGCTCGAGGTTGGTCATGCCTGGTTCAATAACAATGTACGACTCAAAGTAAAGCACGCGCTCGATGTCACGCAGTGGCATGTCCATCAGCAAGCCGATGCGCGATGGCAGCGACTTCAGGAACCAAATGTGGGCAACAGGAGAAGCCAGCTCAATGTGACCCATACGCTCACGGCGTACTTTGGTCTGAGTAACTTCAACGCCACATTTTTCACAAATGACGCCGCGGTGCTTGAGGCGCTTGTACTTACCGCAAAGACACTCATAGTCTTTGACCGGGCCAAAGATACGTGCACAGAACAAACCGTCACGTTCAGGCTTAAAGGTACGGTAGTTAATGGTTTCTGGCTTTTTCACTTCACCAAATGACCATGAGCGAATCATGTCAGGTGAGGCAAGACCGATTTTGATCGAATCAAATTCTTCGGTCTTATGTTGTGCTTTCAGAAACTTAAGTAAGTCTTTCACAATCGGCTCCTGTGAGGAGTTGACCCATAAAGGCGCTGACAGGCAGCGCCTTCATATTCTTACCGGAGAGAGTAGCGCGTGGCTTACTCGTCTTCCAGCTCGATGTTGATACCCAACGAGCGGATTTCTTTCAGCAATACGTTGAAAGATTCCGGCATGCCCGGCTCCATACGATGGTCGCCATCAACGATGTTTTTATACATCTTAGTACGGCCATTAACGTCATCCGACTTCACGGTGAGCATTTCTTGCAGGGTATAGGCAGCACCGTATGCTTCCAGTGCCCACACTTCCATCTCACCGAAGCGCTGACCACCGAACTGTGCCTTACCACCCAGCGGCTGCTGTGTCACCAGGCTGTATGAGCCAGTAGAACGGGCGTGCATCTTGTCGTCAACCAAGTGGTTCAGTTTCAGCATGTACATGTAACCCACGGTTACCGGACGCTCAAACTTCTCACCGGTCCGGCCATCGTAAAGATCAAGCTGACCTGACTCTGGCAAATCACCCAGTTTTAAGAGCTCTTTAACAACAGGCTCAGGTGCACCATCAAAGACAGGAGATGCCGTTGGCAGACCATCACGCAGGTTATTGATCAGCGTGCGAACTTCCTCGTCAGTCAGTTTACTGATGTCCACTTCCTGACGGGTATCACCCAGATCATAGACCTTCTGCAAGAACTCTCGGAACTTCGCTAACTCTTGCTGCTCTTTGAGCATGCGGTTGATCTTGTCACCAATACCTTTTGCCGCCAGACCCAAGTGAGTTTCTAGGATCTGACCGATGTTCATCCGCGAAGGAACACCCAGAGGGTTCAGTACCAAGTCAACAGGCTCGCCTGTCTCATCGTAAGGCATATCTTCGATCGGGTTGATCTTAGAGATAACACCTTTGTTACCGTGACGACCGGCCATTTTATCGCCTGGCTGAATGCGACGTTTCACCGCGAGGTAAACTTTAACAATCTTCAGCACACCTGGTGCAAGGTCATCACCTTGAGTGATCTTGCGACGCTTGGTGTCGAATTTCTTATCAAAGTCCGCTTTGATTTCGTCGTATTGCTCAGCCAATTGCTCGAGCTGGGTTTGCTGTGCTTCGTCATCCAGCGTTTGCGTCAACATGGTCTGACGATCCATGTTGTCGAGCTGGCTGTCGGTATAACCGGCTTGAGAAAGCAGTGTGCGAACACGCGCCATCAGACCGCCTTCAAGGATAGAGAACTCCTCGGTCAGGTCTTTCTTGGCTTCTTTCAGCTGCATTTCTTCGATTTCGAGTGCACGCTTGTCTTTTTCTACGCCATCGCGAGTAAAGACTTGTACATCGATAACCGTGCCTGATACACCGTTCGGCACGCGCAGTGACGAGTCTTTCACGTCAGACGCTTTTTCACCGAAAATTGCACGCAGCAGTTTCTCTTCTGGTGTCAGTTGTGTTTCGCCTTTTGGCGTTACTTTGCCGACCATGATATCGCCGCCTTTCACTTCGGCACCGATATACACAACCCCTGATTCATCCAGCTTAGACAGCGCTGCTTCACCCACGTTTGGAATATCCGCGGTGATTTCTTCGCTACCCAGTTTGGTGTCACGCGCCACACAAGACAGCTCTTGAATGTGGATAGTGGTCAAACGGTCTTCCTGAGCAACACGCTCAGAGATAAGGATGGAATCCTCAAAGTTGTAACCGTTCCACGGCATAAACGCGATACGCATGTTCTGACCCAGTGCCAGCTCGCCCAAGTCAGTCGATGGGCCGTCAGCCAGTACATCACCTTTTGCCACTTCGTGGCCCGGCATCACAGTTGGACGCTGGTTAATACAGGTGTTCTGGTTAGAACGTGTGTATTTGATCAAGCTGTAGATGTCGATACCGGCTTCGCCTGGTACCAATTCATCTTCATTCACTTTCACTACGATACGTGAGGCGTCAACAGACTGAATGGTACCGCCACGTTTTGCTACCGCGGTCACACCAGAGTCCACGGCGACATTACGCTCGATACCCGTACCAACCAGCGGCTTTTGCGCACGCAATGTTGGCACAGCCTGACGTTGCATGTTCGCGCCCATCAAGGCACGGTTCGCATCGTCATGCTCAAGGAACGGGATCAGAGAAGCAGCCACCGATACGACCTGATTGGTCGCAACGTCCATGTACTGGACATGGTCACGTGGGTGCAAGCCTGATTCGCCTGTCTTACGCGCCGTGATCAGTTCGTCAGTGAATGAGCCATCTTCATTTAACGCGGCGTTTGCCTGCGCAATGACGTAGTGACCTTCTTCGATCGCTGACAAGTAATCGATTTGATCCGTCACTTTACCGTCAACGACTTTCCGGTAAGGTGTTTCGAGGAAGCCATAAGCGTTGCAACGCGCAAACGCAGACAGTGAGTTAATCAGACCGATGTTCGGCCCTTCCGGTGTTTCGATCGGACAAAGACGACCGTAGTGCGTCGCGTGAACGTCACGCACTTCAAAGCCAGCACGCTCACGCGTCAGACCACCTGGACCCAAGGCAGAGATACGACGCTTGTGCGTCACCTCAGACAATGGGTTGTTTTGGTCCATAAACTGTGACAGCTGAGAAGAGCCAAAGAACTCTTTCACTGCCGCAGAGATAGGCTTGGCGTTAATCAAGTCTTGTGGCATCACGTTATCGAGATCGCCCAAGCTCAAACGCTCTTTAACTGCACGCTCTACACGTACCAAACCAACACGGAACTGGTTTTCTGCCATTTCACCCACAGAGCGAATACGGCGGTTACCCAGGTGATCGATATCGTCCACTTCACCAATACCGTTACGGATATGGATAAGTTTACGCATCACCTCGATGATGTCTTCTTTGCTCAGTACGCCAGGCCCGGTGAGGTCGTCACGACCCAACGAGCTGTTGAACTTCATGCGACCAACCGATGATAAATCATAGCGGTCGTCTGAGAAGAACAGGCTCTCAAACAGTTGCTCGGCGGCTTCACGCGTTGGTGGCTCGCCARGACGCATCATGCGATAGATTTCGACCAGCGCAGTCAGACGGTCCGTAGTGTTGTCGATACGCAAGGTATCGGACATGTACGGGCCATGGTCCAGATCATTGGTAAACAGGGTTTCGATACGTTTGTGACCTGCTTGCGACAACTGCGCCAGTGTCTCCAGGCTCACCTCTTGGTTAGCCGAGACAATCACTTCACCTGTGTCCTGATTGACATACTCACGTGCAGAAATCTTGCCCGCAATGTACTCAACTGGCACTTCGATGTGATCAACGTTATCTTTCGTCAACTGACGGATATGACGCGCAGTGATTCGACGACCCTGCTCCACGTAGACTTTGCCATCAGCTTCGATATCAAAGCTTGCGGTTTCACCACGTAGGCGATCAGGTACCAACTCCATCACCAGAGATTTGCCTTTTACTTCGAAAACAACTTTTTCGAAGAACAGGTCTAGAATCTCTTCAGTGGTGTATTCCAGCGCACGCAGAATAATCGAAGCTGGCAGCTTACGACGACGATCGATACGAACGTATACGATATCCTTAGGATCGAATTCGAAATCCAACCATGAACCACGGTATGGGATCACGCGTGCGTTATATAGCACTTTTCCTGAGGAATGGGTTTTACCCTTATCGCTGTCGAAAAAGACGCCCGGACTACGGTGCAGCTGGGATACGATAACCCTCTCAGTACCATTGATGACAAAGGTACCATTTTCAGTCATGAGCGGAATTTCGCCCATATAGACTTCTTGTTCTTTGATGTCTTTAACGGTACCAGCCGGGGCATCCTTATCAAACATCACCAAGCGCAGTTTGACGCGTAGTGGGGCCGAATAGGTTACGCCGCGAATTTGGCATTCTTTGACATCGAAAACTGGCTCACCGAGACGATAGCTAACGTATTGCAGCTCGGAATTGCCGTTGTAGCTCTGAATTGGAAAGACAGAGCGAAAGGCAGCTTCAAGACCGTATTGCCCTTCTGGATCCTGCTCGATAAAGTTCTTAAAAGATTCAAGCTGGATCGACAGCAAGTATGGCACGTCCAGAACTTGCGGACGCTTACCAAAATCCTTACGGATACGCTTTTTCTCGGTATAAGAGTAAACCATAGGGTTCCTCAGCTCGCTGATAAGTGACCCAAACTGTCCAGTACGAGGGACAGTGACTAAACAACCACCGTTTAGTGTAGGAAAATCAAAGCGCTTGCTTTGATTTTTTTTGCATGGTCAGCAGTGATAAAACGGGGTGAAAATTTCACTACTGCCCTACAGCGCAAAAAGGCCGGTGGCTTTTTAGCCACCAGCCAATGCCTTTTCAGGCTAGGAAATTAAGTATAAATTACTTAACTTCAACAGAAGCACCAGCTTCTTCTAGCTGAGCTTTAAGCGCGTCAGCTTCTTCTTTCTCAACACCTTCTTTCAGAGGTGCTGGCGCGCCGTCAACAAGCGCTTTCGCTTCTTTCAGGCCTAGACCAGTTGCGCCACGTACCGCTTTGATAACGGCTACTTTGTTCGCACCCGCTTCAGTTAGGATAACGTCAAACTCGGTTTGCTCTTCAGCTGCGCCGCCTTCAGCAGCACCGCCAGCAACAACGGCTGCTGCCGCTGATACGCCGAATTTTTCTTCCATAGCTTCGATAAGCTCAACAACTTGCATTACAGACATGTCTGCAATTGCGTCTAGGATTTGCTCGTTAGTGATAGACATAACAATTCTCTTTAAAGTCAACAATAAAAGGATTAAGCAACCAAATTAAACGGGCGATTAGGCCGCGTCTTTTTGATCGCGAACAGCGGCGATAGTACGAACCAGCTTGCCGGCAGAAGCTTCTTTCAAGCCCATCATTAGGCGTGCAATTGCTTCGTCGTACGTTGGCAGTGTCGCCAGTACCTCTGGGTCAGTGATCGCGCCTTCGAATGCAGCAGATTTAACCTCAAACTCTTTGTTTTCTTTTGCGAAGTCTTTGAAAAGACGCGCAGCGGCACCTGGGTGCTCGTTAGAAAACGCAATCAGAGTTGGGCCAACAAAAGTGTCTTGCAGACACTCATACTCAGTGCCTTCAACTGCACGGCGAGCCAGTGTGTTACGCACAACTTTCATGTAAACGCCCGCTTCGCGCGCTTGTTTACGTAGAGAAGTCATTGCGTCAACGGCAACACCGCGAGAATCAGCAACTACTGCAGACAGGGCTCCACTGGCAGCTTCGTTGACTTCAGCAACAATTGCTTTTTTGTCTTGAAGGTTTAAAGCCATTTGGATTTGCTCCTGGATTGTTTAACACCACTCTCTACAGCCTTGCAGAGAGAGCTTGTACGGTGCAGATCCAAGAAAGACGAGAAATCTATCATGTTCTGGCACCGTCTACGTAGGAAATATTAAGTTCGTAATGAACGCCTACGGTCTTGGACGAAGTTTGCCGAAGCAAACTCAGCCATAAAATTGTCAAGCGAGAGAGTATAAACTACTCACTCGCTTGTCGCAATTAGTTAACGCTTGCTTCCAAAGAGTTCTGGTCGAGAGACACGCCAGCACCCATGGTTGTTGAAAGGCTAACTTTCTTGATGTAAGTACCTTTAGCTGAAGTTGGCTTCGCCTTCTTCAGTGCCACCAACAGCGCTTCCAGGTTTTCTTTCAGGCTGTCAGCGTCAAAGTCAACTTTACCGATAGTGGTATGAACGATGCCGTTCTTATCATTACGATAACGAACCTGACCTGCTTTCGCGTTTTTAACCGCTTCAGCAACGTTAGGGGTTACAGTACCCACTTTCGGGTTTGGCATCAGGCCACGTGGGCCTAGGATGGTACCTAGCTGACCAACAACGCGCATTGCGTCTGGTGAAGCGACGACGACGTCAAAGTTCATTTCGCCTTTCTTCACTTGCTCAGCAAGATCTTCCATACCTACGATATCAGCACCGGCTTCTTTCGCCGCGTCAGCGTTCGCACCTTGTGTGAACACAGCAACACGGATGTCACGGCCTGTACCGTTAGGCAGTACAGTCGCGCCACGAACGTTTTGGTCTGATTTACGAGCATCGATGCCAAGGTTGACAGAAACATCAACACTTTCAACGAATTTTGCAGTCGCCAGTTCCTTCAGTAGAGCAACGGCTTCGTTGATGTCGTACTCTTTGGTCACATCAACTTTTTCGCGGATTACGCGCATGCGCTTAGTCATTTTAGCCATTGTCTTAACCCTCTACGTTCAGGCCCATTGAACGGGCGGTACCCGCAATGGAGCGTTTCATCGCTTCGATGTCCGCACCGGTCATGTCTGCCGCTTTGGTTTCTGCGATCTCTTGGATCTGCGCGTCAGTCACGGTACCCACTTTTTCAGTGTTCGGACGACCTGAACCAGATTTCACGCCTGCAGCTTTCTTAAGAAGAATCGCAGCTGGCGGGGTCTTGGTTACGAAGGTGAAAGAACGGTCACTGTATACAGTGATAACAACAGGAGTTGGCAGACCTTTCTCGATAGATTCGGTCTTTGCGTTGAACGCTTTACAGAACTCCATGATGTTCACACCGTGTTGACCCAGAGCAGGACCAACCGGTGGCGATGGGTTAGCTGCACCCGCTGCAACTTGCAGCTTGATGTAAGCTTCTACTTTCTTTGCCATTATTCAATTACCTTATTTTGGGTACTGACGTCTATCTTGCGATAAACTCCCCGTTTAACAAAAGGGCGCGAAATTATAGTCAAATTTCGCGCCCTTGCCAACCATTAGCGGTGCTTTTTTGATCAGGTTTTTTCTACCTGACCGAATTCCAGCTCAACAGGGGTCGCACGGCCGAATATAGACACCGAGACTTTAAGGCGGTTCTTATCGTAGTCGACTTGCTCTACGACACCATTAAAGTCTGCAAACGGTCCTTCGGTCACACGTACCACTTCGCCCGCTTCAAACACGGTTTTATGAACCGGAGACTCACTCGCTTTTTCTAAGCGATTGAGAATAGAGTCCGCTTCTTTATCAGAAATAGGTGCTGGGCGATCTGAGGTGCCACCGATGAAACCCATCACACGTGGCACAGCACGTACCAAGTGCCAAGATTCATCGTTCATCACCATTTGGACGAGCACATAACCTGGGAAGAATTTACGTTCGCTCTTGCGACGTTGCCCTTGGCGCATTTCAACCACTTCTTCGGTTGGCACCAAGACTTCCCCGAAATAGTCTTCCATTTCGTGCATTTTGATATGTTCGCGCAATGACTGCGCAACACGGCTTTCAAAACCAGAGAAAGCCTGGACCACATACCAACGTTTTTTGGGAGCTTCGCTCATGTACTTTTACCTCACACGCCAGTGATTAGGCGGACTAGACGGACCATGATTCCGTCAACGCCCCACAAGATGAGCGCCATAACAACAGTAACAGCCAGAACGATGAGAGAAGTCTGTAAAGTCTCTTGGCGGGTCGGCCAAATCACTTTACGCACTTCCATACGCGATTCGCGTGCAAACGTGATCGCAGCTTTTCCTTTCATCGTGAGTGCAGCGACACCACCGGCAGCGGCAACCAATACCACCACGGCAGCAGCTCGCACTACCACAGACACGTCACTGTACAGGCTATTCCCTATCACGGCTGCGGCCAATAGGACAAAAACAACACCCCATTTAAGGATGTCCATCGAACCGGATTGGGTCTCAGCGTTCGCTTTCATACATTCTACCTGTAACAAGTCTACATAGACGGCAGTGCCTTTTCAGCCATCCACAATCAGTGTATGGCAAAGGCACATGGTGACCATATCGCCTCCATCAAGCACGATACGATCACGAAACTCTGCGCTTGCTAACGACTGCTGGCTAAATTCACACCAATAGGAGCGTCAAACGCAGAAAAAGGGCATCAAATGATGCCCTTTTTACTAGTGTTTCGTCAAATCATTATTCAATGATGTTGGCAACAACACCAGCGCCTACAGTACGGCCACCTTCACGGATAGCGAAACGTAGGCCTTCGTCCATCGCGATAGGAGCGATGAGCGTAACAACCATCTTGATGTTGTCACCAGGCATTACCATCTCAACGCCTTCTGGCAGCTCGATAGTACCGGTTACGTCAGTTGTACGGAAGTAGAACTGTGGACGATAGCCTTTGAAGAACGGCGTATGACGGCCACCTTCGTCTTTGCCCAGTACGTATACTTCTGACTCGAATTTGGTGTGCGGAGTGATTGAACCAGGCTTCGCCAGTACTTGACCACGCTCTACTTCGTCACGCTTAGTACCACGCAGAAGAACACCAACGTTCTCACCCGCACGGCCTTCGTCTAGAAGCTTACGGAACATYTCAACACCAGTACAMGTGGTCTTSGYGGTGTCTTTCATGCCCACGATTTCAACGTCGTCACCYACAGTGATGATGCCTTGCTCAACACGACCAGTGACTACAGTACCACGGCCTTGGATTGAGAATACGTCTTCGATTGGCAGGATGAACGGCTTGTCGATCGCACGCTCTGGCTCTGGGATGTAAGAATCCAGCGCTTCAGATAGCTCAACGATCTTCTGCTCCCACTGCTCTTCACCGTTCAGGGCACCCAGCGCTGAACCTTGGATTACTGGGCAGTCGTCACCTGGGAAGTCGTACTCTGAAAGTAGTTCACGTACTTCCATTTCAACCAGCTCAAGCAGCTCTTCATCATCAACCATGTCACATTTGTTCATGAACACGATGATGTTTGGAATACCAACCTGACGGCCAAGTAGGATGTGCTCACGCGTCTGTGGCATTGGGCCATCAGTTGCTGCTACAACCAGGATACCACCGTCCATCTGCGCCGCACCGGTGATCATGTTTTTCACATAGTCAGCGTGTCCTGGGCAGTCAACGTGTGCGTAGTGACGGTTTGGCGTATCGTACTCAACGTGAGACGTTGCGATGGTGATACCACGATCACGCTCTTCTGGTGCGTTATCGATTGACGCGAAGTCACGAGCCGCACCGCCGTGTACTTTTGCAAGTACCGTACAGATAGCTGCGGTCAGCGTAGTTTTACCATGGTCAACGTGGCCAATAGTACCAACGTTAACGTGCGTTTTCGTACGTTCAAATTTTTCTTTAGACATGACAGTCCCTCTAAGCACGGTATTTCGGTGGCATTACGACCACACAACCAACAATCAGGTTTGTTGAGTATATATCAAACGGCTTGAAGTTACCTTGGAGAGGATGGTGCTGATAGGCAGATTTGAACTGCCGACCTCACCCTTACCAAGGGTGCGCTCTACCGACTGAGCTATATCAGCACTCTAAAAAGAGTGGAGCGGGCAGCGGGAATCGAACCCGCATCATCAGCTTGGAAGGCTGAGGTAATAGCCATTATACGATGCCCGCAATCGTTACTCGTAGAGCTATTCAAACAATTTGAAAATGGTGGTGGAAGAAGGATTCGAACCTTCGAAGGCTGAGCCGTCAGATTTACAGTCTGATCCCTTTGACCGCTCGGGAATTCCACCTAAATTTTGGTGCCGGCTGCCGGAATCGAACTGGCGACCTACTGATTACAAGTCAGTTGCTCTACCAACTGAGCTAAGCCGGCGACAAGTGCTGCGCATTCTATGCCATGGACTTGAGGGGTGCAATAGGGAATTTTAAAAAAATGGGTGATTTTTTCGTCTTTTGCGCATTTTTTCGCGTGATTGTTGCGAAAATAACCAGCCCGCCCACTCAACGCCAATCGTCGGCGCTTTTCCTTCCCTTTCGTTTGCGGTATCGTCACCCTCTTTACTGGCTTAAGGCACATGGATCATGAATGCAACGCTAACGCCTTATTTGTCGTTCGAGCGTCAACAATGGGCTGAACTGAGGGATGCAGTGCCCATGACGCTCACCGAAGATGACATTGACCGCTTGCGCGGCCTTAACGAGCATTTGTCGATGGATGAGGTGCGCGATATTTATCTTCCTCTATCCCGGCTGCTTAATCTCTATGTGAAAGCGCGCAAAAGCCGGACGGAAGTGCTAGACGAGTTTTTATCCCAGCCCGTCTCAAATCATGTG
This sequence comes from Salinivibrio siamensis, assembly GCF_001996005.1. Lineage (GTDB taxonomy): Bacteria > Pseudomonadota > Gammaproteobacteria > Enterobacterales > Vibrionaceae > Salinivibrio > Salinivibrio siamensis. The sequence goes on along the minus strand of NZ_MUFB01000029.1, from coordinate 8,467 downwards.
CCCTATGTCATTGGCATCGCGGGCAGCGTCGCCGTGGGGAAAAGTACCACCGCACGTCTTTTAAAAGCCCTGCTGACACGGTGGCCAGATCATCCTAAAGTTGCACTCGTGACCACTGACGGCTTTTTATACCCCAACGCCGAGCTTGAGTCGCGTGGCATCATGCATAAAAAAGGGTTTCCGCAATCTTATGACATGCGCAAGCTGGTTGAGTTTGTGGCCGACGTCAAATCAGGAAAAGACTGCGTCACCGCGCCGATTTATTCTCACTTGGTGTACGACATCACTTCTGACGTGCAAAAAGTGGAGAAACCCGACATATTGATCCTCGAAGGGCTCAACGTCCTGCAAAGTGGCATGGATTACCCGCATGACCCACATCATGTGTTTATTTCCGACTTTCTCGACTTTTCTATCTATGTCGACGCCGAACCAGAGTTACTAAAGCATTGGTATATTGAGCGCTTTATGAAGTTCCGCCGAGGTGCCTTTCTCGATCCACAGGCTTACTTTCATCACTACACGCGGCTATCGGTCGACGAAGCCACTCAAAAGGCGGCGACCATCTGGGATGACATTAACGGGAAAAACTTATCGGAAAACATTTTACCCACCCGTGAGCGCGCCAGTTTAATCCTAGAAAAAGGTGCCAACCACTCTGTTCAACGCATCCGTGTGCGCAAATAGTCCTTACAATCGCCGAGATTAGTCATCGCGTCTTAGAGAAATCTCTCCACCTAAATAAGGCGTGATGTCACCCTCAACGTCAAGTAATAAGGCACCGTGTTCGTCGATACCGCGCTCAATACCACGGACTTCCCGCTCTCCCATGAGTAGTTTGACGGGGCGATCAATAAAGTTATCCAACTTGGGCCAGTCGGCCATGATGCTCGATAGCCCATGTTGCTCATAGTCAATCAGTGCTTCTTTTAAACGCTCAATCAAGGTTGCCGCCAGTGTATTGCGCGATGGCATTGGATGGCAAGCGTCCGCTAATCGAGCCCAAGGCTGATCGATGCTGTCACGCAAATGCGCCCCCATACCAATATTCAACCCCATGCCGATCACAAGGTGAGCCGCATCGCCCGTTTGCCCCGTCATTTCCACTAAGATGCCAGCGAGCTTTTTATCCTGAAAATACAGGTCGTTGGGCCATTTCACCTTCACACCTGGCGCGCCTAGTTCATGGAGTGCTTTGGTGATCGCCACACCAACCACTAGGCTCAGTCCCATCGCCGCCGCAGGGCCGGCATCTAAACGCCAATACATCGACAAATACAAGTTACTGCCAAAAGGCGACTGCCACGCGCGACCACGGCGACCCCGTCCTTGCTGCTGATATTCAGCCAAGCAAACACTGCCTGACGCAAGTTGTCCAACACGTTCCATCAAGTACTGATTGGTCGAATCAATGACCGGGATCACGGATAAAGCGGGCACATCGGTATGCTCACTGAGCCAGACGTCATCGAGCAACTCAATCGGTTGTGATAAGCAATAGCCTTTGCCCTGCACCCGATAGATATCCAGTCCCCACGATTGCAACACTTTGATATGTTTGCTGACCGCCGCTCGGCTCATGCCTAGCGCATCGCCTAGCATTTCGCCAGAGTGGAATTCACCATCGGATAAACGATCGATAAGGGTAAGCCTTGCGGTATGTGCACTGCTCATTGTGCCTCCAAGCTGGTTTCGCCCTTGGCGCCCATAAAGCGCACCTCATGGTGCAAGGTCACACCAAACCGCGCCTTGACTTCGTCGACCACCTGCTTTGCTAACTGAATGACGTCTTGGCTGGTTGCATGATTAGCGTTGGTCAGCACTAAGGCTTGTTTTGGATGTACACGCGCGCCTCCCACTTGCTTGCCTTTCAAACCACATTGGTCAATCAGCCAGCCTGCGGCGAGCTTCTTTTTCCCCTCTCCGACAAAGTACATGGGTATCTCGGGATAACAGGTTTGCAAGGTTTGCGCCTGGTGTGCATCAATCACTGGGTTTTTGAAAAAGCTTCCCGCATTGCCACACTCACGGGGATCAGGGAGCTTGGCTTGGCGAATCGCACAGACCGCGTCAAAAATGGTTTGCGCTGATACCCGCTCTGGATCGAGATCCGCCAGCGCACCATATTTGAGCACGGGCTGCCACGTCTTCGCTAATCGGAACCCCACTTGCGTAATCACCCACCCTGTCATCGCGTCGGTTTTAAATATCGAGTCGCGATAGCCAAATTGGCAGGCTGCTCGGGTCAAACGACGTGTTTGCTGAGTCAATGGATTGACGATATCGACATACGCGCACCGCTCGCAAAACTCGACACCGTAAGCACCAATGTTTTGAATCGGCGCCGCACCAACACAGCCAGGAATAAGCGCGAGGTTTTCCAGCCCAGGGAACCCATTATCAATGCTCCAAGCGACTAAGTTATGCCAGGATTCTCCAGCCCCTACATGCAATACCCAGTGGTCGCCCTCATCATCGACTGATATACCAGCCAGGCGATTAAGCACCACCACGCCCTGAAAGTCTTGGCAAAAAAGCAGGTTGCTGCCTTCTCCCACCACTAGCTTAGGAAGCGTCAGATCGTCAGCATGCTGCCAAATCGCATATAAATCCTCCACGGTGTGCGCTTCCACGATCGCATGAGCGTGGGCGGGGAGACCAAAGGTGTGATGGGGTGTCAAGGACACATCAGATAACCACTTCATCAATGCATTACGCTGTCAGAAAAAATCATGGATAGGTATACTACCTGTCCTGCTCGTATTGCGCATCTATTAGGCTATGGATAATTACCACATTCACCCACTCGAGCCGTTACGGTTTCCTCTCGTGGCACGATTCTATAAAACCTACTATCCACCGGGTAAACCGAAAAAAGATGAACATATCTGGGTGGTGGATGGACCCAGCGGCTTATGTGGTGCGGTCCGCTTTCAACAACGTCAAAATTACCAATTACTCACTGGCATGTTGCTGCACCCACACTTGCGCGGGTCGGGGCTAAGTCATCAACTACTCGACGCCGTCCAGCCCGTATTGGCGCAACGCCCAAGCTTTTGCTTGGCATTTCGACCATTGACCGCTTTATACATGCAACACGGTTTCAGCAGTGTGGACACGCTAGCCCTGCCAGAGGAATTGGCAGCACGCTACCAAAGCTACTGTCATAGCGGTAAAGACTTAGTCGCGATGCAATACGCACCTAAAGCGTGACATTTACAACAAAGCCACCGCGCAGTCATCCGTGACTTGACCTAATTTCTGGTATAATTCAGGGTTTAGCATCAAACCGCTCGACTCTGGCCGTCGAACAACAAGAGGTAACAATGGATTCAGCGAACGCAAACCGGCAGCTTATCGACCGTCTGCCCACCATTGCGCACCAGCCAGAAAATCTCGAAACCTTATTAGATGCCGTCTCGTTTAGAGAGCGCTTGCTTAGTGAAATAAAAAAGGCGAAATCCAGGATTTACCTCGTCGCCTTGTATCTGCAGGATGATGAGGCTGGACGTAGCGTGCTTGATGCACTGTATGAAGCGAAACAGGCCAATCCTGATCTGGATATCAAGGTATTAGTCGATTGGCATCGAGCACAACGAGGGCTGATTGGTGCTGAACAATCTGATGGCAATGCGGGCTTATACCGCGCTTATGCTGAGCGTTACCCGCATAAAATAGAGGTACTCGGTGTACCAGTCAGAAACCGAGAGGTGTTTGGTGTCCTGCACCTAAAAGGCTTTGTGTTTGATGACACGGTACTCTACAGCGGTGCAAGCTTAAACGATGTTTATTTAGCACAACATAATAGATATCGATACGACCGCTATCATGTGCTCGACAATAAAACACTCGCCGATACCATGGCAGACTTTATTGTTAATACCCTAACGGCGGATAGTGCGGTCAACTGCCTCACCTCACCAGACCGGCCAAATAGCAAAGCACTTAAGCCTAGCATTCGTGAGTTTCGAACTCAGCTACAGCGTGCAAGCTATCGCTACGATGATGAGCCTCTCCGCGAGGATCAAGTCGGGCTAACCCCTATGGTCGGACTGGGTAAACGTAAGAACAAGCTCAATCGCTATATCTGCCACCTAATTGCGAGCGCGCAAAAAGAGTTGGTGATTTGCACCCCTTATTTTAATCCACCGCGTAGTGTAGTCAGAGAAATCCGTCGTGCACTACGCCGAGGTGTGACGGTGAGCATCATTGTTGGCGATAAAACCGCCAATGACTTTTACTCGCCGCCAGAGGCCCCCTTTAAGACCATTTCGGCACTCCCCTATCTGTATGAAGTCAATCTGCGCAACTTTGCACGCCGTAACGAAGCAGCGATTGCGAAACGCCAGTTAAACCTCCATATTTGGAAACATGATGACAACAGTTTTCACTTAAAGGGAATTTGGGTCGATCGCCAATACATGCTGCTGACAGGCAATAACCTGAACCCGCGCGCATGGAAGCTAGACTTAGAAAACGCCATCTTGATTCATGATAAGCATCAGCAACTCGAAGCGCAGAAACAACAAGAAGTAGACAAGATACTGGCACACACTCAGTTAATCGGCAGCTATAAACAGATAGAAAAAATGGAAGACTATCCAGCCCCGGTCAAACGTCTGCTTAAACGGATAAAACGGGTTAAGGCCGATCATTTACTCAATCAAATACTCTAGGTGATGATGCAATGAAACAAGCCAAAATTGCCGCGATTGACGTGGATGCGCAACGCACATTCACGCCGCTTTGTCCTGATGAATTGCCTGTGCCTGAGGGCGATACCATCGGGCCGGCTCTTAACCAGCAGGCGGCATTGGCTGATTTACGTATACTGACCAAAGATGCACACCCCAGCAATGCAATCTGGGTAGTCGACGACCCCGCGGATATGTTTCAATCGTTGCCACACAAAAACGCTGACCTTACTTGGGTCAAGCATGCCGTGCCTGGCACCAAAGGGTTTGAAACCATCGATGGCTTGCCCCCCATTACCGATTACGACTATGTGGTTTGGAAAGGGATCGAGCCTGATCTGCACCCCTACGGTGCCTGCTTTCATGATATTGAAGAAAAACTCAGCACCGGCTTGATTGAGTGGCTGCATAGCCAAGAGGTTGAAACCGTGATTGTCGGTGGCCTGGCAACCGATTATTGCGTTAAAACCACCGCCATCCAGCTGAAAAAGCGCGGGCGCTTTGACGTCATCGTTAACCTCGCAGCGTGTCGCGGAATTAACCCCGACACGGTATCATCCGCTTGTGACGAAATGGTCGCTGTCGGGATTCGACTGGTGGATAGCCAAATCGCGTTAAGCTGCTTACTTCCGCGTTAATTTGTATCGCAGTGGATCACCAATTTCCTCTGCGATCTTCCTCGCTGTTTTAGCGAAACCCACAGCCCATACACATCAATAAGTTTGACTCCTTAGACATAAATACGCTTTAACTAGCAAGATTGCTAGGCTTATTGAGCACTATCCTCTACTGTCCTGTTAACTATTTTCACAATAAAAAATAAGTTTGGAGGATAGCATGCTCAAACCTACCGCACTGGGTCTCCTGATCGGCGCTTCATTATGTAGCACCGCTTGGGCGATGCCTACATCACAGCTTGATGCACTCGGAAACGGTCTCGATATCCAATACCAAGTGCTTGATAATACGCAAGATGACTGGCGCTCTTTTACGGGCAAGGTCGCGTTTACTAACCACAGTGCTCAGACGCTACCTAAAACGGGCTGGGCGATTTATTTCAGCCACATTCGCATGATCAATTCGATCGATACCGATCAACTTAAAGTCTCACACGTCAACGGGGATCTCTTCAAACTCGAGCCCACGGATAGCTTTGCTCCGCTTGCTCCCGGTGAGCAGTTAGTGGTTGGCTTCAATGCCTCTGACTGGCAAGTTGCTAAATCCGATATTATGCCGAATTGGTATTTAGCCTCCGACGATGAAACTGGCACGCATACCGCATTGATTACCAGTACCAGTAACCACAAAAATGGCCAAGTACCCACCAAGCCGGATGATGAGCTCACCTTTGTCGGTGACTTTGACGCTCCCGCACAGTGGAAGCGCTACGGCGGCGCATTGACTGACCATTATGACCCATTCACAGCCGAGCAACGCTATGTGCGTAATGCCGATCTGTCGTTGGTAGACACCCAAGGACAAGTGCTACCCACCCCTGCCAGTCGCATTGAGAAAAACGGCCACGTCACTCTCGATAGCGAATGGACCGTGGTCTACGACAACGGCTATCAAGCACAAGCTCAATGGCTAGCCGATCAGCTTGGCATTTCAGCCACTGACTGGGCATCCACCAACCAAAAAGTCATTCATGTGGGCTGGGGAAAAGTCAGCCTGAATGGAAGCGACCAGTGGCATGAAGCGTATCGCTTAGATGTACAACCTGAGCAGCAGCGTATTGACATCGATGCCCCTGATCAAGCGGGAGCCCTATATGCTGCGCAAAGCCTGCTGCAACTCAAAACCGGCGACACACTCAAGGCGGTGACGCTAACTGACGCACCACGCTTTGCTTACCGAGGCCTGTCTGTCGATGCGGCGCGAAACTTCCGCAGCAAAGAAGCCATCTTTAAGTTACTCGATCAGATGGCCGCTTTGAAACTCAACAAACTGCATCTACGCCTCAGTGATGATGAAGCATGGCGTATTGAGATCCCAGCCCTCCCGGAACTGGCGGACGTCGGTAGCAAACGCTGTCATGATTTGTCGGAAACCCGCTGCGTGTTGCCCTTCTTAGGTGCAGGGCCTGACGGCACAGAAGCATCCAATGGGTATTACACCACGGAAGATTATCAAGCGATCTTGCGTAAAGCAGAGGCGCTCAATATCACCGTCATTCCAGAAGTAGATATGCCAGGTCACGCGCACGCGGCCATCAAAGCGATGGAAGCGCGTTACCACAAGTACATGGCACAAGGTGATGAAGCCAAAGCGAAAGAATATTTGCTCACGGACTTTGAAGACGACACACAATACCTCTCTGTGCAGATGTTTACCGACAACGCGATAAATGTCTGTATGGAATCCAGTTATCGCTTCGTCGATACGGTGGTTGCCGCGCTCGTCGACGCGCATCGAGACATACAGCCGCTCGATACATTTCACTTTGGCGGTGATGAAATTGCCGGTGCCTGGAAAGAGTCGCCCGTCTGTCAGTCCTTTATTGCAGATAACGATGCAGGTGTGAACAGTGTTGACGATCTGAGTCAGTACTTTGTTGAGCGTATTTCGCACATTACCCAACGTCATCAGCTCGATCTCGGTGGTTGGGAAGATGGCCTCATGCACAACAATAAAGTCTATCCACGCGCACAACTTGCCAATGAGCACGTCTATGGCAACGCGTGGCAAAATATCTGGGAGTGGGGCGTTGCCGATCGCGCCTATAATCTCGCCAACAATGGCTATGGCGTTATCTATAACCAAGCCACACATCTCTATTTTGACCACCCCTATGAACCAGACCCAAGTGAGCGTGGCTATTATTGGGCACCCCGTTTTACCGACACCCGTAAGACGTTTAGCTTTATGCCCGATGATCTCTACGCTAACGCAGATGCAAAGCGCAATGGTGCACCTATCACCAAACAGGAAGTACTAGACGCTGCCACCGTGAAAACACTGACGCGTCCAGACAATGTGCTTGGTTTACAGGCATCTATTTGGAGTGAAACTATTCGCTCCGATGGCCAATTTGAATCCATGACCTTCCCTCGCCTCTTCGCCATGGCTGAGCGAGCTTGGCACCGTGCCGAATGGGAAGCAAGCACTCAAACCGGACAAGAGGCGAATCAAACCAAGCGCAACATTGATTACAACCTCTTTGCTAATCAGTTAGCGAACTACTGGTTCCCACAACTAGAGCAACAGGGTGTGGGCTTCCGCTTACCCGTTCCGGGTGGAGTGATAGAAAGTGGTATATTGAAAGCGAACTCGCCATTCCCTGGACTCACCATTGAGTACTCAACCGATAATGGTGCAAGCTGGCAGACCTATGATGCGGCGAACGCTCCTCACGTCACTGCACCAGTGCAGCTGCGTACCATTTCAGGTGATCGAGTAAGTCGAGTCAGTAAAATTCAATAATCAAGCTATTACACAGCTTAGAAAAAACAAAGCCCCGTCGACAAGACGGGGCTTTTTATTGGATCTTGGATAGATGGAAAATGAAAAGACATCTACTCGGCAGGCAGTTTAAAGCAAGGCATAAAGGGCCAGGCTTTATTGAACTTCCAAATACAAAAAAGCCCCGACCGTGAGGTCAGGGCTTGGTGTTTTCTCATCAAAGTCTTACGCATATCCGCTTTGATGATTAAATTGCGAGCTATGCGCAGTGAGTTTTGAAGCGAGACGCACAGTGTATGCCAATACATGAGCATCGCAGCTATCAAAAATCGCAAGCAATAGGCGCAATTTATAATCAAAGCCTGGCGATG
>NZ_MUFB01000028.1 GCF_001996005.1 Salinivibrio siamensis | reverse complement strand
AAGACACACCAAATTTTGCTTGGCGACCATAGCGCTTTGGACCCACCTGACTCCATGCCGAACTCAGTAGTGAAACGAAGCAGCGCCGATGGTRGTGTGGGGTCTCCCCATGTGAGAGTAGGACATCGCCAGGCTTGCTTTCTTGTTTTCAGATTTTTGGAAAAATCTGAAGGCAAAAACGGATTTAAGCATCAAAGCGGATATGCGTAAGACTTTGATGAGAAAACACCAAGCCCTGACCTCACGGTCGGGGCTTTTTTGTATCTGTCGCGTGGTGATTGCTGGTTTAAGTAGAAGAATGGGGTTGAGGTTGCCAGTGTAAGCAGAAATCCCAGAAGCGGGTGAGTAGGCCTGACTGGTATTTATCTTTGTGGCGCACAAGCCAATAGCGCCGGGATAATAGCAAAGGGAGTTCGAGGGCAACCACTCGACCATCGGCAATGGCGTGTTGAGCGGAGAGCTTAGACAGGTACGCCAAGCCTAACCCAGCACTTGCAGCATTTAAAATCGCTTCTGTGGTATTGAGCTCGAAAGAAAGGTGCCAGCGCTCGAAGCGAGGAGCAAGGCGTGAGAGAAAGTGCTCACGGGTGCCCGAGCCAGATTCGCGGATCAGCCAAGTTTGATTGTCGAGATCGCCCACACTTAACGGTGCGTGACTCACAAGCGGGTGATTAGGGTGACAAACCACCGCCATCTGATCGCTTAACCATGGCGTTTGCAGTAAATCGGGATGCAGTATTTCACCCTCTATCAACCCAATATCCAGCTCGAAGTGTTGAAGGCGAGTGATGATTTCTTGGCTGTTGGCAATCACCAATGTTTGTTGTTGATGACACGTCGTATGGCGAAAATCACTAATCAGTGTAGGTAAAAGCTGGTTACCCACCGTATCGCTTCCACCTAGTCGCAACCAACCAATCAGTTGGCTATCGTCTTTTAGTGTGGCACTGATTTCGTCGCTACGGGTGAGTAGTTCATCTGCTTTAGGGATAAGCGCTATCCCTTGGTCATTGAGGTGAAGCCGATTGCCGCGTCGATCAAACAAGGGGTAACCGAGCTGACTTTCTAACTCGGCGAGTGCCATACTGACTGCCGGTTTACTGAGAAACAGTTTCTTGGCGGCGGCGGTGATGGTGCCCTCTTGCACGATGGTTAAAAACACCCGCAGTTGAGGAAGAGAAAGCGTCATCGAAACCTAATGATAAAGAGTTTCAAACACTATAAGGCGGTGCCTGTGCGATGACAATCTTAACGCTGGCCTTTGTCTTGGCTGACCCAGTGCTGGATATCTAATTGTGCCTGTTTTAATGCCTGATAGTGTGGTGATTGCTCACTCGTATGCTTGAGAACAAAGTCGAGCGTGCGCACTACATTTCGCCAACGTGGTGTTTTTGGGACGGTTTCTACGTGCAGGTACTTATCCAAGGTTCTTGTTTGAAAGCTACCTTTATCCTGGTAAACACGCCATAAGCCACTTTTTTCTGCTAGCCCGATTTTATCCCCACCCCAAGCGGCCAGAGCTAAGTTCATCGCATCCACTAAGCGACGATGAATACTCTCCGGCTGATGCGCTTGTGTCTCTTTATCGTTAATCGTGCTTGATGGAGAAAAATACGTCGCTCTCAAGCTGTGTTTTAAGTGGGAGAGTGCGCTTGCAAGGCGACCAATTTCATCTTTTCGCTGGCGATGGGTGACCGGATAGTCCAGTTCACCTGCGGCAAACTGCTCGGCGCACCAAGTCAGTTGTAAGATAGGCAGTGTCAGGCGGTGAGATAGCCAATGCCCAACACAGACTAATAAAACAATAACGACGATCACGAGTGTCGCACTGATCGCATACAAGTGGCGCAGAGGCTGATAGGCACGTTTTTGAGGTGTACAAGTGATCAACGCCCAAGACGCCCCCACCACATTGACGGGTCGATACGCCGTGAGTTGAGGCATGAGTGTATATTGGCTTGGAGACATGACCCCTTGTTGGCCATGGAAAGCGGCATCGATGGCGTGCTTTGATGGCAAGATCGAGGGCCTAGCTTGATCAGTGTGAGGCACCCAACTGTTGAGTAACGATTGATGATTTTGATTAATTAGCCACAGCCCCGACTCTGGTTGCTGCCGTTGGCGAAGTGTCGCAGACAAGTTATCGGTTGTGGTGCTAATAGCAAGGACGCTTTGCATATGGCCGCTTTTGAGTATGGGGACCAGATACCAAGCTTGCATGGTGCGTGAGCCATGTGGCTCAAAGGCAGTGCGCATCCATTTAGGGCGCTGCTGGGCAGGCATATTCATCAATTGCTTGATCGCATTTTTCAGTGATGGGTTGTCCTGTGTCATGGGGTGGGCTTTGACGGTGTATACGAGGTTTTGGTTTAAATCAAACATCGCGAGATTGTTGAACGCATATCTTGCTAACCAAGATTGAAATTGGTGATGAAAGCGACGATATAAGCGGTGATACTTTTGGGCTGTTACGCCAGCATATTGGTTCGGAGACTGTTGAAGGATCGGTATGAGTCGACGCTGCGATTGGCGCGTATCATCACCGAGTTGTTGGAATGCATGAGGAAAGCCATAAAAGCGTCCACCGCTGCTGGTTGCTAGATCAGAGGCTGCAAGATTGGTTACCGCGCGCACTTGGTCATTAAAATATGATGTGATGGTGACATAGTAACGATCGCGCTCGCTCTCGAGCTGTTGATGGGCTTGATCGATCAGCAGTTGCGACTGACTCCAAGTAAAGTATCCCGTCAAAATCACCACAGGGATAATACTAAGACTAAAAAACCACCACATAAAGCGGCGTTGAAGACGAGTAGAGTAACCTATATCCATTTGCACGCTGTGAATACCTCTCCCTGATCACGCGGGCTTGAATCGCAAACGGCTGCCCAAAGGCAGCCGCGAGAGAGTCGACGCTAACACGTCCGATCAGTCAAAACTGTGACCTGCTGTCAGGTATCAAACCTTACAAGTGTGTTACTCGACTGATTGATGGTGTTGTCAGCAACTAGCGTGCTTTTCGCGCATGATAAACGGCAAATCGACGGGTTTTCGCGAGGGTATCGCACTGACCGAATCCTTTTTCAATAATCGGCGGATAACGTAAGAAGCTGTTGGCGACGATCGCTAATTGGCCCTGAAGGCGCAGGTAGCGAGGTGCGTTTTCCAGCAAGGATTCGGTGGCATGGTAAAATGTCTCCAATCCTTCATGGAAAGGTGGGTTGCTTATAATGGCATCAAACTGCTGTCCACTGACGGCCCCTAACATGTCAGAGACAAAAACAGAGCCGCTGAGCCCATTGGCCGCGAGCGTCGCTTGGGTTGATGCGACCGCTAAATGACTCACATCAACACAGGTGACCGTACAGCTTGGGTGGGTAGCCAGTAGTACCGTGCCGATAACGCCCGCGCCACAGCCGACATCAATCACATCGCCTTGTATGTCGGGCAGGTGCTGGAGTAATAAGGCCGTGCCATCATCAAGGCTTTTGTGACTAAACACACCGGGTAAAGCACGAACAGTGAGTGATAGGCTGCCTACTTGGAGAGGGTAGTCGTGAAACCAATCTGCCAGGCTAAATGACGCCGCCGGTGATGTGCACTGGCCATGGTATAGGCTGCATCGGCGAGCTGAATCTTGTTTAATGACTTGGCCATACGGTGCAAAACGTTTTTCGATGCTTTTGACGCCACTGCGGTTTTCACCCACTACGATCCAGTCGACATTCGCGCCGAGACGATGCGTGAGCATCGCGAGAAGAAAATCGGCTTCCGCTTTTGACTTAGGCCAGTAGAAAAGTACCACGTCGACGGCGCTATCATCCGTATATTCTGCGCCTGCGTGTACATGGATGTCAGTATTTGCCATTCGTGTGGCATAGCCATGATGGGTCGTAAATACCGACACGCGTGCGGCATGAGACAGTAGCTGCTGGGCAAAGTCATCTTCGAGCTCCCCGGCCAATAGAACATGTTTATTGGCGAACAAGGTGAGGTGACGCTGAGCAATCTCGCTAGGTGCCGTGAGGGTCATGAGGGTTCTCTTTCCGGTTATAAGTACTTATCGGCCGCGTTTGAAGGTAGGGTGGCGCGCCAAGACAAGGATTTTCCCACAAAGCGCGCACTAGGCCAATATCAAACCCCCTACGCGTTATCTTGTCGGTCAAGAAAGCGTTCAAATTCGATCTCGTACATCCGAAAGAGTACCAAGGTAATCGAAAAGATAATCGGACCATAGATAAGCCCCATCAAGCCGAACAGATGAAGCCCTCCTAATAGTGAGAAGAAGATAAGCAAGGTGTTCATCCCCGAGTTACCCTGCATGAGGAAGGGACGGAGTAGATTATCGATAGAGCCGACCACCACAACACTCCATATCAGTAAGGCAATAGCCCACTGCCAATCGCCCGTGGCCACCAAATACAGCACGGTTGGCAGCCAGATAAGCGCAGTGCCTACCACAGGGATAAAGGAGGCGAACGCCATCATGGTTCCCCAAAATAGCGCTGGCAGCCCGACGGCCCACATCGCTAGCCCGCCGGCGGCTCCTTGCGCCAAGGCGGTAAGAAAGGACCCAAGCACGGCAGACTTGGCGACCTTCTCTACTTCATCCAGTAACTGATCTTCTTGGCTTCGTGATAAGGGGATCACGTGGCGGAGCGTATGGATAATGCTGTCGTGATCACGGAGCAAGAAAAACAGGACAAACAACATCAGCATGAAGGTGATAAAAAAGTCGGTCACATCACCTAATACCTTGGAGCTAAATTCGAGCATTTGGCCACTGAATGAAGACATCCAAGCCGCCAGCTTTTTCACGGTTTCTTGTGGGTCAATTAAATCAAATGGCAGCCACTGGTTGAGAAAATGCAGCGACGATTGTATTTGCGGGTTGTTGAGTAACTGTTTTGCGCCGCCGTTGTTGAGCCATTCGTAACTGCGTGTAAAAAAGCTCACGCCTTGCTCGATAATGGCCCCTGCTACCACGGTGAGCGGAATGATGATGATAAAGGTGATTAAGACACAGGATATGACCGACGCCGTGTTTGGACGTTGTCCAATGCGATCTTCAATACGTTTATGAACAGGGAAAAAGAGCAAAGAGACAATAAACGCGAGTACAATTGCACCAATATAGGGCTCGATAAGTAAATAGCACGCATAGGCTGCGATGATCAGCGCGGCGATTAAAGTCCAATGTTTCGGCTCGACACGAAATGACGAAGTCACAGGGTATCCCTCTTAGGCTGGTTGAATGAATCGCGCTTGCTTTACTTGCCGTCAAAAGACCAATCCGCCGCTGGGCAGGTAAAGGCGCCTAAACAATAGGCACCTTAACATACAGTTTGTTGCACTAGTCAGCTAAAAAAATGGCCAAAAGATCGTTGAGGAAGAGTTTACCTTTGGCGGTCACTTGCCAATGTGTCTCGGACTCAACGAGCAGACCTTGGTCATACGCTTGAGCTAATGGCTGGTTAAGGTGGTCGAGAGGCAACCCCGTGCGGGCAACAAACTCGGCTTTCGGACAAGGCTCGAGTAGGCGAAACCGATTCATGAAGAACTCAAACGCGAGATCAGTCTGTTTCACCCACTGGCTATCGGTGAGATAGGCCTTTTGTGGATCAAGATAGCCGCGCGGATGCTTCACTTTAACTGTCCGAAGCAGGCGAGACTGATCGCCATTCGGTAAGGTGAGTTTGCCATGGGCGCCGCAACCAATCCCCAAGTAGTCGCCAAAGCGCCAGTAGTTGAGGTTATGGGCGCATTGATGATCGGGTAAGCTGTATGCAGATGTCTCGTATTGCACGTAGCCAGCGTCGGTAAGCAGCTGATGGCCGCGATCAAAAATGTCCCACAAGGTATCTTCTTCTGGCAGGGTCGGTGGTTTGGAGTAAAACTGGGTGTTGGGCTCGATGGTCAACTGATACCAAGACAGATGTGGCGGCTTAAGTGCGATGGCTTTTTCCAAGTCGCCCAGTGCTTCTTGCTCTGATTGCTCAGGTAAACCATGCATTAAATCGAGGTTAAAACTGTTTAATCCAGCTTGATGAGCAAGGTGGGCCGCACGCTCTGCCTCGCCAGGGCCATGAATACGCCCTAAGCGTTCGAGCTTATCAGCAGAAAAGCTCTGCACCCCGATAGAAATCCGGTTAACGCCTGCTTGTCGATAACCGATAAATTTATCGGCTTCCACGGTGCCAGGGTTGGCTTCCATGGTCACTTCCATGCTCTCACTGACGGGAAGGCGTGCTTTGATGCCATCCAATAGGCGTGCTATCTGTGAAGGCGACATCAAGCTTGGTGTACCGCCTCCAATAAAGATCGAGTGCAGTGTGCGCGTGATGACTGAAGGGTAGGCGGCAAGATCGGCATCAAGATCGTCAAGCAGCGCATCGATATAATCCTCTTCTGGGATCGCGCCCTTTTGGGTATGCGAATTAAAATCGCAATAGGGGCATTTTTGTACACACCAAGGGATGTGCACATATAAACTCAATGGGATCATGGCTTATTGCGACGCTTTTAAGGCTTGGAACAGGGCGTTGAGTGCTTGTCCGCGGTGAGAGCGTTGTTTTTTCTCGGAAGCGGGCATTTCTGCTGCGGTACACTGCTGATCGGCAGGTAAAAAGACCGGATCGTAACCAAAGCCGTTTTCTCCTTGCGGTGCGTGAGCGATTTGCCCTTCCCACACCCCGTGACAGACCAGCGGTGTTGGGTCATTAGCATGACGCATATAAACCAATACGCAATGGAAGCGAGCCTGGCGTCCATCATTGTCTGTATCATGCAATGCTTCTAACAGTTTAGCGACATTATCCGTATCACTGGCCGTTTCCCCCGCATAGCGCGCAGAGTAGACGCCTGGTGCGCCGTTTAAGGCATCGACTTCAAGGCCTGAATCGTCGGCGATGGCGGGGAGGCCAGTCACTTTCGCCGCATGACGTGCCTTAATGATGGCATTTTCGATAAAGGTGGTGCCTGTTTCATCAACTTCTTCAACGGCAAAGTCACTTTGTGGCAGGACGTCGAAACCAAATTCGCCGAGTAGTCCCGCCATTTCTTTTACTTTGCCTGCGTTCCCCGTTGCCAACACAACTTTATTCATCACAGTTACCTATTGGGTTATGGCCCAACTATGGGGCATCGACGTAAAACGTATAATTATAGTCAAAAGACGCATTGCGGTTTCCTTCGGCGTTAAGGTCGATATGGAAGCGATACGTCTCTTCATCATCGGCTGCGAAGGTGGCGATGTAGTAGATCGCGTCCCCTTCTCTTACCTCGGTAAAGTCCAGTTCACGACTGTTTCCGACCAAGTTTTTTACTTGCCCGGTGATCTCGGCGGCTACCGCCGGTTTTCCCAGTTGCATGGTATCGAGAACGGCAATGTTGACCAAGCCTCGATAGCCACTACGAGTAATGTCGTACTGCTGGGCGATTTCGGGTGTCAAGAAAGTGGTTGAGAGCGTGTTATAATGCACTTCCAACTCACCGACTTCTTTAAACTGCCCCGCCCAAGCCGGTGTGATAAGCAAACTCAATATCATGCTGAGCGCTGCTATGATCTGACGCATAATCATTCCTTGTGATAAAGCGAAGTGAGGTTCGCTATCAATACGTACGGGTGCCTAAGTACGATCCGCCGTACATCGTTGGCACCCGTGAGATTCCGTAAGCGGTGCAACCCGTGGCGATAAGTCGAGGGGGACTTAGCGCTTGGCGGTTCGCTTACAGTGCATACCAAATCGGGCCGATAAAATCGCCGATAAGCATATTGATAAATTGGAGCGCGATAAAGATCACCAGAATACTGAGATCGAGCCCACCGATGGGTGGAATAATACGGCGTACTGGCGCACATACCGGCTCAGTAAGTTGATGAAAAACATACTCTACTGGATTGTTGCCTTGGCTGACCCAACTCAAAATGGCACGCAGGATCAGCACCCAGAACAGCAACTTACCCGCGGCTTTCAGTAAGGCAATGGCAGAGAAGAGGAACATGCCTGAACTCATTGCAAAGGGGTTGCCGGCGACTAGATCCAGTACCACAAATTTCGCCACCATGAGCAGGTAAGCAAACAGTACCGTTGCCAGATCCAAACCACCGAGTGCCGGGATCATACGACGCAACGGGCCCACCACAGGCTGGGTCGCTTTGACGATAAATTGAGAGAAGGGGTTGTAAAAGTCTGCGCGCGCCCATTGTAGCCAAACGCGTAGCAGCACCACCATGATGTAAAGATCAAACGCGGTGTTGATCAGAAAGGTCATTGCATTCATATCGTTGCCTTAGTGATTAAAATTCTTGTTCCATTTGTTTGGCGCGGCTGACTGCCGCCTGCATGGCCTGTGCCACTATATCGCCAATGTGGTGCTGGTCGAAAACACGTAACGCTTCAGCGGTTGTGCCGCCTTTCGAGGTTACCTGCTCACGCAATTGGCCAATGGTTGTGTCCGTATTACTTACCACCATTTCTGCCGCCCCTTTTGCGGCTTGCTGAACCAGCTGCCTGGCTTGCTCGTCGCTAAAGCCTTGGCGGATAGCTTCTTGATGCATCGCTTCCATAAAGCGAAAGAAGTATGCCGGTGCGCTGCCTGCAGCCGCAATCACACCATTAATTTTTGCTTCCTCATCGACACAGCAGACCTCGCCGACGGCTTTCATCAATGCGGTGGCGTAGTGTTTATCCGCCTCCGTTACCTGGCTAGACGCATAGAGTCCGCTCATTCCTTGGCCGACAAGAGACGGTGTATTCGGCATGACACGGATGAGGTTGAGTGTGGTACCAGCCATCTCACACAGACGATGAGTACTGATGCCGGCTGCTATCGAGATCACCAGTTTCGAAGACCAATCGACAGCCGATAAATCGCTTAAAACCTGCGCCATTAATTGTGGCTTGACCGCCAAGACAATGACGTCTGCCGCTTGGCAGGCATGCAAGTTATCACGGGTGGTTTGGATGCCATAATCCGTACTCAGCACATCGCCAGGGTGGGCGCTGGGTGATGAGGCCGTTATCGCAGAGGTGGGGTAGCCTGCACTCACAAGGCCAGCAATGATGGATCGCGCCATATTACCGGCGCCAATAAAGGTAAGGGAGCGATGTTCCATGAAAAGCGTTCCTGTTGTTCTCGTCATTGTATTGGTTTATTACGACCGCTTCGTTAGCGGCTGTCTCGCGCGCCAAAAATCGCGGTGCCGACACGTACCATGGTGCTACCACACGCAATCGCCGCTTCCATGTCACCACTCATGCCCATCGACAAGGTATCGATACTCTCTGTCTGCTCACGGAGGGCATGAAACGCATTTGATAAAGGTTCAAATGCGGCGCATTGTCGCTGATAGTCCATATCAGGCTGTGGAATAGACATTAATCCTCTGACATTCAGGCCGGGTAGGGCTCGGATATCTTCAATGAGGGCGATGGCGTTATCCACGGTTAACCCCGACTTTGATGCCTCGCCACTGGTGTTTACTTGTACCAAGACATTGAGCGGCGGTAAATGTGCCGGACGTTGCTCGCTCAGGCGTTTAGCAATCTTCAACCGATCGACAGAATGCACCCAGTCAAAGTGCTCTGCAATCAACCGTGTTTTGTTGGACTGAATGGGGCCAATAAAGTGCCATTCAATGCGTGCTTCGGGATGATGCTGGRCAAAGTAGTCAATTTTTTCTACCCCTTCTTGCACGTAGTTTTCCCCAAACGCCTGTTGTCCCGCGGCGATGGCATCTGCGATCGCCTCGATAGGCTTGGTTTTGCTGACTGCAATTAATTGCACTGAGTCCGCGAGTCGACCGCATTTTTGGCTTGCGTGGTCTATCTGTTCCCTGACCTGTTGAATATTGTTCTTAATATGACACATACCTGATTCTGCAAGGAAAATGAATGGATATTAATGAGCTACTTGCGTTTAGTGTAAAGCATCGCGCGTCAGATCTACATCTTTCTGCGGGGGTGTCGCCTATGGTGCGGGTAGATGGCGATATGCGCAAGCTTAGTCTGCCACCGCTTAGCCACCAAGCTGTACGGCAATTGGTACTGGCGGTGATGAGCCCTGAGCAGCAGCATAGTTTTGACAATGCATGGGAAATCGACTTTTCCTTTGAGCTGGCCTCGGTGGCGCGTTTTCGTGTTAATGCGTTCCATCAGCAACATGGCTGTGCGGCGGTTTTTCGTGTGGTGCCAACGGCTGTCCCAAGGTTAGAGGATTTATCCGCGCCGCCACTTTTCAGTGAGCTGGCTTTGTTACACCAAGGATTGGTGTTGGTGACTGGGCCGACAGGCTCGGGGAAATCGACCACATTGGCGGCCATGATCGCGCAGATAAATCACCACCAGCAAAAGCATATTCTGACAATCGAAGATCCGATTGAGTTTATCCACCCGTCCGAGCAAAGCTTGGTGAACCAGCGAGAGGTCAAGCGTGATACGCAGTCTTTTCAGCAGGCATTGCGATCCGCGCTGCGTGAAGACCCAGATGTGATATTGGTGGGTGAGCTACGTGATTTAGAAACCATCAGCTTGGCATTAACCGCGGCAGAAACCGGGCATTTGGTGTTTGCGACCTTGCATACCGTCAGCGCTGCTAAAAGTGTGGATCGTATCATTGACGTTTTTCCGGGCAGTGATAAACCCTTGGTACGTTCAATGCTGTCTGCTTCACTGCGGGCGGTGATCTCTCAGCAGCTTGTCAAAAGTGTCCAAGGCCAGCGTGTTGCCGCTTATGAAATCATGACGGTGACGTCAGCGATTTGTAACTTGATCCGAGAGGATAGAGTGGCGCAAATCACCTCCATGATGCAAACCGGCACCGCGCATGGCATGCAGACCATGGTGCAAGCGATGGCACAGCTAGAGAACCAAGGCGTGATTGCGCCGCAGGAGGCGTTAACGTCCACTCAATCTGTGTATTGACGCTCAAACCAGCTTTCGATAATCACCACCGCAGATTGGGCGTCGACGGCGCCTTTTCCTAGCGCCTTATACCCGCCGCGGGAAAACAGATCCGCACGCGCTTCACGGGTAGATAGGCGTTCATCGTGCAGCTCAACCGGGTAGCCGAAACGTCCATGCAGGCGGTTGGCAAACTTCTTTGCCCTTGGCGTGATGGTCTCTAAAGGTTGACCGTGTAAATCAAGCGGTAAGCCTACCACCAGATAATCGGGTTGCCAGTCTTTGAGTATGGCTTCAATGTCATCCCAATTTGGGATCCCGTCTCGGGCTTTTAAGGCACACAAAGGGCGAGCGGTGCCAGTTAGCGACTGGCCGATGGCGACGCCAATGCTTTTGACGCCGTAATCAAATCCAATAATGGTTTGTGCGTTCATGCATGTCCTACTTGTGAAGAGAGGTTTGCGGCGTCAATGCCGAGCTGATCGAGCGCTTTTTGCCAACGTTGGTGAACGGGGGTATCAAAAATGACCTTGGGATCGGCTTCCAGTGTTAGCCAGCTATTGTCGGCCAGTTCCTGCTCGAGCTGTCCCGGCTCCCAGCCTGCATAGCCCAGCGCGACCAGAAATTGCTCTGGCTGTTGCTCGGTGCCGAGAATCGAGAGAATATCTTTTGAGGTCGTGACCGATAGCTGATCAGACAGGGGAATACTGGTGCCATACTCACAGGTTGCAGGATGCAGCACAAAGCCTCTGTCTTCGGAGACAGGACCACCAAACAACACAGGTTGAGACAAGCTCTCTGTGGTGCTTGAAAGGGGGAGCTGGCGCTCGACGTCAATTTGATCCAGCATTTTGCCGACAGACAAATTAATGGGGTGGTTAATCATCAGTCCCATTGCCCCATCATGGCTATGCTCACAGACATAAATGACACCATGCTGAAAACGGCTATCAGCCATACTGGGCATCGCGATTAAAAAATGATTTTTCAGATCCATATCGCCGTCTCCTGTTGGTGCGCGTACCTTGAGTATGCGCGAAGATTGATGTTTTAGATAATGAAGGAGGCGCTGCGCCTCCTCAAATTAGGCGCAGCGTCTGGCGATCGCCTCCATCAAGATGTCACCAATTGAAATGTCATACGCGGCGTCAATCTCGCGAATACAGGTCGGACTGGTGACGTTGATTTCTGTTAGCTTGTCGCCAATCACGTCGAGCCCTACGAATATCAGCCCTTTCTCTTTCAATGTCGGAGCGATCGCGCGTGCGATTGTCCAATCAGTCTCTGATAAAGGACGCGCTTCGCCACGGCCGCCAGCAGCCAAGTTACCGCGCGTTTCACCGTCGGCCGGGATACGGGCTAAACAGTAGGGAACCGGTTCGCCATCAACAATTAAGATGCGCTTGTCACCGTTGCTGATGTCAGGGACGAAAGTTTGTGCCATGCAAAAACGTTGGCCATGCTCGGTCAGGGTTTCAATAATCACCGACAGGTTCGGATCGCCTTGTTTGACTCGAAAGATAGACGCGCCGCCCATGCCATCGAGTGGTTTTAAAATCACATCGCCGTGTTCGGCTTGGAATGCTTTAATTTCGTCGGCACGACGGGTCACCAAAGTGGTCGGCGTATGCTCTGGGAACCACGCGGTATAAAGCTTTTCATTGCAGTCACGCAAACTTTGCGGCTTGTTAACAATCAATACACCCGCTTCCTCAGCCCGCTCTAACATGTAGGTTGCGTAGATGTATTCCGTATCAAACGGCGGATCTTTGCGCATCAATATGGCATCAAATTCTCGCAATGCGAGGGTTTGGGTTTGGTCGATTTGGTACCAATGGTCAGGGTTATCCATCACAGTCACACTGTGGGTGCGAGCGTATGGTTCACCTTGCTGCATTGACATATCTTCCATCAAGATATAATGCACTTCCCAGCCGCGTTTTTGTGCTGCCAGCATCATGGCAAACGTGGAGTCTTTTTTCACACTGATGGCCTCGATGGGGTCCATCACAACACCTATTTTCATCATATTTCTCCTGTTTGCCGGTTAACCCAAATCGCCAAAACGGACTTGAAGTGCCGTGATGGCGGTGAGCGCCGCGGTTTCTGTTCGCAACACGCGTGGGCCGAGTAGGATCTCTTCAAAGCCGTGTTCGCGTGTCATTGCAATTTCGTCATCAGACAATCCGCCCTCTGGGCCAATGAGCAAGCGTAGCTTGTAGGGGGCGTCGGGTAGCGTATTGATAGAGTAGGGGGCACGCGGATGAAGGTTCAGTTTTAAGCCATCAAACGCCTGCTGGCACCATGTGTCTAGATTGATCACCGGGTTAATGGTGGGCACCACATTACGGCCGCTTTGCTCACAGGCGCCAATCGCGATTTTTTGCCATTGTTGGCGTTTTTTCTCGAGTCGCTCAGCATTGAGTTTCACTCCGCATCGAGCCGATAAAAGGGGAGTGATGGTATTCACGCCTAATTCGACCGATTTTTGAATGGTAAACTCCATTTTCTCACCACGTGAAATCACTTGGCCGAGTTCAAAGTCAAGCGGTGACTCGACACTGTGTGATTCGCAAGCGGTAATGGTCGCGACAACCTGCTTTTTACTGACTTCCGTCAGCATAGCGGGAAACTGCGCACCACTGCCATCAAAGAGCAAAATCGGTTGTTCAGGTTGCATACGTAGGACGCGACCGAGATGGTTGGCAGCTTCGCCACTCAGTGTCACATCGCCTTGCGATGGCAAGGGCGTTGGGTGATAAATTCGAGGAATTCGCATTGTGCTCGTTTTCCATGGTCATCTCGCCCTCAGTGTAACATGGCTACGGGGGCGATAGGCTTTGTCACTAATATGGGGTCGAGTGGTGAAAAAACAAATTATTCTGAGGCGTCAAGGTTTCTCACTAGTGGCTGTTTACAGCGGTTGCAGCGATAGGTGGCTTGTCCGCGCTGTATTTTATTGTGGCGGCGAATGGATAAGGCAACAGGGCCACACTCACACTGGTACGCGAAGGTTTTGCCTTGCACGGCACTGATATCAAGCTGGTGGGTGGTATTGGCAGGGGCATTAAATACCTGGGTCATTAGCGAACGCCACTCAGGACCATGTGGTTTTACCCGACCGTATAGCGCAAAGGTAACCAAATGACAGACCTCATGAGGGATCACTTCGTCGAAAAAGGTCTCTGGTGCTTGCTGTAAAAGGATCGGGTTAAACCTAACACGCCATTGCGTGGGGTGCGCGGTGCCAGCGGATTGACCCCGTAGTGTGAAGCCAATCGCAGGATAGTGTAGCTGGGTGCCTAATTGACGATTAGCCGCATCAATACACTGGTAAACACGCGTGTTAGCCGCTTGCTGTAATGCATCAGGTGACCAAGCGTTCTTGTCAAAGGCGAATGCGTCAGAAGCAGAAGACATAGTGTGGCGATCCTAGTGGCGATCAAAAAGGGAAGCCGAAGCTTCCCTTACAAGCAATGAGTACGTGGAGATTACCCGAGCTTGGCAAAGTCGCGCAATAGCGCTGCTTTGTCGGTTTTCTCCCAGGGGAAGATGTCGCGACCAAAGTGGCCATATGCAGCCGTTTGCTTATAGATGGGTTGTAATAAATCCAGCATTTCCTGCAAACCATACGGGCGTAAGTCGAAGTGTTCACGAACCGCTTTAGTGATCACTTCTGGAGCCACTTTTTCGGTACCGAAGGTCTCCACCATGATAGAAGTGGGTTCCGCAACGCCAATCGCGTAAGACAACTGGATTTCACAACGGTCAGCAAGCCCTGCGGCGACAATGTTTTTGGCCACGTAACGCGCGGCATACGCGGCAGAGCGATCCACTTTTGAGGGGTCTTTACCCGAGAAAGCTCCGCCACCGTGACGGGCTGCACCGCCATAGGTGTCGACAATGATTTTACGGCCTGTTAAACCACAATCGCCCATCGGTCCGCCAATCACAAAACGGCCCGTTGGGTTAATGAAATACTTGGTGTCTTTGGTCAGCCATTGTGCCGGCAATACTGGCTTGATGATTTCTTCCATCACCGCTTCGCGCAGATCGTCGGTTGAAATACTGTCGCAATGCTGTGTTGAGAGCACGACGGCATCAATACCCGCAATTTTACCGTTGTCATACGCAAAGGTGACCTGGCTTTTCGCATCTGGGCGTAACCAGTCTAACGTGCCGTTTTTACGTACTTGCGCCTGACGCTCGACCAAACGGTGTGAATAGGTGATGGGGGCAGGCATCAGCACATTGGTTTCGTTGGTGGCAAAGCCAAACATGATCCCTTGGTCCCCGGCCCCTTGATCTTTCGGATCGGCGCGGTCAACCCCTTGATTAATGTCGGGCGACTGTTTACCAATGGTGTTCAATACTGCACAAGAGTTGGCATCAAAGCCCATATCAGAGTGGACATAACCAATATCTTGAACGGTTTGACGGGTGAGCTCTTCGATATCGACCCATGCCGAGGTCGTCACTTCCCCGCCTACCATTACCATGCCAGTTTTAACATAGGTTTCGCAGGCAACGCGTGCTTTGGGGTCTTGCTCAAGGATGGCATCCAAAACAGCATCAGAAATCTGATCTGCGATTTTATCAGGATGGCCTTCAGAGACGGACTCTGAGGTAAACAGGTGCTTCGCCATGTGACACTCTCATTGGTTATCAAGGAGATTGGCGATACGTAACAAAGGGCATCGCCGATCATCTCAGATGTTTTAACTTCTAGACGTCTATTTTATTCGTAATTGTGATAAACGCAAGTCAGTTGATGCATATGGGTGTGTCTTTAAGGTATAGCAAAATTGGCTGAGGCACGCTTACACCTCATGGCATGCTTGCTGCGGATTCAGTGAACACCAAGGTGAGGGAACCGCTTCTTGCAGCCAGTGCACCAGTGATTCGACACGCAGAGGAAGACGGCCAGCGCTGCAGTAAAGACGCAACGGAACCGGCGCTGAGGCCCATTGGGGCAAACACCGCGTGATTCTATCAGGATGATGGTGTTGATAGCCAGTGGCGCTCCAAATCGGCAGCAATCCAACGCCCTGCCCATCTGCGATGGCATCTAACTGAATCGCTATCATGTCGCAATTAAAGCGGCTAGGCATGGCGCTTAAGTGATAGGTGTTGTCTTGGTCATAGAGCGTCAATCCTTGCCGGCGAAGGGCAAATACATCGAGCCAAGGGTGTTCATCGAGCATGCTAGGGTGCGTAAACGGGCCATATTGGCTGACATAGTCTGGCGCAGCGTAAATACCATATTGCCAATGGCCGAGCTGATATGAGCGACAATTGACCGGCAGCATGATGTCTCCTGCCCAGATGATAAGATCGGCCGACTGAATACGTTGTGCGCTGACTTCACTCGTCAATGTGATGGATACTCGAGGGTGCTCAGCGAGAAAAGTACTGATCAATGGACCCGCCCAGCCGCGCATCATTCCGGGGTGGCAAATCACTTCTATCGCCCCTTGAAGATGATTATTTAAATCTTGTATTGCCTCTTCGCTTTTTTCTACTAACTCAAGAATTTGATGGCAGTATCGCGCAAATATCGCCCCCGCTTTTGTTAAGACCAGTCTATTGCCTTGTCTTTGCGTTAAAGGCTGGCCTAGGTCGGCTTCCAGTTGAGCCAAGCGACGACTCACCGTTGACTTGGGTTGGCCCAATGCCTTGGCGGCAGCGGTAAGGCTTTGATGATGACACAAAGCCGCAAACGAACGGATCGAAGAAAAATCCTGCATAACTGTCCTTTTAACGCCAGTAAGACGTCACGTCGGCTGTCCAGAAGGAGAGAAATCATCTCGTTCTATAAATGGAACGAGATGTTCCCTTTATGGGGCTAGGCGTCTGTGCATCTATGTGAATAATTCTCAATGAACAAATGATAATTATTATCACAAAATGGAGTTGATTATGTCCAGTTGTCTTCGTCCCGTTGTGCTCGGGATGGTATTAGCCGGTATGCCTGTGAGTGCCATTCATGCGGCAGAAGCAGGCGATCAAAACACGGAAACCATGGTGATCACTGCCTCAGGGTTTGAACAAGCCACGGCAAAGGCGCCAGCGAGTATCAGTGTGATTAGCCGTGACCAACTTGAAGATCGTTATTATCGTGATGTCACGGACGCATTAAAGCGTATTCCTGGTGTCGTGGTTACAGGGGGCGGTGACACCAAGGATATCAGCATTCGTGGAATGGGCTCCAAGTATACCTTGATGCTGGTGGACGGAAAGCGTATGACGAGCCGAGAAACTCGTCCGAATAGCGATGGCCCGGGTATTGAACAAGGCTGGTTGCCCCCCCTTCAAGCGATTGAGCGTATCGAGGTGATTCGGGGGCCGATGTCGACCTTGTATGGCTCTGATGCCATCGGTGGGGTGATTAATATTATTACTCGTCGTGAACAACATGAATGGCATGGCAACGTGCAATTAAGCACCTTACTTCAAGAAAAACGCGCATCAGGCGATGAACAAAGCGCCAATTTTTACCTTTCTGGCGCCTTAAGCGATAAGCTAGGGATGACGGTATCGGGTCAAAACGTTCAACGCCAAGAAGACGATATTCTCTCTGGTTACGAGGACAAATCTTTACGCAGTCTTTCTACCTCGTTGACTTATGATGCCAGCGATTTTCAACAGTGGACCTTGGACTTGGGCGCGAGTTCGCAAGAGCGAAATGGCCACATAGGCAAAACCGTTCCCACGGATGATAGCCAGTGTCGACGCAACCAATGT
Organism: Salinivibrio siamensis; assembly: GCF_001996005.1. Lineage (GTDB taxonomy): Bacteria > Pseudomonadota > Gammaproteobacteria > Enterobacterales > Vibrionaceae > Salinivibrio > Salinivibrio siamensis. The sequence continues at coordinate 22,921 of NZ_MUFB01000028.1, read as the reverse complement.
GAAAACAGCAACAATGAATATCGACGGCAATCAATCGCCCTTGGGCATGAAGGGCATTGGACGTGGGGCTGGTCAGATTCACACTTACAGTACGAGCAAAGCCGCAATAAAAGTCGTGAAATGACGATTAAGAACACCGAGTTTAAAACCCGTCTCATTCGTGATTTTGAAACACACACTTTGACGGTCGGTGGCTCAGTGAACAAAGCGAAGTTGGAGGACTTTACCTCTAATAAAGCGTCCAGCCAAACTGAGATTGACAATACACAAGCGGCTTTATTTGTCGAAGATGAGTGGCGTGTGATTGAGCCATTTAGTCTGACCCTCGGGTTACGTGTCGATCATGATGAAAACTACGACTACCACGCCAGCCCACGTGTGTACGGCGTGTATCAACTCAACAGCGACTGGGTGGTGAAAGGAGGCGTGGCAACCGGGTTCCGTTCACCGCAACTGCGCGAAATTGCCCCGAATTGGGCGCAAGTGAGTCGAGGGGGAAATATCTATGGCAACCCCGACCTGGAGCCCGAAACCTCTGTTAACTCAGAAGTCAGTATCAACTACCAAGGCGATTCGGGGATCAGTGGCTCGTTAACCGCATTCCATAATGACTTTGAAGATAAGATCACCCGAGTGACTTGCCCAACCTCGGTGTGTACGGATGGCCCTAATCAATTTGGCTCAGATCCAACCTATCGGATTAATGTTGACGAAGCGGTCACTCAAGGGGTTGAAGCGAGCCTATTCGTGCCAGTCACGGAGACGCTCGATGTGAGTGCCAGCTATACCTATACCGATTCAGAGCAAAAAACCGGTGATTATAAGGGGCAGCCTTTAACGCAAATTCCCCAGCAGCTCGCGTATGGTGAAGTCAATTGGCAAGCCACGGAAAGGCTGAATCCTTGGGTGAGTGTGACCTATCGTGGCGAAGAAATGGATCCTGTGACAGGTCCATCTTCTCGCAGCAATATAGAGCCAAGTTACACCTTGGTGGATGCTGGGATGAACTATCAGCTCAGCGATGCCATTGAACTGCAAGGCGCGGTTTATAACTTATTGGATAAAACCCGGGAGTATGAAGACTACGGTTATATCAGTGATGAACGTCGATATTGGTTAGGACTAAATGTTAGCTTCTAGTCATTGATAAAAGGCGTGTTGTTACTTCATAGACTGCCACACTCCTAACACTGCCACGCCCGTCTCGGACTATCACCAGGCGGGCGTTTTTTTCCGCATTTTACTCCCAGGTATCGTGAGAAGAGTCACACAACACGTGCGTCTTTTACGTGCTTGAGATACACTATAGGGCATCGTTAAACGAGCACCGATGGACATGGCATTAAGAGTCGCAATTAATGGATTTGGTCGTATAGGGCGCAGTGTATTGCGGGCCCTGTATGAAAGTGGCAAGCACGATCGCATTCAAGTGGTCGCGATTAATGAGCTCGCAGAGCCCGAGGCGATGGCGCATCTGCTGCAATATGACTCAAGCCATGGTCGGTTCGGCTGGCCGGTTTCCTATAACCAAGAACATTTGTTTGTCGCCACCGACAGCATTCGCCTGCTTCACTTACCGGAACTGCAGCTTTTACCTTGGCGTGACCTTGATGTTGATATTGTCTTGGACTGCACGGGCAAGTTTGGCACACGAGAAGACGGTGAGGCTCATATTGCTGCAGGTGCTAAAAAAGTCTTGTTTTCACATCCCGCCAGCCAAGATGTTGACCGTACCGTTATTTACGGGGTCAACCATGATGCGTTAACCGCGGATGATCGTATTGTCTCTAATGGCTCATGCACCACCAATTGTATCGTCCCAGTGATCAAAGCCTTGGACGAACACTTTGGAATTGAGTCCGGCACTATCACTACCATTCACTCTTCAATGAATGACCAGCAGGTGATTGATGCGTATCACTCAGATCTGCGCCGAACGCGCACCGCAAGCCAATCGATCATCCCGGTGGATACCAAACTCCATGTTGGAATTGGTAGGATTTTTCCGAAATTTTCTGACAAATTTGAAGCGATCTCGGTGCGAGTACCGACGATAAACGTGACAGCGATGGATTTAAGTGTCACTGTACGTACTAAAGTGAAAGTTAATGACGTAAATCAAGCTCTGCAGACGGCATCTCGATGTACATTAGACGGTATACTGGATTATACCGAAGCGCCCTTGGTATCGATCGACTTTAACCACGACTCACACAGCGCCATTGTTGATGGATCGCAAACACGAGTCAGTGATCACCAGCTGATTAAAACGCTGGTTTGGTGCGATAACGAGTGGGGTTTTGCCAACCGAATGTTAGATACCACACTTGCCATGGCGTAATAGACGCAAGCGTGGGTGGGGTGTTGCCCTGATTAAATCAGTTTCAATTTGCAACCTTATAGCGAGGACCATATGTCTGTAATTAAGATGACCGACTTAGATCTTGCCGGAAAGCGTGTGTTTATCCGTGCTGATCTGAACGTGCCTGTAAAAGACGGTAAAGTGACCTCTGACGCACGTATTTTGGCATCACTGCCTACGATTAAGCACTGCTTAGAAGCCGGTGCAAAAGTCATGGTGACCTCTCACCTAGGTCGTCCTGAAGAAGGTCAGCCTGAAGATCAGTATTCACTGCAACCGGTAGTGAACTACCTTGATGATGCGCTGGATTGTAAGGTCAGCCTCGCTAAAGACTATCTAGACGGTCTTGAGCTTAATGCCGGTGAGCTGGTGGTGCTTGAGAACGTGCGCTTTAATAAAGGCGAAAAGAAGAACGACGAAGCGCTCTCTAAAAAGTATGCAGCGCTGTGTGATATCTTCGTGATGGATGCATTCGGCACCGCGCACCGTGCGCAAGCGTCAACCCATGGTGTGGGCACGCATGCGCCTGTAGCTTGCGCCGGTCCACTGCTGGCCAACGAGCTGGATGCGTTAGGCAAAGCGATGGACAACCCTGCTCGCCCAATGGTTGCCATTGTGGGTGGGTCAAAAGTGTCTACCAAACTGACGGTGCTGAAATCACTGTCAACCGTTGCTGACCAGCTGGTTGTGGGCGGTGGTATTGCGAACACCTTTATCGCAGCAGACGGTCACAATGTTGGTAAGTCGCTGTATGAGGCGGACTTAGTGGATACGGCGAAATCTTTAATGGAAGAGTGCCATATTCCTGTCGCGACCGACGTTGCGTGTGCGAAAGCGTTTGATGAAAACGCGGAAGCAGAGATCAAGCGCGTTGAAGATGTGCAAGACGACGACATGATTTTCGACCTTGGTCCTGAATCAACCCAGGCATTGGCAGACATTTTAAAAAATGCCAAAACCATTCTGTGGAATGGCCCTGTTGGCGTCTTTGAGTTTAAGAACTTTGAAGCGGGCACAGCAGGCATTTCAAAAGCGATCGCGGAGTCTGAAGGCTTCTCTGTTGCAGGTGGCGGCGATACCCTCGCGGCGATTGACAAGTTTGGCATCCAAGCTGACGTGTCTTACATCTCAACCGGTGGCGGCGCGTTCCTAGAGTTTGTTGAAGGCAAGCCTCTTCCAGCGGTAGAAATGCTGGAAGCACGCGCCAAAGACGCATAAACCAGATAATAAAACGGGAGTGACATCTCCCGTTTTTGCTTTCGTTTGACTACAATAGGCCGAGTCGTAAACGATTGCACCAGATTGATAAGGGTGCTTCAGGCATCTTTACTCAGTTCAGCAAAGACAACCCGAGTTAATAGGACAAGAGCCATGTCTAAAGTTTTTGATTTTGTAAAACCTGGCGTTATCTTTGGCGATGACGTTCAGAAAGTATTTGAAGTTGCCAAAGAGAACAAGTTTGCATTGCCTGCAGTCAACGTGGTTAACACTGACTCAATCAACGCAGTGATGGAAGCCGCGGCGAAAGTAAAAGCGCCAGTGGTTATTCAGTTCTCTAACGGTGGTGCGGGTTTCTTCCCGGGCAAAGGTCTGAAACTAGAAGGCCAAGAAGCGCAAATTAAAGGCGCTGTTGCCGGTGCGAAGTACGTTCACGCCATGGCTGAAGTCTACGGTGTGCCGGTGATCATGCACACTGACCACGCTGCGAAAAAACTACTGCCTTGGATTGATGGTCTACTTGACGCTGGCGAAGCCTTCTTCAAAGAGCACGGTAAACCGCTTTTCTCTTCTCACATGATTGATCTTTCTGAAGAGTCTCTAGAAGAGAACATGGAAATCTGTGCCGAATACCTAGCGCGCATGGACAAAATGGGCATGACGCTAGAAATCGAACTGGGTATCACGGGTGGTGAAGAAGACGGCGTGGACAACAGCGATGTTGATACGGCTGACCTTTACACCAAACCAGAAGAAGTGGCTTACGCGTACGAAAAACTGTCTGCTGTAAGCCCTCGTTTTACCATTGCCGCTTCATTCGGTAACGTTCACGGTGTTTATAAGCCAGGTAACGTGGTACTTAAACCAGAAATTCTTCGTGAATCACAGGCTTACTGTTCAGAGAAATTTGGTCTGCCGACCAATGGTCTGAATTTCGTGTTCCATGGTGGTTCGGGTTCTTCAGAAGAGCAAATTCAAGAATCCATTGGTTACGGTGTGATCAAAATGAACATCGATACCGATACCCAGTGGGCTACATGGGATGGTATTCGTCAGTATTACCAAGACAACGAAGGCTACCTGCAAAGCCAAATCGGTAACCCGAAAGGTGATGATCAGCCTAACAAAAAATTCTATGACCCACGCGTTTGGCTACGTAAAGGTCAAGAGTCGATGGTTGCGCGCTTGGAGCAAGCTTTCAAAGACCTCAACGCGATTGACGTCCTGTAAACGTCACAACAGTGTTGAATGTAAAAGCCCGCCGCTTGGCGGGTTTTTTTATATCTGCGTGATAGCGACACGTCTCATTGGGTAGACATTTTGCGTAATTGAGATAGACAGCGACCAGTAAAAGGCTGTTAACATAGGGTTACCGTTTATCCCAACTTGAAGAGGGAAAGTGAATGAGTGAGGAAAACACAGTGGTAGAGGGCGCTAAATGGGCCCAGACTTGGCTGATGGATAATCAAGATCTGTTGACGCAGTACGGGGTGAACATTATTTCCGCGCTACTGATCTTGGTGATTGGTAACCTTGTGGTTAAAGGTTTAGCTAACTCCATGGCGGGTGTCATGCGCAAGCGCAACATGGATAACGCGGTGGTGGAGTTTATCCATGGTTTGGTGCGTTACTTACTGTTTGTCATTGTTTTAATTGCAGCATTAAGCCGCGTGGGTGTGCAAACGGCGTCTGTGATTGCCATCTTAGGTGCCGCAGGTTTAGCCGTGGGTCTTGCCTTACAAGGCTCGTTGGCCAACTTTGCTGCGGGGGTATTGATTGTGATGTTCCGTCCGTTCAAATCGGGCGATTACGTCGAATTGGCCGGAGTCGCTGGCTCTGTTGAGTCCATTCAAGTGTTCTCTACGGTGCTCACGACCCCTGACAACAAAATGGTGGTGGTTCCTAACGGGTCCGTGATCAGTAGTCCAATCACTAACTATTCCAAGCACGCGACACGTCGCATTGACTTGACGATTGGCGTAGCGTACAGCGCGGATTTGAAGAAAACCAAAGCGGTGTTAACCAATATCGTCACTCAACACCCCTTGATTCTGAAAGACCCTGAGCCCAATGTGGCGGTGATGACGTTAGCCGACTCATCGGTCAATTTTGTGGTGCGCCCTTGGGTGAAAACAGAAGACTACTGGAGTGTTTACTTTGAGCTGTTGCCAACCATCAAAGAAGCACTGGACGAAAACGGTATTGAAATTCCGTTCCCGCAAATGAGTGTTCATTTCGAGCGCGGCGAGAGCCAAGCGTAACCTCACGGCGGGCGACCGTCATTATGGATGCGGCAGTGTGGCCGCATCCCTCTTTTTTAACCCGCCAGTAAACGTGCGTACAGGCCAAGTGCGAGCTTACCGGCCACGAATAACATCATACTCGCCATGAGTAGGTCGAGCAGTCGCCGGATAGAGGGCGTGGAGAGCCACGGCGACAAGCGCGCGGCCCCTGCTGATAAACCGTAAAACCAAAGGCACGATCCCATTAGGGCGCCGACAGTAAAGGCAACGCGTTCATCGAACGCAAATTGGCCACCAATTGCCCCTAACACTACCACGGTATCGAGATACACATGCGGATTGAGTAAGGTCACCGCCAAGGCACCAATGATCACCGCGCGGCGGCCTCGACTCATGGTGGGTGTCGCCATTGACACGTCTTGGTTGTGCTGACGTGCGCTTTGGATAAACTGCCACGCATACACACTCAAAAAAGCGATCCCCGCGAGCGTAATGGTGTTGAGCAGAAGTGGATAGCTTGCTAACAATGCCCCTCCGCCAAAAATACCACTTGAAATCAAAATAATATCGCAAATAAAGCAGATCGATGCTGTGGTCATATGGTGTTCACGGCTGATACCTTGGTTAATCACATAGGCATTCTGAGCGCCAATGGGAATAATCATGGTTAGGCTTAATCCTAAGCCCTGAAGTGCGACGAGAAAGCTGCTCACCCTGTTCTTCCTTCTTTTTACTGGTATAACCCTCACTTTAAGCAGGATTGCCTATTAAAGGAACTTAATTATATTTATGGTTAATTAATTTAACTAATGAGGCGCAAGGATGGATTATCGAGGAGTAGAAGCGTTAGATGCGGTGATCTCTTGGGGAAGTTTTGAACGCGCGGCGGCGGCCCTGTTCATTACTCAATCTGCGGTCTCTCAACGTATAAAGCAGTTAGAGCGGCAAATCGCCCAACCTGTAATGGTGCGTGAGCAACCTCCGCGGCCAACGCCGATCGGTCAGCGTCTACTGGGTCTTTATCGACGCGTGCAACTGTTGGAGCAAGAAACCTTGCCTGAGCTGGCACCGGGTATTGATGGGTCAGTCCTGTCGGTCTCCATTGCCACCAACGCGGATAGTTTAGCGACTTGGCTACTTTCGGCCCTCGCGCCACTGACCGCCCATCAAGCGATTGACTTTAATTTATTGGTTGAAGATGAAAGCCGTACGCTCAATAAAATGCGCAGCGGTGAAGCGATTGCGGCGATCAGCACTGACTCCACGCCGATGCATGGCTGTGATTGTCGTTACTTGGGTACCATGGACTACAGTTGTGTGGCTACCCCAGCGTTTGCTCAGCGATACTTTTCTGATGGGATTGATAGAGAGGCGTTAATGGCCGCGCCGGCAGTGATTTTTGATGCACATGACGATATGCATGCGGATTTTCTAGCGGCTCATTATGCCATGCCCGCAGCGGGGTGGCGCCGACATATTGTCCGCTCTTCGGAGGCATTTGTGGCCATGGCATCGCAAAGTATGGCGTATTGTTTGATCCCACGGATTATGGTGTCAGCGCAGTTAGCGGACGGGCGCTTGGTGGATGTGATGCCGGGGAAAGTGGAGTCACGGCATTTGTACTGGCATTTTTGGGCGATGGAAAGTGGTGTGTTAGCGGCGATTACCCACGCTTGTCAGCAAGCGGCGAAACAAGCACTGGTTCAATATTGACACAAAATTGACGTTGACAGGGGAGCTTTTGGTGTTTTTTCGCGTCTGACCTAGCGTTACTTACTATCTATCGCTTGCCTTCTCAAAGGAGAGATTATGCAAAAATTGAAAGCAATGGTATGGCTGACGGGGGCCTTAGTGATGGCACCCGCCGCGATGGCCAATATTGATTTTCCTCACTTGGACATTACCGGTGTCGGGGAAGTGACCGCTGCGCCAGACATGGCGAGCATTGAAGTGGGCGTGGTCACTGAGCGTAAAACGGCGAAAGCTGCGAAAGCCGCATCCGACAAAGCGGTCACGGCGTTTATCAATCGGCTGTCGGCACAAGGGGTAAAGCGCGAACAAATCGAGAGTGCGCATATTCAGCTGTCACCGCGTTATCAACACGCCAAAGACAAAGCGCCTGAGCTGATTGGCTACCGTGCGGAACGCCACGTTACTGTGACACTCAATCAGCTCGATAAATTGAATGCGGTGCTAGATGGTGCCTTAGGCGAGGGGATCAACCGTATTCGCCATGTACAGCTCACCAGCAGTGAGCAGGCCACCTTGAAAGACAAGGCTCGAGAGGCGGCGGTACAAGACGCCAAAGAGAAAGCCGAGGCGCTCGCGAAAAGCCTGGATATGCGTGTCGATGGCGTCTGGCAAATTCGCTATCGATCCAGCAACCCACGTCCTGTGATGATGAATGCCGAACTGCGCAGCGGCAGCGCGGATGTCGCGGCGAGCTACCAAGATGCAACCATGCAGGTGCGTGATCAAGTCGATATTATTTTCCGCCTTGATGACTAGGAGCGTCGTTGGCTAACACGATCAAAAAAGGGCGCTGATGCGCCCTTTTTTACCATTGATTCGCTGTTTGAATCTTATGCCGTTGGATTGATAGGTTTACCATCGGCATCGGTGGTTTCACTTTCTTGCTTGCCATTACGGCGCGCCAGACGTTGTTCCCAGTAATCGGCATTTTTGATGCCAAGCTTAACCGGATCAAAGGTGTAGGTTTCTACCCCTCTGGCCTGTTGCTCTTCATAATCTTTCAGCGCCTTAAGGGCTGGCTTAGACATAAAGAAGATGATGATGATGCCAACAATGTTTAACCATGCCATCAAACCCACACCGGCATCGCCAAACGCCCATGCCAAGTTCGCACTCCGCACACAGCCGTAGAACACGGCGGACATCAGCACCACTTTCAGCGCAAACATCATACCTGGCACCTTGATAGTGCGACGCAGGTAAGCAATGTTGGTTTCGGCAATGTAGTAGTAGGCCAAAATGGTGGTAAAGGCGAAGAAGAAGAGTGCAAAGGCGATAAAGGGTTTACCTAAGCCAGGCATCGCCGCTTCAATCGCCAGCTGAGTAAACTCAGGGCTGTTTGCCGCGACCGAAGACGCCAAGTTTTGCACGATATAGGCTTCACCTGGACCATGGACGTTGTAAGCGCCGGTGATGATGATCATAAACGCGGTTGCCGAGCAAACTAGCAAGGTATCGATGTAAACCGAGAAGGATTGAACCAGGCCTTGCTGAGCCGGGTGATCCACGTTGGCAGCCGCCGCCGCGTGTGGCCCTGTTCCTTGACCCGCTTCGTTGGAGTAAACACCACGTTTTACCCCCCAACCAATGGCTGCACCCGCACCTGCCATCGGTGTGAAGGCATCGCCGATGATCATAGAAACCACGGCGGGAATTTCACTGATGTTCAATAGGATGATGACAAACGCAATAATGATGTACGCCAGCGCCATGAAAGGCACGACGATCTGCGTAAAGTGGGCAATACGTTTAACACCACCGAAAATGATGAATCCGAGCACGATAGAGATAAAGGCACCGGTAATCACTTTCGAGACTTCAAGCGCACCAAACATGGCGGTATCAACCATGGCGCCAGAGCCAAATGCGGTTTCAACGGCATTACCAATGGCGTTAGATTGCACGCCAGGTAGCATGACACCACAGGCGAGTAAGGTCGCGAGAGCGAAGAGGATGGCATACCATTTTTGTCCCATCGCTTTTTCGATGTAGTAAGCTGGGCCACCGCGGAACTCACCATTGTCTTCTTCTTTATAAATCTGTGCCAATGTTGACTCGGTATAGGCGGTTGCCGCACCGAGAAAAGCAACGACCCACATCCAAAAGACCGCGCCTGGGCCACCAAAACCGATAGCGGCGGCGACGCCGGCAATATTACCCGTACCGACACGGCCGGAGAGTGAGACTGCTAAGGCTTGGAAAGAAGAAATCCCTTTGGTTGAGCTTTTCCCTGAAAAGAGGAGTCGCCACATTTCGGTGAAGTGACGGATTTGAACAAAGCGCGTCAGTATGGAATAGAACAGTCCCGCACCCAAACAGGTGTAAATCAGAACCGGGCTCCATATGATGCTATTTAAGAAATCGACAAACGATTGCATAGTGAGTTCCTTCTACTGTGTTTGCATCATGTTTTGTTGTTATCGCGATTAGCATCTTAAACTGATTTGCAGCGCAATTGTTAATATTTTGTGTCATTGCATTGCGCGATGTGTGAATCTGATCGTTTTGTGCTCAACAAAATGGACGTCGATAGCGAAAAAAAGGAGGCCTTTTCGGGCCTCCTTGAGTAATTCCTTATATATCAGCCAGTCAGTGAGGCTGATAGATGTCTAGTTCTATTTGCGTTTTTTGGGCTTTTTGACTTTGCTCGAGTTTTTAACGCTTTGCTTCTTTTTTTTCTTCTTATGCTCTGCTTTTTTATGTTTTGGCTTCAAGCTAGCAATGGTTCGCTCTTTAATCTCTTCATCCATATAGCGCATGATCCTATCCATCATTGGTTGATCATGGGCTTCGACCAGTGAAATGGCAGAGCCTTTTTTGCCCGCACGAGCCGTGCGACCAATACGGTGTAAATAGACGTCAGCCGTGCGTGGGAGATCATAGTTGATCACATGGGTGATATCTGGGACATCAATGCCGCGTGCCGCAACATCAGTGGCCAGCAGTACACTGACTTTTCCTTCACTAAACCGGTTGATTGCATTGTTACGCTTCGCTTGTTGCATTTCACCTTGGATCCAGGCGCAATCCAGTTGTTGTGACTGCATATAATCACGAAGCTCCGCCAAGCGCTCACGTGTTTTAATAAACACAATCGCTCGTTCAGCCTGTTCGCTGACAATCGCCTTTAATAAGGCGCGTTTATGGTCAAGATCATCGCAGCGATGGTACCACTGGGTGATTTTTTTACGCTCGCGGCGTGGTGGTGTGACATCCACCAGCTCAGGGTTATCTAGCAGATCCTCGGTAAAGCCTGCTACCCCGCGCCCTTCTAGTGTGGCGGAGAAGAGCATGGTCTGACGGCGGCGCTGGCACTCATCAGAGAGTCGATTGACGGCATTCGCAAACCCCATATCCAGCATCCGGTCTGCCTCATCTAAGATCAGGCATTCAACGGCGCGACAATCGAACCGTTCGGCTTCAATGTACTCCATCAAACGGCCAGGCGTTGCCACCACAATATCCTGTGTTTTACCCAACTGCTCGGCGTGCTCTTGGTATGAAATGCCCCCGGTGATGGTGAAGATCTTAAGACTGGTATTTTTCGCTAATGCGCGCGCTTCATCAGCCACCTGAATGGCTAATTCACGCGTGGGGGTGAGAACCAGTACGCGCCCTGGCCCGGGTTTTTGCCGCGGGAAGTCGAGTAAGTGCTGCAACATGGGCAGCAAAAAAGCCGCCGTTTTGCCGGTTCCCGTTGGGGCGGAGGCAAGGATGTCACGTCCATCCATACCGTGGGGGATAACCTCAGATTGGATCAGCGTAGGGCGCTGATAGCCCATATCGTCAAGTGCACTGAGCAGTTCTGGATCCAGCTCGAGTTCGGCAAAGCTTCGCACAGGTAATTCTCCAAGGATAGTTAAGCGCGGTATTATAGACGCAAATAGTGTAAATGGGCAGCGCGCCCAAGGCCAATGATAGCGAGACGCTGCTCGGTTTGGATTACGAGAGTTTGAGGTAAAACGCGCGTGTCAGATCCGCGAATGCCTGCGTATAAGCGCCATCTCTCTCGCGCACTACGATCGTATCAGATCTGACTGCGCCCGTCGTTGGCGAGAGTGTGAATAATAAGCGCGAAGGCAATTTATCCGGGGTCGGGCGCACGGATAGCTGCCGGCGTAAGAACAGGCCTTGTCCCTGAGCAGAATGAATAAACGCGTCTGCCTCTTTACTGGGCAAGATAAGATCGGCACAGCCCGTCGGGGTAAGTAACCCTTGCAAGCACGCGATAAGTGCGGGATGGCTCAGGGTATTTGCATGCCTAGCGACCGCGCGCTGTTGATTGCTGGACGGGGCGCCACTGGTAAAGTATGGCGGATTACAAACAATGTGTTGCCATTGTTCCGTGCGCTCAAAAGCGTTGATATCAGCATGGTGTACTTGGATTTGCCGAGCAAAGCATGAGTGTTTCACATTTAGCTCGGCGCAGCGAAACGCGGCCGTATCATACTCAACCGCGGTCAGCGACAAGGATGGAAAACGTTGTGCCAACATCAATGCCAATAAACCGGTTCCCGTTCCGATATCCAAGCTATTACTCGCCGTCCCAGGCTGAGACCACGCGCCCAGTAGTACACCATCCGTACTGACTTTCATGCCACAGTCACCGTGGTCGATAACAAATTGTTTAAAGCGAAATTGGCTCATTTGTCCTGCACTCTGGCAACTTAGCGGCATCAAGGGGTAGCATTTTTTGCTTTTGTGTAACCATGATGTTATCGAGTTTGTTTGTTAAAAAATACCACGGATAACATAATAGCTAGTTTATTGAGCTGATTGTTATTGCTAATGCAGAAGATCACAAGGTTTTTTGTCAATGCCTTTACTGTGGCTATGAACTTCTTCATTATTCTGCGTTCTGCCCATCGTCTGAAACAAAATATTATAATTGAGCGTTTCAGATGGGTGAAACATTATTGATTGCAAACACCCTCTTAAGCTGTAGGTATACATCGTGACTAAGCGTTTAAAATTAGTAGATATTTTAGCGTTAGGTTTTATGACCTTTGCCTTTTTCTTAGGCGCAGGAAATATAATCTTTCCCCCACAAGCTGGCATGTTGGCCGGTGATCACTTTACGGCTGCAATGATCGGATTTTTGATCACTGCCGTCGGTCTTCCTTTAATCGGTATCATTGCGGTTGCGGTGGCAGGCGGAGGCTGGAAGGGCCTAACGCGTGACTTACCCACAGGTGTTGCCACACTAATGGCCGTGCTGATTTTTATCATTATTGGCCCCGCCTTTGCTGCGCCTCGTGCCGGACTTGTCGCCTATGAGATTGGTTTTAAACCCTTTTTATCAGCTCCTGGGCAGCTAGAATTGGGCGCTTTCTCTGTGGTCTTTTTTGCCGTCGCGATGTTTTTCTCTCTTTCTCAAGGCAAGCTGATTGATACCATCGGTAAATTCTTGACACCTTTGCTTTTCGCGGCGCTCGCGATTTTGGCTATCGCGGTGATTGTTAATCCACAAGGCGAAGTGGTGGCCGCGCAAGGTAACTATGTTGAAAACGCACTGACGACTGGCTTTTTGGAAGGTTACAACACTATGGATACCTTTGCGGCGTTAATGTTCGGCATGTTGATTGTCGATGTGATCCGTAAAAAAGGTATCGAAGACAACAAAGCGACCTGCATGTACCTGATTTATGCCGGTATTATTGCCGCCGCTGGACTGGCGTTTGTGTACGTGTCGCTGTTCTACTTGGGCTCAACCGCTAGCGCGGTGGCGCAGGGAACGCAAAATGGTGGCGAAATCATGGCCGCCTACGTGGATGCACTGTTTGGCCCGGTTGGACAAATGATCCTGGCGGCGATTATCGGTTTAGCGTGTTTGACGACCGTGATTGGGTTGGTGAGTGCGTGTGCTGATTACTTTAGTTCGCTCACATCATGGACGTACCGTCGTTGGGTGGTCGTCGTGGCTACTGTCTGTGCGGTGGTGGCCAATGTGGGTCTCAAGCAGCTGATTGCGATTTCTGTCCCTGTGCTGTTTGCCCTTTATCCTGTCGCGATTGCGCTGATTGGTTTGACGTTTATTCGTCGCTGGTTGCCAAATCCGGCTGTGGGTTATCGCCTTGTGTTGGGCGTGGCATTGCTCTTTAGCTTGCTCGATGCGGCAAAAGTCATGGGCGCTGACATGAGCGGCTTTAGCTTCCTACCGCTATTCGATGTCGGTATGGCTTGGCTGCTACCTACATTGGTGGCTATGGGCGTGGCAAAGTTTGTTGGATCACGGGCGAATGCGTTAGCAGACGCATCGTGATGTCGACCGCTGCATGATAGCGAACAAAAACCGCGCTGAGAGGCGCGGTTTTTTTGTCTCATTAATTGGCCAGCGCGAGCCGGGATAGGCTCAAAGTAAGGCTTGATACTCGAGTAGCACTTGCTCGCACCAGTTTTGAATCCGCTCGTCACTGAGTTCGTACTCGGAGTCTTCATCAAGGGCGAGACCGACAAATTGCTTGCCATCCTCGGTCACCGCTTTTGAGGCATCAAAACGATAACCTTCGGTGGACCAGTAACCAATAAACTGTGCGCCACAGCCTTGTAGTTGCTGGTGGAGCATGCCCATGGCATCCAAATACCATTCGGCGTATCCTTCTTGGTCGCCCAAGCCAAACAGGGCTATGACTTTGCCGTTTAGTTGGAGACTATCAATGTCTTGCCAAACCGCTTCCCAATCTTCTTGTAGCTCACCAAAATCCCACGTTGAGATCCCAAGTAGCAGCAAGTCGTAATCTGCCATTTTGGCTAGCGGTGTTTCTTTGACATTATGTAGCTCGACCAAATCATCACCGATAAAGTCACGGATTTTCTCCGCGGCCATTTCGGTATAGCAGGTGGTAGAACCATAAAAAAGACCGATTTTCATAGCGCGACTCGTTTGTGTGTAATGGGCGCAGTTTACCTGCTCACCGGCAATATGATCCAGCAACTGACGGTGACATTTTGTATAATAGCCGCTGTCCGTTACCCAGATGATGGGCGGGTTTTTCGATTAATAACCAAGTGGGTTGAAGGTGACGAATAACATTGAACGCATCGAGCAGTTTTTGGATGCAATGTGGATGGAGCGTGGGCTTTCCGAAAACACGTTGAATTCGTATCGCACAGATTTATTGAAGCTGTGCCATTGGCTCGACACCCGCGCGTTGGTGGCGGTGAGCAAGCAAGAATTACAAGATTACCAATACTGGCTACATGAGCAGGGCTACCAGTCTAGCACTCGCAGCCGTATGGTGTCGGCGTTACGTCGCCTATTCCAATACTTGTATCGACAGAAGTTGCGTCCCGACGATCCCAGTGCCACCCTAATCAGTCCGAAGCAGCCCAAGCGGCTGCCGAAAGATCTGACGGAAGAGCAAATCGATGCACTACTAATGGCACCGAATACCGACGACCCCCTTGAGCTTAGAGATAAAGCCATGTTGGAGTTGTTATATGCGACGGGTTTGCGTGTGACAGAGCTTATCGGGCTGACGATGGAGAATGTGAGCTTGCGCCAAGGTGTGGTGCGGGTGTCCGGTAAAGGTGACAAAGAACGTTTGGTCCCGATGGGAGAGTCGGCCGTGGATTGGCTCGAGCACTATTTGGCGTATAGTCGCCCGGTATTGCTGGGTGAAACCAGTACCGATGTGTTTTTCCCAAGCAAACGCGCCCGTCAAATGACACGGCAAACCTTTTGGCATCGCATCAAGTACTATGCGCAACTGGCGGGGATTGAGACAGAGGATCTCTCGCCCCATGTTTTACGTCATGCGTTTGCGACCCACTTGCTCAATCATGGGGCCGATTTACGCGTGGTGCAGATGTTACTCGGACACAGTGACCTATCGACGACCCAAATCTATACCCATGTGGCGACTGAACGCTTAAAACAGCTGCATCAAACTCATCACCCACGCGGCTAATCGAGAACTGGTGACAACTTCATGATAGAAATAAAAAGACGTACGCCGTCGGTTACGCCGGCATTCAGCGATGCGATTCCGCCGTTACTGCAGCGTTTATACGCCAACCGCGGCTTACAAGCAGACAGCGAGCTCAATCGAAGTGTGGCTGGATTGCATCAATATCAAGCGTTAACGGGGATCGACACCGCAGTGAGCTTGCTGGCTGAGGCGCTAAAGGCTCATCAATCCATCTTGATTGTGGGTGACTTCGACGCCGATGGCGCGACATCGTCAGCACTCTCCGTCAAAGCCTTACGCATGATGGGCGCCACCCGCGTCGATTACCTGGTGCCAAACCGCTTTGACGATGGGTACGGCTTAAGCCCAGAGGTGGTCGATCAAGCCGCTGAGCGGGGAGCAGAGCTTATCATGACCGTGGACAACGGGGTGTCATCGCTGACGGGCGTGGCGCGCGCCAAAGCGTTAGGCATGCAGGTGGTGGTGACTGACCACCACCTCCCAGGAGAAACATTGCCCAATGCCGATGCCATGGTGAATCCTAACCTTGATGACTGTGGTTTTCCGTCGAAGGCACTTGCCGGTGTCGGGGTTGCTTTTTATTTGATGCTGGCGCTGCGCGCGCATTTACGTGACCAAGGGTGGTTTGAGCAGCAGGGACTGACCGTCCCTAACTTAGCCGACTTGCTGGATTTGGTGGCGCTGGGCACGGTCGCCGATGTGGTGGCCTTGGACAGTAACAACCGTATCCTGGTTCATCAGGGCTTACAGCGGATCCGCGCCGGACGTTGCCGCCCAGGGATCCAAGCGTTGATCGAGGTTGCCAATCGCAACATGGCCACGCTTGTCGCCAGTGATTTCGGGTTTGCATTGGGGCCGAGGATCAATGCCGCGGGGCGTTTGGATGACATGGCGTTTGGGGTTGAGTTGTTGCTATGCGACAACATTCATGCTGCCAGACGTATGGCGTCTGAGTTGGATGCGCTCAATCAAACCCGCAAAGACATTGAGCAAGGAATGAAGCAAGAAGCCGTGGCTTGGTGTGAGCGCTTGATTGCCGAGCAGTCTGAGCGTGAGTTGCCGGTGGGGCTGGCACTTTTTCAGCGAGATTGGCACCAGGGAGTGATAGGGATCCTCGCCTCGCGCTTAAAAGATCAATTTCACCGCCCTGTGATTGCGTTTGCCGATGGTGGTGATGGACTGATAAAAGGCTCAGCGCGTTCGATTCCTGGTTTGCATATGCGCGATACATTGGATCGGATTGATACCTTAAACCCTGGATTAATTAAAAAGTTTGGCGGCCATGCCATGGCGGCCGGATTGACCATCGACGAAGCACAGTTTGATACGTTCGCCAAGCAGTTTGATAGCCAAGTACGTGAGCAGATCAGTGAGGACGACTTAAAAGGTGTCTTGTTAAGTGATGGTCCCTTACAAAGTCACGAACTGGGGTTAGAGACAGCAGAAATCATTCAAGCAGGCGGTCCTTGGGGGCAAGGCTTCCCTGAGCCGCAGTTCGATGGCATTTTTAAGGTGCTGCAGCAAAAACTGGTGGGCGGAAAACACTTAAAATTGATGGTCGAGCCCGAGGGCGGTGGCACCATGATTGACGCCATTGCCTTTAATGTTGATTTGCGTCGCTGGCCCGATCCCAGCACCAAGACGCTACGGCTCGTTTACCGCCTCGATATAAATGAGTTTCGCGGAAACCGTAGCGCTCAGTTGATCATCTCTCACCTTGAAGCCGCTTAAATGTGCGGCTTTTTCCATCACGCCCTGTTTATTGGCGCGACAATTCGCTAAAATTCGGCGGTTAAATTTCCGCTAACAATGAAGATGCTTGACCATGTTTGAGATTAATCCAATCAAAAATCGCCTCGCCGATATCGCCGAACGTACCGATGTCCTTCGGGGGTATCTTTGACTATGATGCCAAGAAAGAGCGTCTAGAAGAAGTTAATGCCGAGTTAGAACAACCGGACGTGTGGAATGAGCCACAACGTGCGCAAGCGCTAGGGAAAGAGCGCGCCTCACTAGAAGCGGTGGTGGAAACCATTGATCAACTGACTCAAGGCGGCGAAGACGTCAACGAACTGTTGATGCTTGCGGTCGAAGAAGACGATCAAGAAACCTTCGACGAAGTGGAACCGGAGCTGGTGGAGCTTGAAGCCAAGCTAACCAAGCTAGAATTCCGCCGCATGTTTTCTGGTGAGCACGATGCGTCTGATTGCTATATTGACCTGCAAGCTGGTTCAGGCGGTACCGAAGCGCAAGATTGGACCAACATGATGCTCCGCATGTACTTGCGCTGGGCGGATGCGAAAGGCTTTAAAGCCGATGTGATTGAAGTCTCTGAAGGGGATGTGGCTGGATTAAAGTCTGCCACAGTACGCATCACCGGTGAATACGCCTACGGCTGGTTACGTACTGAAACGGGCGTTCATCGTCTTGTGCGTAAATCGCCTTTCGACTCGGGGGGCCGTCGCCATACCTCGTTTGCCTCGGCGTTTGTGTATCCGGAAATCGATGACAACATTGATATCGATATTAATCCATCAGATTTGCGGATTGATGTGTACCGTGCCTCTGGCGCGGGTGGGCAGCACGTTAACACCACCGAGTCAGCGGTTCGGATCACCCACGTGCCGACCAACACTGTGGTGCAGTGCCAAAACGATCGCTCACAGCATAAAAACAAAGATCAAGCGATGAAACAGCTGCGTGCGAAGTTGTTTGAGCTTGAGCTACAAAAGCAAAACGCGGAAAAACAAGCCAACGAAGACGCCAAATCAGATATCGGTTGGGGCAGTCAGATCCGCTCCTACGTATTAGATGATTCGCGCATCAAAGACTTGCGTACCGGTATTGAAAACCGCAACACGCAGGCCGTTCTCGACGGCGACTTGGACAAATTTATTGAAGCCAGCCTCAAATCTGGCCTGTAATGACGAATTAATGTAAAGGGTTTTCTATGACTGACCAGTTACCAGATGAAAATAAGCTGATTGCCGAGCGTCGCGCCAAGCTCACTCACATTCGTGAAAACTGCAAGGCAAACGGCCATCCTAATGATTTCCGTCGTGAGCATCTAGCGGCTGACTTGCAAGCTGAATTTGGCGAGAAAGAAAAAGCGGAACTTGAAACACTGGACCATAAAGTGACCATCGCGGGCCGCATCATGGCTAAACGTGGCCCATTTATGGTGGTGCAAGATGTTTCGGGCCGTATTCAAGCCTATGCGTCAAAAGACGTGCAAAAGGCGTTGAAAGCCGAGTACCAAGGCTTAGATATCGGTGACATCATTGGTGTGCACGGTGCGCTACATAAATCTGGAAAAGGCGATCTGTATGTCAACATGGAGCGCTACCAGCTGCTGACGAAAGCCCTACGTCCGCTACCAGAAAAATTTCATGGGCTGGCCGACCAAGAGCTGCGTTATCGTCAGCGTTATGTCGATCTGATTGTCAACGAAGAGTCGCGTCACGCCTTCCAGGTACGCTCTAATGTGGTCACCGCCATCCGTAATTACATGGTGGAAAAACACTTTATGGAAGTGGAAACGCCGATGATGCACGTCATCCCAGGCGGTGCGACGGCGCGTCCGTTTACCACCCACCATAATGCGCTTGATATCGACATGTACTTACGTGTGGCGCCAGAGCTTTACTTGAAGCGTTTGGTTGTCGGCGGCTTTGAGCGTGTGTTTGAAGTGAATCGTAACTTCCGTAATGAAGGGCTCTCACCGCGTCATAACCCAGAATTCACGATGATGGAATTCTATATGGCGTATGCCGATTATAATGATCTGATGGATCTTACGGAAGACATGCTCTCTCGCGTCGCGCTGGACGTAATGGGGCAGTCTGTGTTGCCTTATGGTGAGCATGAAATTAATTTCGCGGGGCCTTATCCGCGAATGACCATGCTCGATGCTATCAAGCAATATAACCCTGATCATGCTGATATTCAGGCGCTGACGTATGAGACGGTACAAGATCGTGACCACCTTGCCTCGATAGCGAAATCACTCAAGATCAGTGTTGAGTCATTCTGGACGACTGGGCAGTTGCTGGAAGAGATCTTTGGTGAGACGGCTGAACCACAGTTGATTCAGCCAACCTTTATCACCGAATATCCGGCCGATATTTCACCGCTGGCGCGTCGCAATGATGATAACCCGTTTGTGACCGACCGTTTTGAATTCTTCGTCGGTGGGCGTGAAGTGGCAAATGGCTTCTCGGAGCTTAACGACGCAGAAGACCAAGATGAACGTTTCAAAGCTCAGGTCGATGCCAAAGATGCCGGTGATGATGAGGCTATGTACTACGATGCGGATTATATCAACGCACTCGAGCATGGTTTGCCACCGACGGCGGGACAAGGAATTGGTATTGACCGATTGGTGATGTTATTCACCAACACGCATACGATTCGCGATGTGATTTTGTTCCCAGCCATGCGCCCACAGCAAGGCAGTTAACACTGGACAGACCACAGAACAAGCGGCTCATTGAGCCGCTTTTTTTGCGCCTTGCGTCATTGTCTTTTCATAAACCTGCGATATTTTATCTGGCTTTTTCAGATATTTGGCTACAATTATCCGTATTACAACCCATCGTATGTCTCTTTATTGAGACAGATTAGAACTTGCCCTTCTTTATAATAGGGGCTTGATTCGCTGGCAAAAAAGACAGACTGGATGTAAGGCAGGTGTTATGGGATTCGATTCGGGGAATGACAAAACCTTGAGCTCACTCGTCGTTGTTGGCGGGACATATGAGCCTTGGTTAGCGACCCTTGAGCAAGCCGGTTGGCATTGTCATCGCTGTTATGATTTGCGAGCTGCACAGTCATTGCTACAAGATA
The DNA here is from genome assembly GCF_001996005.1 of Salinivibrio siamensis. Taxonomy (GTDB): domain Bacteria; phylum Pseudomonadota; class Gammaproteobacteria; order Enterobacterales; family Vibrionaceae; genus Salinivibrio; species Salinivibrio siamensis. Next base: position 2,570 of record NZ_MUFB01000028.1, on the reverse strand, counting down.
TCGGCCCCTGTATAGGTATTGTCGATTTAAGTCATGATGACTTCAGCCTCAATGGGGTGGCGTCACTGGTTAATCGCAACAAACAGGTGCGCTGGTTAGCCTTAGTAAGAGAAAACCAACTTAATAACGAAGCGATCTGCCAGTTTATTGTCAGCTTTTGTATTGATTACTTCACCTCGCCTGTCCCTAACTCGCAATTGATGAGTACCATTGGTCACCAATTGGGTATGTTGCGCCTTGAGCGACAAGTATGGCCGCAACTTGGCGATCATAGCGATATGGGTTTGGAAGGCGCCAGCCCCGCGATGAAAAAGTTGCGTGACCAGGTCAGGCGTGTTGCGCCAACCGACGTGTCTGTATTGATAGCCGGTGAGAGCGGCACAGGTAAGGAGTTGGTGGCGCAAGCGGTTCATCATGCATCAACCCGTGCGAAGGCTCGATTTGAGTCGATTAAATGYTCAGCGCTTGCGGATGAACAAATGCAGCAGGCGTTATTGGGAGACGAGCACTCGCATGGCAAAATTCGTCAATGCCATAAAGGTACCCTCTTTTTTGATGAGATTGGTGATCTGCCGCTGCATCTACAAGGGCACTTATTGCACTTATTGCAAGAGGGCACCTTGGATATCAGTCATGATAAATATGAGCATGACCTGGATGTGCGTGTGATTGCCTCGACCCACATGGATTTGGAAAAACGCGTGGCTGAGGGGCTTTTTCGTGAGGATCTGTATTACCGGTTAAACGTCCTGCGCATTAATATGCCTTCATTAAAAGACCGTCAGCCAGATGTGCCTGATTTAGCCGAATATTTTTTGCTTAAGTTTGCACGTCAATACAACACACAGGCGAGGACCTTTTCCGATGAGGCCAAGCGTGTGTTAAGCAGTTACTCGTGGCCGGGTAATGTGCGCGAGCTCATTAATCAGGTGAAACGGGCAGTATTGTTGGCCGATCATCTGGTGATTGAAGCGGAGCACTTAGATCTGCCCCGTCAGGGGGATTATAAACAAAGCTTACGTAAAATCCGTGAAGAGTCTGAACGAGACGCGCTGATCGCCGTCCTTGAAGAAAATAAGGGACAAGTATCGGCCGCGGCCAAAGAGCTCGGTGTGTCACGTGCGACCATGTATCGGCTATTGAACAAACACAACTTGATCCCCTCGCCGCGTACCTTCCGTCAGTAAATCTTTGTACGAGTGACGCGCAGGGCTGGCAGACTCAGCCCTGCTGGGATTGCGTATTTGGGATCGGAAACAGATAGTCGTACAGCCAGTTATAAACAAACGCATATACCAGATAAAATACCACGAGCCCAATATCCATACTGAGTGCTTGCCAAAAGCTCATCGACAGCCACCACATGATAAAGGGGATGGTTGCGACCAGCAGACCGGCTTCAAAGATCACCGCATGCAGCAGACGCAGCGGTAAGGTTTTGAGCACTGAGCCCCGCCAAGCCAGCATCGCTTTATCAAAGCCAATGTTGTAGACATAATTCCAAAGGGTGGCAAGCACAGAAAAAATCGCCCCCATGATCCCAAGATGACCGATGCCTGCGCCAAGGATCCAATTGAGCCCTAGCACCACTAAGATCAAGCCCGTTAATTCAAAACCGATAGCATGGCGCCATCTATCTGCTTTTGTTCTCATCAGATATTCCGTCGAAGTAAGGTAACCCGGTCAGACTACACCTCATACTCAACAACGCAACCGAGACGTCTCGAGGAAATGGATCATTGTGGTGTTTGGCGGTGAGCGATGAATTCAAAGCTGTACTGGTATAAACGAAAGTAGTTCACTGTATATTCAAACGGTGTCCCGTCGACAAGCTCGCTGACTGATTCGACCCGTAATATGGGCGAATTTTCACGGGTGTTGAGGAGGGCGGCGAGTGAGGTTGACGTGCTATCTGGCCAGACACATTGGCGACTTTTCGCGATCTGCATCCCCTTATGTCGCTCGATATAGTCGTACTTTGATGTTTGCATCACTTCGATACTGAGATCGGTAAACATGGCTACTGGCAGGTACGTGCACTCAAGGATTTCTGGCTCGCCATCAATCAAACGAAGACGTTGTATTTCATAAATCAACGTCCCTTCCTCCACGTTTAACTTGCTGGCAATGGTATGGCTGCAAGGTGACGTTTCAAATGCGATCACTTTTGAGCTGGGTGTTTTGCCTTGCGCTGAGACTTCTTCGATAAAGCCCATCAGTTGAAAGGCGTTGTGCTGTGCTTTAGGTGCTTTTACATAACTGCCGCTACCTCGGACACGGTAGAGGAGATCATTATCAACCAACACCTTCATCRCCTTACGTATCGTGACGCGGCTGACGTCATAGGTAGCCTGTAGCGTGGCCTCAGTCGGCATCATCGCGCCTGGTGTCAGGGTGCCATCTTTAATCTGCTCAGTGAGTAAATCGGCTATTTGCATGTAGCGAGGTTTCAACATGTCGGCTCCTTTTGGATGCATTCCCCATCATAACAAACTGTGATCGATAATACATTTGAAGTACATAAATAGATTTTCATTGTGCCTTCGATCAATAAACGCCCTTTTGTGTAT
>NZ_MUFB01000027.1 GCF_001996005.1 Salinivibrio siamensis | reverse complement strand
TGTCTATTCTCAACGAGTGCCCACACAGATTGCATAGGTCAAATTGTTAAAGAGCGTGTTGACTGAGTGGTTGGCATTTCGTGACTTGCGTCTCGTTGCCCCGTCAACAGGAAGCGCAGTATAGAGATCTCAGTTTTTCCCGCAACCCCTAAACATAAAAAAAATGCGCCTTGCTACTCGTTTGTTCACAAAACAAACAAAAGTAGACAAAAGGCGCTTTTTTAGTCAGCAAAAACGGAAAGTGGCTGGTCTTCACCCGTTCTTATTTTCAATCACTCTTAGTGCGAATGCTGTTTTTCTTCCGCGCGTTCTTTAGCTCGGCAGTAACGTACAGAGCCCCACGCCATCAGCAGGAGTACAAAAGGTATCGCACCGGCTGTCCATTGTGCCCACGTATAATAGGCAAGTGTCTCTATGATGATGACATGGCCAAGGATCAATAAAGCCGCGCAGATTATCGCGACGACCATCATACTCAATTCTGATTTCATCCTTTTCCCCCTCAATGTTGTGTACGTGTTGAGTTTATCGAGGGAGACGCACGGTAGATTAGTACAGATAGCTCAGTATTCAGCTGTGACAGTTGAGTGCACAGATAAAGCTGAGATCGAGCTCGCAATCTGTGTGAGCCCCTCCAAGCTCTGACTATCATTGACCCCTTCGGCATTTTGCCTTCCCACAATCGAGACGTTCAGTCGAAAGCAGTGATTAAAGCGTCCGTCACTGGCAAATAGTGCACCCGGTGCGATTGTCACGCCATAAGGCCTGAGTGCTTGAAAGAGGTCGCGCGTATCGATGCCCTTATCGAGCATGATCCACAAAAAATAGCCGCCTGTAGGCTGACTCATCACCGTAGAGGGAGGTAAAAGTGCTTTTAGCCTTGTACGTATCACCTCATGGCGGGAAGACAATGTTTCGCGTAATCGCCGTAGGTGCGAGTCATACCCACCTTGCTTTAAATAATCGGCAATCGCCAATTGGTTAGGTGCGCCGACTGCCAAACTCGATACAGACTGGCGCTTCTCTATTTGCATCGCATAACAGCCTGCCGCTATCCAGCCAACCCGAAAACCCGGTGCGAGTTGTTTCGAAAACGAGCCACAGTGCAGCACACTACCCTGCGTATCGTAGGCTTTAAGCGGCATCGGCCTTGCCTCTGAGAAAAACAGCTCGCCATAGACATCATCCTCTATCAATGGCACTTGATACGCAGCGAGTATGCTGACCACATCTGGCCTGCGATGCGCTGGTATCGACGCGCCCGTGGGGTTATGGAAGTTGCTCATCAACCAACACGCACTGATCGAGTGGGACGCTAAGGCATGTTCCAGTGCATGGATATCGACCCCTGTTTCAGGATCAACCGCGACGGGAACGGCTTTAAGCTGTAAACGTTCGAGTGTCTGCAGCACCCCGTAGAACGCGGGGGCTTCAATAATCACCTTATCTCCTGGCTTCGTCACTGCCGCTAAAGACAGACTCAATGCCTCTATTGCCCCATTAGTAATAATGATTTCATCAATACTGACTTTAATTCCTTGGCGGAGATAACGCTGTGCAATCTGTCGACGTAGGCCGATATAGCCCGGCGGTAAAATCGTGAAGTGATCGGGATGAGAGGAGTGACGCAGCACTCGCGCCATCGCGCGGCCAAGCGCTTGCATGGGAAATAACTGAGGATCAGGAAAAGCTGAACCAAATGGGTAGTACGCGCCTTTATGGCTAGCACTGATCACATCAAGCACATCCTGGTGGGTGTCGAGCCACTGAGATTGCGCTTGTGGTCGTGCCAATGCATCCACCGCGAGCTTGTTATAATGAGGCCGCACAAAAAAGCCAGAGCGCGGACGCGCCTCAACCCAACCATCGGCTTCTAATTGCTCATAAGCTCTCATTACCGTCATTGGGCTAACGTGTTGAAGCCGACTCATCTCCCTCACCGAAGGGATCCGATCACCGACTTGCCAAACACGCTGCTGAATTTGTGTTTCGATCCAGCTGGCAATGTCTCGATAACGCATTTGCACACTGCTACTCCCTGTTATTGCCCAGACGGCGATCATACCTTGGCAAGTAACAATTGGCGGGATGGAATGTAGCGGAGTGTGACCTGATCAGCGCTAATCCTTACCCACAACGAAAAAAGCCCTAGTCTTTTGACTGGGGCTTTTTTGGGATTTGGTGCCGAGAGAGGGACTTGAACCCTCACACCCGTTAAGGCGGCGGATTTTGAATCCGCTGCGTCTACCAATTCCGCCATCTCGGCAAGTGGGGGCAATTATACGTACCGACCTTTGGAGTGCAAGTAATAAAAATAAAAATCCGTTCGTTCGCACTATTTTTAACCAATTCAAGCCATTCAGCCACATTGGTGCTGAATTTGTCCCCAAAAGACATCGCAAAACCGAGGTATAAGCTTACTCACTGTCTGCCGGTCTATGCTAGGCTAGCACCGAATTGAGTACTGGGGTGTGAACAATCAAATGCAAACTTCTTCTATCGCTTGCCCAACCGCAGGCTTTTTCCGGCGTTTAGCCGCTTGGCTTTATGATCTCCTCGTCGTGGCGGCTTTGCTCATGCTCGCCGGAGGGGGAATGATGGCAATACTCGCCCTAGCACAAGTGCTAGGCATGTCGATTGCCCCTTACCAAGACATCAGTGATTTCTTAACCCATCACCCGATAGTCAATCCACTTTATACTGCGTATCTGGCCTGTGTCATCGGTGGTTTTTATGGCTACTTTTGGTGTAAAGCCGGACAAACGCTGGGCATGCGCGCGTGGCGGCTTAGGTTACAAAATACCGATGGCAGCAACATTCGTCCCACTCAAGCCATTATTCGTTTGGCCACTGCCTGCTTTGGCCTCGGGAATCTGATTGTTCTTTTCGACATTAATAACCGTGCATTTCAAGACCACTTCGCCGAATGCGACATGATTGTGCTTCCCAAGCCCACTAAGAACAAAAAAGACTAATCACCTCTCTCGACTGGGCACCTGCTGCGTGCCCTCTCCTACCTATCGACTCACCGTTATAAATTGATATAAGACAATAAATGGGTTGATTTCTACCTATTCATCAATCCGTTATTTTTTAGGTTTTATTCATCACACGTAAAGCGACTGATTGACTAAATAATCAAAGCTCGCACATAAACTCATCATTAACTCAGCTTTCAGCACCGTAGAGGAAGCGAGCCCTACATCATTTAATCAATAAAAACCCAAGCCACACAAAAAGAGAAAATAATAACTACGCATAAATAACAACACCACATTCAGTTTTATGGAATTCACCTTTTTGGTGCTCCATTAACCACCTCTTCTTTTGTGAGATATCACTAAGAAGTGAAAAGGGAACCACTTTTACAATGAGTGCAAAGCCATGTACCACGGCATAAAAATAATAAATAACGTGAAATTAACGGAATTACCTCAATACGTGTAGCGCACTATAGATGCTAATAAGAGGTATGAGGAGAAAGTATGAGTACTCACAGTGTTCCCGAAAAAAAAGGCTGGTTCTCGAACTTAAAGTTCCCGTCCGCCTATACCATTCTATTCATTCTTATCGCCGTCGTCGCCGCCCTGAGCTGGGTGGTGCCCGCCGGTCAGTATGAACGAGAGTATAATGAAGAGCTCGGTCGAGACGTTCCTATCTCAGGGACTTACGAACAGGTTGACAGTAACCCTCAAGGCATTGTCGATGTCCTGCTGGCTCCCATTGACGGTTTTTATAACCACCAAACGTATGAAGCGGCCGCCATTGATGTCTCGCTGTTCATTCTGATCATTGGTGGCTTTTTAGGGTTGGTCACCAAAACAGGTGCCATTGATGCGGGGATTGAACGCGTCACCAAGCGTCTAGAGGGACGCGAAGAGTGGATGATCCCCATTTTGATGGGCTTATTTGCCGCCGGGGGCACCATTTATGGCATGGCGGAAGAGTCCTTGCCTTTTTATACGCTACTTGTGCCTGTGATGATGGCTGCACGCTTTGACCCTGTAGTCGCAGCGGCGACGGTACTGCTTGGGGCAGGGATAGGTACGTTAGGCTCAACCATCAACCCGTTCGCCACTGTGATTGCAGCCAATGCCGCAGGGATCCCTTTCACTGATGGTATCCTCCTGCGTCTTGCGATCTTAGTCATTGGCTGGCTTATTTGTGTTGTCTATGTCATGCGCTATGCGCGCAAAGTACAAGCCGATCAGAGCCAATCGATCGTTTATGACCAGTATGAAAGTAATAAAAAACACTTCCTGGGCGAGCACGACGACAACCAAAGCCTTGATTTTACGGCCACACGCAAAGTGATACTGACTATCTTTGCCGGTGCCTTTGCCGTGATGATATATGGTGTTTCATCTCTTGATTGGTGGATGGCAGAGATCTCAGCCGTCTTCCTGGGGGCTGCCATCATCATTGGCCTGATTGCACGCATGAGCGAAGAGGAAATCACCACCAGCTTCATTGATGGGGCGAGAGACCTACTCGGTGTGGCGCTAATCATCGGCATTGCCCGCGGGATCGTGGTGATTATGGATAAAGGCATGATTACCGACACCATCCTCAATAGTGCCGAGAGTTTAGTCAGTGGTTTGTCGTCTTTCGTCTTTATTAACGTGATGTATTGGCTGGAAGTGTTACTGTCATTCTTGGTGCCTTCTTCATCTGGCTTGGCAGTGCTCACCATGCCAATTATGGCGCCATTGGCCGACTTTGCGAACGTTGGGCGAGAATTGGTAGTAACGGCCTATCAATCGGCTTCGGGGCTCGTCAATCTCGTTACACCTACCTCCGGCGTGGTGATGGGTGGCTTGGCCATTGCCCGCGTGCCTTATGCGAAATGGATAAAATGGGTCGCGCCGTTGCTTGGCATTCTTACCATTATGATCATGGCCATGCTTAGCCTTGGCGTCATGTTATAACATCAGACATCAACTAAGCGTAGAGCGCATTGCTATCAAGCAGTGCGCTTTTTTATTTCTCTCACGTCCCCTGCTATAACAGCACACTTCCCTACCCCGTTCACACCTCTATTACATTATTAACACAAAGCGATTTAATACCGATCGTCATCACAAATAGAAACAAAAATCGCTCGGCATTTGTTAAATATAAATACCACTAAAGATAATCATTCATTTAATGCGCATAAGGTGAAATAAAAATAAAACATAAAAGGCATAAAAAATACACATGCCCTGCTAAAAACCTAGCACCATAAAAATAATATCGTTAAGCACGCAATAAAAGTGACTAAGTATTAAAAACCATTTTTTAATGTCGCCATAAATACCATTAACACAGAGTAAAAACCACGAAATAGAGGCAATGGTTTCAATGTGATCTAACTTCAAGTTCAACCGGCTCACGGCGTTAGAATAAATTTGTACSCAATAAAAAACCTGCACTTTTTATTTCCCTTCCGATAAAAAGCCAAGCAGAGATATACGGAGAAAGAAAGATGAACAACTTCTATGTCGGCTCTGAAATTGGTCAATTACGCACCGTGATGTTGCACCGCCCCGAGCGTGCTTTAACCCACCTCACCCCCTCGAACTGTCATGACTTACTTTTCGACGATGTTCTGTCAGTTGAACGTGCGGGTGAAGAGCATGACAAATTCGCTCAAACACTGCGCGATCAGGGCGTTGAGGTGCTATTGCTGCAAAACCTGCTTGCCGAGACGCTGGATGTACCCGAAGCCAAAGCCTGGCTAATGAACCTTAAGATCTCGGACTATACCTTTGGTCCGTCATTTGCGAACGATATTCGCTGCTATCTCAATGATCTCCCTCACCACGAGCTCGCATCAATGTTCTTAGGAGGGCTGGCGTACTCCGAGCTACCGATTACCACGACCTCCATGTTACAAGCGATGCATGCCCCATCGGACTTTATCATTGACCCCTTACCTAACCACTTATTCACACGTGATACCTCGTGCTGGTTATATGGTGGTGTGTCGATTAACCCCATGGCCAAACCGGCGCGTAAGCGTGAAACAAACCACTTGCGTGCGATCTACAAATGGCATCCTCGCTTTGCGAACGGCGACTTTATTACCTACTTTGGTGCACAAAACATCGACTACGACAATGCCACCATTGAAGGCGGCGATGTCACTGTCCTAGGGAAAGGCGTGGTATTGATTGGCATGTCTGAACGCACCACGCCACAAGGGGTGGAAAACCTCGCGTCCAGCCTGTTCAAACATGGACAAGCCAAGCAAGTAATTGCCATGGAGCTGCCAAAACATCGCTCTTGCATGCACCTAGATACCGTGATGACCCATATGCGTGAAGATACTTTCTCGGTGTACCCCGAAGTGATTCGCAAAGACATCAAATGCTGGAGTCTGACCGGTGACCGTAGCGGCCATCTCAATGTACGCGAAGAAGATTACTTCCTCACCGCCATCGAAAAAGCCCTCGATGTCGGCCCACTGAACCTGATCACTACCGGCGGCGATAGCTTCGAAGCGGAACGTGAACAGTGGAATGACGCCAACAATGTCTTGACCGTCCGCCCAGGTGTCGTCGTCGGCTACGAGCGTAACACTTATACCAATGAGAAATACGACAAAGCTGGGATCACTGTTCTATCCATTCCGGGTGATGAGCTGGGTCGCGGCCGCGGTGGCGCACGCTGCATGAGCTGCCCGATTCATCGTGATGGCATTTAATCCCCGAGCGGGCTGGGCACCTGGCTCAGCCCCCACCGACTGTAGAGAGTAAGACTATGAAAAAACCCACTGTCGTCGTGGCACTCGGAGGCAACGCCCTGCTTCGTCGAGGCGAACCTTTAGAAGCCGACATTCAACGTGCCAATATCGCCAAAGCGGCCAAAACCATTGCGGCTATCGGCGAACAATACAACGTGGTGCTCGTCCACGGTAATGGCCCTCAAGTTGGTTTACTGGCCCTGCAGGGGCTCGAATACAAATCCGTGACACCTTATCCTTTGGACGTGCTAGGTTCAGAAACCCAAGGCATGATTGGCTATATGCTGATGCAAGAGTTGCATAACTTAGCGCCAGACCAACACGTGTCTTGCATGCTGACCCAGATGACGGTCGATCCTAACGATCCTGCGTTTGCGAATCCCACCAAGCCAATAGGCCCAGTATATGACCAACAAGAGGCCGCCCAATTGGCCGAAAAATATGGCTGGGATATTAAACCGGATGGCCAATATTATCGCCGTGTTGTGCCCAGCCCACAACCTACTGGGATTGTCGAAGACGACGCTATCGCGAGCCTCATCGACCAAGGGCACTTAGTGATTTGTACGGGAGGGGGCGGTATCCCTGTGATCCAAGAAGGGACCCAGCTAAAAGGCATCGAGGCTGTCATTGATAAAGATATGTCTGCCGCCTTCCTCGCCCGTCAAATCAATGCCGATGCGCTGCTTATTTTGACCGATGCCGAAGCGGTTTATCTCGATTATGGTGAGCCAAGTCAACGCGCACTTGCCGACACAACACCCGATGATCTCAGCCAATATACCTTCGATGCTGGCTCTATGGGGCCAAAAATCGATGCCTCCTGCGAGTTTATTCGCCAAGGCGGCAAGCTAGTAGGTATTGGCGCCCTCGAAGATGGCCTTGCTATCTTGGCAGGCCAAGCTGGCACACGTATTCGTCCACACTCAGTCAATAACAACAATATTTCTCACGGCCAGCCTACCCCTGCACAGGCCTGAGACCAATAACAAAGAGGATTGCCCACTATGGCTTTTAATCTACGCAACCGTAACTTCCTAAAATTACTGGACTTCACTCCTCGTGAGATCCAACACTTTATCGATATGGCCATTGAGCTGAAAAAAGCGAAATACAATGGCTACGAAACGCCCCGTCTAAAAGGCAAAAATATCGCCCTTATCTTTGAAAAAGCGTCAACACGCACCCGCTGTGCCTTTGAAACCGCTGTTTTTGATCAAGGCGGCCAAGTGAGCTACATCGGCCCAACGGGGTCACAAATTGGCCATAAGGAGTCGATGAAGGACACCGCACGCGTATTGGGTCGGATGTATGACGGCATTGAATACCGCGGCTTTGGCCAAGACATTGTGGAAGAGCTGGGTGAGTTCGCAGGGGTACCTGTCTGGAATGGATTAACCACAGAGTTCCACCCCACCCAAATTTTAGCGGACTTGATGACCATGCTCGAGCATGGACGCGGCAAGCAACTGCACGAAATGCGCTTTGCTTACTTAGGCGATGCCCGAAACAACATGGGGAACTCTCTGATGGTGGGTGCCGCTAAAATGGGAATGGACATCCGCTTAGTGGCTCCGAAAGCATTCTGGCCAGAAGAAGAGCTAGTCGCACAGTGTCGTGCTATCGCCGAAAAAACCGGCGCACGCATTACGCTGACCGAAGAGGTACAAGAAGGCGTGAAAGATTGTGACTTCTTGTATACCGACGTCTGGGTGTCGATGGGTGAGTCTAAAGAAGCGTGGGATGAACGCGTTGCGCTCATGAAGCCCTATCAAGTCAATATGGATATCGTGAAAGCCACTGGCAACCCGCACGTGAAATTCATGCACTGTCTTCCTGCCTTCCACAATAACGAAACCACAGTGGGGGCAGAAATCGAAGAAAAGTATGGGTTAAAAGGCCTAGAAGTCACAGAAGATGTGTTTGAGTCAGACTGCTCAATTGTGTTTGATGAAGCAGAAAACCGTCTCCACACCATCAAAGCGGTGATGGTCGCCACCCTTGGCGATTAACGCCACCTGAGCGAGGGCGCCGAGTGGCGCCCTACTTCTCAATATTGACACCACCCAGTGACACCCATCAAAGTTTCATTTAAAAGCAACTGATAGCATATGCGATTGAATCACGCATTATTAGCTTTATGCGCTGATATTGACGTGAAATGCCGTTTATTATAAGGGGTTGCCCGTGGTTAATGATGCAATTCTATCGGTAGAAACGACCACACCGGAGGACGATATCCTCTCTGCGTGTCGACACCTGCTGCAAACGCAAAGCTTTACCACCCAAGACGCCGTTCGCCAGCAATTGGTTCAACTCGGCTATCTTGATGTCAGCCAGTCGACCGTTTCACGCCTATTATCCAAGCTCGGGGTCGCCAAAGTACCCAATGCGCATGGACAAAAAGTCTACGCACTCAGCGGAGATATGGAGCCTGTCTACGCGGTGTCTTCTGTCGGCTCACAAATCGATGACATCACCTGTAGCCAAGCCATGGTGGTAGTGAAAACCCACCCAGGCGGCGCCCAGTTGATCGCTCGCTTACTCGACTTGCACCGACATCCTTTGATCTTAGGAACGGTAGGCGGAAACGATACTGTCCTGGTCGCACCACGCCAGCTCAATGAGCTTGCCGCCTGCGAGCAAGTGGTTCGAGACCGCCTTGCCCCTGAGTAAACGGCTTTACGTGGCAAGCTAACCGTTGCAGACTATAGGTGTCGCTTTTTATAACAAAGGAACAGACAATGACCCAAGTACTGCAAACCGAGCAGGCGCCAGAAGCTATCGGTCCGTATTCGCAAGGCGTTGACCTTGGCAACATGGTGCTGACCTCAGGCCAAATCCCCGTCAACCCAGTGACTGGCCAGATCTCTCCTGAAATCACCGCACAAACACGTCAGTCTCTCGACAACGTCAAAGCGGTGGTAGAAGCTGCTGGGCTTAAAGTGAATGATATTGTTAAGCTCACCGTGTTTGTCAAAAACATGGAAGACTTTGCGGATGTCAACAAAGTGTATGGTGCGTTCTTTGATGAACACGGTGTGGAAAACTACCCTGCTCGTTCATGCGTTGAGGTCGCACGCCTGCCCAAAGACGTTGATATCGAAATTGAAGCGATTGCGGTACGCCAAGCCTAATTGGTAAGCGACGGCAACGAAAAGCTAATTCCAGCGAAGAGCTAATGCAAAAGCGGCGCCTCCAGGCGCCGCTTTTTTGTGTCGTGATGGCATAGCGCACGCTTATCAACAGCGCGCCATCACATCGATACGTGATAAAACGTCAGCAAACCAAGCGGTGAAGCGCTCGGGAGCATCCACCATCGCCTGCTTGACTTCATCTTCAGACCACCAGCGGCAGTCTGCTACCTCATCTGGGTTAGGGATCATGTCGACATGGTTGACTTCACAGGCGATGACTTGATCTAATTCATGCTCTATCAACCCGTTATCCAACTCGGCACGGTATTCAAACCAAGGTCCCATGGTAAAATCAAGCGGGCGCGCTATCCCTAACTCTTCATACAGGCGCCGTTTTGCCGCCGCCGCAACCGGCTCATCTTGTTTGGGGTGCGAGCAGCATGTATTGGTCCACAATCCACCACTATGATACTTATCGAACGCGCGACGCTGTAGCAAGTACTCACGCTCACCCTGCTCATTGCAACGAAACAACATCACTGAGAAGGCCATGTGCAGCCATCCTTGCTGATGGGCCTCCAACTTTTCAGCGATCCCTTGAGGTTCACCGCTCGGTGAGACCAAAACCACATGGTGGCGCTGGGTTGAAGTCATAAACCTATCCTCAATTAGCGAACGCCTTGATTGCGCTCCGCCACTTCTGCATCAAGTTGTTCGAGCTTGCTTTTCATCACCTGGTGGCAATGCTTCGCGAGGTCACGGACATTGTCTTTATCGTAGCCCGTTGACGAAATTGGCGCCATCACTTCAACAATCACATGGCCGTTGTTCCAGCGGTTCGCTTTTAGGTGATGCGTGGAGCTACATACTATGGGAATCAAGGGGACGTTCGCACCGATCGCCGCATGAAATGCACCGGTTTTAAAGGGCAATAATCCGCGCCCGCGTGAACGTGTTCCTTCGGGAAATAACCATACGCTCAATTGTTTGGCTCGGATTTTCTCTGTGACCTGCGCAATGGTTCCCATGGCTTTACTGCGATTGGCACGATCAATCAATACATTGCCCGTGAGCCAATAGAGCTGACCAAAAATGGGGATCCATAACAGGCTTTTCTTACCCACGGTGACCGCGCCAGGCATCAACGCATTCGATAAGGTTACCATATCCCAATTGCTTTGGTGGTTGGCGATACACACGCTAGCGCCAGGCTCACGAGGTGCCCCTTCTGCGAAGCGCAGCTCAAGGCTAATCCCGAACAAACCAGAGAGGCGTCCAAACCACTTACTGATATGGTAGCAATTACGAGGGTTGCGAGGGCTTAACAAGCAATACAAACCACCAAAAACAAACAGCAAAACAGCGACAATCAATAAAGCCAGCAGTCGCACGACAAAAATCATTTCTCTCTCCAAAGAGCAGGCGTGAAAGGCGAGTCAGTATACCGATTCAGCGCAAAAATGCACCCACACCGCCCCTGGGTTCAGGGGCGGTAGCAACTTAGTGTTCGGGCAGGATTTCGATTTGATCGACGCGCTGGAGACCTCGCGGCAGCATACTGCCTCGTCGACCTCGCTCGCCACGATAATGAGTGAGATCATCCGGTTTTAAGGTCAGTTTGCGCTTCCCTGCGTGCAAGGTCACCCCGGCATTGGCCGGCACCACATACAGTTGGCTTAACACCTCTTCACGTGACTTGGCGCGTGCGCCAGGAATATTAATGATCTTATTCCCTTTCCCTTTACTCAGTTGCGGAAGCTCATGGACCGGGAACACCAACATGCGGCCTTCATTGGAAATCGCGACAATCAAATCGCTTTCCAAATCACCCACCTGGCGCGGTGGCATCACTTCGGCTTGATCTGGAACCGTCAATAAGGCTTTACCGCTGCGGTTTTTGGAGAGCATATCCGCTTGCTTGCACACAAAACCATAACCGGCGTCCGAGGCCACCAAGGTGAGCTGCCCCTCATCAGCCATTAATACATGACGAATAGACGAGCCTGGGGTGATATTAATTCGCCCGGTAATCGGCTCACCTTGGCTGCGCGCGGATGGCAAGGTGTGCGACTCTATGGCATAGCTGCGACCATCAGACCCCAGGAAAACCGCGGGTTGGTTACTTTTGCCCGGTGCCGCGTCGAGGAACTTATCGCCTGCTTTGTAATTAAGGCCAGTGGCATCCACATCATGCCCTTTGGCATGGCGGATCCACCCTTTATCTGAGAGCACCACAGTGATGGGTTCGCTGGGGACCAAATCACGCTCAGTTAACGCTTTGGCCTCCGCTCGCTCAACCAGCGGTGAACGACGGTCGTCCCCGTATTTTTCCGCATCCGCGAGGATTTCTTTTTTGATTAAGGTGTTTAAGCGACGATCTGAGCCGAGCAGCTTCTCGAGCTTATCGCGCTCTTGGCTCAATTCATCTTGCTCACCACGGATCTTGATTTCCTCAAGCTTGGCTAACTGGCGTAATTTGATCTCAAGGATCGCTTCTGCCTGTTTCTCGCTCAAACCAAAACGTGCAATCAGCTCGGCTTTAGGCTCATCCTCACTGCGGATGATCTCAATCACCTCGTCAATGTTTAGGTAAGCGGCCAGTAAGCCTTCTAGAATATGCAGGCGGGCGAGGACTTTTTCTAACCGGTGCTCAAGGCGGCGTCTCACCGTCTGGCGGCGGAACGTTAACCACTCAGATAAGATGCCATGTAACCCCTTAACTTGTGGGCGTCCATCCAGGCCAATCATATTAAGGTTAACGCGGTAGTTCTTCTCTAGATCGGTCGAGGCGAACAAGTGATCCATCAGTTGATCACAATCGACACGGTTAGAGCGCGGCACAATCACAATCCGAGTGGGGTTTTCATGATCCGACTCATCACGCAGATCGTCTACCATCGGCAGCTTTTTCGCCCGCATTTGATTGGCGATTTGCTCTAGCAGCTTAGCGCCCGACACTTGATGAGGCAGCGCAGTAATCACAATTTCATTGCTTTCTTTATGCCAAAGCGCGCGCATTTTGATAGAGCCCCGTCCGCTAGCATAGAGCTTTTTCAAATCTGACTTCGGCGTGATCACTTCCGCTTCGGTAGGGTAGTCAGGTCCCTGTACATGCTCCAGTACACCGTCTAAGTCCAAGCTCGGCTTATCGATCATTGCGGCCAAGGCGTTGGCAAGCTCACGCGCATTGTGTGGCGGAATATCCGTTGCCATCCCTACCGCAATACCAGTGATCCCATTGAGGAGAATATGCGGTAAGCGTGCCGGCAGGGTTTTAGGCTCTTTCATGGTGCCATCAAAATTTGGCCCCCAATCGACGGTTCCTAGCCCGAGCTCTTGCAGCAACACCTCAGAGAAACGCGATAAGCGTGATTCCGTGTAACGCATCGCCGCAAACGATTTAGGATCGTCAGGCGCGCCCCAGTTACCCTGACCATCCACCAGCGGATAACGATAGGAAAACGGCTGAGCCATCAATACCATGGCCTCGTAACACGCCGAGTCGCCATGAGGATGGTATTTACCCAGTACATCCCCGACAGTACGCGCCGATTTTTTATATTTTGCCGTGGCGGATAGCCCCAGCTCTGACATCGCGTAAATGATCCGGCGCTGCACTGGCTTTAAGCCATCGCCGATAAACGGCAGTGCGCGATCCATGATGACGTACATCGAGTAATTGAGGTATGCGTCCTCAGTGAACTGGCGCAGAGCAAGCTGCTCTACCCCATCATAAGTCACCTCTGTCATGCGAATAAGATCCCGTTATAGTGATTTAGATATCGATAAGCTCGGCCATATCGCCTTTTTGCTGCAGCCAATGGCGGCGATCCTCTGCCCGTTTTTTACCCAGCAGCATATCCATCAGTTGCTGCGTCTGCTCATCATCATCAATAGTGAGCTGAACCAGGCGACGAGTATTGGGATCCATGGTGGTTTCACGCAGCTGTAACGGGTTCATTTCCCCCAAACCTTTAAAGCGTTGCACATTGATTTTGCCGCGTTTATTGCTCAAACGCTCAAGGATCCCTGCTTTTTCATCTTCATCCAAGGCATAAAAGACCTCCTTGCCACAATCGATGCGGTAAAGCGGCGGCATTGCCACATACACATGGCCAGCCTGAACCAAGGCTCTAAAGTGTTGCATAAAGAGTGCACATAGCAAGGTCGCAATATGTAAGCCATCGGAGTCCGCATCAGCGAGGATGCAGATTTTATCGTAACGAAGATTCCCCAAGTCCCCAGAATCAGGGTCAATACCCAGCGCCACAGAGATATCATGTACTTCTTGGGAGGCCAATACTTGGTCTGCGGAGACTTCCCATGTATTGAGGATCTTGCCTCGAAGCGGCATCACCGCTTGAAATTCGCGATCCCGAGCCTGCTTAGCTGAGCCACCCGCTGAGTCCCCCTCGACCAAAAATAGCTCGGTACGACTTGAATCTTGCATCGCACAGTCAGTGAGTTTGCCGGGTAGCGCTGGGCCTGATGCCACTTTCTTACGCACCACCTTCTTCGCGGCACGCATGCGGCGATGCGCACTGGCAATACACACTTCCGCCAAACGCTCAGCAAGGTGTGGGCGCTCGTTCAGCCACAGGCTAAAGGCATCTTTGACCACCCCAGACACAAACGCCGCACATTGGCGAGAGGACAAGCGCTCTTTGGTTTGCCCCGCAAACTGTGGGTCTTGAATCTTAACCGACAGCACGTACGCACAGCGCTCCCAAATATCATCGGCGGTCAGCTTTACGCCGCGAGGGAGAAGGTTACGGAACTCACAGAATTCGCGCATCGCTTCCAGCATCCCTTGGCGCAAGCCATTTACATGCGTGCCACCTTGTGCCGTTGGGATCAGGTTGACATAGCTTTCTGTCGTTAGCTCGCCCCCTTCTGGCAACCAAATAACCGCCCAATCCGCGGCTTCGGTCTGGCCACTGAATTCGCCGATAAAAGGTGTTTCCGGCAGAACTTCATAGCCTTTGACACTGTCAGCGAGGTAGTCTTTCAACCCATCCTGGTAACACCAGGATGTGATCTCATCGGTGTTTTTATCAGTGAGATTGACCGTCAGTCCCGGGCACAGCACTGCCTTGGCTTTTAAGATGGTTTTAAGACGGGCCAGTGAAAACTTGTCAGAATCAAAAAATTGGCCATCTGGCCAAAAGTGAACGCGCGTGCCACGGTTACGACGACCACAGGTGCCCGTCACGGTTAAATCTTGTACTTTGTCGCCGTTTTCAAAGGCAATATCATACACTTGACCATCGCGCTTAACGGTAATCTCTACCCGATGAGACAGCGCATTCACTACGGAGATACCCACCCCGTGTAAACCACCGCTAAATTGGTAGCTTTTGTTGGAGAACTTACCGCCCGCATGCAGTTTGCATAGAATCAGCTCAACCCCAGAGACGCCCTCTTCGGGGTGAATATCAACCGGCATACCACGACCATCATCAATCACTTCCAGTGATTGGTCGGCATGGAGAATCACATCAATCTTGCTGGCATGGCCGGCTAACGCTTCATCGACACTGTTATCGATGACTTCCTGCCCAAGATGGTTAGGGCGACTGGTATCTGTGTACATACCGGGGCGTCGGCGCACGGGCTCGAGCCCATTGAGGACTTCTATCGATCCTGCGTTATAGTTTTGTTCTGTCATAATCGATTGGCTTAATAAATGTGATGACATGGTCAGCAAGGGGGATCCGCTTGTCAAGCGCGGCGCCAGATTGCCACAAGTTTCTGTGAGCTGCTATCCGTCTGCTGTGACGTAGCGGCTAAGATAGCACGAGCTTGCGTCTGTGTGCCTCTGTTTCAATGCCTCTAGCCTGATGGCGCGCTAGATACCAAGAAATTGGAGAATATCCCCACAGTAACGTTCAAAGCCGACAAAGCTATGATCGCCTCTCGGCTCAACCGTTTGTTGACTGGCACTGAATTTTGCCACTGCTTGGCGATAGTCCAACACTTCATCACCTTCCTGTTGCAATAACCAAAATTGCTCAGGATGAGATAAGACCGGCACATCAATCTCACGCAAGGCGTTGATATCGGCAGCCTCGAGGGTGTAGCGTTCTTGGGTGTAAGGATTAACCTGTTCCCCAACATAATCTTGCAAGAGTTCGTAAGGGCGAACCGCGGGGTTAATCAGTACAGCGGGCAGTTGATAACGCTCACTCAGCCAGGTGGCTAAAAAGCCTCCTAACGAACTTCCCACCAAACCCAACTGATGGGTTTCGCTAAAGCGCGTGACCAGTTCATGCAGTAACTGCACGGTTGGCTCTGGATGACTGGGCAGTTGTGGCACCAACACCTCAATATCAGGACGATGCTGGGCGCAATAGTCTTGCATCTGTCTCGCCTTTAACGATTGCGGCGAGCTGTTGAAGCCATGAAGATAAAGCAACGCTGATGGCATGATTAATATCCGCTGGAGTCGAAGTCTGGCCGAAAGTGCTGACCGGTTACACGCGCCACTTGCGTTTCTACGCGCCCGTCGGCATACAGCTCAAGCCAGCGCCAACCTGGATTTTGGTTATCGAGCGCAAAGTCGTGTGAGTCTGGCATAAACTGGATACAGGTGGAGGGCGCCGCCATCACACGCGCACCTTGATAACGCACATCCAAGGCCTGATGAATATGCCCACACACCACAATTTTCGCTTGAGGATGACGCGCCATCACTTGCCAGAATGCCTCTCGGTTTGCCAATTTATGCTGATCCAACCAAGTGCTTCCTGCATCCAACGGATGATGGTGCAGCAACACCAACGCATGGCGCTCAGGATGCGCGCTTAAGTGTGTATCCAAAAGGTTCAGTTGCGCTTGCGATAATTCGCCGTGCGGTACACCAGCCACCTGACTGTCGAGCAGCACCATTTGCCAATGCTCCCCCAACAGGACTTGCGAGCAAGAGCGAAGGGTATTTGACTGTAATACCGCGCTCATTTCTGGCTGATAATCATGATTACCCGGTAGCCAAAAGCAAGGCTGTGACCACCGGGCGATACCGTCGACAAAACGCCGATACGATAAAGCGGAGTGATCTTGAGACAGATCCCCCGTGGCAATAATGGCGTCGAAAGTCGGGTCAGTGGCACTGATGGCATCCAGCACCGCATGGTAGCTGCGAAGCGTATTAATACCCAGCAAGCTACCCTGCTCACTCGCGAACAGGTGTGTGTCGGTGATTTGCAAAAGACGAATACAATCGCCGTCGGCGTTATCTATCTGGCAAGACTGCAACGTTGAAAATACCTTTGCTGGTTTAGTTTAACGATGATTTATACATAGGATCAGACGCCACCACGCCACGGCGTAGGCAGTGGCCAAGCCAATCCGATAAAAATGCATTAACCTGATGTTTTTCGTCGCGCTGATGCATGCGCGGATTCGGGTAATCATAACGTGGTTTTAAGCGTGAAATCTGCTGCGTGGTACACACTTCCGCGACCCGTGCATCGTGATACAAGCGCACTGTCAGGTTAGCACGTAAGTAATCCGGCGCGGCGCCTGGGCTCAACTGAGCAATATCCAGTAAGGTGGTGTAGCGGGTTGACTCACGCACGACCAAGGTATATTCCTGCCCTTGGATATCGTATCGACACACCTGTCCCACCTCGTCACGCTTGGGCATCAAACGGACAAGTTTGGCGTAGTTGGTTTCATACAAGCGCATCATCGCTGGTAAGTCGACACGATATTCTGTTTTCACACACACCTACTGTCTATTTACTGTTTTGTTCATTATAGCTTTGACGCAAGCGACTGGCATTGAGTTCCAACCATTGCAACGCAATGATTGAGGCGGCGTTTTCAATCTCACCATCAACCACCTTTTGATAGGCGTGTTGGCGAGATAATCGATGCACCAAAATGTCTTCATTTTCACTGTCGAGGCCGTGCACGCCTTCCGCTTCCGAGGCATCAACAATTGCGACAAACACATCCAACTGTTCAGAACAGCCACCAGAGCTGGATAAATAACGGGTAACACGCTCCATTTGATGCAGTAATAGCCCCGCTTCTTCCCGCGCTTCACGGTGGGCAACCTGCTCGGGGGATTGGTCTTTGTCTATCATCCCAGCCACAATTTCGAGTTGCCATGGTGTCGCGCCTGCTGCCATCGCCCCCACGCGGATTTGCTCAAGCATCACCACTTCATCACGTACGGGATCATAGGGTAAAACAGCCACCGCATGACCACGTTCAAACAACTCCCGCACCACAGAGCCACTCCAGCCGCCTTCAAACAAGCGATGACGAAACTGATAGCGCTGAATGGAAAAGAAACCTTGATAAAGCGAAGAAATATCCTCGATCACAATATCGTCGCGATCGAATTGTCCAGGCGGATAGTCTGACATGCGGGCTCCTTATCCTCGATGACACGAGCTGACGAATTGAAATGCTGAGTCACGCCTATACCCACTGGCCTGTGCCGAGCGGCAACGCGCGTCTTTCTAGCAAACCATAAACTTAACTTTTTTGATAAAAGTTACAACTATTTTTCAGTCCCATTTGCAAATTGGATAGTTTACACTCAATGTCCTAACAAATTGTCAGTTTCACGCAAGCATAATTGCGGTAAGCTAGTGACCGTCTATTTATCTAATCGCACAGATTCAGGGATTCCATCTATGAAAAAATTGCTCCCTTTGGCGTTAAGCTTGGCACTCGGCAGCGTAAGCAGTGCAGCCCTTGCCGATGATCTCGCCCAAATTTATCAACAAGCGAAGCAAAGCGATCCCACTCTTAATCAAGCGGCCGCCGAGCGCGACGCAGCGTTTTCTGCTGTGGATGCCACTCGTGGCACCTTGCTACCACAAATAGCCTTAAATGCGGGATACGCCATTACCCGCAATGACAGCGACGATCAGCGTGACGTCAACACCACCAGCGCCGATATCAGCTTAAGCCAACAGATTTTCAAACGTGATAGCTGGGTCAACCTGGATATCAGTGAAATGCAGGCGCGCCAGCTAGATGCGACCTATGCGGCGCAGCAGCAAGGATTAATGCTGCGTGTGGCACAAGCCTATTTTGACGTGTTGCGCGCCATGGACAAGCTTGAGTTTATTCAGGCAGAAAAAGCGGCCGTGGGCCGTCAGCTTGAGCAAACCAAGCAACGTTTTGAAGTGGGCCTTTCGGCGATTACCGACGTGCATGACGCCCAAGCGCAATACGATGCCGTACTGGCCGATGAAATTTTGGCCGAAAACGCGCTCACCAACAGCTATGAGGGCTTGCGTGAGATCACCGGCCAAGCCCCACATGACTTGCGTGTGCTCGACACTGACCGCTTTAGTGCCAGTAACCCGCAGCAGCAACCGGCAGCACTGGTCAAAGTCGCCGAAGAGAAAAACCTCGAGTTACTCGCCAACCGCATTGCCCGTGATACCGCCAAAGAGCAGATTAAGCTGGCCAAAACCGGTCACCTGCCCACGCTGACCTTCAGCGCACAATACGGGATGACGGATAGCGATAATCAGCACAGCGATGTTTATTCCTCTGATTACAACCAAGGCACTGCCAGCCTCGATTTTAGCTTGCCACTGTTCACCGGCGGCAGCACCTCGGCCAATGTGGAAAAGGCGCAGCATGAGTATGTGGCCGCGTCACAAAGCCTGGAAGCCAAATACCGCAGCACGGTAAAAGATGTGCGCGCTTTCTATAACGACATCAATGCCTCAATTGGTGCGCTGCGTGCCTATGAGCAAACCGTGGTCTCTGCACGCTCAGCGCTAGAAGCCACTGAAGCAGGTTTTGAAGTGGGTACTCGTACCATTGTCGATGTGTTGGATGCTACGCGTCGCCTTTACGATGCCAACCGCAACCTCTCCAATGCGCGCTACGACTATATTCTAAGCCGTTTACGTTTACACCAAGCCATGGGCACCTTGTCTGAGCAAGATTTGCTCGATATTAACCAAGGGCTGGTTAAGCAAGAGTGATTCACGCTTGAGGCTCTAGTATGCAAAAAGGTGCCGACGGGCACCTTTTTTATTGTCATGAGTTGAAAGGGCAAGGCGCTATTGACCACGCCGGATCGACTCAATGATTTCTGTGGTAGAGCAGCCATCTTCAAAATTAAGCACTTTGACCTCTCCCCCGTTGGCGAGCACCGCCTCGGCACCAGCAATCTCGTTGACCTGATAATCACCGCCTTTAACGAGCAAATCGGGCAAGACTTCGCCAATCAGGCGCGCAGGCGTTTCTTCGCCAAAAGGAACCACCCAATCGACCGCGCCCAGCCCTGCCAGCACCGCCATCCGTCGATCGGTTGGATTGACCGGACGGCCGGGCCCTTTCAGCGCTTGGACTGATGCATCCGTGTTGACGGCAACAATCAGGCGATCGCCCAGTTTGGCTGCTTCATTGAGGTACGCCACATGGCCTGCGTGCAAAATATCAAAGCAGCCATTGGTCATCACCACTTTCTCACCTCGCCCTTGGGCGACGTGCACCGCATCAATCAGCTGCGCTTCGGTTGTTACGCCAAAACCAGACTCGTGCGAGCCGTGTACCGCTTCGGTCAGCTCAATAGTAGAGAGGGTTGAGGTACCCAACTTACCCACTACCACGCCGGCCGCAGCGTTAGCCAGCGCACAGGCTTGCTCTATCGGTTTGCCCGCGGCCAATGATGCCGCCAATACCGATATCACGGTATCCCCCGCCCCTGTGACGTCGTACACTTCTTTGGCAAGCGTTGGCAAGTTCAGCGGCGCGGCATCAGGGCGCAGCAATGTCATCCCATGTTCACTGCGGGTGACCAACAACGCACCAAGCTCGTATTGCTTGATCAACGCCAGGCCTTTTTCTTCCAAGCTTTGATCGTCCGTCACTGTGCCTGCCACCGCTTCAAACTCTGCCATATTTGGCGTCAGTAAGCTCGCCCCTCGATATCGCTCAAAATCCGTGCCTTTAGGGTCAACCAAGGTGGTGACATCCGCTTGTTTGGCGGCCTGAATCAATGTTTGCACCTCGGCTAATGCCCCTTTGGCATAGTCCGATAAGATCATCGCCTGCGCCTTGGGCAGTGCCGCCTCGACTTTAGCCAGCATGGGTGCCACATCCACACCCGCAAAACCCTCTTCAAAATCCAGACGAATCAACTGCTGGTTACGGCTCATTACCCGAAGCTTAGTAATAGTGGGATGCGAGTCTAGCGCCACAAAATCACAGTTAACATTTAACGAGTCGAGGGTTTGTGTGAGCGCATCAGCCTGTTCATCCTTCCCGGTCAGACCAATCAGCTGGGTATGCCCACCTAAGGCTGCGATATTCATCGCCACGTTCGCGGCGCCACCTGGGCGCTCTTCCGTTTGATTGATCTTCACTACAGGCACGGGCGCTTCTGGAGAAATGCGTCCCGTCGGTCCATACCAATAGCGATCGAGCATCACGTCGCCGACGACCAGAACATTGGCTTGGCTATAATCAGGAAGGCTGAGTTTCATCTGGATCTCCGAATACTGTCGTTACCGAGCGATAGTAGCATAGCCATAGGCTAAATGGGGGGCTCACAGGCGTATGCTGCGCACAATCTCAACACTCACCGCACACACTCGCGCAGGACAGCGCCAAGAATTTACTCTACAATAGCGCGGGCCTCACGGCTCTTTCTGGTTTGGTTTTCATGAGTCATTAACGCTATGAGCGATTTTTCAGCCCCCACTTTTCGCATTGGGTTTCTTCACCCTCGCTATCTTCATACCTGGCTCGGCGTCGGGTTAATGTATCTGGCTAGCTGGCTGCCTTATCGCGTCCAATTTTATATGGGCCGCAGCTTGGGTCACTTGATGCATACACTAATGAAACGCCGCGTTAAAATTGCCGATCGTAACCTAGCGCTGTGCTTTCCAGAGATGACGCCCGCTAACCGCGCTGCGATGGTGAAAGAAAATTTTGCCAACGCCGGCCTTGCCTTGTTCGAGACTGGTATGGCGTGGTTTTGGCCCAAATGGCGAATCAACAAGCATGTCACCATTGAAGGATTAGACATCCTGCTTGAGCTTGAACAACAAGGCAAAGGGGTGCTTTTAATTGCCGTGCACTCTCTAAATTTAGAGATTGGCGCGCGCGGCTTAAGCGAACAAACCCCTGGCGTGGGGGTGTATCGCCCCAATACCAACCCTGTGTATGACTGGTTTCAGTTCCGTGGCCGGATGAAGCGTAATATTGGCGTCGATCGCAAAGACGTTAAGTCGATGATCCATTACCTCAAAGAGGGTCATCGCATGTGGTATGCACCCGATCACGATTATGGTCGCCGCCGCTCCACATTCGCACCACTGTTTGCGGTCAAACAAGCTTGTACCACCACAGGTACCAGTTTGCTGACCCATGCCGGCCACGCCACCGTGGTACCATTTTCTGTGGTGAGGGAAAGACGGCTTGGCCAATACCGCGTTAAAATCGACCCACCGATAACGGATTTCCCTAAAGAAGCGCATGCCGCAGCGGTGATCACTAACCAAGCGGTTGAACGACTGATCCTACGCGCCCCAGAGCAATATATGTGGTTGCATCGGCGTTTTAAAACCCGCCCAGAGGGTGAGTCTTCCTTATACGAGAGAATCTAGCCCTATATAGGCCGCCAATCGCGGCCTCATTATTGCGCCTTACAGCTGCTAGTCTGCTTGCCCATCAAACCACTGTTGCCAGGCTTGCTGCACGATTTCACGCTCATCGATAAAGGCATCAGCCTCCACCTGCCCACTCTCACCAGCTAGGTGGCTCCGGTGGAGCGCATTGCGCATCCGAGTATAGGCCGACTTTAATCCCGCCGCCTGCGTCAGTGGCATCACTCCCAGCTCTCCGGCTTGCTCAAAAATACGCGCGTTATCGCTATATCGGGTAAGCGCCGGTTGACTGGCACTGTTGCCGAGCACTAAGTATTGCGCCAAGAACTCGATATCAGTGATCCCACCGGCGTCTTGTTTGATGGAGAAGGTATCTTTTTGTCCTGTCGCTTTATGCTGACGCATTTTTTCACGCATGCCACTGACTTGCTCTCGCAGCGTATCGATGTCTCGTGGCGTGGTGAGAATGCCATGACGGACCTGGGTAAAGCCGGACTCTAGCTTAGGATCACCATATATCATGCGTGCACGAACCAGTGCCTGGTGCTCCCATGTCCACGCCTCTTTTTGTTGGTAATCAGCATAAGCTTCGAGCGTGCTCACCAGCATCCCGGAGGTGCCGGAAGGGCGAAGGCGTGTGTCAATGTCATAGAGCACCCCAGAGGGAGTACGCGTAGAGAAAAGATGGACGATACGCTGAGCAAGACGTAGATAAAACTGCCGACCATCAATCACTTTACGACCGTCAGTCTCAATATCCGCGGGGCAGTCATGGAGAAAAACCACATCGAGGTCGGAATTATAACCCAGCTCCCATCCGCCTAACTTGCCATAGCCAATCACCGCAAAACCTCGGCCCTCGCGCTCGCCCAAGTGTGTCGGTTGGCCATATTTTTCCACCATTTGGTGCCACGCCTGATTGACCACCGCCTCCACAATCGCTTCAGCCAAGTAAGTCAAATGATCACTGACGCGCATCACAGGTAGCACACCAGCGATATCCGCCGCGGCAATTTTTAATAACTGAACTTGCTTAAACTGACGCACCGCCTCCATTTGTTGCTCCATATCCTCAACGGGGATACGAGCAAGATAATCGCGTAATTCGCTGCGATAGGCATCCGGCGCCAAGGGTTGGTACAAATGGGTTAAATCGAGCAGCTCATCCAGTAGCAAAGGGTAGCGCGCCAACTTTTCTGCCACCATCGGGCTGGCCGTACAAAGTCGTAACAGCTGATCAATCGCCCCGGGGTGCTCATCCAACAGCTCTAAGTAGGTGGTGCGCGTCGAGATATTGAGTAACAGGTGGGTGATATGTGGCAGCACCTGCTGTGGTTGCGGTAACGTCAGTAGCTTACTTAACATGACGGGCATCAAACGGTTGAGCACCTCACGTCCTCGAGGGCCCACAGTGCGCTTAGCCAGCTCTTGTTTAAACGCTAATAACTGCTCAGCAATATTGGTGTCCGGTAGATCTAAGCCTGCTAAGATCAAGTGGGCGTTTTCTACATCGCGCGCCACCGCCCATAGATCGTGATACTCAGTATCGACGTCCGTGTCTGTTTCTTGCTCATCTTCGCCAATCAAGCCGGAAAACACCTGATTAACCGCTTGCATATGCTGGGTGATGTCGGCCTGTAAGCGCGTCCAGTCATTGACCCCCATGGCGTGACAAAGCCGCTCACGATCAAGGTCGTTATCGGGCAGGGTCTGCGTTTGGTTGTCATCAATGGCTTGTAGGAGGTTTTCAACGCGACGCAAATAGCAATACGCGGCCTTTAATTGGCTCACCTCAGCGGTAGGCAATAATTCCAGTTCCGCAATCGCATCTAAGGTGTCGAGCAAGCCGCGCTGACGCAAACTGGGCTCTCGGCCGCCACGAATAAGCTGAAACGACTGAGCAATAAATTCAATCTCACGAATCCCCCCCGCACCAAGCTTAATATTATCCGTTAAGCCACGCCGACGTACCTCTCGTTGGATTAACTGTTTCATCCGCCGCAACGCTTGAATCGCACTAAAATCGATGTAACGACGGAAGACAAACGGGCGTAGCATCTGCCGTAGCGTTTGATAGCAGTCATACTGCTCTTTCCCCATGACGCGCGCCTTCACCATCGCATAGCGCTCCCAATCACGCCCTTGTTCTTGGTAGTAATCTTCGAGTGCGGAAAAGCTCATCACTAAAGGGCCACTATCCCCAAAGGGACGAAGACGCATATCAACCCGATAACAAAAACCGTCCACCGTGGGTTGATCAAGCGCTTTGATCAAGCGCTGCCCTAGCCGGGTAAAAAACTGGGCATTGGCGATGCTTTTTCTCGCGCCCTGGGTTTCTCCCGCCTCAGGGTAAGTAAAGATCAGGTCGATGTCTGAAGAGAAGTTGAGCTCGCCACCACCAAGTTTGCCCATGCCCAAAATCAGCATCGGCTGCGGCTCCCCCTCGGGGCTCATGGGTGTGCCCCAGTCGTGACAGCCGCGCTGATAGAGCCATTGATAAGCTGATAATATTTGCGCTTCCGCAAGGGCTGATAGATGCTGTAAACCTTGCTCAACCGGCCATTGATTGTGGATTTCCTGCCACGCAATCCATACGAGCTCACGCTGGCGGTGCTGGCGGAGTTGACGGTGAAACTCGCTCTCATCCGTCACCGCTTCCAACGCCTGGCTCAACTCAGCTTGGTATGTCTGCTCACGCGAGGCTTGCTGGTGATGCTGATACAGCCAGTCGAGAAGTCCAGAGGTTTGGGTTAATGCCTTGGCGACAAACTCGCTACACGCTAAAGCCTGCTCGAGTTGCTCACGCGCCGTGCCTTGCCACTGCGGCACGGCCTCAGGGGAAAATTCATTTAATCGTGTCCAGTGCTGATGCAAGCAAGCGGCAAGAGAGTCAGAGAGTACCATGGGCAGTCCTTTTGCTATCGTCCTGTATCGACACTAACAAAAACGGCTCACCGATGCAGCGAGCCGTTGTTGATTACGGATAAAACCTCAAACGTGGTTAGACTTTAAAGGCCTCAATTTTATCTTTGAGTGATTGTGCACTTTGTTCAACCATCTCTGCCGTTTCATGCAGCTCAGACGCCACTGTCACCGATGCCTGGACCAAATCTTTAACATTGGTGAGGTTTTGGTTCATCTCACCGGCTACTGACGCTTGTTGTTCCGCCGATGAGGCGATTTGGAAGTTCATGTCATTAAGCGATTGGATTTGCGTGACGATTTGCTCAAGCTCTCCGCCAGCCTGGCTCACTGACTCGACGCCTGTCTTGGCCTCGGAAACACTGCGATCCATCAAGCCCACCGCTTTTTGCGCACTTTGCTGCAACTGGGTGATCATATCTTGAATTTCCACCGTGGCTTCTTGGGTGTGTTGCGCCAGCTTGCGTACTTCATCCGCCACCACCGCAAAACCACGCCCCGTATCGCCCGCGCGTGCGGCTTCTATCGCGGCATTGAGTGCCAGTAGATTGGTTTGCTCTGAAATTCCTTGAATAGTGACCACGACAGTACCGATTTTCTCCACCTGGGCATCGACCTGCCCCACGACCTGGGATGACTCGCTGATGTCATTGGACAGCTCATTGATGGTTTTGATGGTACTGCTCACGTGCTCTTGGCCACTGTTCGCCTGTTGGCTAGAGGTTTCGGTCGCTTTGGCCGCCTCTCGAGTATGCTCAGCGACGGTTTGCACGGTCGCACTCATCTCACTCATCGCCGAGGCAAGCTGATCCATCTCAGAGAATTGCTCTTGCGATGACTCTTTGGTTTCCGACATGCTGATCGTCATAATCTCAGCCAGAGAAGAAAGATCATCCGACGCTTGGCGCTGCGCGTTAATCACATCCACCAATTGCTGACGCGATCTTTCCAGCTCACGCGCTAAATCACCAAACTCGTCCCGGCTATTCATCTCAATCGGTTCACTGAGATCACGGTTGGCGAGCGCCCGAATTCTATCGGTAAGATAATTAATTTGCCGCAGCATAATATTGGAGCCGCCCAGCAAAATAACCATGAAAGAGACAATCATCAGCGCGGTTTGCCACGCGACCTGAATCATATAATCTTGGTAATACGCCTGCGCCTCAGACGTCGGTTGTGATGCCACGAGCCACCAATCACTGCTGCCTACGGGCACGGCATAGCCATGACGGCCACCGTCATAAACGGTATAGCTAAACGCGCCTGACTGATTGAGAAACAAGTCAGCGACATCGGTTCCGGTGCTTTCATCCGGCACGCGCAACGCGTCAAACTGGCGCATTGAAGGGTGAGACCAGACCTGGCGAGTGGTGCCATTGACCAAATATAAATACGCCCCTTCGCTGAATTCGGCGTTCATGGTATCCACCGCCTCTCGCATCAAGCGTTCCCCATCAGGCTGATCGATGAGGGCACCTGTCATTGCCGCGCTGGATCGCGCTAATTCTTGGGTCTGATTCAGGGTGAACTCAATCACGGACTGGCGAAACGTGTTCGCATCCCACATCTGCTTACCGACCAGAATAATAGTACTAAAGACCATGAGAATCACGAGTTTTGGGATCAAGCGCAGATTGGTAACGGGTTTTTCCCACGCATAAAAGGTATGTTTAGCCATAATCCTGAAAGCTCCATGTCCGTTATTAAGCCAACTGACTGCAAAACGGGCGATTATTAATACTGAGTGATGTTATATCGGCAAACGTCATCCTCACTGAATCCTTGTTTACCGTATTTGTGAAATTTGCCCATAAACAATGCCCATAATGATAAGTTAATCAAATTATCATCACGCACCTTGCCTGTTTATAACGTAAAAAAGTGCCAAATATATTGATCCTAGAGGCGGTTTTATCGAATCGCCTCAGACATTGAAACTGGATACTCAAGCAAGGTAACCGCATAAAGGCACACATAAAAAAAGCAACCTCCAGGTTGCTTTTTATCACTCTCGTTCGCTTACTCTTGCCAATAAGGAGTAAGACGCAATCCCGTTTGACGGCTTTGCGTCATCGCATGAAACAGTGACTCTTCTTTACGTGCCAACCACTTCTCTGCTTGTTTTTTATCCTCTTCATCGTCAATCTCGACCACTCGCTCACGCACCGGCTCGAGCAAGCGAAGCTCTTCAATGCCTTGCAACATATCGAGCCAAGGCAGGCGAAAGGCTTTACGCCGACTTTTGTCATACAGAGAGGCCAAGCAAGTGCCTAGCAACAAATTGCGTTGCAAGCGAGGGTATTGGTCAAAGTAGTCGTGCCGCGTCAGTGGTTTAGTTTCATCAAATGCATCAAGCAACTCGTGCCAAGACTCTGGCAGTGCTTTATCGGCCAAACGTTGAATCGGTTGGGCAAGCTTATCCGCCGCTTTATCATCTAAAAACGGTTGCCAACCTTTCGAGAGGATCCAGCGACTTAAATCGAGCAGTAAATTGCAATACCGCGATGTATGTAGCAGCGCGACAATGTCCTCTCGTTCAGGCAACCTCGCTTGTTCGACCTTCAAGCTTTTCACCAAGGTTTTTCGCGCGTTTAATTTACGCAGATATTGGCCTTTGTCTTCACACAGCCGGGCATTCGTCCGAGCATCATCGAGCCACGCCAGTTCACCCTCAAACCATTGCAGCTCTTGACGGAGTAAACTGCTTGCTCGGCGCGGCACCACACTGCCGAATAAGACAAACGCCTGTCGGATCAACAAGACGGCATAGCGAATTTCTTGTAACGCCTCAAGGGACTCACGCTCAATGTAGATTTGCTCGTGATAATGCCAGTGATTCAACGCATGCTCAAGGATCCGAATCAGGGCTTTTTCTTGGCTATCATCAGCGCCGAGTTTAACGATGGATAAGGCTTTAACCGGATCACCCTGATAGCCGGTTGCCAGGCGGTAGCCACGCGCCGCCTTGCTCAAATTTCCGAGGCGTAGGCCACCTTCATCCGCCAGGCTGCGTGCCAGCGAGAACAAGGCATCGGTTTGTCCGGAAATCAGCTCCAGCTCCACCTCAGAAATCACATCCTTGTCGCCGGCTTCGGTAGAGACCTCGCCTTGATCGCTCGCCAATTCGATTTGGCTACCGTCATCCGTTGCTAACAGCCATTGCTGACGCACAAAATCGGTGGAAAACAACGGCTGGAGAGCTTGGCTCAGTGCATCAACATCCAGATCATCGGGCCATGCATCGACTGGGATCAAAGAAAGATCAGGTTCAGGTCCGTTAAGCTCGGCGTTGTATTCTGGGCGCTGATGCAGCCCAGCCACGACCCGACCTGCCGTTTTGAGAGTTTGAATGTACACACCATCAAAACGACATACCCGCAAACCGATATCGTGTTTGCGTAGGGTAAAATCTGGCGTATCGAAGTAGATGTTTCCCAGCTCACGCTGGCTTTGCTGTAGCTGTTTTACACTGACAATTTTATCGCGAATGCGATGAGAAAAGTCAGAAGAGACAAAAAATTTGAGCTCTATCTCAGTGTCCATACGGTTACCTATAGCCAATTGCCTGACAAGGATATGAACAATTGATCCTGTCGGCAAGCGCTATCACTACCAGGCTTGATCACGCGCACTGAGGCAGAGATCACAAAAGCTATTTCTTTAGCCTATGTTCTGCGCTACCATCGCCGCTCCGATATACCATCGTTGAACTTTTCGCCTCTCTTTTTTGCCCTCTGGGCTCGAGGCAACCAGGTAGATTACGGCTATGCCAGTCAATACAATTGTTGGGCTATTTGCAAAAAGCCCTATTAAACCACTGCAGCGTCACGTAAATCGTGTAAACGATTGTTGTGAGTTACTGATCCCCTTCTTTCATGCTTGCGAGCAACAAGATTGGGATAAGGCAAATCAACTCCGTCAGCAAATCTCAGATATTGAGAAAGATGCTGATACCCTAAAGCGCAATATCCGGCTTAAGTTACCACGAGGTCTCTTTATGCCCGTCGATCGCACGGACATGCTCGAGCTCCTCACCCAGCAAGACAAGCTGGCAAACTTAGCCAAAGATATTGCCGGCCGCGTGATAGGCCGTCAGCTTCGTATGCCCCCCTCAATGAATGATGCCTTTATCGCCTATGTGCAGCGATGCTTAGATGCTGCCGCGCAAGCACGCCGCGTGATCAACGAGCTTGAAGAGCTACTTGAGACTGGCTTTAAAGGGCGCGAAGTCACCTTAGTCGCCGAAATGATTCATCAGTTGGATGTGATTGAAGACGATACCGATTCTATGCAAATCCAACTTCGCCAAGCATTAATGGCCGTTGAGCAGGAGTACAATCCTGTTGACGTCATGTTCTTGTACAAAATCCTCGAGTGGGTCGGTGAAATTGCTGACCAGGCGCAACGTGTGGGTGCGCGCTTAGAGGTCATGCTTTCCCGTTCCTAACCGAGTGATGTAACAACAAGGTATTACAATGGAAATCCTGATGAATCACGGGACCATACTGATCATGGTCGCCGCGGCTTTTGGTTTTTTAATGGCGATTGGTATTGGTGCCAATGACGTCGCGAACGCGATGGGCACGTCTGTGGGCTCAAAAGCACTCACCGTGAAGCAAGCCATTATTGTGGCGATGATTTTTGAATTCGCCGGCGCATATTTAGCCGGTGGTGAGGTCACAGACACCATTCGCAAAGGTGTGATTGACACCAGTTTTTATGCTGATCAGCCGTTGGAATTAGTCTTTGGCATGATGTCCGCGCTACTGGCGGCTGGCTCCTGGCTATTACTTGCCTCATTCATGGGTTGGCCCGTCTCCACCACCCACTCTATCATTGGTGCGATTATTGGTTTTGCCTGCCTATCGGTTGGCGCAGATGCAGTCGATTGGCATACGGTGCAAGGCATCGTTGGCAGTTGGATTATCACCCCTTTTATCTCTGGCTTGTTCGCTTACTTTATATTCTTAAGTGCACAACGACTGATTTTTGATACCGACCGCCCTGTGCTTAATGCCAAACGTTTCGTGCCGCTTTATATGTTTCTCACCGCGTTTATTATCGCGATGGTCACCATCAAAAAAGGTCTCAAACATGTTGGCCTCCACCTCACGACCTTAGAGTCCGTGAGCGCCTCCATCGTGCTCTCTGCCATGGTGATGTTTTTTGGTGTTTATTACATTTCTAGAAAGTATCGCGGCGATGAAAATCAAGGGTTTCAGGGGGTTGAGCGGATATTTAGCCTATTGATGGTGGTCACCGCCTGTGCGATGGCCTTCGCACATGGTTCGAATGACGTGGCCAATGCCATTGGTCCGCTATCGGCCATTGTGGCCACGGTACAAAACCTCGGTGCTGTAGCGGAAAAAGCACAAATCGCCTGGTGGATTTTACCGATGGGTGGCGCGGGGATTGTACTCGGCCTTGCCACCATGGGACACAGAGTCATGGCGACCGTGGGCTCGGGCATTACTGAGCTTACCCCAAGTCGTGGTTTTGCCGCGCAACTGGCGACCGCAAGTACGGTTGTGCTCGCCTCTGGCACTGGCCTCCCTATTTCAACCACACAAACCTTAGTCGGCGGCGTTTTGGGCGTTGGCTTTGCCCGCGGTATTGCCGCACTCAACTTGGGTGTGGTGCGTAATATTGTTGCCTCATGGCTGATCACCTTACCCGCGGGGGCCTTGTTGGCTGTGATCTTTTACCAAGTGATGACCTCGCTATTTGCGTAACAAGCGCCGGTGATGTCAAATCACAGTCAAAAAAAGGGGGGCATGGCTCCCCTTTCTTTTACGCCTATGGCACTATGCCCAGCAAAGCCGATGTGTCCCACACTGAAATTATGCAAAGGACCCCAGACGTGAAACACCTGTATTCTGCTCTCGTATTGCTGTTCGTTCTCGTTGCCGCGCCTCGAGCGATGGCAGAAAACTATATTTCTGATGATTTGTTCACTTATATGCACTCAGGCCCGGGCACACAATATCGTATTATCGGCAGTGTCGATGCGGGTGATAAAGTCACTGTGCTAAAACGCAATCGCGATGAGGGCTATACCCAAGTAGTTGATAGCCGTGGCCGTAAAGGCTGGGTAAAAAGTGACTACGTGACCACTCAACCTGGCTTAAAAGAACGCGTGCCGGCGCTAGAATCAGAGCTGAAAAAGGTAAAGTCCGCGCTGGCCAGTGCAAAAGATGATGCTAAAGCACAACAAAAAGGCTTGGCTGAATCCCTTAAACAGCGCAACGCGCAGATTGAGAAGCTGGAAGCACACAGCAGCGAACTCAATAAAAAACTGATTGATGCGCAAAGCGAAATCCGTGCTTTACGCGCCAAAATAGATACCCAAAAAGATGATCTTCTGATGCGTTGGTTCACCTACGGTGGCATGGTAGCCGGCGGTGGCTTACTGTTTGGCTTGGTGCTGCCACATCTTATCCCACGTAAAAAACGTCGCCGCGACGGTTGGGCATAATCGTGAATGAAAGGCTGCATTGGCAGCCTTTTTTATTGCGATCCTGATAGCGGCCTTTTAAGCACACGGTGGGCGTGCTGCTAGGCTCTATGTATACTTAAACCCATTCGCGACACAAACGTGATTGTGTCTTCTCTTTGTCATTAAGGAGTTTGGTGTGGAACATTATCTTGTCGGCGGTGCTGTACGTGATGCGCTATTAGGCTTGCCGGTCACAGATAAAGACTGGGTAGTGGTCGGTGCCACCGTCAAACAAATGCAAGCAGCCGGCTACCAGCAAGTCGGCCAAGATTTCCCCGTCTTTTTACACCCCACCACACACGAAGAACACGCCCTCGCCCGCACTGAACGAAAATCAGGCCAGGGCTACACCGGGTTTATTTGCGACTTCTCGCCAGATATCTCACTGGAAGCGGACCTTCAACGCCGCGATCTCACCATCAACGCCATCGCCCAAGATGAAGAGGGCAGCTTGATTGACCCGTATGGCGGTCAGCAAGATTTACACAACCGCATTCTACGCCATGTCTCGCCCGCCTTTAGCGAAGACCCATTACGGGTACTGCGCGTGGCACGGTTTGCCGCCCGTTTTGCGCCACTCGGCTTTACCATTGCCGATGATACCTTAGCGCTGATGAAAACGATGGTCGCCAAGGGCGAGCTCGCCCACCTCACCCCTGAGCGGGTTTGGCGCGAGTGGGAAAAAGCGCTCGGCAGTGATTGTCCCGATGTGTTTCTTGCTGTGCTGCGCGATTGTGGTGCCCTTGCCGTGGTGCTTCCTGAAATCGACGCCCTGTACGGCGTGCCGAATCCAGCCAACTGGCACCCTGAAATCGATACCGGCATCCACACGGAAATGGTCAGCCGTTATGCCGCCTCATTGACCGATGACAAAAGCATCCGCTTTGCCGCACAAGTCCATGATCTCGGTAAAGCCCTCACCCCTGCCTCTATTCTGCCTGGCCATCGCGGCCACGGTGATCGCGGACTGCCCGTTATCAAAGATCTGTGCGAGCGACTACGTATCCCTAACGCCTATCGGGATCTGGCCTTGGTGGTCAGTGCGCACCACTCCAAAATTCACAAGTGCGATCAACTCAGCCCTGAGCATTGGGTGGCGCTATTTAATCAAATCGATGCGTGGCGCAAACCCGAGCGGGTCGAGCAATTGGCCTTGGCGTGTTTAGCTGATGTGCGTGGCCGCAAGGGACGTGAAAACTATCACTATCCACAAGCCGATGCCTTACGCGAGCGCTTTGCTTGCGCGCAACAGGTAGAGGTTAAGCCGATTGTCGACGCCGGCTTTAAAGGGGCGGCGATTCGTGATGAGCTGCATCGTCAGCGTATTCAAGCGGTAGCCGCGTGTCCGGCGCCCGCCTGCCCCGATGCGGTTAGCGCGTCGCGTTAACGGAATTCACGCGCGGCCACCGACAAGGTGGTGAGCGTCGGGGTCAGATCAATCAACTTACCGGCAATCACGTGCACCACCTCGCCCTGTCGCTCGACAATGCCATGCACTTTCAACACCTTGGCTTGCATAAAAGCACGGGATTGCGCCCGTGCCGTCCCCGCCCAAACCACCACATTGATATTGCCCGTATCGTCTTCCAAGGTGACAAAGGTTACGCCACTGGCGGTGCCGGGGGACTGCTTGCCCGTCACCACACCCGCTACCGCCACCCAGCTTTGTGGCGCACACTGTGATAACTCAACACCACGGGTAAAACGCCCCAATGTGCCGGCTTGCGCCATCAAACGAATGGGATGATCAGTGAGCGACAGCCCCATGGCCGCGTAATCTTCAATCACGTTCTGCCATTGGGAAGGCGAGTGAGGCAACGCAACCTCATCGTCACTGGCCGCCAGTAGCGGCAGTTGCCGCTGCTGATCCATCAGTGCCCAGCGCGCCTGATAGCGATTGCCAGCCAGCGTCGCCAATGCACCGCTACTGGCTAGGGCTTGATAGGCATCGCGGTCAAGATGAATCTCTTGCAGTGCCGATAAACACGCAAACCCCGTCTCTGGGCGATGGGCCAGCAATCGGTCTATTGCCGCCGCACTCAACCCTTTGACTAATCGCAATCCTAGCCGCACGCCCCACTGATCGCCGATCTTTTCTAAACAATGATCCGCCCCCGAGTGTTGCACACAAACCGGCCACACAGGCACTTGGTGGCGCGTGGCGTCTTGCATCAATTGTGACGGTGAGTAAAACCCCATCGGCTGGCTATTGAGCAAGCCGGTATAAAACGCGGCGGGATAATAATGCTTTAGCCACGCTGATACATAGGCCAAAACCGCAAACGAAGCCGAGTGGCTCTCAGGAAAGCCATAATCACCAAACCCACAGATTTGCCGGTAAAGCTGCTCGGCAAAGTCGGCGCGATAGCCTCGCGCGGTCATCCCAGCGATCAATTTGTCGCGAAACGGCGCCAGTCCGCCCTTTTTTTTCCAAGCGGCCATCGCGCGACGCAGCTGATCCGCTTCCCCACCGGAAAAGCCGGCCGCCACCATCGCCAGTTTGATCACCTGCTCTTGAAAGATAGGCACCCCAAGCGTGCGCGCCAGCACTTGCTCAACCGCTTTGGACGGGTAGCTCACCGCTTCTTCCCCATCACGGCGCTTTAGATACGGATGCACCATGTCACCTTGAATCGGACCGGGGCGGACAATGGCAATTTGAATCACCAAATCATAATAACAAGCCGGTTTGAGCCGCGGCAGCATACTCATTTGTGCCCGTGACTCAATTTGAAACACTCCCACGGTATCGGCTTTCTGAATACGCGCAAACACCGCCGGATCGTCGCCTTGTTGGGTGATCGCCGCCAAACTCAAGCGAGGGCCACCGGTTTGGGCAATCAAATCAAAGGTACGCCGAATCGCAGTGAGCATGCCCAGCGCCAGTACGTCGACTTTCATCAGATGCAGTGTTTCCAGATCGTCTTTATCCCACTGGATCACCGTCCGCTCTGCCATCGCCGYATTTTCCACCGGCACCAACTCATACAAAGGCCCATCCGCAATCACAAAGCCGCCGACATGCTGAGAAAGGTGGCGCGGAAAACCGATCAATGTCTGGGTAAGCGACAGCCATTGTTGGCTTTTCGCGCTTTTAGGATCGAGGCCCAAGTGCTGAAGTTGCTGCGTCCAAGGCTGGGTTTTATCGCGCCGATTGAGGTTTTGAATAAAAAAATCAATCTGGCTAGCGGGGATCGACAACGCTTTGCCCACATCGCGCAATGCACTTTTCAGCCGATAACGGATCACGGTTGCCGCTAAGGCGGTCCGCTCTCGGCCATATTTTTGATACAAATACTGGATCACTTCTTCACGGTGCTGGTGCTCAAAGTCCACATCAATATCCGGCGGCTCGTCGCGCTCTTTGCTAATAAAGCGCTCAAACAGCACATCGACTTTGCATGGATCCACCGCGGTGATCCCTAAGCAATAACACACTACCGAGTTCGCCGCCGATCCGCGCCCTTGGTATAAGATCCCACGCGATTGGGCAAAGCGCACCAGATCGTAAATGGTCAAAAAGTAATACGGATAATCGAGCGCCTCGATAAGCGCGAGCTCTTTTTCAATGATGGCTCCCACGTCACGAGGCACGCCCTTAGGGAAGCGCTGCTGTGCGCCTTGCTTGACCGCCTCACGCAGATAGGCCATCGCAGGCTCGCCAGTCGGCACCACTTCTTTGGGGTAGCTGTATTTCAAGCTCGCCAAGGAAAACTGACACTGAGCGGCAATGTGGGCACTTTCCGCCAGCCACTCAGGGGGGAATAGAGAGCGTAGTTTAGACAGCGGGCGTAAGGCGCGCTCTGCATTGGGTAATAACGTCCTTCCCAATTCAGCGACAGGCTGGCGATGCCGAATCGCCGTTAAGGTATGATGTAACACCAGTCGCTCAGGGTGATGCATCAACACATCACCACACGCGGTCACGCGAAGCTCATACTGGCTTGCCAGCATGCGACAGTGTGCCAGATACGGATGGTCATTATCCGCTAGATCGCGCCGCACGGCCAGATACAAGCGCTCGGCATGATAACGCAGCAGCCATTTTGCCCAGTGATGATCACTCTCCGTACCATGAGGTAGCCATAGCACCAAGCCATGACGCACCGACATTAAGTCCCACTCGCTCAGCTGGTAGTCGCCTTTGTGACTGCGCCGCCGCGCATTGGTGATAATCCGACACAGCTCTTGGTAAGCCGCTTGGGTAGGACACAATAGAACAACATCTAACGCCTGCAGGCGAAAGCGACTGCCAATGATCAGCGAAAGCTGCGGATAATCACGCTGGGCTTGATACGCACGCACCACCCCAGCGACCGAGCATTCATCAGTGATCGCAAGCGCTTGATAGCCCAATGCTGCCGCTTGCGCCACCAGCTCTTCCGGGTGTGAGGCGCCCTCAAGAAAGGAGAAATTGCTGCAACATACCAGCTCGGCATACGTACTCATCGCTTCACCGTCTAACTAAACCAGCCGTGTAAAAACCAGGTTTTTTCTGGCGTGCGAAACACCCACAGCCATTGTTGCTGGGCGTTTTGGGCAATAAAGTAATCGCGCTGGATAGGCGTGTCTTCCCACCACCCCGTGACAATCCGCTCCGGCCCTTCACGTAAGGTGACCTTACCCACCAGTGGTGTGGGTTGCGGCAGCAATAAACTTGGGCGTGGACGCGTGGGTGCCGAGGCCGTCGGTGTCGCACTATGATGATGGGGGACATGTTGGCTGGCCGTCTCGGGACGGTGATGATCTACATACGCTAACCGCATAACCGCCTCCTCCCCGAGTCGGGCTGCCAGTGTCGCGACCAACTCATCACGGTTTTGCTCGCCTTGCTGCGCGCTAAAGAGATCGGTTTGTCCGGGTTGGTGGCAATCAATTTGCGAAGCCGTCACACTCACTGCCGTCACTGGCTGGCTCACTTGCCATGACGCCAGCCGTAAACGCACCAATGCCATCCAGCGCTCGACGTCTTTCTCGCCATGCGCGGCCATCACCGGCAGGGGTTCTTCACATCCATCACGCAAGCTAAAGCCCAACGTTAACGCAGGCGTGCAGGCACTACGCTGCTCAAGAAAGCGGCACAGTGCCGAGACGAGATTCTCGATAATGGGCAATAAATGGGCTTGCTCACTGAGCTCAAACAATAAAACCCGTTGCTGAAAAAATTGCAGCGGTGGCTGAAAATAACGCAGCGGCGTCGGCTGGGCGCCACTCACTTCAGCAAGATAATCCACCACAGAGCGCGGAAAACGTCGCGTCAGCGAAGCGGTGGGCAAGGCGATAAGCTCACCTAACTGAGAGAGGCCCAGACGCGTAAACTGGGTTTTCACCGTCTCCGGTAAAGGGGCTGCGGTCAACGGCACTTGCTGCAAAGCCGCCTGTAAGTGCTCGGGGTCGATACTAACCTTGCCCGCGTGGCCATACGCCATAAGCTCGGCGGCTCGCGGCGTTTCGCCCACCCCAGCTTGATAACGGATACCACTTTCCACCAGCGTTTGAGTCACGGCCTGCCATAGCGGGAGAAACCCCTGATATAGCGCCAACATCGGTGACACGTGTAGCCATAAACCTTTAGGGGGATTGAGGCTGATTTCCGCGACCAGCGGATAAAGCTGTGTGGCGAGCTGCTCAAGCGCGGACTGCTCTTTCACGGCGCAATAAGGATAGACTGCGAGCTGATGACAAATAAGCGCTGCTGCCCCTAATCCCATACCGGTATTCAGACCGTGCGTGCTAGCCGCCACAGAGAGCTGCACTAAACGGCCTTCTTGCTCGCTGACCAGTCCCACCGCTTGCGCCGATGACGGCGCATAAAGACTATCTAACAGCAAGCTTGGGCAATGCAGATACAGCCACAATGACATCACGCTTGCTCCCGCTGTTGCCGTGAGGGAAAGGCAAGCAAATTCTCAGCATTGCTCGGCCAGGTCACCAACGCGGGCCATTGCTCGCGCCAATCGAGGGTAAACGGGGCCGGCGGCCATTGGCCGCGACAATAACGCACCGTAACCGTCACGCCACATGCAGAAGGCGCCAGCGCCACGCTTAGATCAACCGGCAAGGTCAATGAATACGTCTGCTGGCGGCGCAACAGCACCACCGCACATTGACCATGTTCGGCCGCCAGTTTTAGGCGCTTCACTTGCCCCAGCGTGAGCGAAGATGGCCATAACACTACCGCCTGACACGCGCCACTGCGCGCCGCTTGCTCTGCCGCCCACAGCGCATCCTGATCGCTTTTGGGAGACACCAACAAGGTGTTGTCGGTTGAATAGCCTTGCTGATGTAGCATCGCTGCGTTGAGTCCAACCGGTGGGCGGATCCACGCCACCTGCTGACCGCTAGCGTGATACAACGCGGATAACACCAGCCGCAACTCACCGACGCCATAATCACTGATAATATCCGTCACCCCTGGAGACGGGAGGCCGCCGAGGCGCTGATCAAAGGCAGTGTAACCGGTCGCTTGTTTATCGGGTAATTCCGCCATTAACGGCCGCTGACTAGCACGCCATAGGCCGTGTTGCTGAGCTAATTGGTCGAGTGTTTTCATCATCAAAATACCTGTATATATATACAGTATATTTAATGAAGGCATCGCTGCAAGAAAAGAAAACAGCACAGAAGCGAAACAGAGAGTTTGCCATCACAACGCCCCCAAAGGGTGTAGGACCACACAGTCGCTAAGGTGTTGTTTAATAAGTTTTATTATACAGTGCAACCAGGTTAGACAGGCTGGAGAGCAATAGGAAATTAAAAGACGAGGGGGGTTAGCAAGACAGCTTTTACCCGACAGCAAACGGTATTATATTTCGGCGATGGGGGTATTGACGGATTGCGAAGAAGCGAGCATCACTTGGTTACGTCCACGGTCTTTCGCGCGATACATGAGAAGATCAGCGGCATGGATCAACGCATCTAACTCTAGTTGCTTTATCTCCTCCACCACATCGCTAGAAACAATCGCGCCGATACTCACGGTGACACGAATATCCGCGCCGCCAAATTCAAACACCGTCTCCGCAATATCACAGCGAATGTGATTGGCCATTTCAATTAAAGCATCTAAATCTTGGGTAGGACATAAGATACAAAACTCTTCCCCACCTAAACGCGCCGCTGCCCCTTTTTTAACAAACCGCTTCAGGTAACTTGCCAAGTGTACCAGCACTTTATCGCCTTGCATATGCCCGTAGGTATCGTTGACCTGCTTGAAATGGTCAAGATCAATCAAAATCAACCCCATTTCCTGTTGACGGCTCAGCTTAGGTTTTAAACGGGTAAAATAGGTTTCAAGTCCACGGCGATTTAACAGCTGTGTCAAAGGATCGGTATTGGCGAACTCTCGCAAACGGGCATTGGCTCGGCGCAATGCGACCGTGCGTTTATACACCATACGTTTAAGAATAAAGATATAGGTCACCGCGCCTAACAGCATCACCAGTACAATGCTAGGAATAAGCCAGGCTGGATAAGCCTCGACGCGTTCGGT
This sequence comes from Salinivibrio siamensis, assembly GCF_001996005.1. GTDB lineage: Bacteria > Pseudomonadota > Gammaproteobacteria > Enterobacterales > Vibrionaceae > Salinivibrio > Salinivibrio siamensis. The sequence continues at coordinate 10,517 of NZ_MUFB01000027.1, read as the reverse complement.
ATTGACCCACTTTTGCTTGATGCGTAACAGCTCTTCCGCCGGTATGTTACTCATTCCCTCGCGAACTTGCGCGAGCAAGGCTTGGTTGCCTTTGGGCACCGCCGCATAAATCGGGCGTGTGTAAAGGATTTGCTCTGCGACAAACGTCAATGGCTTATCAAAGGTGAGCATATAAAAATTAGCGACTTGGCTATCCGCCACTAGCGCATCAATCTCACCACTGAAAGCGGCGTCAAATAACCGCTCATTATTGGCGTAAGTCTGTTGTTCAACGTCCGGATAATGCTCGGTGAGATAGCTTGACTCATAACTGCCTGCAACAACACCGACTGCCTTACCGCCGACAAGCGTATCTGTTTTGGTGCCGCGCGCTTCATTGCGGATGTATAACGAACCATCAATATTAAAAATAGGCGCAACAAAATCGAGGTAGTCCTCGCGTTCGGTGGACTTCAATAACCCCGCATGAACACGGTTACCGCCTTCTTTCATATAAGCGAGCGTGTCGGCCCAATCGAGTAACACAAATTGTACGGGCTCATGATTATATTGGCCGTAGGCTTGCCAGAAGTCGACCAACAAGCCTTTTGGTTGGCCATCATCAGACAAGTAGCTGTAAGGCTTCCAGACCGAAGAATGAGTGGCGACTAAAATATCTTTTTCTTCTGACAGATAGGCGTCGTCAGCCCATGCAAACGTACTCACATACGTGCAGGCCAGGAGCAGCATCCCTGTCAAAAGTCGAAAAGTGCGCGCAAACATTATTAGACAGTCCATTCAAAGAGTCTTGATGGTAGATAAATTCTAAGGGAACGCAAAAGACTTAATAAAAAAGCATGATCCAGTTCAAATTGGAAGTTAGATCACATCAGAAAGCATGCAAATGGCCACTGATGGCCGATAAAAGCAGCAAAAAGGAATACGTCGTATGGTAAAGGTGGAAACATCAACAGAAAGCGTAATCATGATAAAAATATCTTGATTCACCAGTGTGCTGTCATCGGGTTGTAATGATTTAAATCGTCAGCTGTGGTAAATTTACGCGCCCCAAAGGAAGGGAAGACTCATGAGACAGGAGCACTATTGAGTGCTTTATTGTCAATGAAGCCTTTATTGCCCGTGATCAACACAGATCACCGCAGACAATCTATACTCACGATCGATAAACAGTGACGTCACCACAGCAACCCTGGCTGCGGTAACGTCATTGCAAAATGCAAAAAATTCGCTTTCACAGCCACTTAAGTAGTAAAAGTGCGTGGTAAAATTACACTTTTCGGTGTGTTGTGAGAAAGCATCAGGCTTATGTTTCAATTTTTGACCGGAGAAATGTGTCGATGAAAAAGACCAAAATCGTATGTACGATTGGCCCAAAAACCGAATCTGAAGAGATGCTTACTCAGCTTGTTGAAGCTGGCATGAATGTCATGCGCCTTAACTTCTCACATGGTGATTACCAAGAGCATGGTACGCGTATCGCCAACTTGCGTAATGTGATGAAGCAAACCGGCAAACAAGCCGCTATCTTGCTGGATACCAAAGGTCCAGAGATCCGTACGGTAAAACTGGAAGGTGGCGACGATGTGCTACTGGAAGCCGGTCAAACCTTTACATTCACCACAGATACCTCTGTTGTGGGCAATAAAGAACGCGTCGCCGTGACCTACGCTGGTCTGCCGCAAGATTTAAAAGCGGGTGATACAGTACTGGTTGATGATGGTCTACTTGAGATGGAAGTACTAGAAACGACTGAAAAAGAAGTGGTTTGTAAAGTACTCAACAACGGTGAGCTCGGCGAAAACAAAGGCGTTAACCTGCCAGGCGTTTCTGTCAGCTTGCCTGCGCTGGCTGAAAAAGATAAATCGGATCTGAAATTTGGTTGCGAGCAAGGCGTTGATTTTGTTGCTGCCTCATTTATTCGTAAGAAAGAAGACGTAGAAGAAATCCGCGATCTATTGGCGCAAAACGGCGGTAGCGACATCAAGATCATCTCTAAAATTGAGAACCAAGAAGGTGTCGACAACTTTGACGCTATCTTGGAAGCATCTGACGGCATCATGGTTGCTCGTGGTGACCTCGGTGTAGAGATCCCCGTTGAAGAAGTGATCTTCGCGCAGAAGATGATGATCGAAAAATGTAACCGTGCACGCAAGATGGTTATCACGGCGACACAAATGCTCGATTCGATGATCAAAAACCCACGCCCAACCCGCGCAGAAGCAGGTGACGTGGCCAACGCTATCATGGACGGCACCGATGCGGTGATGCTGTCAGGTGAATCAGCGAAAGGGAAGTACCCATTAGAAGCGGTGAGCATTATGGCACAAATCTGTGAGCGCACAGACCGTCAAATGTCTCCAGCCTTAGGCTCTCGCCTTGATAGCGACCGCCTACGTATCACCGAAGCGGTCTGTAAAGGCGCGGTCGATACCTCTCAAAAGCTCAGTGCCCCGTTGATTGTGGTTGCGACTGAAGCAGGTAAGTCAGCGCGCTCAGTGCGTAAGTACTTCCCAACCGCGAACATTGTTGCGGTCACCACTAACCCGAAAACAGCCGCTCACTTGTGTCTGACCAAAGGGGTGACACCTGTGATGATCGAAAGCATCGATAGCACCGATGAGTTCTACCGTCGTGGTAAAACCATCGCGCTAGAGTCAGGCTTAGCGAACAAAGGCGATATCGTGGTCATGGTCTCAGGCGCACTCGTGCCGTCTGGTACCACCAACACCACCTCTGTGCACGTTCTGTAATAAGACGTTTACTGCAGACCTAAGCGGTTTTTACAAACCATCACGCCCCGACTCGTTCGGGGCGTTTTTTTATCACCCGTTCAGTGGCATGATAAAAGAAGGCACAGCAGGAAGCGCAATGAAACCAACCAAAGCACAAGAAGCCATGGCGCATATTTGGGCAGCAGTATTAACCCGCCAGCTCACATTAACACCGAATGCGCACGGCAATTATTCACTCACCGTCGCCACCTTATGCGAACAACTTGGTTTAACCACAGCAACGGCACGTGATGGCTTGCATTTACTCGCCATGGCGGGACGCATCAGCTACCAACCCCAACTCGGATACCAGTTAATGCCCTTAAGTCAGGCAGACTGGCAACCTCTCGCGTCTGGCATACAGGCAATGGTTGGCGCTTTCATGGATAGGCTGCCACCTCGGTTGGATGAGCCGACCTCATTGACCCTACTGGGTTTACTGCACAGCCTACAGAATCTGCCAGCCAAGGATTATCGTGACGTCGCGGCCGTGGCGCACTGGCATCAGCAGCTTCATTACACGCTCTTTGCCGGGATCAACCCGTATCTCGCAGACGCAATACAGCCGCTTGTCGCCCAGCATTTACGCTACCTCACTCATCCTGATATCGGCTTTGAATTTGCAACCAGTTGGCAACGCTTAATGCCAGTGTTGCGCGGGCTTGTCTCTGCGCGACCGCAAGCTCACAGCCGCGCTTATCAACACTATTGGCTGGGGCTAAATACCATGGTCGAAGACAGGATCGGCACTTTTACCAGTGGACAATTTCTTTGAAGTGGGTTTTTATCAATACCGCTAACGGTACCAAATAGATGGCACTAAACTTGACGGCCATCACCGCCAAGGTCAGGGTGGTAACGCGTACTAGGCACTTATTGATTGTTTGTAGTAATGGGTGACTCATCATCATTTCAGTCTAAAGCGGGAAGTCTGTTCAAAAATCAGGCAATAGTTTACAAATTAATCAATAAATCGCAAGCGCCAATCACGCCTGTTATCATCACCCCCCAACAGGCGGCGACTAAGCTGCTGATTTAGTGTGACTGCAGAGAGCAAGATGACAAAAGCATTGACCATTTTGGATATCGCCCGCTTAGCCGGGGTGGGAAAATCAACCGTATCTCGTGTGCTAAACGATGATCCACGGGTCAAAGACAGCACACGCGAGAAAGTACAAGCCGTGATCGATCAGCATGGCTTTATGCCCTCTAAATCCGCACGTGCGATGCGTGCACAACGCAGTGGCGTCGTGGGGGTGATCGTAGCGAAACTCAGCTCCAATTCAGAAAACACTGCACTGACTGGCCTGCTCAATACCTTGTATGCCAAAGGCTATGACGCCGCCATCATGGAAAGCCAATTCTCACAACAAAAAGCACAAGCTCACCTTGATGTGCTGAAACGCCGTAATGTCGACGGTATTATCTTTTTTGGTTTTTCTGGCTGTGATCTCAACGCGCTAGCGCCATTCGCCCCTAACTGTGTTGTGCTAGCCGTCGATAGTGATCAATACGTTAGCGTCAGCTATGACAACCAAGGCGCGGTCGCACAAGTGATGGATCACTTTTATCATCAAGGGTGTCGACATATTGCTTTCTTAGGGATTGATGAGCGAGATGAAACCACAGGTCTCGCCCGCTCTGATGCCTACCAGCATTTTTGCCAAACCCACCAGATCTCACCACGACTACACCGCTGTGAGATGAGCTTGCATGCCGCCTACAACGCCACAGATAGCCTCATCAATACACAGACCGATGCCATTGTTTGTGCGTCCGATACCCTCGCTCTGGGGGTCGCGAAACGCCTACAAACACTTGGGCGAGAAGACATCGCTATTGGCGGCATTGGCAATCACGACATGCTACGCTTTATGTTTCCACGCGCCGTCAGTGTGGAGCTAGGTTACCACCAAGCAGGGCAACATGCGGCCGACTTGCTACTCAAGCAGCTGGATGACGACGATCCCGTGGTTAGCCACTGGACACAACCTTGCCACCTGGTGACACCCTAACCTTCAACCAACACCAAAAATCAGGCAGTTACAAATTTATGTGTGATGGTTTTCAAACAATGGGAACGATTCCACTGATAATTGGATTAGTACGATCCATAATCAGTGGGAACGTTACCAATGAATACCCTACAGCAATACAGGATTGCTTATGAGCCAGATAGATAAAAAGGCCATTGACCAATTGGTCACGCATATTGGCGGCAAAGACAACATCGCCACCGTTAGCCACTGCCTAACCCGTTTACGATTCGTGCTAAACGATCCGGAAAAAGCGGACGTGGCTGCGATTGAAGCGCTCCCCATGGTCAAAGGCTGCTTTACCAGCGCCGGTCAATTTCAGGTGGTGATCGGCACCAATGTCGACCAAGTGTACGCCCTACTAGAAGAACAAACCGGGGTGGAAGGCCAGTCAAAAGACGAGGCCAAACAAGCCGCGCGCCAAAATATGAGCCTGACTGAGCGTGCCATCTCACACCTCGCGGAAATTTTTGTTCCCCTTTTACCCGCGATTATCACCGGTGGTCTAATCCTCGGCTTCCGTAATGTGATCGGCGATATCCGCATGTTCGATGGCAAAACCCTGACCGAAATCAGTGAGTTTTGGGCCACCGCTCACGGCTTCTTATGGCTGCTTGGCGAAGCCATCTTCCACTTCCTGCCTGTCGGCGTATGTTGGGCGACGGTGAGAAAAATGGGCGGCACACCCATTTTGGGTATCGTGCTAGGTATTACCCTAGTATCGCCACAATTGATGAACGCTTACCTTATCGGTAAAGAGATGCCTGAAGTGTGGGACTTTGGCTGGTTCTCAATTGAAAAAGTCGGCTACCAAGCACAGGTGATCCCAGCCATGTTTGCAGGGATGGCTTTGGCATTTATTGAAACCCAGTTAAAACGTATTATTCCAGATTACCTTTATCTTGTGGTGGTGCCGTTTGTCGCGCTGCTCACCTCAGTGGTACTGGCGCACACCCTTATCGGTCCCTTTGGGCGTGAAATCGGCAACGGCGTCGCCTTCTTGGCTCGCACGGCGATGACCGGTGATTTCGCCTTTATCGGCGCAGCGCTATTTGGCTTCCTCTATGCACCTTTGGTGATTACCGGTGTTCACCACACCACCAACGCGGTGGACTTGCAGCTGATGCAGGAAATGGGCGGCACGCCTATTTGGCCGCTGATTGCCCTGTCCAACATTGCACAAGCCTCGGCGGTGGTTGGCATTATTTGGGTCAGCAAGAAAGAAAACGAACGTGAAATCTCTGTGCCCGCGGCGATTTCCGCCTACCTTGGCGTGACAGAGCCGGCCATGTACGGGATTAACCTACGTTACAAATTCCCAATGCTGTGCGCGATGGTTGGCTCAGCGCTGGCCGCCATTGTGTGTGGTCTTTCCGGTGTGATGGCCAACGGTATTGGTGTCGGGGGCCTACCAGGCATCTTATCTATCCAGCCACAATTCTGGGGTGTTTACGCAGTCGCGATGTTAATCGCCATCTTGGTGCCAATCGCACTCACCGCCTTTATGTATCGCCGCCAGGCCAGCAAAGGCAAATTGGCGGTCGTCTAATTCCCATTCCGTCCGCGGGGAGTACGCTCCCCGCTTTTTTAGCGTTAAGAGAGACATTATGCACGCACATCCCTGGTGGAAAACGGCCACCATCTATCAGATTTACCCGAAAAGCTTCCGTGATACCACACAAACAGGGACAGGTGATCTGCCGGGCATTATCGAAAAACTGGACTATTTTTCGACCTTGGGCATCGATGCATTATGGCTAACCCCCATTTATGTATCACCACAAGTCGATAACGGCTACGACATTGCCGATTATTACGCGATTGACCCCAGCCTAGGCACCATGGACGACTTCGACACCCTGCTCGCCGAGGCACATAAGCGCGATATCCGCATCATCATGGATATTGTGATTAACCACACCTCGACCGAGCACCCCTGGTTCCAATCCGCGCTGACTGGTAAAGACAGTCCCTATCGCGATTACTACATCTGGAAAGATCCGGTTAACGGCGGTGTTCCTAACAACTGGCAATCAAAATTTGGTGGTAGCGCGTGGCAATGGCACGAACCCACCGGCCAGTATTACCTCCACCTATTTGCCACCGAACAGGCCGATCTTAACTGGGAAAATCCTGAGGTGCGGGCAGCCGTCAAAGACGTAATGGCCTTTTGGGCCGAGAAAGGCGTGGATGGCTTTCGCCTCGATGTGATCAATTTGATCTCCAAAGATCAGTCTTTTCCCAACGATCATCAAGGCGATGGTCGCCGTTTTTATACCGATGGTCCCCGCGTCCACGAGTACTTGCAAGAGATCAGCCGGGATATTTTTCAGCATTACGGCAGCGTCACCGTGGGCGAGATGTCTTCAACCACTCTGGAGCACTGTCAGCAATACTCCGCGCCGGATGGCAAAGAGCTCTCCATGGTGTTTAACTTCCACCACTTAAAAGTCGATTATCCGGGCGGCGAGAAGTGGCGACTGGCGCCGTTTGACTTCTTGGCCCTAAAACAGCTTTTCCGCACTTGGCAACACGGCCTGCATAATCAAGGTTGGGGCGCACTGTTTTGGTGTAACCACGACCAGCCGCGTGTGGTCAGCCGCTTTGGTGATGACCGCCACTATCGGGTCGCGTCCGCTAAAATGCTTGCCACTGCGATTCATATGCAGCAAGGCACGCCTTACGTGTATCAAGGGGAAGAAATTGGCATGACTAACCCTAGCTATCAGCGTATCGATGACTATCAAGACGTTGAGAGTCGCAACATGCACCGTCTGCTGTGCGACCAAGGCATGCCAGAAGGGGAAGTGCTGGCCATTCTGGCGGCACGCTCGCGCGATAATTCACGCACGCCTATGCAGTGGGACAGTTCAGCAAACGCCGGTTTTACCACAGGTACACCGTGGCTAACGCCTGCGCCTAACTATGTTGACGTCAATGTCGACACCGCACTGGCGGATAAAGACTCGGTGTTCTATCACTACAAAAAGCTGATTTCCCTGCGTAAAACCTTACCCGTGATCCGTGAAGGCGATTATCAGGACTTGTTGCCTGACCACCCACAACTGCTCGCCTATCGTCGCGACAATGGCGATAGCCAACTGGTGGTGGTGTGTAATTTTTATGGCGAACCGGTCACGGCGACCTTGCCTCTCGCCCCGGCCCCGAACGCAGACTTGGTCAGCCATAATTACCCAGAAACCAAGCCCTTAATGCCAGAAATGCAACTGGCACCCTATGAGGCCTTGGTGTATTTGATTAATCCTGCTTAACCGACACAAAAATGGCACGCCTTGGCGTGCCATTTTATCAATACACATTACCAGCTAAAAAAAGGTTGTGCCAAGAAAAGTATAGATTTAAGTGATGAAGGATACTTTGAGAGTTTTTTTCAATTCGGCGCGGTAGCACACACCAAAACATGAACAAAGATTTGATAAAAGTGATTTGCACTGTGTGTGCAGCGACCCGAATTACAGTCACAGCTTTGTGCAAACGGTGAGCTATAAACACACGCTGCAGCACAGCAAATTAGAGTTATAGCAGGGCACTTTTGTGAAACAGAAGCGCATTTTTGTGGCTGTGGTTCCCGCGCGCGGATCACGAAAACAAATCGACTCTCGCAAAACTGTGCCGATATTTATTGCCAGTGCACGAACGCTGATTGCGGTCACCAGTTCGTCGCGTTCTCTCACTACCACAGCCCACTTTCGCCAAGCACGAAAACAACCGATGAACTCGCCAGCGCGCTAATCAAATCACTCACGCCAGAGCGCCGCAAAGACTTGCATAATCAGTTGTCATTGTTTTAAATTTACTTTACGCCAAATAAAACAAGGGGTTGCTGTGGAAAAAAGTGAAACAGATACTGAAATTGAAAAATTACAAAAAAAGATAAAGTGTTCTTGGTGGGTTGCTGCCACTAGTGCACTTCTAGTGATTGGCTTTTATTTTGGCAGGTTTGTAAACTCAGGTGCCAGCTTATCCCTTGATACTACTATATGGGGCGGCTTTGGTAGTTACTTTGGTGGTATCTTGAGCCCCATTGTTGCTTTGTTCGCATTGTACTGGCTAACACAGTCTGTGCTAATACAGAAAAAGGAATTATCCGAAACACAAGAAACGTTAAGAAAAACTCAATTATCGCACTATCAGCAGACAAAAACGCAAGAGAAGAAGCGATTCGAAGATACATTCTTTTCACTTTTAGATCAATTTAATGCGATATCTAGAGAAATGGGTGATGTTAATAATAGTCTCTATTCGCATCTGACTCAAATGATGAATACCGAATTCTGTCCTAGTGAAGAAACTTCAGGGTTTGCCTTTCTTGCATCGAAAGGCAATTGTATAGAATATAGGGATTTTAGCTTTAACTTTTCCAAAGGGGGACAAGTAACGCTTAACGATTTGAGTCATTATTTCAGAGTTATTTATCATATTTTAAAGTTTGTTGAAAGCGCTGAGTGTTCATCGGAAAAAGTTATTTATAATGGTAAATTCTATACCAATATACTCAGATCTTTTTTAGGTCAGAAAGAAACTGTTTTGCTGGCTTTTAACTGCGCGGTAATGGAAAAGAGTGACCCATTTTATAATTATAGAAGGCTGATTGAAAAGTACGAGATGTTAGAGCATATGACCTTTAACCATAGATGGATAGGGCTTTGTATGATTTACAATAAAAGCGCCTTCGGTGCTAATGAAGATGCTCAAGGTTACTATGAGACTATGGATGAACTCGGCTTGTTTTCACCTATTGAGATCCCACGGAAGGTTACTCTGTCTTCTGCCATTATATGGAAGCTGACTCCGACTGGTAAAATAAAAAGCCAACAAATGTAGTGATAAACTTACCTAGCCAATCGATTCCGAGCAGCGCAAAGACTTACATACTCAGTTGATATTTGATAGGACGTTTAAGATGAATAGGTCAAAAGTAATAATAGTACTCTCTTTGGTTATAAGTTTAACCGGTTCTGGATATGCTCTTTTTAAAAAGAGGACAGAGATTAATGAGATCAATAGTATGGTCGCAGCTTTGACCAATGCATCTTCGGGTCTAGATCCCCTTGATTCGGTTGCCTCGATGTCACATTTGAAATTTAGTACTGATGCTTACAATACTATTATTGAGCAACTCGAAGAAGGGATAAATAAAGCAGAGTCGCAGGGAAACAGTCAGGCTCTCATAAGAGCGAAGCTTTCAGCCCTCGAAGAAAGAATTGAAGAAGTCGACGCGCGGAATATTGGGATTAGACAGTCAATCAACCCTATGAATCCTGATGAGATTCTTAAAATATCCCGTCTTAAAGATGAGATAGAGCGTATTAGTAGGGCCCAGATACAGCTACAAGAAAGTCTGACTAATGAAAGAAAAAGGATAAAGTCTAATGTGGCAAAAGAAATTGATGTTTTGAAGAGCACTTTGGATTTTTATGGAAATTTAATTCTTGCTCTGCTTCCTGTTATATCTACGCTTGCGTATTACGCCATATCAAAAAGCAAACATTGAAAGGAGCCTATTGGGACGGCGTATCGATAAAGCTATAGCATAGGTCTAGAATCCACGCTATAGCTTGGTTTTAACCACTATTATTTATTATAAATCTCGTCTTAGCTTCCTTACTTTATTAATGGCGCTTTCAACCACACTCATTGCTTTTCTTCTCGCCTTCATAGCCTTGCTTTTCTTCTCGCCTTCATAGCC
>NZ_MUFB01000026.1 GCF_001996005.1 Salinivibrio siamensis | reverse complement strand
AAATATAACTTCTAGAGTGATCCCAGTGCCGACAAACACTGAAGGCGTTCGAGCCAAAGCGGTTCGGTCTGTCGGGGAATCGTATAGAGGATGCAAAGGAGTCTTGCTATGACAATTGATAATGGCGTACGTGTAATCGCTGGCATGATGGTGCTACTTTCTGTCGTGCTTACCCTCACAGTTCACAGCCAATTTATTTGGCTAACCGTCTTCATTGGCGTAAACCTGATCCAAAGTGCGTTTACAGGGATTTGTCCGGCTGCCTTTTTCCTGAAAAAACTTGGACTAAGCAACGCTTGATGGAGTCATAATGACCAAAATCGTAATTATTGGCGGCGTCGCTGGTGGCGCCTCTGCCGCCGCTCGCGCCCGTCGCTTAAGTGAAGAAGCCGAAATTATCATGTTCGAACGTGGCCCGTACGTCTCGTTCGCTAATTGTGGTTTGCCTTATCATATCGGCGGAGATATTACCGATCGCAGTAAACTCTTGCTGCAAACCCCAGATAGTTTTCGCGCCCGCTTTAATGTGGATGTGCGCATCAACAGCACAGTCACTGCGATTAATCGCGAGAACAAAACCGTTACCGTCACCCGTGCCGATGGCAGCGATTATCAAGAAAGTTACGACAAATTACTGTTAAGCCCAGGTGCGGCCCCCATCATGCCGCCCATCCCTGGCTTAGATAACCCGCTGACCCACTCGCTCCGCAATATTCCAGATATGGATGCGATTTTGCATACCATTGATATGAATAACCCCAGCCATGCGACTGTCGTTGGCGGAGGATTTATTGGCCTTGAGATGATGGAAGCGCTGCATCAACGCGGGATTAAAACCACCCTATTGGAGATGGCCGATCAGGTCATGACGCCGGTTGATCGCGAAATGGCGGGCTTTGTTCATCAAACCATTCGCGATCAAGGAGTGGATTTACGCCTAGGCACAGCGCTGGAGTCCGCCGAGTTTATTCCCACCACGCATGTCGCCAGTGATGATGCCGGCGAGCCCAGAGAGCCACAACACTTAGAAGGTTCACTGAGCCTCACGCTCAATAATGGTGACACGCTGCAGACTGAATTGTTGATCATGGCGGTTGGCGTTAAGCCTGAAGTCACGCTGGCGCAACAGGCGGGGCTTGCCATTGGTGAAAAAGGCGGGATTGTGGTCAACAGTACTCTGCAGACCCAAGATCCCGATATTTACGCGGTCGGCGATGCAGTCGAAGAAATCGACTTTGTGACCCATAAGCCAACGTTAGTGCCACTGGCGGGTCCGGCGAACCGTCAAGGACGTATGGCCGCTGACAACATGCTAGGAAGCACTGAACATTATCTTGGCACCCAAGGCACCGCCATCTGTAAAGTGTTCGATCTCGCCGTCGCCTCGGTGGGCCAAAACGAGAAACAACTCAAGCACGCTGATATCGACTATCAAAAGGTCTATGTCCACGCCGCCAGTCATGCCGGTTATTATCCCGGTGCCGAAATTGTCTCGTTTAAACTGTTATTTGCCCCGGATACCGGTGCGATTTTAGGCGCACAAGCGGTGGGTAAAGACGGCATTGATAAGCGCATTGATGTAATGGCCGTGGCACAACGTGCTGGCATGACCGTTGAGCAGCTACAACATCTAGAACTCACCTACGCACCGCCTTACGGAAGTGCCAAAGATGTGATTAACCAAGCGGCGTTTGTAGCAACCAACCTGATTAAGGGTGATGCAAAAGCGATTCATTATCACGAGCTAGATGCGAGACATGATGACCAAGTGCTACTCGATGTGCGCAATGCCCCAGAGCGCGAAAACGGCCAGTACATTGAAGGCGATGTGCATATTCCGGTCGACGAGCTGCGCGGACGCATCGATGAACTACCCAAAGACAAAGAAATTTTGATTTACTGTCAGGTCGGTCTCAGAGGCAACGTCGCCTACCGCCAGTTAGTCAATCATGGCTTTAAAGCGCGCAATTTGATTGGAGGCTATCGCACTTACAAATTCGCCACCGCCTAACCATTCAGACACTCCCTATCAAAAAGCACGAGCACCCGTTCGTGCTTTTATTTATTGGAAAATCTCCCCTACCTCGTTTATACCTTAACTATTGTCATGATTAGTTGTAAGGCTTTTAGTCATTAACTTCATGCATGATGTCACGACATCACTCCACTGAGTCTCATTTCCCGTTTTGAGCAAGAGGATAACTATGCTAGGTCGCTCTAACACTCATTTACAAGCACTTGAGCAAGCCATTATCGCCGTTGTCACGATTGATCATCACAATAACATCACCTTTTTTAATCAAGCCGCAGAGGATATATGGGGATACGCCGCGAACGAGGTATTAGGTAAAAACGTGGCGATGCTGATCCCTACCGAACTGCAAGCTGATCATGATAGTTATGTTAACCGACACAGAGAGGGCGGGGAGGATCGTATCGTCGGACGCTCTCGGGAAGTGCAGCTCAAGCGGAAAGATGGCGCATTGACTTGGGTACAACTGTCGTTATCCAAGATACGTGTCGCTGGCAAAATCCATTACACCGCCTTTGTTCGTGATGTGACCGCGGAACGAGAGGCACGAGAGATGATGACCCAAACGCTCGAGCAAGCGCTTGATGCAGTCGTGTGCATAAATGAACACAACTGTATCACTTTTTATAACAAAGCGGCTGAGCAGTTGTGGGGATACAGCAAAGAAGAGGTTCAGGGTAAAAACGTTAAAATGCTGGTCCCGCAAGCAATTCAGTCTACTCATGATGAATATATTGATAGGAACCGCAAAACCGGCGAAGACAGAATTGTCGGGACAAGTCGAGAAGTCGAAATTGAACACAAAGACGGTCATCGCCTCTGGGGACAACTGTCACTGTCTAAGATACGTCTGGATAACCGGACACTCTATACCGCATTTGTTAAAGATGTTACGGAAGCAGTAAGACGTCGCGAAGAAATGCGATTACTGTCCATGGTCGCTAACGAAACCGACAATGCTGTTGTGGTGACGAATCCGAAAGGTGAAGTGGTATACGTTAATCGCGGCTTCGAAGATATGTCAGGCTATACATTTAATGAAATGGAAGGGAAAAAGCCAGGACATGTTTTACAAGGTAAAGATACCGACCCCCAAACCATACAAAATATCCGCGATCATTTATCACGTTGTGAACCCTTCTATGACGAAATATTGAATTATAATAAGGATGGCGAGCCCTACTGGATCTCCTTATCGATAAACCCTGTTTGGGACAGCCAAAACCAGCTAACCCATTTTATATCGGTACAAGCCAATATTACGCAAGTCAAGCAAACCTATTTAGATTTCACCCGCAAACTGGATGCTATTGGCGGCGCGCTCGTCATTATGGAGATTGACGCGACTGGCAAGCTTGATTCCGTGAACCCCTTATTTGAAGAGGCACTAAAACAGATTGATAAGTCGTGTGACGACGCGTCACGTTCTATTTATCATAAAATTACTCACGAATTAAAAGAAGCGATTGATGAACAAGGGCATGCTTCGGCGTTGATCGAGTTTGATGGTCAACATGACCAACTGGCGATTGATGCGAGAATCTGTGTACTTAAAGATTTATCCGGCAACATACTCAATTATGTCATGTTCGGTATCGATATCAGTACGCGGCGTAAAACAGTCGCAAAAACACAAACATCAATGCAGTCCGTCTCTCAGTCCAGCCAAGAGGTCATGAAAATCATTGATACCATCAACAATATTTCAGAGCGCACTAACTTACTCGCACTCAACGCCGCCATAGAGGCCGCTCGCGCGGGTGAGCTTGGGCGTGGTTTTGCCGTGGTCGCCGATGAGGTTCGTCAGTTAGCCCAAAGCTCTCATCAGTCGAGTAAACAGATTAGTGAATTAGTGGAAAGTACCGTGCAAAGTATTGATGAACTGGCCACCTTGTTGAATGACATAGAGAGCTAGAACGTCGAGAAGTCCAAGAGCCAACACTAGCGCCATTTATTCACGCAAAAACTAAATTAGCATTGACTTATATTGAAGCCTCAGTATGCTGCGTGTCTGATTTAATCGTAACCTGTTTTGACTCACTGAAAGGAAAATCATGACATTTCAAATTCCATGGGAAGCCTTAGTTGGTGGCATGCTTGTGGGCACAGCCTGTCTGGCACTATTAGCTTTCAATGGTCGTATTGCGGGGATCAACGGTATAGTGTCAGGCGCGTTGTCATCACGCGGTCGTGAGGCACAATGGCGAGGGTTGTTTTTGCTGGGTATGATCACTGCCGGTGTCTTAATGCCATTCATTGGCTTCGAATTGCCCGACTACACAAGCCTTACACCGGGATTAACACCTATGGTTGCCGTACTCGCAGGTTTATTGGTCGGCGCAGGAACAACGCTCGGAAACGGCTGTACCAGTGGTCATAGCATTTGTGGCATCGGTCGCTTATCGAAACGGTCAATCGTGGCAACGCTCACTTTTATGAGTGCTGCCTTTGTCACTGTTTTTGTTCGTTTACACCTTTAAGGACGTTTATCGCTTATGTTCCGCCTTGTTGCTCTACTCTCAGGCTTTATCTTCGGTGTGGGTATGATGGTGTCAGGCATGACCGACCCGTCTAAGGTGATTGGCTTTCTGGATGTGTTTGGCCACTGGGACCCCAGCCTTGTGTTTGTGATGGGTGGTGCGCTGCTGGTTTTTGTTCCCGGCTACTTTTTGGCCGTGCGTCGGCAGAAAAAACCCTTAATGGCCGATCAATTTTGCCTGCCCAAAACGCGAAAGATTGATAAAAAACTCATCGGCGGCGCATTACTCTTTGGCACCGGCTGGGGACTCGCCGGACTTTGCCCAGGCCCGGCAATCACGGCCATTGGCTCCGGTGCACTACCGATAAGCTTATTTGTGATTAGCATGCTAGTCGGAATGCGGCTTGTAAACCTATTCAGTGCCAGCTCAAACCGCACTCTCGCGGCTGAACGTTAAAGAATGACAGGTGAGCAGGCGGCGCAATCGCCACCTGCCTTCGGTTTATCGTCGTTCTACGAGAACAGTCCCGACGACAAATAACGGTCGCCGCGGTCGCAAACAATGGGCACCACCACAGAGCCGGGTTCGGCTTTCGCGACTTGCAGGGCCGCAAACACCGCGCCACCCGAGCTAACACCTGCACATATACCCTCTTCTCTGGCGAGGGCGCGCGCAGTCTCTTTCGCATCTTGCTCAGAAATGTCCATCACCTCGTCGATATGCTCGTCGGTATAAATGCCAGGTAAATACTCAGCCGGCCAGCGCCGAATACCAGGGATCGCACTCCCTTCGGTAGGCTGTAAGCCAATGGTTTTAATCGCGGGGTTTTGCGTTTTTAGGTACTTTGAGGTTCCCACAATGGTGCCTGTGGTGCCCATGCTGGCGATAAAGTGGGTGATTTGTTGCTGGCTTTGTTGCCAAATTTCTGGGCCCGTACCCGTTAAGTGCGCCTGCCAGTTATCCGGGTTAWTAAACTGATCCAACACTTTGCCCTTACCCTGTGCCTGCATGGATAAAGCTAAATCGCGTGCGCCTTCCATCCCCGCCGCTTGAGAGACGAGGATAAGCTCACTGCCATAGGCTCGCATGGCATCTTTGCGCTCCTGTGTGGCGTTTTCAGGCATGATTAAAATCAGTCGATAGCCTTTAATCGCCGCTGCCATCGCCAGCGCGATCCCAGTGTTGCCACTGGTCGCTTCAATCAAGGTATCGCCCGGTTGGATATCTCCCCGTGCTTCTGCTTGCACGATCATATTAAGTGCAGGTCTGTCTTTCACCGAACCGGCTGGGTTATTGCCCTCGAGTTTGACCAAAACAGTGCTGCCTGTAGCTGCAGCTAGGCGCTGCAAGCGCACCAAAGGGGTCTGACCCACATAATCTTCAAGCGTGGGGAAATCAGCCACGTTGCTTACCTCTGCATGTTTCATGAATTGCCTGCCTGATGGGTGCTTTCAACACCGCGTAAGGCACTGTCTATCGCCATAYCCTACAAGGAGGCTATGTGCGACACGCAGACATTTTTTCACTAACATATACAAAATGGTTATATTCAAACTCTTTTTTATTCCCTTCAATTGCTTTTATTCTGTGACCTATCCCAACTTTCTTCGCTGATAACAGCAACAAACGGCTATCAAGGATTTTACAATGAAGGTATTCAAAACGCTGGCTCTCTCAGCCTTGCTTGCCACCAGTGCCGCACCGGTATCTGCCGCCGAGCAAACTCTTTTGAATTCATCTTACGACATCGCGCGTGAGCTTTTTGCTGATTACAATCCGCTGTTTGCGGCGCACTGGCAAGAAAAAACCGGAGAGTCGGTGACCATTAAGCAGTCTCATGGCGGATCCTCGGCGCAGGCGCGCGCCATCATGCAAGGGCTACAAGCGGATGTGGTCACCTTCAACCAAGTCACGGATGTACAGGTGCTGTACGATCGCGGCAAGTTGATCGACAAAAACTGGAAAGAGAATTTCCCCAACAGTAGCTCGCCGTACTACTCCACCACCGCGTTTTTAGTGCGCAAGGGCAACCCCAAAAACATTGAAAATTGGGATGATTTAGCCAAGGACGACGTTGCCTCTGTCTTCCCAAACCCAAAAACCTCCGGTAACGCCCGTTATACCTACCTTGCTGCACTCGGTTATGCGCAAAAGGCGTTCGGAAAAGACAACACCGAGCAACAAGACCAGTTTTTGAAACAGCTTCTCGCCAATGTGGCGGTGTTTGATACCGGTGGCCGCGGCGCAACCACCTCATTTGTTGAACGTGGCATTGGCGATGTGCTGGTCACCTTTGAATCAGAAGTCAACAATATCCGCCAGCAATATGGTAGCGACAAGTACGATATTGTGGTGCCTAAAACCTCGATTTTAGCTGAGTTCCCCGTCGCCGTGGTTGAGCGTAACGCCAAACGCAACGGCACCACTGAGTTGGCAACCGAGTATCTGTCTTACCTATACAGTGAAAAAGCACAGCGCTTATTGGCCGATTTTAACTACCGTGTCCATCACCCTGACGTGGTCAAAGACAATGCCGATCGTTTCCCTGAAGTCGAATTGCTGACCGTGGAAGCTATCGCAGGAAGTTGGGACCAGGCCATGAAAACGCACTTTGCCAGTGGCGGAAAACTCGACCAACTACAACGCCGTTAATGCTTTCTAGGTATTGAGACGCTATGCCATCGCTATCGTATCAACGCCAATCCACACCTTTGGCAGCACGTCAGCAACGCGTGCTGCCCGGGTTTGGCATCAGTTTGGGCGTGTCTTTGCTGTTCTTCAGCTTAATCCTGCTGTTACCGGCCAGCGGCCTTATCATGCAAACCAGCCAAATGAGTTGGCAAGAATACTGGTTTGCCATCACTGACCCACGCATTGTTGCCAGTTATAAAGTCACAGCCGGTGCGGCGCTGATTGCCTCACTACTAAATGGTGTGATTGGCCTGCTCTTTGCGTGGGTGCTGGTGCGATACGATTTTGCGGGCAAACGCTTGGTCGATGCGCTGGTTGATTTGCCGTTTGCACTGCCCACCGCCGTTGCCGGTGTCACGCTCGCCACCCTGTACGCCGATAACGGCTGGATAGGCAGTGTGCTTGCTAATTTCGGTATCCAAGTTGCTTACACGCCGCTTGGGATCGTGATTGCCATGATGTTTACCAGCTTGCCGTTTGTGGTGCGTACCGTCCAACCCGTGTTGGAGGAAATTTCTCAAGAGGAAGAAGAGGCCGGTACTGTGCTCGGGGCGAGCGACGCTGCGGTATTTTGGCGGATTATTCTGCCGACCATCAAGCCAGCGTTGTTAGTCGGTGTGGCCTTATCGTTTACCCGCAGCTTAGGCGAGTTCGGCGCGGTCATTTTTATTGCTGGCAATATGCCCTACGTTAGCGAGATCACGTCGCTGATGATCTTTGTTCGCTTGCAAGAGTTTGATTTTCCAGCGGCGAGTGCCATTGCCTCGGTGATCTTGATGGCATCCCTGTCATTGTTGTTTGCCATTAACCTTTGGCAAGGTCGCTACTTAAAGCGCATTCACGGGCGATAAGGACACCTTATGAGTAGAAACACGGTGAGAATCGGTGATACCCCATGGATAAGGCGCAGTTTAATCGCGCTTATGCTGCTGCTCGTGGCGCTGGTGTTGGTTGTGCCATTGGTAAGCATCTTTTCCATTGCCTTCGCGGATGGTATCGCCAGTTACTTCCAACACTTGCTCGCGCCGGATACCCGCCACGCGATTGGCCTCACTTTATTAGTGGCCGTTCTCACGGTACCCATTAACCTAGTATTTGGCGTGATGTTGGCATGGGCGGTCACCCGTTTCCAATTTCCGGGACGAAAACTGGTCACCACCTTGATTGATATCCCGTTTGCCGTGTCGCCCGTGGTCGCAGGCTTACTCTATTTGCTGCTGTATGGCAGTAACGGCTGGCTAGGCGCGTGGCTATTTGAGCATGATCTTCAAGTAATGTTTGCCCTACCCGGCATTGTGTTGGTCACTATTTTTGTTACCTGCCCTTTTGTCGCCCGCGAGCTGATCCCGCTCATGCAACAGCAAGGGCAAGCCGAGGAAGAAGCGGCGGTGGTGTTAGGCGCATCATGGTGGCAGCTTTTTCGCCGCGTCACCTTGCCCAATATTAAGTGGGCCCTCATCTACGGGGTCATTTTGACTAATGCGCGCGCCATCGGCGAGTTTGGTGCGGTCGCTGTGGTGTCAGGCAGCATTCGCGGTCAAACCAATACCCTGCCTTTGCAGGTACAGCTGCTCTATGAGGACTACCAAACCCAAGCGGCGTTCGCCTGTGCGTCATTACTTGCTTTTATGGCTCTCGCCACCTTGGCGCTAAAAGCTTTGGTGGAATGGCGTCAGTATCGTGTGCACGCCAGCACCGCGCCGATGGATGAAAGCAGTGCATCAACGCCTGCCCACTTAACCTTACAAACGAACCAGAGTGAGCCGTAAGCCATGCGCATTCAACTGAACGATATCACCAAACACTTTGGCCAATTCCAAGCGTTATCGCCGTTATCACTCACCATTGAGCAAGGTGAAATGATGGGGCTGCTTGGCCCCTCAGGATCCGGGAAAACCACTTTATTGCGTATTATTGCCGGATTAGAAAGCAGTAACAGCGGCCAGATCCTGTTTGGAGAGCGCGATGTCACCCGCGTTCATGTGCGAGATCGCCGTGTCGGGTTTGTTTTTCAAAACTACGCCTTGTTTAAACACATGACGGTGGCAGAGAACATCGCCTTTGGCTTGCAAGTGATGCCACGTCGCGAGCGTCCTTCACCGGCCACGGTGACACAAAGGGTTAATCAACTGCTTGAGGTCGTGCAGTTGGGCCACCTGGGCCAGCGGTATCCCGAACAATTATCAGGCGGGCAAAAGCAACGTATCGCGCTGGCGCGAGCGTTAGCGACACAGCCGGAAATCTTATTGCTTGATGAGCCATTTGGGGCATTAGATGCACAAGTGCGCAAAGAGTTACGCCAATGGTTACGCAGACTTCACGATGAAATGGCTTTTACCAGTGTGTTTGTTACCCACGACCAAGACGAAGCACTGGAACTATCGGATCGCGTGGTAGTGATGAGTAACGGTCAAATTGAACAAGTCGACAGCCCGGTTGATCTATATGCTGCGCCGAAAAGTCGCTTTGTGTTTGATTTTTTGGGGAATGTAAATGTCTTTTCCGGCGCCTATCAACAAGGCGTCTGGCAAAATGGCAATGCCTTTATCCAACCCACATTAAACACGCACACCCAACAATCAGGCACTTTGTATGTGCGCAGCCATGAGTTAACTCTGGCCGATAAACCCAATAGCCAACTCTCGCTGCCCATGCGTGTGGTCTCTATCAATCCAGTCGGTGCCGAGGTGCGGGTTTCACTCGCCCCACAAGGCTGGGAGAGTGAACAACTGTGGGAGGCCACCCTGACCCATCATGCGTGGCAAGCCGCAGCGTATCAAAAAGGGGATACCGTGTATGCGATGCCGCACCGCGGATATTTTTTCAACGGCACTGACATGGAGCCACAACGCCTTAATTGGCCATTTTTGGCGAAAGATAGCTTGATATACGATATTTAATTGGTTTTGCGGGTAAATCTTGGCGGTGCTTTATCAACTCTCTACTCAGTATCCGCCTTTCAAACAGACATCGCCACTTTCAATTCGGATAGCGAAGAAGGGTAGCCTAGGTAATAACCTTGTGCATATTCGCACTCAAAGCTTTTCAACAATGCAAGCTGAGTGTCCGTTTCCACGCCTTCAGCCACCACGTTAATGTCAAGTCGTTTGGCAATATCAATAATACCTGCAGTGATCGCTTTGGCACGACTGTCGGTTTCCATCGATTGGATGAAACTGCGGTCAATCTTGATTTCATCGACGTTGATTCGGTTAAACATCCCTAAAGAGGTATATCCAACACCAAAATCATCAATGGAGAAGGCCACGCCATGGCGTTTGAGGGTATCAACCACTCGTGCGCACTCAAGAATATCATCAAGTGCCGCGGTTTCGGTTATTTCTAGGCACAGGTAACGCGCAAATTCTGGATTCAATTGCAAGTAGTCATCAATACGCCGGATCGCACTCTCACTATTAAACTCAACCGCAGAAATATTAACCGACACACGCTGAATGACAGTTCCCAACAGACCGCTATCATGTAACTGCTTGGCAGCTTTTTCGAGCACGAGCGCCGTTAGGTCTTCGCAAAACCCCTGCTCTTCGGCAAGCGTGATAAACGTACTCGGTGGCACCACACCATAGGTTTCATGGGTCCATCTCGCCAATACTTCTAAGCCGGTTAGCTCGCCTGATGCCAAGCGATATTGCGGCTGAAAGACAACCTCAATCTCTTTGTTATTGATTGCAATCCTGAGTGCGGAAACGAGCTGCCTACGCTTTTGAGCTTGCTCAGTTAAATGAATATCATGATACGTTATCGCCCCTTTGCGCTTTTTGGCGTCATTCAGGGCGCGCGTAGCCGCCGTCATCAAGGTGGCGGCATCGTCACCATCTGGCCCAAATAACGCCACCCCTATCGAGCAAGTGGCTTTTTGATCGTATCGTTGCAAATGACGATGACACTCACGGTGCAACCTATCAATATAAAGGGCCATATCGCTGGCACCGTCTAACGCTACAAGGCAGGCAAAGCGGTCTGCATGGACGCGCGACGTGAGTTTATCGAATAGCGTTGATACCTCAATGGCATGAGCCATGTCAGACAGCAGGTGATTAGTACGTTCAAACCCAAGTTTATTGGTGAGTGATGTGAACCCATCAATGTCGATAATCACCAAAACATACGAGGTTTGTTGCTCCCGTGGGGCAAGCAAGGTATCCACATGACGCATAAACACTGACGGGCTGTGCAACCCTGTGACACTATCAATGTCACTCGCTCGCTCTAACGCTAGGTTATTCCTTCTTGCCAAGTTCCAGAGCATAATCGATGTCACCACAACAAAGAGGTGCCCTTTGAATGCTTGTGCCAGCTCGTACAGCTCCAGGTTTGTTGTTAAGGCAGTCACCACGCGATCGGAGAATAAGATCCACAAAGTCGCAAAAAAGAAATAGATAAACGCCAGCTTCAGTGCGTAGTAGTTCGTTTTTTTCATTGTGGTTCCCGTGCGATGACGTCCATTCAACCTTTTTGCAACACCCTACCTCACGCCCACCGTGACGCAAAGTGAAGGAGGCGGCAATAAAACCGACCTCTTTCAATCCATTATTAAAAATGAGACAGCGCTTTTAAAGTGTGTAACTGCATATTAGGTCTAATGTTAGTTGTTCGCCAGAAAAAACGACAATAAACAACCTACTAATTGACAAACGCCTTCCATCTATATTAGCCATCTCATCAATGATTAGGCGTTAGACTACCTAGCATCAATCCAACACAGTCCGGTAAAGCGTCATACATTACCCCGCCGCGCCATCTGCGCGTGCTTGGCTCAGCATAGGGCCAAATCGCACCGCAAACCAGCCATAGCTGATCGTCCAAAGCAGTGCTGATGCGGCAACCAGCTCTAGGGTATACACCGGCCAAAACCACATGCCAAATACACGGACGAGGGCTGAAATGAGTAAGGCATAAAAGAGCCAAGAAACAGTGGGACCTTGATAGACATTGCGCCCAGTATGGCCGAGCGTGACTCGCACAATCATGGCCAAGACAACGCCACCGAGCGCACCTATCGCGAATAAGTGCCAGATAAGATTTGATGCCCAGGGGTTAATCACCAAGGCTTTTAATAACAAGCCAAGTGGTAAAAAGAGATAGAATACGTGCAACGAGAACAGCATAGGTACCTGGTACGCTCTCCAACCTTTCCAGCGGTAAAGCCGAACACATTGCGCAATACCCGCTGTAAGCAGCAACCCACGCGCGACCATGTTATCAGTACCGGACACCAAAGTGACGCCAATCAGTAGCACAAACAGAGCAATAATCGCTCGCTCTAGCCACACAGGTGGGCTGGACACCTGTATACCCAACTTCTTCTCCGTGAAAAACGGGATCACGCGGCCACCCATGACGCTAATAAGCAGCATGAACCACAACAAGGTACTGTGCCAAACTTGATTAATAGGTAGTGAGACTTCCCCTAGCATTACGCCGTAAGACAATGCGTTAAGCAAAACCGCCACCGCTAAAATAGGAATAAATAGATAATTGCGCTGACGCTTAGTCACTACCACGCGATAACCCAACGACCATGCCACGCAGGCCATAAACAGGGTATCAAGTACAAGGCTCGACCAAATTGGGACATCCACCCAGAAGCTCAACCGCGCCAACAGCCATAATGAAAAAATGGCGAAAAGCTTCAACCCTCGGGTACCTGGCACACCCGTCCAGTTTTGCACCGCCGTCATTAAGAACCCACCGACAATGGCCATCGAAAACCCAAACAGCATCTCGTGGGCATGCCACCAAAGGGAGGGAACGGTCAGTGAAACCATTCCAGGATGCGTGTAAAGCCCACTCCATATAATAATAACCAGACATGAGTAAAGAGCACCAAAGAGGAAGAAGGGCCGAAAGCCCAATCGGAGCAACGGTGGGATCTTATCTTCTTTTTGTTTGTCGGTGACATTCAGTAGCATGGTAAAGCACTCCATAGGAGAATTTCGATGATGTCACCCTAGCACACACGAAAACACTGCCTTTGATATTAAACAAACCCAAACCACTTTAATGTGCTACAAAAAATAGGGTTATTATATCTATTGAGTAACCGATTTCCGTCTTGTCGTGTCACTCGGTCAAGGCCGTCAATAGAAGAAGAAACCCAAACCACTGAATAGAACCACACTACTGAAAATTAATTACAACATTGTCATTTAACACAGATATTAATTAAACATTGATCACAAATAAAACACGAACTATGCTCTAAATATACCAATATGTAATTTAGTTACACATAAGGAGCGTGCTATGTTATCTGCAATTAAGGAACTTTTTACCCCTCATAAAGATTATGCGGGTCGACATATTGATGCGGTTATTGACCGTTTGGCCGCACAAACAAGGACAGAGCCCCATGTTTGGTCTTACCTTCGAGAGCAAGCTGTTTATGAAAACACCCTCAATGGCATGCGTGTATATCCTCATGAGCTCAGAAAGTACGCGGCCTAGAACACCAGCAGATTTTGCGTCGTGCTACTGTAAGGTTCGTGCTAGACTCCACGCCATTCAGTGTGTCTGAGCGGGAACGCGGACACACGCTTCTTGTTTGTTGAGTCTGTTATGCCATTTAAAAAACTGGGTTTAAGCGACCCTCTTTGCCAAGCCATTGTCCAACGCGGCTTTACCACGCCAACATCGATCCAAACGAAAGCCATTCCGCTTATCCAGCAAGGGCATGATCTGATTGCCGCGGCACAAACGGGCACGGGGAAAACCTCGAGTTTTATCTGGCCTATCATCGATAAATTATCTGCCGGTGAAGCTGGGCGCAAAAAACGTGCTCGCGCACTCGTCATCGCTCCCACTCGTGAGCTCGCCCTGCAAGTGGCAAAGAGCGCACGTCAAGACAGCCAGTTTACTGAGCTAAAAACCTTAGCGATGGTTGGCGGCATGGACGAGCAGGCACAAAAGCAAGCCTTGATCGACGGCGTCGACATTTTGGTCGCCACCCCGGGACGACTACGCGATTTACTCAGCCAACGTGCCGTCTATCTAGATGAAGTGGAAGTGCTGGTTCTCGACGAAGCAGATCGCATGCTCGATATGGGCTTTATTGATGCGATTCAACATATTCTAGACCGATTGCCGACAAGCACGCAGTGCTTACTGTTTTCGGCCACGCTCTCTAATAAAGTGCGCGATCTGGCCAAAGCGACCATTGGCGATGAAGGCAAAGAAATCAGCATTGCCGCACGAGATGCCTCGAAAGACAACATCACCCAATGGTGCATTCCAATCGATAAAGATAAGAAATCCGCCCTACTGAGTCACTTAATCAAAGAAAATGGCTGGGAGCAGGCACTGGTTTTTATCGAAACCAAGCACGGTGCCGCCAAGCTCGCCACTCAGTTGGAAAAACGGGGCATTGCCGCTGAAGCTTTTCACAGTGGACGCAGCCAAGCCGTGCGGACCCAACTGCTGGAAAACTTTAAAAACGGTGACATCCAATTTTTAATTGCCACCGGTGTCGCTGCACGCGGCATTGATATTGAGTCGCTCGAACGCGTGGTCAATTACGATCTGCCCTTCCCGGCCGACGAGTACGTCCACCGAATTGGCCGTACCGGTCGCGCCAGTGCTCAAGGCGAAGCGATTTCATTGGTCTCAAAAGATAACACCAAAAACTTGCGCATGATTGAAGCACGTCTCGGGCATCCACTTGAACGTCGCATCATCGAAGGCTTTGAGCCTAAAAAGCCGGTGCCGCTGACTGCACCCAAGTGATAATGTACAAACAATGATCGCGACAAAAAACGGCGAGCCTGGTGCTCGCCGTTTTTGTTTGCTTTATGCCTGAGTCAGTGTTTGCCACAGCGCCTGCCATGCGTCTGGGCGGCGATAGTATTGGCTCACTGTTATGGCTTGCCATTGGCCGTTTTGCTCCACCAGCATGGATGGAAAACCGCGTAAGCCATGCGCTACCATCAATTGACGGGTTTGATTCACCGCGGGCATCACGTCATTTTCGGCGCGATTCATCGCCTGTTGCCAAGCCCCTGCCTCTATCCCCATCTCACTGGCAAGCTCTGCGAGCGTGTCAGCTTCATAGACGGAGCGACCTTGCTGATAATGGCCACGCTGGATGCGTTTCAGCATCTCTGCCCCCTGACCATCAAGCTGCTGAGCAGCGAGGATGGCTTGCGCGGTAATAAAGGAGTCCAAAATTACCGGCTGGTCGCTTGCCACACGGTCAAGATAGGCTTGACCAAATGTCTGTCCGGTTTGATCGGCAATGGTCTGATCTGCCGCCAAGATGTGTTGACGAAAACTGTCTTCAATCGGCGCACGCTCACGCATGCCACCTGGATGAAGCTGCAAGTTAACCTCAGGGATGTTGCTCAGGCTTTCAATCAAAGTGGCGGCGCCAAAGCACCAGCCACACATTGGGTCAAAAATATAGTGGACGTTTACCATTCCATCTCTCCCATATGTACTTTGGCACCAATTTCCAAAGCCATCGGCAAACCCGCTTTCGGATATTTCGCTTGCATGGTTTTAATCAGCTCAGCACTGTCTTTGCTGTTTGCTTTCGCCTCGGCAAAGTCTTGCAAATACTGCTGGGCAAAGGTAATGGTGTCAGCGTTCAGTGCCGTGCCCGCGGTCATGTGTCCTGGGATCACCACGTTAGGCTTCAGTGCTGCCATTTCTGCTAATTGTGCAGCCCAACCTTCACGTGCTTGATCAGATTGTGCGTCAGCCATCCAAAGGTGAACATTGCCATACACAGCGACGTTACCCAGGATCGCCTTGTTGGCTGGGATCCAAAGATACGGACGATGCGCCAACTCGCCTTTCGCGCCGCGAATTTCAATTTTACGACCGTCCAGTGTCAATGATGTACGGGTATAAGCAGCAGGTACTACGGGATTTTGCGGGGCATTGTCACCCATTTTTGGGCCCCAAAATGCCATTTTTCCATCCAGTTTTTCTGCAATCGTGGCGCGTACTGCCGGTGTGGTGATCACGTTTGCATCAGGGAACATACCGTGCAGCACTTCCGCACCAAAATAGTAATCTGGGTCTGCTTGGCTAATAAAGATAGTGGTCAGCGCTTTCCCAGAGTCCAGCACCTTAGCAGCAATACGTAGCGCGTCTGCTTTAGTAAAGCCAGTGTCTACCACCATGGCTTCGGTTTCGCCATACACTAAGGTTGAGTTTACGTGGAAGCTATTACCATCCGCGTTATATACGTCCAAGTTCAAGGGTTCAGCATTATTTGCTGCCATTGCGCTGCCGGTCAGTAATAAAGAGGCGGCTAGGGTTTTTATCAATTTCATCGTCGTGCTCCGTTGTTTGCATTCGGTGTTGAGATGCTGTGCAGTTTACGGGCTCGACTTGTTCGGATATATAGCTAATAATTTGCATCATTGTTTCATATTTCGATCATATTGATGCTTCGTCGCCATTCATCACACGATCGATATTGTTTATAGCCAACCTCGGAGCACACTCATGGATAAACTTACTGCGGCAAGAGTCATGGTGGATGTCGCCCTAACGCAAAGTTTTACCGCCACTGCCGAGCGTCTCGAGATGTCGCGCCCCATGGTGACTCGCCATGTCGAAGCACTGGAAGACTGGTTAGGCGTGCGCTTATTGCAGCGCACCACGCGCAAGGTTTCGTTAACCTCCGCTGGCGAGCAAAGCTTGCCGCAACTGGAACAATGGGTTGAGCAAGCCAATACCCTGACACAGCAATGGCAACAAGACGCGGGCTTGACTGGCAAAGTGCGGGTGGCCACCAGTATGTCGTTTGGTTTTGCGCAACTGATCCCCGCGGTAAAGCCTTTTATGGCCGCTCACCCCGGGGTCGATGTAGATATTGAAGTGCAAGATAAGGCGGTCGATTTGATTGCAGATCGGATTGATATAGCCATCCGCATTGCATCCAACCCCGACCCTTCCCTTATTGGTCGTCCGATCGCCGCGTGTGATTCCGTCTTGGTGGCGGCACCGGATTATTTAGCCGCCCATGCACCAATCCGCTCACCGGAAGATCTCACCGCGCATAGCTGTCTCAGTTACAAGCAGTTTGATCGACCGATTTGGCATTTAGACAAAGGTGAGGAACACGCCGCGGTTGAAGTGCAAGGTAAGCTCTCAGCTAACGAGGCGACTACTCTACTCAGTGCTGCCATTCAGGGCATGGGCGTGAGCATGCAACCGGTGTATCTGGCTCATAGTGCCATTGCGCGGGGTCAGTTGGAGGTCGTACTTCCCGATTGGCAACCCAAGGCAATGGATATCTACGCCTTGTATCCGTCACGTCGCAACCAGCCACCAGCGGTGCGTGCGCTGCTGGATGCGCTGATTGCCCACTTCGCCAATCGCCAGTGGGCACCGGTTGCTATTTAGTCAGCAGAAAAAATTGAGTAAGGAGAGCTATTTAGTAAGAGAAAAAGCGCGCAGGCTTAATCAGACGATTTTGCTCGCGCAGCATGATAACGCTGGGCTTTAACCAGCCATTTATCAAGCTGATTGGCAAAGGCTTGTTTTTGCTGCGGACCAAGCGGAGCAGGCCCACCTGTGTGCACACCGCTACTGCGCATGGTTTCCATAAAATCACGGATATTAAGCCGGGCGCGGATGTTTTCTTTGGTCAGCAATTCGCCGCGGGTGTTAATCACCGTCACGCCCTTTTCAATCACTTCATCCGCCAGCGGAATGTCTTGGGTGATCACCAAATCGCCCGCCTCTGCCTCGGCAACAATTTGGTTGTCCGCCACATCAAAGCCCTTCTCGACCTGACGTGCGCTGGCATAGGGCGACGGTGGCAAGCGAATAAACTGGTTGGCAATAAAGGTGGCTTGAATGTGCGTTCGGTGTGCCGCGCGCACTATCATCTCGCGCATCGCGACCGGACAAGCGTCCGCGTCTACCCATATTTGCATGCTGGTTCTCTTAGCGTTAGCGTCAATGCCTGCATTAAACCCCAATTCACCGCAAATTGAAACGTTACCCCTGCGTCGTATCCGCATTTAGTACTGGCTTTACATCGCTTGGCTGCTCAGGCGCGCAGATATTAGGCTGTGTTGGCCGCCCGCTCTTAAACTGCGCTAGCCAAGACGTTAAGCATGGCATCACGCCATCTGCAAATGCTGCATCGCCTTGCCACCAAATTCGGGCCAGAGTTAACCAGCGGTGACGCTCACTGTGTGCATTGGCGATGTTGTCGGTGCGCAGTAGGCTGTGGTCGGCCTTTTCAAACACACGCACGTGATAAAACGGCAGCGGCGCGTTAGCAAGCAGCTGGTGATACGTAGAAGCGGTTTTATCTGAGTCGACATAAGCATCCCGCGCACCAAACAACGCTAACGTGGGCACGTCGAGATCGATTAAATCAGCAGTCACATCCGAGGCCCAATTACGTTGTACAAATTGCCAAAAAGCCTCGCTCATGGGGGCGTTGTCATCTTGTTTTACGTGGTTGAGGTACTGTTGATACGACGCGCCGGATTGGATCAAGGCATCCACTGTCGCCTCGGCAGCTTGCTCTTCCGCAATAGCGGATTCACTGTATCCGGCGGCTAATCGCCGTTGACGTCCAGAATACTCGGATTGCGCCATCCAGTTGACTGCTCCACCGACACTGATCAGAAACTCGATGTTTTTGACTTGGTGCGCCACCTTAGGGATCACCCAACCAGCTTGACTAAAGCCCATCAACCCCAGCTTGCCATCCTTTAGCCACAAGGTTTGGCGCAAATAGCGAATCGCCGCCGCGACTTCATCGGCCCGATCTTGCATCGATTGCGACCGCCAATCCCCGCTCGACTCTCCCACTCCCGGCTTATCCCAAGACAACGCACACCACCCATTCGCCGCTAATACTCGCCAAAGTGGGAGGTAATAACCAAACGCATCGGTCGGCACGTCACCAGAACCATGCACAAACACCACACACTGATTCGGCGCCTCAGTACCTTCAGGTAAAATTAACTCACCCGTGAGCTGATTATCGCCTACGTTAAAGTGAATGGATTGACGCGTCAGCCCCGCGTTTGGGTCATCCATGACTATCAACACAAACGCGCCTATCAGCATCAGCGCTATCAAACCTCGCTTTAGCCACTTCATCACCTTTTCCTTCCACCCCATTATCACTAAAAGGTGTATAAATAGCCGGTATTGAACGACCAAAGATCGTCTCTATCAACAATCGGGCTGTATGATACTTCATCGCCATAGTGGCGATAGCTCACCCCCAACAACAGATGATGCGCGCGGCCAAGCCTGTAATAGAGGTTGAGGTCGGATTGGAATTTGCAGGTTTGATCAGGTTGATAAGTGGGTCGGCCAGCTTTGGCATCCTGGGCTGACACGCCGACATAATAACGACTCACCGCGCGACCCACACAAGTCAGTGACACTTGAGGATCAAGCACCCACTGGCCTTGTTCCATCGGCGCGCCATACCGGCCCACCACCGCGCCACTGTTATGATTATCCGAGATATCATGATGGTAGCCGAGCTCAAAATAGCCCACCGACGTTATCCAGCCGGTGGTTAGATTAGCGGTATACACCGTATCGAGACTTTTCATATCTTTGAGGGTTTTGCTGTCACCGCGGGCGTGATCGCCAAACACATCGTCGCCCACACCCGCCGACACATACCAGCTGTCGCCCTCGGCGAGATACACACCTAGGGTATCGTTGCGATAAAAAATCCCCTCCCATTGCGC
The DNA here is from genome assembly GCF_001996005.1 of Salinivibrio siamensis. Classification (GTDB taxonomy): domain Bacteria; phylum Pseudomonadota; class Gammaproteobacteria; order Enterobacterales; family Vibrionaceae; genus Salinivibrio; species Salinivibrio siamensis. Next base: position 30,169 of record NZ_MUFB01000026.1, on the reverse strand, counting down.
CTCAACCACCAGCTCAATGTCTTGGTCATCTTCACCATCTTTATAAATCGACGGCTCCGTATAGCCGACCAGGCCGACGGTCAGATAATTATCCGCGGACATACTGTCGGTTTGAGCATGCCCGGCCAAGGGCACCAAAGTCAAAAATAAACAGATAGGTGTGACAAATGGCTTCACCGGCGATTCTCCATAATGRCGAAAGAGTAACTGAGAGTTCGCTCTTATCTTGAAACAACCGGTATTAAGAAAACGTTAAGACTCTCCCGTCATTTTGTGCGCGGCTTCCCAATTGATAACCGCCCTCGCCATCTGAGCGTCGTACTGAAATTCAAAATGCCAGTTAAGCTGTCCGGCAATGCGCTCAACAAGCTGCAGGCCTAGACCAAATCCCAGCTGTTTCTCGTCCACGTCTGAATCAATAGGGTTGGCAATCGAAAACTGCCCGTTGGTGATCTTAATCTCAATCGCGCCAGGCGCACTGTAGGTGAGCGCATTGCGAATCAGGTTGGTACTCGCAATACGAAACAATTCCCTCTCGATAGAAATAGGATCACTGTGATCATCGATATGTACAGTCACTGACTTATGCGCAGCAAGATACGCCAGCTCATCCACGAGGGTTGCGCAGAGCGAGCCAAGATCGACCTTTGATTGACGAGCTTTATCCGGATGTTGCCTTGCCAGCCAAAGCAGTGATTCAGACAGCGCCATCATATTGGCGTTGGCACGCGAGGCGCGCTGCAAGGCCGGATAACTGGCATCCTTGTCATCGATGCGCAGTGACAAAGTATCCAAGGATGCCTGCATAATCGCCAAGGGCGTGCGCAGTTCATGGCTGGCATGCTTTAAGAACTGCTGCTCCCGTTGGTTATGCTCACGCACCTGTTGCAGCGAGGCCATCAAGTGGTCGGCAATTTGGTTAACTTCACGTACCGAAAAGCGCACATCGATGGCTTGGTCAGGGTGTGTTTTTACCCGCGCCGACCATGCCACCAACTCTTTGAGTGGCTTCAATGCATTGTTAAACAACAGCCCAATCACGGTGACAAGCACCAGCATAAAAGCGGCAATTAACACGCTGGCATCGGCCAAAGAACGCTCGACAATCATGGCAGCTAATGCCTCGATTTTTTCTGCCGCTTCAAACTCGACCAGGTATAGCCCTTGCGATAGGTGCTGATCGGAGTACAACAAGTAGCCATACTCACGCGTTCCACTGTCATTAATGCGCTGAATTTCAATTGGATCATCGGGCTGTATCGGCTCTGAGGAAAACAAATCACGCACCGATGTCGGGATAGCCTGCCAATCTCGATACGCACTAACAGTGTTGCTTTGGGGCAATGGATAGTTAGGATCGGCGGCCAGCTTCTGCTCTAGCTTGATAGCATCGAGCCGCATGTAGTTTTTGCCTGCCTGACTGATTTGATAAAAGCTAAACACAGTGACAAGTGCCAACAACCCGATAAAGATGGCCACCGCCATGAACACAAGCTGGCGGCGCGATTGCGCGGCGAGGCTTCGAACAGGGCTTTGGCTCATACCGGCGCGGCCTCAGAAAGGGACAAACCAATACCGACATGGGTATGGATCAGCGTTTTAGCAAAGGGTTTATCAACCACTTTTCGCAAATGGTGAAGGTGCACGTTAATGGTTCCTTGGCGCACATCATCGCTGGCCCAAATCGCCTCCTCAATATCGCTTTTGGACACCACAGTGGGTGAGCGGCGCGCGAGTAGCAACAGAATGTTCCAACCGATAGGGGTCAACTTAAGCGGCGTATCACCGCGCGACGCGATATGCTCTTTGGGGTAAATCGTCAGATCAGCAATGGTAATACACTCTCGTACCGGTTGATGACGTCGATGCAAGGCCTGTAAACGTGCGAGCAACAAAGGCATGGTGCAAGGTTTGACCACATAATCATCCACGCCGGCGCGAAAGCCCTCAAGCTGGTCGGCGTCCGCGCCGCACGCGGTCAGCATTAACACCGGGGTATCAATCCCCTGCTCACGCAGCTCACGACAAACCGCCATCCCTTGAACGTTGGGCAGCATATTGTCGAGTATCACACAATCAAACGTCTGCTGGCTGGCAAGCTGGATCCCCGTTTCGCCGTTATAGGCAAAATCACAGTCGATATTATGCAGCTCTAAATATTCTGACATCGCTAAGCTGAGATCGTGGTCATCTTCAATGATGAGTATTTTCATGCGGCATGCTCTTCTATCCGTGTCGTTTTTAATCTACACGAATCCATTGGATAAAATACACCCCACTCTATTGATCTCGTCCGATACAAAAAAAGCGCCCGCAGGCGCTTTCATCGAGAGACTATCATATGACTTACTTTAGCAATGCCAACACCGCATTGACGCAAGCTTCGGATGACACCGGATTTTGCCCTGTCACTAAATTGCCATCAGTAACCACATACGAGGTAAAGTCATCCGCTTTCTCATAAAGACCGCCGTTTTCTTTGAGCATATCCTCAACTAAAAACGGCACCACCTCAGTCAAGCCAACGGCGGCTTCTTCGCCATTGGTAAAACCAGTGACCCGTTTCCCTTTCACTAGTGGCTCGTCGCGATCTGAACGCGTATGGCGGAACACTGCCGGGCCGTGGCATACCGCACCAACGGGTTTGCCCTGATAATAGAAGGTCTCAATCAGCTGACGAGATGTCGGGTCTTCCGCCAAGTCCCACAATGGACCGTGTCCACCGGGATAGAAAATCGCGTCATACTCATACGCATTCACATCGCTCAGCTTGACGGTGTTATTAACCATATCTTGCAACTCCGCATCGCCATCAAACCGGCGTGTGGATTCCGATTGCGCATCTTCCGCTTCGCTGTTTGGATCAATCGGTGCTGCGCCACCTTCCGGGCTGGCAACTACAATGCTCGCTCCAGCATCTTTAAACGCGTAATAAGGGGTGGTGAACTCTTCAAGCCAAAAGCCTGTCTTGTGTCCCGTGTCGCCCATGGCATCGTGAGATGTCAGCACCATCAAAATTTTGTGTTGTTGCATCATCGCTCCTTATTGTCACGCGTTTGGGTAGTATTTGCTTGGTTTTCATTGAGTAGACTAACAAGACATGAATGTTAACGTAAAAGGTGGTCGCTTAGATCACTCTCATCAGTTGACGGTTTTTTTACGTTTATTGTCTAACTCTGACCTAATGCTAGCGCAATAATGACACCTAAGCGCAGCAAACGCCTATCATGAAGTCATTCATCGCTGGTCCCCAGCAACGATTTAGCCTTTAAACATTGATTAAACGAGGTAAACATGAAAAAAACCTATTTACTTGCACCACTGGCACTGGTTGTCGCACTGGTTGGCTGTGAACAGCAAACCAACGAACCACAAGAGGCGCAATCGCAAGTCGAATCTAGCTTAGACGACGCCCAAAATGCAGTGAAAGAAGGCACAGAGCAAGCGATGGATAGTGCAGACAACGCCATCGATAGCGCAGAAAACACCGTTTCTGAAATGGTTGATCATCATAATGCAAAAACATCACTAGACTGGAACGGTACGTATCAAGGTGTGGTGCCCTGCGCCGACTGTGAAGGTATTGATACCACACTAACACTGAACCCAGACAACACGTATTCACTCACCAAAACCTATCTGGGCAAAGAGGGAGAAGCTCTTAAAGAATCAGGCACCTTCAAGTGGGATGAAACAGGCAGTGTCGTCATCCTTGAAGGGCTGACTGACAGCCCTAACCACTTCTTTGTGGCGGAAAACCAGGTGATCATGCAAGACATGAATGGCGAAACCATCGAAGGCGACCTTGCTGAGATGTATCACCTGAAAAAGCAGTAATCTACCAATATAATCTTACTTGATAAGAGCCTAGCGCTTGCCCCATAAACCAGCACTAGGCTCTTTTCGCGTATTTCGTATCCCCTTCCCACGCTTTCCCGCTTCACGCCAACACTTGCCTGTCTGCACAGATTGGCAGTTTAGTGACAAATTTGTTGCTAATAAAACTTGACGGGTTTTCACTCCATGGTTTAACACTTAACTAGAGGCGAAACAAAATCTTATCCGGTGAGCGAGCCACATGGCCGCATGAACGATGAGCCACAGCAGACAGTAGAGTCGCCTAGACAGGACCGCGCAACACCAGCGCTTCCTCCGTTTGTTCGATAACAAGACCGAAAGACGGCACCTTTCTGTACCGGTAATCATACTTGATCCAAGTTTGATTACCGGTCAGTAGTACGTTTATAAGCACCACAGTCGTGGTATTGAACAGGAGTCACGCGTATGAGCGACGTTGTATTGAAGTTCTCTTACGAAGAATACAGCGCCCGTTTAGCCAAGGTTCGCTATGCCATGGAAGAACAAGAGATCGACACCTTGTTAGTGCACGATCCATCTAACATGGCGTGGCTAACCGGTTACGATGGCTGGTCTTTCTATGTGCCTCAGTGCGTAGTGATTGGCGCAACGGGTGACCCTTTGTGGTTCGGACGTGTCCAGGACGCCAACGGTGCGCTGCGTACTGTCTATATGAGTGCTGAGTGCATCACCTACTACCCTGACCATTACGTGATGAATCCGCCCCTGCACCCCATGGAATACTTGGCAAACTATGTGCTGGCAGAACGTTATTGGGATCGTGGCCGCATCGGCGTCGAGAAAGACAACTACTATTTCAGCGCCACGGCGTTTGAATCGCTCAAAGAACATCTGCCAATGGCGACCCTCGTCGATACTACCGGACTGGTTAATTGGTGCCGCGCGGTCAAGTCTGATCAAGAGCTCACCTACATGCATACAGCTGCGCGTATCGTGGAGAATATGCACCGTGTCGCCTTTGAAATGATCGAGCCCGGCTTACCCAAGCATTTACTGGTTGCAGAGATTAATAAACACGCGGTGGTCGGTCATGACGGTCACTTTGGGGATTATGCCGCTATCGTGCCGATGTTGCCCTCAGGAGGTGATGCTGCTGCGCCTCACTTAACGTGGGACGATCGCCCATTTAAACGGGGAGAAGGGACCTTCTTCGAAATCGCTGGGGTGCATCGTCGCTATCACTGCCCACTCTCTCGTACCATTTTCTTAGGAGAGCCGGGTTATGAGTTCCTCCGTGCTGACGAGGCGCTACAGGCCGGACTAGAAGCCGGTCTCGCGGTCGCCAAGCCCGGCAACACATGCGGAGACATTGCCAACGCCCTCAATGATGCCTTGTTGCGCTATGGATTTGATCGGGAAGGCGCGCGCTGTGGCTATCCGATAGGGTTAAGCTACCCACCCGATTGGGGCGAGCGCACCATGAGCTTGCGACCCAGTGATCAAACCCTATTGCGCGAGGGGATGACGTTTCATTTCATGCCAGGGCTTTGGATGAAAGACTGGGGCATGGAAACCACAGAAAGCATTGTGATCACCCGCGATGGTGCACAAACCTTGTGCGACCTACCGCGCCAGTTGTTTGTCAAACATTAGCTTGGTACATCGCGTCAGATACGGGCACCATACTTGTGCCCTTTTCTGTTCAGCCTCGTTACTATTTTTAGCTACACTCATAACGTGATGATTTAAAAATTAAACTTTACCCGTTTCCGCCGGATTGAGCGTCACAACAGATCACAAGGAGAGGTTATGGAACCCACCGCAATTGAAGCCACCGTCGATTTTCATGCCGATGGTGTACAGCATGGCTTTCTTAAACTGCCTCACTCACACGACCAATCCGCATGGGGCTGTGTCACCATTCCGATCACTGTGGTTAAAAACGGCGAGGGGAAAACGGCCCTGCTGACGGGCGGCAACCATGGGGATGAATACGAGGGCATCACAGCGTTACTCAATAGCTGTCATCAACTGATGCCAAAAGACATCAAAGGCCGTGTGATCATCTTACCAATGATGAACGCGCCCGCGGTGACCGCAGGCACACGCACTTCCCCTTGGGATCAAGGCAACATGAACCGCGCTTTTCCTGGTTCACCAACCGGCAGTGTTACCGAACAAATTGCCGATTACTTCACCCGATATTTAATCCCACAGTGCGATACCGCTTTAGACATTCACTCAGGCGGTAAAACCTTAGATCTTATTCCCTATGCGGCGTCCCACCGCTTAGAGAATCTTCAGCAAGCCGACGCCTGTGCCGAAGGTGCTCGCCTGTTTGGTGCCCCCTATCAAGTGCAAACCACTGAAATGGATGCCACCAGCATGTACGACACGGCGGTAGAGCAACAAGGTAAGATTTTTGTCACCACAGAGCTCGGTGGCGGTGGCACCAGCACACCTGACTCTATCGCCATTACTCAGCGCGGTATTCACAACTTTTTAGTGTTTTCGGGCATTCTACAAGACGATTATCGCCATCCACCGGCCGCGCCCGTCAAGCTCGAGCTACCCGACAAACACTGCTATGTGCAAAGTGAACACGCAGGGATTATTGAGTTCTCTGTGCACTTAGGCGATACCATCAAACAGGGTGATTTAATTGGCAAAGTGCATAATATTGAGCGTACAGGGACTGAACCCATCCCCTACTATGCCGAGCGCGACGGTATTTTACTGGCCAAACGTCACCTCGGACGGATTTATATCGGCGATACCTTTGCGGTGATTGCCGAACCTGTTTAGCGGAGGGGCCATGAAGCTGGATAAATTTGATATCAAAATCTTGCAGATCTTGCAGCAAGATGGCCGTATTACCAAATCTAACCTCGCACAGGCGATCAACCTGTCTGTAAGCCCCTGCTGGGAGCGGGTAAAACGGCTCGAGCAAGCAGGTATCATCGAGGGCTATGGCGCACGTATCAATCCAGATGCGGTGGTAAAACTTAACACTGTGCTGGTCGAGATCACCCTTGGCCAGCATGATGTTGACAGCTTTCAACGTTTCGAACGTGCCATGCAGCACTGCGACGATGTCAAAGAGTGTTGGGCGACGGGCGGTGGGATAGACTATATCGTTCGTCTTGGTGTCACTGATATCGACTATTATCAGCGTCTGATTGATAGCTGGTTGACCGATGACCTTGGCATCAAACAGTACTACACCTATATCGTCACCAAACAGGTGAAGCGACCAGCCCTCACCTTACCACTTGAAACACCAGATGTTGCTGCCAATGGCTAATCATTGCTTGTCCTTGTTTGCTAGTACTCAATGACATTGACGCATGACCCATTAACTTTTTAGCAACATATCTCTTCCTGTTACATCACGGCATGATTTGTCCAACATTACATACAAACAAATTCACCTATCAATAAAACCTTCACTAGCYTCTATCACTGTGACGTTTGCACATTGACACTCACGGAAGATAGAGGAAATCATGAAACGACCGTTCTTAGTTTGTACAACTCTCGCAGCAATAACACTTTGTTCATCATCGGCACTGGCGAGCATGGGTGACACCCCGCTCAGCCCAATCCAAATCGCCAGTCAGTTTGCACTGGATGCCGACCTTACACCACCGCCAAATTTCCAGGCATTTTCACTCACAAGCCCTTACCAAAATACCATCACGGTACATCAGGCTGACGCGGCTTTTATTAAGGTGCATTTTTCACAATTTTCTTTACCAGAAGGGGCCTATGTCACGGTGAGCAGTGAAGATGGTCAAGAGCAATATCGTTACACCATGCAAGCCAATGGTCAGCGAACCTTCAACGCAGAAAACGGCGAAGACGGTGTGAATCAGTTTTCTGCCATGTCAGTGCATGGCGACACCGCAAGAGTTACGCTCACCCTCCCCGCTGGCACACAATGGCAATCAAAACATGCCTTGCGTATCGATACCTATAAAGCGGGCGATCCCAGTGATGAAATCATCGCCGAGCAAGAGGTAGGTCAACTCTCAACCTGTGGTATCAATGAGCGCAAAGACGTCGCTTGCTGGCAGGACAGTCACCCAGAAGAATATGAGCGCAGTCGCCCAGTGGCGCGCTTATTAATGAATGGTAGTGGCTTATGCACCGGCTGGCGTGTAGGGCCAGACAATCACATGTTCACCAACAATCACTGTGTCGAAAGCCAGACCGAGCTTGCTAATACCGAAGTGTGGTTTAATTATCAGCGCCCCACCTGTGGCAGGGGTCAAATTACTGATGTGGTAAAAGTCACTGGCGCGCAACTACTCAACACCGATTACACCCTCGATTACACCCTATTTAGCGTAAACAACTTCGCCAAAGTGGCGCAGTTCGGTTATATGGGACTTGATGTGCGCCAACCTCAACGTGGCGAAACCATTTTTATTCCGCAACACGGCGCAGGTAACCCGAAAGAACTCTCGATTGAAAGCGACCAAAACAGTGGTGGAATATGCCAGATTGACGTCGCCATCACGAATGGTCGAGGCAGCAACACGGATACAGGCTATTTTTGTGATACCACCGGCGGCTCATCGGGCTCACCCGTACTCGCAAAAGACAGCCACAATGTGATAGCGCTTCACCACTTTGGCGGCTGTGAAAACCAAGGGGTACGCATTGACAAGATTTGGCCACAAGTGGCCGGTGAGTTTGAGAATGTCCCTCCGCAAGGCGATCATCAATCGGGAGGCGCGCCGAATGCCGTCTTTACAGGCCATTGCACAGCACTGAGCTGTGAGTTTGACGCCAATGGCGCCAATGACAGCGATGGCAGCATCGTCAGTTATCAATGGGACTTTGGTGATGGCTATCAAGCGACTGGCGTGACAGCGTCACATAAGTATGGCAGCGCTGGCACCTATTCCGTGACACTGACCGTCACCGATGACCAAGGGCTGACTGACTCGGTAAACAAAGCCTTTACCGTGGGTAGTGTTAACGACTTTCCACGCACCGAGCTAAGCGGCCAACGCAGCAGCTGGCAATACTTCGCTTATACTGCGCCACAAACAGGTAGCGCCACCGTGCGCATGTATGGCGGCACGGGAGATGCCGACTTGTATGTACAAAAAGGCACCAAACCAGACCAAAACCAGTACCAATGTCGTCCGTACACCAGTGGCAACAGTGAGAGCTGTCGGGTGGATGTCAACGCCGGCGACGAGGTGTTTATTGGTATTCGTGGCTATCGCGCGTTCAGTGGTGTCACACTGGATGTTAGCCAATAATAGCGGCAAGGCGCACGGTATTTTCGTGCGCCTGATTCATTGCTTAACCGCTTACCTCTCATGGTTTTATCACGCCAATCCGACCTTTTTATCGACACCAGAAAATTTTCTTCTGTCATTGTGCGGTTTCAGAAAAAATTTCGTTAATCCCCCTTCTTAACAAAAAACCTCTTTTTTGCTCATTGCATACAGTAACAGTAGGCAAACGCTGATAGGCAGCGTGGCGATTTTGAATCAGGAGGGAGTATGACCGTATTCCAATCACGCGATCTTAACTACACTGGCAGCGCAGCCAATGCATTGCGTCATGATGTAGCCGGCAAAGCCAGTTCAGACGTTCTCGCGTACCTGGACGATCAGCGTCTATTTCGCCAACTTGCCTATGCCAATGGTAAATGGGTTAATGGCGATTCAGATACACCCGTGCTCAACCCGGCAACGGGCGAAGTGCTCGGCTACACCGCATCACTCAATGCTGCGCAAATCAATCAAACCATTGATGACGCCGAGACCGCTTTCCACCTGTGGCGTGCCGAGTCCGCCGAAACGCGCGCCAAGCTATTGATGAAATGGCACGACTCAATCATGGAAAACCAACACGACCTTGCTCACCTGATGGTGCTCGAGCAGGGCAAAACGTTGCGCGACGCCGAGGGTGAAGTCGCGTACGGCGCCTCGTTCATTCAATGGTTTGCCGAAGAAGCGAAACGCGTGTATGGCGACACCATGCCTAGCCACATTCCCAACGCCCACCTGGCGACACTACGTGAGCCCATTGGGGTAGCTGCCTTAATCACCCCATGGAATTTCCCTAACGCGATGATCACCCGTAAGGCAGCAGCAGCGCTCGCGATTGGCTGTAGTGTGATCGTCAAGCCCGCAGAAGAAACGCCCTTTTCTGCGCTGGCGTTGGCGGAGCTCGCTGAACGTGCCGGGATCCCTGCAGGGGTGTTTAACGTGATTATGGGTGACGCGCCCATGGTCTCGACCCAGCTTTGTCAAAGCGACAAAGTCAAAGCGCTGAGTTTCACAGGCTCAACGCGTGTGGGACGGTTACTACTCGAGCAAAGTGCCCAAACCGTGAAAAAGTGCGCCATGGAGCTTGGCGGCAATGCGCCCTTTATTGTCTTGCCTGATATGGATATTCAACAAGCGGCGCGCGCGGCCATCGATGCCAAGTTTCAAACATCGGGACAAGATTGCTTGGCCGCCAACAAAATTTTAGTCCCGCGCGACAAACATCAAGCCTTTGTCGATGCCTTCGCCGCGTTAATGGATGAACTTGAAGTGGGTAATGGTTTGCTGCCCAGCACAGATATCGGCCCATTGATTTCGTCTCGTGCCGTGGATAAAGCCCAAGCCATTGTCGATGACGCCATTGCCAAAGGCGCGACCGTGATGGGCGGAAAACTCAACCCCAACCTAGGCGAAAACTTCTTTGCCCCTACGCTAATCACCAAGGTGACGCCCGATATGCTGGTGTATCAAGAAGAGAATTTTTGTCCTGTGGCGGGCGTGATTGCCTACGACAATCTGGATGAGGCAATTGCCATGGGTAACGATACTGAGTACGGACTCTCGGCGTATGTCTATGGCAATGATATTCGAGATATTTGGCGCTGTCTGCGCGGCCTTGAGGTCGGCATGGTCAGTGTCAACTCAGTGAAAATGACCGGTCACCCTATTCCATTTGGTGGCGTCAAACAGTCGGGCTTGGGCCGTGAAGGAAGCCGCTATGGCATCGACGAATTTAGTGAAATCAAATACTACTGTTTAGGTGGCTTACCCACGGTGAGCGGCAGCTAATTCAGGTTTGCTGACGGATAAGGAGACTGATCATGCGTCCAGAAACAAAAGCCTTGTTGGAAAAAGACAGAAACACCGTATTCCATGCTTCAACCCACTTGAAGCAGTATGCGCACGGCGAAATGCCAGGCCGAGTGATTGAGACAGGCAAAGGTATTCGCATCACCGATTCCGAAGGGGTCGAGCTGATTGACGGCTTCGCTGGGCTCTACTGCGTCAATATCGGCTATGGTCGGGAAGAAATGGCCGACGCCATTTATGAGCAAGCGAAAAAGCTCGCGTACTATCACACCTATGTAGGCCACACCAACGAAGCGCTCGTGACCTTATCGGAGCGCCTAATCAAGATGGCGCCGGGCATGAGCAAAGTCTATTACGGCATGTCGGGCAGTGACGCCAATGAATCACAGCTTAAAATTGTTTGGTACTACAACAATGCGCGTGGTAAGCCTGAGAAAAAGAAAATCATCTCTCGGGATCGGGGTTATCACGGCTCCAGCGTGGCATCAGGGTCACTCACGGGGTTACCACTGTTCCATGCGCACTTTGATCTGCCCATCGAGCGCATCAAACATACCATGGCCCCCTACTATTATCGCCGTGAAGACAGCGGCATGACAGAGCCTGAGTTCGCGCAACACTGTGCCGATGAACTGGAGAAAATGATCCTCACGGAAGGACCCGACACGGTCGCAGCGATGATTGCCGAACCTGTACTCGGCACCGGTGGCATCGTACCGCCCCCCGAAGGTTACTGGGCGGCGATTCGCAAAGTACTGGATAAGTATGATGTCTTGTTGATCGCCGACGAAGTGGTATGTGGCTTTGGCCGTATCGGGAGTGATTTTGGCTCTATTTACTACGACATGAAGCCTGATCTGATTACCGTTGCCAAAGGATTAACCTCCGCCTATCAGCCACTGTCTGGGGTGATGATCGGTCACAAGGTATGGGATGTACTGGAAGACGGCACCGATGCGTGGGGCGCGATTGGCCATGGTTACACCTACTCTGGCCACCCACTGGGCGCGGCAGCCGCACTGTGTAACCTCGATATCATTGAGCGCGAGAATCTGACTCAGAACGCCGCGACCACGGGGGAATATTTGCAAATGAAGATGAAAGCCGCGTTTGCCAATCACCCACTGATTGGCGATAGCCGCGGAGTGGGTTTGCTCCATGCTCTCGAGTTTTCGCCTGATCGTGCCAACCGCAGCCACTTTGACCCCAGCCTTAAAGTGGGCCCACAAGTGGCTGCCGCCTGTATGGAGCAAGGTCTGATTGCGCGTGCGATGCCACATGGCGATATTCTTGGTTTTGCTCCACCCTTGGTGGTCACCCCCAACGAAGTGGATGAAATCGTCGCTAAAGCGCAAGTCGCCGTCGATAAGGTGATGGATAAACTCGTCACCAGTGGACAATGGCAACCCAAATAGCGCGATGATTCCTATCCAGTAAGCAAAAAAAAGCGCCGACAACTCGGCGCTTTTCTCATTAACAAACTCTGGTCTTACTAGCTGGCGGTCGCCGGCTGTAATGCTAAGTTCGCTTCTTTCTCTTGCTGCATCCGCATCACCGCAATCGGGCCGGTGATAAAGGTAAAGGCAATCAAGAAAGACACAGGCACGGCGGTGATCACGATAAACGACTGAAGCGCATTCAAGCCACCATCGCCAGCAAGCAGAAGTACACCGGCAACCACACCCATCACAATCGCCCAGAATAGACGATGACGGCGCGTTGGCTGGTTGTCACCTGACACGGCCATCGCAATCGAGTAAGCCATCGAGTCACCCGTGGTCGCCACGAAGGTGGTGGTCAGCAGCATAAAGGCTGGGATCAGAACCACGCTGTAAGGCAGCTGTGACAAGGACGCAATCAAGATAGCAGGCAAACCCGCATCCGCCATTGGGCCAGAAATGCTGCCAGGCGATTGCAACTCATAAAAGATACCCGTACCACCCAGTACYGAGAACCAGAAGTTAGTCGCAATCGGTGCACAGATAGCCACGGCGACGATCAGCTCACGAATCGAACGGCCTTTCGAGATACGAGCGATAAAGATCGCCATCATCGGCGCAAAGCCAATAAACCAACCCCAGAAGAACCAGGTCCACCATGCATTCCAGCTACCGTTATCGGTATTCAGTGCTAGCGTATGCATATTGTTGAGGTAGTAGCTAAAGCCTGAGCCAAACTGTTCGAAAATAAAGCCAGTTGGACCCAGCACAATCACCACGCCCAACAATACGGCTGCACCAATCACATTCATGCGGCTCAGCCATTGTAGGCCTTTATCCATCCCCGTAAATGCAGAGATCGAGTAAATCGCCACGACGGCAGCCAGAATCAGCATCTGCATTGGCATGGTGTTTTCGATACCCACAAAGCTTTCTAGGCTGTAGCCAAGCTGGGTGGCCAAAAAGCCAATCGGACCGATGGTACCGGCCGCCACGGCAATGATAGAGCAGGCATCAATCACAGAGCCTAACCAGTGGTTTTCCAGCTTGTCACCGAGTAGCGGATACAGCAACGCACGAGGGCGCAGGCGTACACCCGCTTGATGGTGGGCATACATCAGTACGATGGTTGCCAAGGTGCCTAATACTGCCCAGGCTAAAAAGCCCCAGTGGAAAAAGCTTTGGCTCAGGGCAGGGGCGACGGTTTCCATCACACCCGCTTCCATGTCACCCAACGCCGGCGGCGGCGTCATGAAGTGATAAATAGGTTCCGCGGCTGACCAGAAAACACCACCGCCCGCAAGCAGGGTGCACATGATCATCGCAACCCAACGGAAACGACTCATTGAGACAGTATCCGTGGCGCCAAGTTTTAATTTACCAAATTTACTGCCGCCAATAGCAAGCGCCAGTACAAAATTGATCACCATCAACCACTGCCACCAGTAACCAAAAAGGTTGGCAGACTCAGAAAATAGAGACTGGATAACAGAAGAGAAGTGTTTCAGGTCAAACAAGGCAAAGGCAAGGAAGACAGCAACAAAGCCGATAGTAAACACGGCTACGAGACGGTCATTATTTTGTGTAGATTTAAGCATTAGTTCGCTCACAAGGTGTGTGAGGGAGGGGACTCTATCAGTGTGGCGAATGAATGACCAGAACAAATTGTTACAGTCAAAGAAGGGAAAAACGTGACAAGCATCACCTATTCAGCCATGGCGGGGGCTGAATAGGAATATGACATTTTTGTTAAGTGGGCAAAATTTACCCAACACCGTGTCGTCACGCTGGTGTCTTCGGTTTCTCTGTCTTATTCGCCTTACCCGTTTCGAGCACTTTTTTATGCAGCACCACGGTGGCGCGATACAGTTTAGGGTGAACCTGTGACTCGCCTTTTTTTGCACGATTACACGCCGAAATCACTGCCGCCGTTATGCAAGCGGCCACTTTCAGCTGTCCAAGCTGATAGGCATAGTTAGCAACCTTTATTGCCATAAAAATCGATTGGTCGCTGTATTTGTAATTACGGGCGGCGAATTTCTCAAAGCGGAGAAAGTCTTTGTGATAACCCTTAAGAATGCGATCAACGTGGCGATCGTAATACTTTTTATACTTGGCGTAGCTCCCTTTGGGGTTGCTCGCCATAATGTCTCTCACCCAGACAAACGATTGCAGCTGTTCCTTTTCAAATAAGCCACTCAGCCAGGCAAACATATGACCTCCCTACTGCTAGCTTAGCGGCCTTATTCTACTCAATTTCCGTGACTAATCTATGAAAAGGCGAAAGTAACTCATTGACTGGCGGTTATTTAATCAGTGTTGGTCGCTAACTATTACGAGGCCCCAATGGACAACAGTGAGCGACCACAGAAAGATTAGGCTTGCGTGTTGATGTTAATGGTATAGGTGGCGTCCCCGACGGGGAGCATATGTAGGATCTGCTCGCCAAGCGCTGGATGGGTAAGCAGGTAATTGCCTTGCGGAAAGCGGGTGTCTTCCGGCCCTTTCAATACTAGGCTGAAGTTTTCTACCGCGTGCCCACCCACCTCATCACCGTGGCCAGGATGGGTGTCGACACGCGCCAGCGTCATTGCGTATTCCGTATCCGTTCCATCAATGAGCGTGATCGTTTCATTAATCAATTCATTGACATGCTGGAAAGATAGTACATTCATCGTCCCTCCCGCGCCCCTCTTTGGGTCAATGCGCTTGTTAAAGCTTTACTGATAAGATTAGATGAAAAATTCGACAATGCACAATAGCTTAGTGATTTTTTCAATCGCTTAGAACGACAAAAGGCAACCCATCGGTTGCCTAACTAACGCTTGATTACGCTGACCCAGCCGCTTTAACTGGGCGGGTCTTATTCGACTTTGTTTTGTAGTAATACCACAAACGTCTGCTTTTGTTGTTCATCGAACACCTCTCAATCAGATTAATGAACGATATTGATGTCAAGCGCCAAATGCGGCGCCAATTCATAGTCTTATATTATTTCGTTCCGGAAAGCAAATTCGATCACTGTCAAGCAGCGATAAGGCGAGAAAACAGCCAGCTCAAGGTGCTAAATACGTATTCAATATGTCAGGTAGGTCAGGCGCGAGGCCCACAAAAGAGAAAGCCGCTCTACTGAGCGGCTTCAAGATGCATTCCTTGTTGGTTGTTGGTCAATGAACATGTTTCTTACATTGCCCCGTGTGCTCACTACGTTGAGCGTCCTCACCGCATGGTCTTGTGTTAATTGCCTGGCTGGCGGCTAACAAGGTGTCGTCATGGGCGCCTGACATTAACGGGGACTTAACGCATTATGTGGCGCGTCACTGCGCGCTAATCATCTACCAAATTGTGTGTCAGCTCAGCTGACATTTTCAGTAAAGCACACTTTTGCCACTGTGCCATGGTGTGCCGTTCAAATTGTGAACAGAGTAATAAATCTGACACAAACTGGGATTTCGCACAGCATACCGGCCTGATTTATGCCACCGAACCACGCCAACATAAAAAATTCTCGCACCACTAGACGACCGGTCTAATTTTGATTATGCTACCCCACATGAAATCGAGCAGCACCCAAGAAACCAGCACTCACAACGCGACCCACCAACACTTGTTGGAAACGGGCGTGAGTGTGATGGCGCAATTTGGCTTCAGCGGCGTCGGCCTTAGCGCGATACTAAAACAAGCCGGCGTGCCCAAGGGGTCTTTTTACCACTACTTTGCGTCGAAAGAACAATTCGGCCAAGCCGTGTTAGACCACTACTTTGCTTGCTACATTGCCGACGTAAACCGCTTACTGTCAGATAGCACGCTCTCTCCCATTGCACGTGTACACAGCTACTTCAGTCGCTGGCAAGCACAATATTGTAGTTTGGATCCGGTGCAAACGTGTTTGGTCGTCAAGCTGAGTGCAGAAGTGGCTGATTTATCCGAGCCAATGCGGCTGGCACTGCGCGATGGCACCGATCAGCTGATTAGCTGCTTGGCGAGTACCCTCGCCCAAGATAGCGATGTGTTTGATGAAAAAACCGCGCTTACCACTGCCACGACCTTGTATCAGTTGTGGCTGGGCGCCAGCTTATTAACCAAACTGCATCGTAACGACAGTCATCTTGCACAAGCGATGACCATCACCGAAGAAAAGCTCGGGCTGATCGATTAACGACGCTTTGCTGTACCAAGCATCGCTTAAACAACAAATTAATCTCCGATGCGTGGCATTCGCGACGGCACTCGTTGTTAGCGCACAGCCACCATCTACTCRAAACCCGCTTTGGCGGGTTTTTAACCGGCACTCACTAGACGACCGGTCTAATTTAAATAAACGCTTGATACCATCAAGCACAATAAAAGGAAGGATGAGCAATGAACAACTTTGAGTTCTACAATCCCACACGTATCGTTTTTGGCGAAGGTAAGATTGCCGAGCTGGATCGGCTCATCCCGGCCGATGCAAAAGTGTTGATTCTTTTCGGCGGCCAAAGTGCACGCAAAACCGGCACCTTGGATGAAGTCGAACAAGCGCTAGGGCAACGTCAATTTGGCCTATTTGGTGGCATTGAACCCAACCCGCGCTATGAGACCTTGATGAAGGCAGTCGAGAAAGTCGGCGCTGAAGGTTATGACTACCTTCTCGCCGTGGGCGGTGGCTCAGTGATCGATGGCACTAAATTCGTTGCCGCAGCCGCGAAATATGACGGTGACGCATGGGACATCCTCACCAGCATGGGCGGAAAAGTGGAAGCAGCGCTGCCATTTGGCTCCGTGCTCACTTTGCCTGCTACCGGCTCTGAGATGAACAAAGGCTCAGTGGTGACCCGTGAGTCGATGCAAGCGAAATTGCCGTTTATGAGCGAGCTGGTGTTCCCGCAGTTCTCAGTGTTGGATCCGGTGAAGACCTACACCCTGCCGATTCGCCAAGTGGGGAACGGTGCGGTCGATGCGTTTGTTCACGTGGTGGAACAATACCTCACCTATCCTGCCAATGCGCCGGTGCAAGACCGCTTTGCCGAAGGCCTGCTACAAACCTTGGTTGAGTTGGGCCCACAAGCGCTGGAAACACCAGAAGATTACAATGTGCGTGCGAGTCTGATGTGGACAGCCACCCTGGCGCTTAACGGCTTGATTGGCGTAGGTGTCCCGCAAGACTGGTCAACCCATATGCTCGGCCATGAGCTCACAGCCCAACATGGCTTAGACCACGCCCAAACCCTTGCTGTTGTGCTGCCTGCGATGCTCAATGAGAAGTTTGAGCAAAAAAAGGCCAAGCTCGCACAATTTGCTGAACGTGTTTGGCATATTGAGCAAGGTAGCGACGCCGAGAAAGCCAAATTAGCGATTGAGAAAACACGCGACTTTTTCGAGCGCATGAACGTGAAAACGCGCATGAGCGATTACGATCTGGATGAAACCGCGATTGAGCCCTTGATTGAAAGCCTGACTCAACACGGTATGACCCAACTCGGTGAACATGGCGATGTGACGCCAGATGTTTGCCGCCGCGTGCTTCAAGCCGCGCTGTAATCGTCGTTTTATTTCATGATGAGGCGCGCTGATCCAGCCGCCTCTTTTCCCATCATCAAGGGAGGAATCAATGTCAGCATTAACCAATCAACGTTTTGTTCTCGCATCGCGCCCGGTTGGCGCGCCAACCGCTGAGAACTTTCGCTTAGAAGAAGTCGCCATTCCCGCACTCGGTAACAATGACGTCCTAATTGAAAACCATCACCTATCGATTGACCCTTACATGCGCGGTCGAATGAGTGATGCCAAATCGTACGCAGAACCCGTGGCGATTGATGGCCTGATGGTCGGTGCCACCGTGGGTAAAGTGCTGGAATCTAACCATGCCGATTACCAGGCCGGCGATTGGGTACTGGCTTATAAAGGCTGGGAAACCCATTCTGTCGTCGATGGCGATACCCTGCTTAAACTTAACCCTGATCTCGCGCCGGTTTCATACGCGCTTGGGATCTTGGGGATGCCCGGCTTCACCGCCTACATGGGCTTATTAGATATCGGCCAACCCAAAGAGGGCGATACCCTGGTGGTGGCGGCCGCGACCGGCCCCGTTGGCGCGACCGTCGCTCAAATCGGTAAGCTGAAAGGCTGCCGCGTGGTAGCGATTGCCGGTGGTGAAGACAAATGCCAATACGCTCGTGAACACCTCAGTGTTGACGCGTGTATCGATCACAAAGCCGATAACTTTGCCGAGCAGCTTGCCGAAGCCTGCCCGCAAGGCATTGATGTGTACTTTGAAAACGTCGGCGGCAAGGTATTTGATGCGGTGATGCCACTGCTTAACACCGGCGCACGCATTCCCGTGTGTGGCTTGGTATCTCAATACAACAACACCGCCCTGCCAGAAGGCCCAGACCGCCTTTCGCAGTTGATGGGAACCATCTTGGTTAAGCGCCTAACCGTAAAAGGTTTCATCATTTTTGATGACTACGCGCACCGTTATCCCGAGTTCGCTCACGACATGGCCAAATGGGTCGGTGAAGGCCAAATCCATTACCGTGAACACGCGGTGGATGGCTTTGAGCAAGCGCCTCAAGCACTGATTGATGTACTCGAAGGCCGCAACTTCGGCAAGATGGTCGTCAATATTAAATAAAGTATCCGCGCTTTATTTCGTCATACCGAAAACCCTGCCTCCCCCTTAGCGATGGATAGCTAAGGGGGTTTTTTATGAGTGACGTTCGCTTTTCCGTTCCACTCCCCTTTTTGATGCAGAAGAAACACTCAGTGCCAACTACACTAATGGGGATGATTGACTAGCTTCATCGAAATTTGGCAAGGCTGACCGCAGGACGCAACCGCTCCACACCTGTTTCAGCTAAGAAAGAGGATGTATTCAAAATGGCCAAAGTCGCACCCATGATTCGTCATCAGATCAACCTCGGTTTTGCGTTTGTTCTGATTATGGCATTACTGACGATTTTTGCGGTGGTGGAATGGAAGGTAAAACCCGAGCTTATTGAGCAGCGACAAGAGCGGATCAGCATCAATCAACACGCCCTGCTCGATTTACTCGACGCCAAACTCGGCCAAATTGAACTGTTAACCAGCACCATGGCGTTAGCGGGGACCACACTCCCCAAAGATGAAGCTCTGTTCCGCACCACCTTTCCCGAGATCCTCAATAATCATGGCGATCCAGCGATTGCCGGCGGTGGTATCTGGCCCGAGCCCGGCACATTTACACAAGGGGTGGCGCGGCGAAGTTTTTTCTGGGGCCGAGCAGGCGCGACCATGGAGTACTACGACGATTACAACCATCCAGACGGGAAGGGGTATCACAATGAAAGTTGGTACGTAGCGGGCAAAACAACCCCCGCCGATCATTGCAGTTGGTCCAACGCCTATATTGACCCTTTTACCAAAGAGCCGATGATCACCTGCACCGTGCCAATGAAAGATGATAAGCGCTTTGTGGGTGTCGCCACCGTCGATATGAGGCTCGCCGGCATCTCAGATATTTTGTCCCAGTATGGCAAAGAAAACGGTGGCTATGTCTTCGCCTTCGACGCAGACAGCAAAGCGATCAGCTTTCCGCAATCAGCCGTCACCTTTCAACCCTACAGGAACACACTATGGACGCGAGACGAACTGCAAGTGCAATTGCCTTGGTTGCAATCGGCGCTTAAGGCAACCCTAACACTCAGCACCAGCAAGCTAATCACGGTAGAAAATGACGGCATCCTCAACGAAGCCGCATATGTCCATTTGATTCGCTACCCTGAAGCCGACTGGGTGATTGGCCTCGCCGTCCCTAAAAGCAAAATGACCACCGCCGCTGACAACATGGGGTTGTTTTTAATGATAGCGATTGGTGGCTTGCTGCTCGTTGTCGGTGTCATCGCGACGATCACCGCCCGCAATTTACTGGATAAAATTCGACAAACCACCCATCAGATCCGAGAGTTGATCGATGGTGAAACCACCCAAGCACTCGACGTGGGGAACCTGAATGAAGTCGGGGAATTACGCCATGCCGTCAACGATTATGGTGATAAACTAAAGGCACTGCTATTGCGTTTAGAAACACTCCAAGATGAATTAGTTCAGAATGAAAAACTGTCCTCACTCGGCTCCCTGGTCGCAGGCATCGCACACGAGCTGAATACCCCCATCGGCAACGCACTGATGTCTTCAACCTCCATCTTGTCGATGAAGCAAGATTTTGTCCAACAACTCGAAAAGCCGATCACACGTGACGATTTAGACCAATTTCTCACCCATGTTGAAGATGGGACACGGATTGTTGAACGTAACATGTCACGTGCCTCCGAATTAATCCGTGCATTTAAACAACTGGCCGTGGATCAAACCAACGACCACCAGCGCGAGTTTGACCTCCATCATCTTATCAACGAAGTGCTTCTGTCTTTGCGTCCGACACTACAGCGAACGCCTCACCACCTTGACGTAGATATTCCTGAGGCGATTAAGCTCAATAGCTACCCTGGAGCCCTCACCCAAACGCTGATCAACTTAATTAACAATGCGTTAGTGCATGCATTTACCACGCAAGATCAAGGCTATATTCAAATCCATGCGAGTCAGGATTCACACGATCAGGTACATATTACCGTCCAAGATAACGGCGTGGGCATGACGCCAGACGTGCAAAAACACATTTTTGATCCCTTTTATACCACCCACCTCGGTCAGGGCGGATCTGGCCTTGGCTTACATATTACCTTCAACCTCATTACGAGTGTGCTCGGTGGCCGTGTTCAGGTAAAAAGTAAACCGCAACAGGGCAGTCGCTTCATTGTGACGATTCCACTGACGGCCCCCGAACGTGCCTCGTCGTCTTCATAACGATGGCAGGTAAATGGGATATCATTGTCCAGCCAACTGCAACGCCGAGGGTAATGCGGTCATAGCACCTTTGGCGGTAGTGGCCAGCGCGCCACAGCGGTTGCCTTGACGCACGGCCTCAGTCACCGCCTCTGGCGACTGCCAGTCGGGCAACTTGGCTAGGGCAGCCAACAAGCCGCCCATAAACGCATCACCAGCGCCAGTGGTATCCACGACCTTGGCGGGTGTTGTCGCCACCTGCCAAAGCGCTCGGTTGAACGCAACTTGTGCACCGTCACTGCCTAGCGTGACCACCCACAAGGACACACTCGGTACGTGCGAGACGAGCACTTCAAGCGCGGATTTGATAGACCGGCTCTCGCCGGGCTCGGAGCCTGTCACTAACGGCGCAGTCAGTAAAGCAAGCTCATCATCAGACACTTTGACCACATCCGCCAGCGGCAAGGCTTGCCTCACGGTCTCTAGCATCTGCGCCTCGCTTTGCCACAAATCATCACGCAAGTTAGGGTCAAAGCTGACAAACCCACCCTGGTCACGACACGCTTGCATGGCGCCGAGCGTGGCCGATCGCGAGGGTTCGTTAGCTAACGCAATGGAGCAAGCATGTAACCACTGCCCCTTTTCAAACACAGGGAAGTCATCGGGCTGCACAAACTGATCGGCACTGGGTTTCACCATAAACGTAAAGCTGCGCTCACCCGCCTCATCTAACTCGACCAACACGGTTGAGGTGCGTTGCGCGTTATCGCGATGCATAAACGCAATGTCTACGCCTTCATCGGCCAACGTGGTTTGCATAAAACGTCCCAACGGATCGTCGCCCACTCGACCAATAAAGCCTGTTTTCTCCCCCAGCCGGCTAATCGCCACGGCCACATTGGCGGGCGCACCGCCCGGACATCTTAGGTAGTGACGTTCACCGTCAGGGATCAAATCCACTACCGCATCGCCAGTGACCCATACCTTACTCATCACGCTTGCTCCTCGTTCAATGCTCGATTAGGCCGCCGCCGTTTGCGCATATTTTTTACGGGTACCCAGTACATAGGTCACCGCAAACGCCACGACAAAAGCAATGGCCATTCCGATGATATACGGCACCACTCCGTCTGGGCGAATCGAAATGACCCCTGGCAGCCCCGCGGCACCCAGCGCTTGCGCTTTCACTTTAAAGAAGGTGATGAACGCGCCTGCACAGGCTGCGCCTACCAATGCCCCGATAAACGGATAACGGTATTTAAGGTTAATACCAAACATCGCCGGCTCAGTAATGCCAAGCAGTGCCGTGATACCCGCCGGCATCGCAATTCCTTTCGCTTTCACATCCGCCGTTTTTAGCCCGAACGCCAAACAGGCTGCGCCTTGCGCCACATTTGACATCGCGGCAATCGGGAAGATGAAGGTACCGCCAGTGACCGCAATTTCTGCCAACAGTTGGGTTTCAATTGCGATAAAGCTGTGGTGCATCCCGGTGATCACAAACGGCGCATACACAAACCCAAACAATGCACCACCAATCATCCCTGCTGATTCATACACCCAGTTGAGACCATCGCCGAGCAAGAAGCCGAGATCACGGGTAAATGGACCCACCAGAGTAAAGGTGATCAGCCCGGTGATAAAAATCGCCAGTAGAGGCGTCAGCAAGTTATCCAGCACCGAGGGAATAATACGACGTAGCCCTTGCTCGACTTGGGCGAGAATATAAGTGGCAACCAGCACAGGCAGTACCGAGCCTTGATACCCGACTTTTTCAATCTCAAAACCAAAGATTTCCCACACTGGAATATCGCCGGACACCGCCGCACCGCCAAAGCCCCAGCCATTGAGCAGATCAGGGTGGACCATTAACATCCCGAGTGCCGCGCCCAAAAAGGGGTTAGCGCCAAACTTTTTACTGGCAGAAAACGCCAGCAGTACCGGCAAGAACACAAATGGCGCATTAGCGAAGGTATTGATCATATTGGCCAAGTCGCCCATTTGTGGGTAAGCCTCAATTAAAGACTTGCCATCAATAATCAAACCCGGCGCCGTCAGGATATTAAAAATCCCCATCAGCAAACCACCGGCGACGATGGCTGGAATAATGGGAACAAAAATATCTGACAGCCCTTTCACCGCGCGTTGTAGCCAATTTTGTTTTTCAGCGCCAGCCGCCGCCACGTCTTTCGACGACATATCTGACTGGCCCGTTAATTTGCTGAATTCGGCATAAACATTATTGACAATGCCCGAGCCAAAAATGATCTGTAACTGACCGCTGACTTGAAATTGGCCTTTCACACCTTCAATCGATTCAATCGCGCTTAAATCCGCCAAGTTATCATCATGGAGTGCGAGTCTTAGCCGCGTGGCACAGTGTGCCGCCGCCGCGATGTTTTCTTTTCCACCCAGTTTATCGAGTAGTTGTTGTGCTATTTTTTGGTAGTTCATGGCTACTTCCCCTGCACGCTCTCACCGTCTTTGCCACCGTCACTTTTATTTTCGTGTGGCGTCACACGCTCCACATTTTCGGGAACGATCCCGAAAATGATGTGCTGAATCCTGTAAAGCATCAAGTATGAGGGCTAATCGCTGTGAGATCGATCAGTAAACCGCCGCGTACCTCTCACCTTAAACGTGATGAATATCACTAAATAGGGGGCATTTAAGGCGCTATGTTTGCAAAGGATCCGTAAATGGAACGATCATGGTACTCCCAGCAAAGGAGAACCCATGGCTAGCTTGAATGATGTCGCCCGTTTAGCGGGTGTTTCTAAATCAACCGTTTCACGCGTGATTAACCAGGAATATGGCGTAAAGCCCGCCACCATTGAAAAAGTTAACCGCGCCATTGAGCAATGCGGCTATGTGGTCAATCAAATCGCTAAGGATTTGAAATCCAACAAAACTAACCTCATCGGGGTGATTGTACCGCGAGTATCGTCGAATGCGATGTCAGCCAGCGTTGATGGGCTTAGCCATGTCTTTGATAAAAAAGGCAAACACGTGCTATTGGCCAACACGCGCCAAGACGATCAGCGTATTTGCTACTACCTCGATTTGTTCAACCAAAAACGCGTAGAAGGGATACTGCTGTTTGCCTCCACGCTCAACCCCGACTTGGTGCACGCCATTAAGCGCTCGAGTGCGCCGGTGGTGGTAATTGGTCAAGACGGCTCACCCTATAACATTCCCAGCGTGATCCATGATGATTATCGGGTGGGCTTTTGTGCTGGCGAGCAGCTTATTAATGCTGGCTGCCGACAGGTGGGCTTTCTGGGGGTACAAGCGGAAGATATTGCCGTTGATCAGCAACGTTATCAAGGCTTTGAGAGCGCATTGACCACGTTGACCCAAACGGTACCCGTGTTCCATTACCAAGGTCAATTCTCGATTCAATCGGGCTATGTCGCCATGACCGCTATGTTAGAGCAATATCCTGATCTTGACGGCGTATTTTGTGCCACCGACCGTATCGCGATTGGCGCTATCCAAGCTTTGCAAGCACAAGGGATCACCCCTGGGCACACCGTGAAGCTGATGGGAGTGGGCGATGATGAACTTGCCCAAGTGGTATCGCCAAGCTTATCCACGTTTGACTATGCCTTTGATGCAGCAGGAGAAAGTGGTGCCAAAATGCTGCTCGAATTACTGGAAACCGGACAAAGTCATGTATCCAAATTGGTGATGGGCTTTAACTATATCAGCCGCGCCACCTGCCCTTAACACAGCGACCGTTAACCCAATACAGAGAAATTTTACTTGCGCCACCGCCGTCTTATTCGCTATTTTTGGAACGTTCCCGAAAATAAAATTGGTACGGATAGATGGAAATAACCCCAACAGGCCTGGTTGACGCATGTGGTGGCGCCGATAACGTGCGACGAGCATTGCGCCATCAAGACAAGGTGATCATTGAGCTCATCGAGCTTGAACGCGTGAACCAAGACGTGCTGCCAATCAGTACGATTGACCATTCACTACGCCAGATCACCCTCGATCAACCCGTCAGTCAGGGGGCGCTAACGGCACTGGGACGCGTGATCGATCACAACCTGCGTGAACAAGCCGCGCCCTTCTATTCACCCAGCCAAAAGACAGATTTCCATCGCCCCGGATGGCATATCAGCCCTCCCCAAGGGCTGCTGAATGACCCCAATGGTTTTATTTATTTTCAAGGTCACTATCACCTTTTTTATCAGTGGTATCCCTTTGCCTGTGAGCACAAAGATAAATTCTGGGTGCATTTAATCAGCCCTGATGGGGTGCAATGGCATACCGCGCCGCTCGGCCTCACCCCCAGTGATTGGTATGACAGCCATGGGGTATTTTCAGGCCACGCCATGGTGATGAACGACGCCCTTTGGCTGTATTACACCGGCAATACCCGCATTGGCCCCGAGCGTTTGCGCCAAACAACCCAATGTGTGGCGCGGTCAAGCGATGGCATTCATTTTGAAAAGCTCGGCCCGGTGATTGATGCCCCACCAGCAGGCGTGACCGAGCATATTCGCGATCCCAAAGTCATCCATGATGGCCAACACTATCGGATGCTGTTGGGCGCGCAACGTGAAGATAAAATAGGCCGCCTGGCGCAGTATTCGTCTGCTGATGGCCTTACGTGGCACTATGACGGACTAAGCGGTGATAGCTTAGGCGAGCATGGTTATATGTGGGAATGCCCAGATCTGTTCCAATTAAGCGATCAATGGCTCTGTATTCTCTGCCCACAAGGCAGCCCATCACCAACGCCCGATCATCAAGTTCCTCACCACAATGGTTACGCTAAAGCCACGCTAGAAGCGGACGGCATCACGCTTGATAACTGGCAAGTGCTGGATCATGGGTTTGATTTTTACGCCCCGCAGACGGCGCAGACCCCTGACAATAAGCGCATGCTTATCGCTTGGATGGGCCTGCCAGACGAAGTTGAACAACCCAGTTTAAGTGCGGGCTGGTTGCATCAGTTAACCTGTCCACGTGAGTTACGCTGGGAAAATGGGCAAATTTATCAGCGCCCAGCCGCCGCGCTGCAAAGCTTAAGAGGCCCTCAGCAACTTTTGGTGATTAACCCTGAGTGCCACTCAACCACCGTGGATTTAGGCACCAAGCAGTTTGAGCTCAACACCACGTTGCCCATTCCGACCAGCGGCCACTACACGCTATACTTTCACAGCCGCAGCGGCATGATGACCCCAGCCTCCTCCGGCAAACCATCCG
Source organism: Salinivibrio siamensis (assembly GCF_001996005.1). GTDB lineage: Bacteria > Pseudomonadota > Gammaproteobacteria > Enterobacterales > Vibrionaceae > Salinivibrio > Salinivibrio siamensis. The sequence goes on along the minus strand of NZ_MUFB01000026.1, from coordinate 3,780 downwards.
GTTGTGCACTCACCATTGACGGTGACAGCCGCACCCTAACACTGGATAGAAGCGCAAGCCTCGCCAAAGAAGGCGATACCCGTCGCTGTATTCACTTGCCCGAGCCGCTAGAAGATTTGCCACTACAAGTCCTCGCCGACACCAGCTCACTGGAGTTCTTTATCGCCGGCGGGCAATGGACGATGACCAGCCGTTACTTCAGCGCTATTGACGCAACCTTTTTCGCGCTGACACGCGATCGCCACGACACGCCTTTGCCAAAAGAGATGAATTGGTATGCGTTGAAAAACGCCAGTGTTAGGTGAATACATCAGGGAAGTGGCGTTGACCATACTACGCCACGTCTGACTGGCACAGTTAACGCCCATCAACTAGCATTAAGAGTTTGAATCTTCTGCGTTTAATCATCGCCATGATATTATTGGCGATGATTAAACACGCTTCTTATTTCAACTAGGGTGACGATATGCTGCTTGCAACACTGGCGATTATTGCTGGATTTGCGCTTTTGGTGTGGAGTGCAGATAGGTTTGTAGAAGGCGCGGCCGTGAGCGCCCATTATGCCGGTATACCGCCGCTACTCATTGGCATGCTGGTGGTAGGATTTGGTACATCAGCGCCTGAAATGGTGGTCTCAGCGATGGCTGCAGTCGATGGCAATCCTGCGTTAGCACTGGGCAATGCGCTGGGCTCGAACATCGTCAATATCACCTTAATTCTCGGGGTGACCGCCCTTATCGCGCCTATTGCAGTGCATTCCACCATTGTGCGCAAAGAGCTACCCATTCTTTTAGCCATCACTCTCATTATCGGAGCAATGCTATGGGACTTCACGATCAGCGCCTACGAAGCTTTACTGCTTATCACAGGCTTTTTACTGCTGATCGGCTGGTCAGTGTGGTCTGGCGTACGTACTAAAAACGATACCCTCGCCACCGACATGAATGCCGAACTCAACCAGCAAACCCTGTCGCTAAAAAAAGCACTGATGTGGCTAACGATTGGGCTGGCACTGTTAATTGTCAGCTCGCGCATCTTGGTATGGGGTGCCGTTGAGATCGCCCAACAGCTGGGCATCAGCGATCTGATTATTGGTTTAACCATAGTCGCATTAGGCACCTCCCTGCCCGAGTTGGCCGCCTCAATTATCGCCGCCCGCAAAGGAGAACACGATATTGCCGTGGGCAACGTGGTCGGCTCCAACATTTTTAATTCCCTTGCCGTGATTGGTATTGCTGGCGTCATCGAGCCGATTCGCGACATCACCGAAGCAGTCTTCTGGCGAGATTGGATGGTGATGCTCGCCGCCACCGTGCTCTTGCTGCTGGTCGCAATACGCTTTGGCAAGACACGCGAAATCAACCGCGCCGAAGGGGGATTACTGTTTGTGTGCTACGTCAGCTACACCTGTTTGCTGATCTATGCCGTGCGGTAGAAGATCGAAGGCCGAGCAATCTTCACACAACACGCTAACGTTGATATGGGCTCTAATGCAGCGCGAGTTAGACCAAGGGGTAAAACCATTTATTCGACACTGATCCAATAAATAAAGCAGCTTTTCTACCATGACCACATTGAGTCGAGCTTTTGTCGCGAACTTTGCTAGCATTGGCCGCTAAAAATAATCATAGCCCCCTTGGCCATGCCATTGGGGGTTGAGCAATATGCTTTGCTCACTGGTGATACCCGCTTAGTTGGCTCAAGAGAAAACGCAGATGACTTTCTTCACATCGACACAGTCTTATCGTTGTCCATTTTTCAAAAATCCTGAAACATGTAACTGTACGGCTTGTGTCAATCAAAGATTGATGCAGGAAAGCAAAGAAGCCGTTAAACGTGCAGAGGCAAAGAACTTTGCCAGTGGTGGCTCTACTCCTAGTATCAGTGCTGCATCTGAACCCGCACCAGTTCAAGAAAGCACGCAACAAAAGGTCGCTCGTCAACGCAAAGCGCGGATCGAAGAAAGCGAAGATAACTGGCAAAAAACACAAGCTGCTGCATTTGATTTGGCTTGGATGCAATCGCCTAAAACCCAACCTCAGAGTGCACTTTGGAAAGCGCTATTTACCGACGATACACCTGAGGAAAAGCAAAAGCTTATCAAACAAGCGAATACGCACCTCAACGAACCCGTGAGAGAAGGAGAGATCGTTGTTATTCCTACCGCCGAGCCAAGAACCACTAAAGAGAAAGAGGCGCTAAGCGCGCTCCAAGAAGAGGCAAAAGCTGCTAGCACTGAACTAAGTAAGCTTAGCGATGAAGTACTTACGACAGTTAACCGACACTTTGAAGTACTCGATCACTTTGCTAATGAGAGTTTGAAACAATTGGAAGCAGACGGTTTACCCAGCGATTATTATGCCTACGCGTCTCTAGGAGTGGGGGTCGCATCAGCGACCGTTCAGCAGCACTTGCAGAACATCAATAATGTATTGTTAGAAATCAATGATCTCTATGCTGCACAAGTGGCGATGGCGAGCAAAACGGGTGGAGTGAATTATGGTGTATTCGTTGCTCAAAGGGCAGAGCTTTTTAAAAAGCTAGATGGCTCTTTTGCTGGACTTTCCAAACGCAGCATTAGATTGCCTCTGTATACGCAAGTTAAACGCAATCTAAAGCTGTCCACTAAATCAGTCATTCACAACGCCGATGAGATTTTAGAATCGGGTTTTGTTAAGAGCCTAGGAAAACGTATTGCCAACGTTTCTATCGGAGCCTCGGCTGCGAAAGGTGTAGGTTATGTTGGTCTTCTGCTCGGCGGAGCAAGCAGCGTATCAACGATATACGAAGCTTGTTCAGTAGACAGTTCAGGAGAATGTGGCAAAGTCTCTACACGCGAGGTGATTGGTTTTATGGGAGGTATCGCTTTAGGCGCTGTTGGAGGAAATATTGCCGCCGGCGTTTCAGTGTTGGCTCTAGGCGTTGTGGGGGTTACTGCAGCACCTGTTATTGCTATAGCAACTGTGGGCTCATTTGTTGTTGGAGGTGCAATCGGTGGAATTGCTGGGACAACTATCGGCAAGGCTACTGGCGATGATCTCTACTTCTTATATGAAAAAGGCATTGAATTAACTGACTAAAGCAAAGAGATATCACATTGGAATTATATGAATTAGTTATCACTATCATTGGATTGGTGTTTGGGGGGTACCTTGCGGTTTGGTCTATCCCGGGTATTATCATGTTTTCTTTGATTACTCTTGGGGAWATTAAGCGTATTGTATTACTGGATAAGTGTTTATCTCAAAATATAAAAAAATACTATACCGAACAGGGCTATTTAAAACCTTACTACCAAACCCCCTACTCGATTGGCACACGTCTGCTTTTATACTGGATAACTTATCCTATAACAAACAATTGTAAACAAAAACTTCCTAAAAAAATGAAAGTTTTCATGTGGGTGAATTGTATTGGGGCGTGGAGCTTTATTATTACACCATTATTCTCTCAACTGATTAAGCATTTAGACTGATAAAGTCTTACAAGGTTTATAACGTGGATTCTGGAATAACAAATATATCAACAGCTGAATGGTGGGAGTTTTTGATTGCAATCCCTGCGCTAATTTTTAGTAGTTACTTTCTTCTTTGGGCAGTACCCGCAGTGTTTATACTTGCGGCCTTGGCGCTTGGTGACATCAAGCGGATTGAGTTTATAGACCAGCAACTAGCAAAGAATAATGAGAAGCTACATAGCACATTACGCTATCAATTTTCCTATACAATAGTTAATAGATTTATGTGTTATTGTTTTGCATACCCATTGATTCGTCATAGG
>NZ_MUFB01000025.1 GCF_001996005.1 Salinivibrio siamensis | reverse complement strand
TTTCCGGCTTCATCGGTCACCGTCATGGTCACCGTCAGCTCGCCATCGGCCAGGCTGCTCACGTCTTGGCCTGTGACGGTCACGTTGCCATCACCATCCACGCTGATGTCGTTCGCATCCACGGTGATGTCGGCCGTGTTGGCGTCGCCGTCGCTGATCACGATGCTGTCTATCGCCGCACCGTCTTCCACCGTGCCGGTGAACTCGACGTCGTCTTGTTCGTTGTCGTTGATCAGGCCATCGGCATCGTCGAACGCGATGCTGTTGCTGCTATCGCCACCTTCGCCTGGGGCCGCCGTATCCACCGTATGCTCTGATGAGCCAGTGCTTTCTACCGTATTGCCCGCGTCATCTGTCGAGCTCACGATCACCTCGAACTCGGTGTCCGCTGCCAGGTCGCTGCCGGCCACGTCCACGCTCCATTCGCCGTTTTCATCCACGGTGGTGGTGTACTCGGTGCCGTTGATGGTCATGGTGACCGGATCGTTTGCGGCGATGTCGCCGCCGCTCGCGCTGCCAGTGACCGTGATGGTCTCGCCCGCTTCTTGCGCGTTGATCACGTCATCGCTGGTGATGTTGTTCACGCTGACCGTGCCCGCATCCGCGCTGGTATCAATATCTGCTTGATCACTCCCCGGCGCTGAGGTGTTGCCGGAGGTATCGGTAATGGTGGCTTCTACGGTAAGCGTTTCACCGTCTGCGGGCGTATCCGGGAGGGTGACGATGACAGTTCCGTCAGTAATATTATCTTCCGTCACGGTGAACGTCTGTCCATTCACCGTTAACACATCGCCTGGATTGGCGTTGGTGCCAGTCAGATCGATAGACACTCGAATACCGTCGCCAATTTCTTGGCTGCTAATCACACCATCATTGTTTGCATCGTTGAGGATAGTGACCCCAGGGGCGTTGGGGGCAGTAACGTCCACCAAGCGACCAAAACCGTCTTCTTCGTCCGTGCCAATTGCGCCTGCATTGTTGGCAATCGAGTCAGAGTCAAACCCAGAGCTCGCAATGGTCTCGCTTCCATCTCGCTCCAAGTTGACATAGCTCCATGAGCCACTACCCGTTGCTTCACCACCTGCAGCGGTCGCTTGGTCTTCTTGAATGGTGATCTCGCCTTCACCTTCCAAGATTTGTTGTTGAATGTCGGCTATTTCGTCTTGCACGTCTTGCGGCAAATTATCAATCAAGGAGCCGGGCTCCCCGCCTTGCGATTCCAAAGTGAGCAATAAGCCGTTACTCAATGCAATCACAGCATCGCTGTTGTCGGGCAATACAAGCTCCGTTCCTGCGGGAAATGACATCCCCTCAGAAACCGTCATAGGCGCCCCATTGACAAGAACAACACCGTTTCCTTGAATATTTTCGACAATTACGTTGCGAGATAGCGAGATTGATTCCATAGCCGGACTCTTTAGCTAAACAAAGTGTGATCTGCTTTCAGAAAAAGCGAACCTTGATACATTATCGGTCTAATTAGACTTATCCGAAAGTGATTTTACTAGGAAATGTGCGCTTTATACGGCTCAAAAATGAGACAACAATGAGACTGAAACTACGGCAGTGCGATGACACGAAAGTTATTTGCAAAGAAGAGGTTATTCCACTTTCTTGTGCCATGTGCATCACAGCTTGTGATGGATACTGGTCACACTCGCCTGCCGAATAAAATCCTCGATATAATCCTCTCTCTCTCCAGCACGTATTCCTAGATGGATGGATTTATTGATGCCGCTTTTTCCCATACGTAGAACATGTAAGTTAAGTTGTTGTTGGTACTCTTTTGCCAGCCACTTCGGTAAGGCCGCAATGCCTCGTCCTGCCGCAACCATTTGTAGCATAATATCTGTTGTTTCAATGGTTTTGTGTTTGCGTGGCGCACAATGTGCCGGGGCGAGAAACTGCGTGAACACATCTAAACGCGCTTGGTCAACAGGATAGGTAATGAGCACTTCTTGTGTCACCTGATGGGGTTCGACATGAGACTGCGATGCCAGCGGGCTCTGTGGGTGAGTCACAAGCACTAATTCGTAATCAAACACGGAGACGTATTCAATACCTGGTTTAAACAAGGGATCCGGAGTGACGAGCACATCAATATCATGACCAAATAATGCCCCTAGGCCACCGAATTGAAACTTTTGTTTCACGTCAACATCCACATCCGGCCATTGGTGCAAGAAAGGCTCAACCACCTTAAGCAGCCACTGATAGCAGGGGTGACATTCCATGCCAATGCGCAGGGTGCCGCGCTGACCTTGTGCAAATTGTTTAAGTTGCTGCTCGGCATGCTCAAATTGAGGGAGCATACGCTCAGAGAGGGTCAGCAAGTACTCACCAGCCTGAGTGAAATGTAATTGTCTGCCTGATTTTTTCCACAGGCTAACGCCTATCTGACTTTCTAATTTTTTCATCGCATGGCTAATGGCAGATTGGGTGAGATAAAGCGTCTCTGCCGCGGCGGTAAGCGATCCTTGCTCTTTGATGGCACGCAGAATATGAAGATGATGACGTTCTAACATGTCTTTTCCATGACCAAATTTCATTAATTGATGAAATAATGCCATTTTAGTTCATAACGAGAAAGCCCTATGCTGAACTCAACTTAAAGGAGGACGTATAGATGGCTAAAACTCATAACCTCGGTTTTCCCCGCATAGGGGCACAGCGCGAACTAAAATTTGCACTCGAACGTTACTGGCGTGGCGAATCATCCCAGCAAGATTTAACCAATACTGCAGGGGCTCTACGCCGTACCCATTGGCAACAACAAGGTAAGCTCGATGCCGTTCCAGCGGGTGACTTTTCTTTTTATGACCATGTACTCGACACCAGCTTTTTAGTCGGCAATGTCCCTGACCGTGTGGCTGATCATCAAGATAATACCCTCGATAACTATTTCCGCGTCGCCCGTGGTCGCTCGGCGAACGATACTGGCTGCCAATGTGTCCACGCTGGTGAAATGACCAAATGGTTTGACACCAACTATCACTACATCGTGCCAGAATTCACAGCACAAACCACCTTTTGCTTGCATGCTGAAAGTCTATTGGCGCAAATAGAAGAAGCCAAACAAACCGGTGTTCAGGCCAAACCTGTTTTAGTCGGCCCCGTCACGTATCTGTGGTTAGGTAAAGAAAAAGATGCTTCTAACAAGCTGGATCTGCTTGATGAACTCTTGCCAGTTTATCAATCGCTCCTGAGCACGCTGGCAGAACAAGGTGTTGAATGGGTTCAAATCGATGAGCCTATTTTGGTCACTGAGCTTGCCCCTGCGTGGCAAACAGCAATAAAAACCGCGTATCAGACGCTAAGCCAAACCAACGTGAAGTTATTGCTGGCAAGCTACTTCGGCGAGCAAGCTGAAAATCGTCAATTGGCGCAATCCTTGCCCGTTGACGGTTGGCACCTGGATGCGATTCGTGGCCGAGGGGATGTTGCGTCGTACCAAGAAGCACTTGGCGATCACCAAGTCCTGTCTCTTGGTGTGATTAACGGCCGTAACGTTTGGAAAACCGATCTTAATGCCACGCTAGCTTGGCTTGAACCCATTCACCAAGCACTGGGCGATCGTCTCTGGCTCGCTCCCTCTTGTTCATTGCTCCATGTGCCCGTCGATTTGACCAGCGAACACAAGCTCGATCCTGAAGTAAAAAACTGGCTCGCCTTTGCCCATCAAAAGCTTGATGAATTGGATGTGCTTGCCAACGCGCTCAACCATGGCAAGCAAAGCGTTCAACAAGCACTGGCCGACAACCGCCAAGCTATTGAGAGTCGTCAGCAGTCACCACGCGTGCACAACCCTAATGTGCAAGCTGCATTGGCGGCGATTACACCGCATCTGGGTAAGCGACAACGCCCGTTTGCAGAACGCATTCGCTTGCAACACGAGCAGCTCAACCTGCCACGCTTCCCGACCACTACCATTGGCTCATTCCCGCAGACGAGCACCATTCGCCAAACGCGCTTGCAATACAAAAAAGGCGAGATTGATGCGGTGACCTATCAAGACATCATGCGCAAAGAGATCGCCCATGCGGTCGACAAACAAGAAGCTCTCGGGCTCGATGTCTTGGTCCACGGTGAAGCCGAGCGTAATGACATGGTGGAATACTTTGGCGAACAATTGGATGGTTATGTGTTTAGCCAGTTCGGTTGGGTGCAATCGTATGGCTCTCGCTGTGTGAAGCCGCCGATTTTATTTGGTGATATCGAACGCCCGAAAGCAATGACTGTAGAATGGACGCAGTACGCACAATCTCTCACCGATAAGCCGCTCAAGGGCATGCTTACCGGACCGGTGACGATTCTCAACTGGTCGTTTGTCCGCGATGATCAGCCACGATCGCAAACCTGTAACCAGCTGGCGCTGGCGATCCGTCAAGAGGTGCAAGATCTCGAGAAAGCTGGCACCAAGATCATTCAGATTGATGAAGCAGCCCTGCGTGAAGGCCTACCTCTGCGTCGCAGTGAATGGCAACACTATCTCGACTGGGCCATCAATGCGTTTAAAATTGCGGCTAATGGCGTGAGTGACGAGACGCAAATCCACACCCATATGTGCTACTCCGAGTTTAACGACATCATTGCATCGATTGCGGATATGGACGCTGACGTCATCACCATTGAAACCTCACGCTCGGATATGGAACTGCTGGACGCGTTTGATCACTTTGATTATCCCAATGACATCGGCCCAGGCGTTTACGATATTCATTCCCCCAATACGCCCACTCAAGCACAAATTGTGGGCTTGATGAACAAAGCCGCTGCGCGGATCCCCGAAGAAAGGTTGTGGGTGAACCCGGACTGTGGATTAAAGACCCGGCAATGGGATGAAGTGATCCCGGCCCTAGAAAACATGGTCGCTGCGGCGAAAACACTTCGCCAATAACCAGCGTCAATGGCGCTGCGTCAGCAAGGCGAAGAATCAAGATAGCGTCAAATAAAAAAACGCGCCACGGATAACTCCGGTGGCGCGTTTCTTATCGCAAAAGAAAAGGGAGCCTGAGCTCCCTTTTCTCCAGAATCTTAGCGACGGATGCCTAGACGCTTGATAACGTCCAAGTAACGGTCAACGTTGTTCTTTTTCAGGTAGTCCAGCAGCTTACGACGACGTGAAACCATGCGTAGCAGGCCACGACGGCTGTGGTGGTCACCTTTGTGCTCAGCGAAGTGCGATTGCAGATCGTTGATTGATGCGGTCAAAAGGGCGATTTGAACTTCTGGTGAACCAGTGTCGTTCTCAGTTTTACCAAAATCAGCAACGATTTGTGCTTTTGCTTCTGCAGTCAGAGACATAATGCTCTCCTAATAAGAGTGTGTGATTATCATGCACCAGCCAATCTCTGATTCAGCCGGTGCCCGAAGGCGCGTATTCTACTGACTTTCGTCTAAGGTAGCAATCTATCCGCGCCTCTTTTTGCCGTCACCACGCGCAAAGGCATCATGTTTCTAGCGTGCGTCGGGCTGGCGACTGGCCACCAAACGACGCGGTGCTACCAAGCCATCGGCGTCAATTTCTCCCACCCCAATAAAGTGACGCTCATCGCCCGCCGTTAAGCGAACAAAACCACTCGTGGGAGCATTGGGCACTTGAACCGCTTGCCCTTGCAATGCATAGCTGGCCATCACCGGCAGCAAGTTAATTTCACGTAAGTCTTGCACCGCGGTATCGAGTGGCAGCAACAAAGGATCGAGCAACTGCTTAGGCTGGATCTCTTGCTCTCTGGCTTGATTGAGCAAGCTTTCCAGTTGCTCAAGCGACACCATCTGGCGCGTTGGGTAGGCTGATACGCCAGTACGACGTAAAGCCGTCACATGCGCCCCACAGCCCAACATTTCACCCAGATCGTCGACGATAGTGCGAATATAAGTGCCCTTGGAACAATGCACTTCCATTTCTATCTCGTCACCTTCAAAGCGCAGCAATTCAATCTGATACACCTTGATGGTACGCGCTTCACGCGGCACCTCGATACCTTGGCGCGCGTATTCATACAAAGGTTTCCCTTGGTACTTCAGCGCCGAGAACATAGAAGGAATTTGCTGGGTTTCACCCCGGAACTTAGCAATACAACGCTCGAGTAAGCCTAGGTTAACTTTCACATCTCGGGTTTCCACCACGTCGCCATCGGCGTCAGAGGTGTTCGTCCGCTCACCCAGCTTTGCGACCACGCGATAACGCTTATCAGAGTCGAGCAGAAACTGGGAAAACTTGGTGGCTTCGCCCAGGCAAATGGGCAACATACCGGTTGCGAGTGGATCAAGTGCGCCCGTATGGCCTGCTTTTTCGGCAAAAAAGATGCGTTTTACTTTTTGTAAGGCATCATTAGAGGTCATGCCCGTGGGCTTATCGAGCAGGATAATGCCATCGACTGGACGACCTCGACGACGTTGACGACGCGCCATCTATTACTCCTCACCTTTGTCATCTTCACCACGGCGCTCATCATCGCTGCGCACCGCTTTGCTTACCAAGTTGGAAATACGAATTCCCTCAGTGAGTGACTCATCAAACACAAACGTCAGCTCTGGGGTCACACGCAAACGAATGGCCTTTCCAACCAAAGAGCGGATATAACCACTCGCTTCATTGAGGGCTTTGAGGCTTTCTGTCGGTGCTTGCTCGTCAACGGTTAAAAACGTGACGAAAACCTTCGCGTACGCCAAATCACGTGAAATCTGAACATCAGAGACAGTGACCATGCCAATACGCGGATCTTTAATCTCGCGCTGCAGTATCAGTGCAATTTCTTTTTGCAGCTGATGGGCGACGCGGTCTGTGCGGCTAAAATCTTTACCCATTTTCTTTTCTCTCAATAAAATGGGGGTAAGCGCATGCGCCTCCCCCCACGGTGTATCCAAACAACCTGGTTGATTTATACGCTTAATCAGTCGATTGAGCGCTGAATTTCAACCGTTTCATAGACTTCAATCTGGTCACCAACGCGAACGTCATTGTAGTTCTTCACGCCGATACCACACTCGTAGCCTTTTTTCACTTCGTTCACATCATCTTTGAAGCGACGCAGTGATTCTAGCTCACCCTCGTAGATAACCACGTTTTCACGTAGTACACGGATTGGGTTGTTACGCTTAATCACACCTTCAGAAACCTGACACCCGGCAATTGCGCCCAGTTTCGGTGATTTGAAGACATCGCGTACTTCTGCCAGACCGATGATTTCTTGTTTGAACTCAGGCGCAAGCATACCGCTCATCGCTTGTTTCACTTCATCAATCATGGTGTAGATGACAGAGTAATAGCGCAGATCTAAGCTTTCATTTTCAATGGTCTTACGCGCCGCCGCATCCGCACGGACGTTAAAGCCACAAATGATCGCATTAGACGCAGCGGCCAAGACAGCGTCAGTTTCAGTGATACCACCGACACCTGAGCCGACGATCTTCACTTTCACTTCATCCGTTGACAGTTTCACCAGTGAATCAGCAATTGCTTCGACAGAGCCTTGAACGTCCGCTTTCAGCACGATATTCAGCTCAGCCACTTCACCTTCAGCCATGTTCGAGAACATGTTCTCCAGTTTGGCTTTTTGCTGACGCGCCAGTTTCACGTCACGGAACTTGCCTTGACGATACAGCGCCACTTCACGGGCTTTCTTCTCGTCACGCACAACCGTGGCTTCGTCACCCGCTGCTGGCACACCAGACAGACCGAGGATCTCAACCGGAATTGACGGACCCGCATGCTCTACGTCTTGGCCATTCTCATCACGCATCGCACGGACACGGCCATATTCCAAGCCACACAGAACGATATCACCTTTGTTCAAGGTACCTTCTTGAACCAGCACTGTCGCGACAGGACCACGGCCTTTATCAAGACGTGATTCAACCACTACACCGCGCGCCATGCCTTGCTCGACCGCTTTCAGTTCAAGCACTTCTGATTGCAGCAAGATAGACTCAAGCAAGCCATCAATGTTCTGGCCTTGTTTTGCCGAAACATGCACGAAGATGTTTTCACCACCCCATTCTTCTGGGATAACGTCATACTGTGCTAGCTCGTTTTTCACGCTGTCAGGGTTAGCGCCTTCTTTATCCATCTTGTTGACGGCAACAATCAAAGGCACACCTGCCGCTTTCGCGTGCTGGATAGCTTCTTTGGTTTGTGGCATCACGCCATCATCAGCTGCGACCACCAAGACAACGATATCCGTGGCACCCGCACCACGTGCACGCATCGCGGTAAACGCGGCGTGTCCAGGGGTATCTAAGAAGGTGATCATGCCATTGTCGGTTTGTACGTGATACGCACCGATGTGCTGGGTAATACCGCCCGCTTCGCCCGTCGCAACGTGCGCTTTACGGATGTAGTCAAGCAGCGAGGTTTTACCGTGGTCAACGTGACCCATGATAGTTACCACCGGCGCACGTGGTGCGACAGGTGCATCGCTATCACGATCCGAGAGTACAGCCTCTTCCAGCTCGTTCTCTTTACGTAGGATAACCTTGTGGCCCATTTCTTCCGCCACTAGTTGCGCGGTTTCTTGGTCGATCACTTGGTTAATAGTCGCCATCGCACCCATTTTCATCATGGTTTTGATGACTTCAGCGCCTTTAACAGCCATTTTGTTGGCCAGCTCCGCTACGGTGATGGTTTCGCCGATTTCAACTTCACGGTTTACTTTCTGCGCTGGCTTTTTAAAGCCATGCTGCATCGATGATGGCTTAGCCATGCGGCCTTTGCCTTTTCCACCTTTGCCACGACGGCCGCGAGTGGTTTTATCCTCAGCGGCGTTCGCTTTTTTCTTCTTCTTACGACGCGGGGCGGCACTTTCTTCGCGACGATCCGCCTCGTCTTCTGCCTCACGGGCATACTCGGAAGTGACTGTATGGTGATCAGCCGCCTCCATGGTATTGAGTGCTTTGTCTTGATCTGACCAGCGTTCTTGATTTGCTTCTGCCATTTTGCGTGCCTCTTCTAACTGCCGCTGACTTTCTTCTTCAGCTTTACGCTTGGCTTCCTCTTCCTGGCGACGCTTAAGTTCATCAGCTTCTTTCTTCGCTTGCGCATCAGCAGCTTGAGCTGCAGCAGTATCCGCTGCGTTTTCTTTAGACTGCTCAGTGTTCGGTTGCGCTTGCGGCTTGGCTTCACGCTTAGCTTTTTCTTCGGCTTCGCGTTTGGCTTTCTCTTCTGCTTCACGTTTGGCTTTTTCTTCCGCCTCACGCTTGGCTTTCTCTTCTGCTTCGCGTTTCGCTTGCTCTTCGGCTTCTAGACGCGCTTTTTCTTCGGCTTCGCGTTTCGCTTGCTCTTCCGCTTCTTGCGCTGACTTTTGCTCTTCAAGGTCGCTACGCTTCACATAGGTACGCTTCTTACGCACCTCAACTTGGACATCTTTGTTCTTTCCGCCAGCCCCTGACACGCTCAGTGTGCTACGTTTCTTGCGCTGAAGCGTCAGACGCGTCGGAGCATTGCCGTTATCACCGTGCTCACGCTTTAAATGCGCGAGCAAAGCTTGTTTCTCATCTTGGCTTACCTGATCGTCAGCCGACTTTTGCATACCAGCTTCTTTAAACTGCTTCAGCAGACGATCGACTGGCGTATCAATTTCCTTCGCCAGTGTATGTACTGTAACCTCTGACATTCTGCTCCTCCTTTGCCGTCTTTACGCTTCGTCGCTGAACCAGCAGATATTACGCGCGGCCATAATCAGCTCACCTGCACTGGTCTCATCTAATCCGTCGATATCTAACAGATCGTCAGTACCTTGATCAGCCAGATCTTCCAAGGTCTTCACGCCTTTAGCGGCGAGTTTAAAGGCCATTTCACGAGAAACACCATCCAGTGCCAGCAAATCTTCGGCAGGTTCAACATCTCCCAGCGACTCTTCTTGTGCCAGCGCGATGGTGGTCAACGCTTCTTTGGCACGTGCGCGCAAAATCTCGACGGTGTCTTCATCTAGTCCATCGATTTCGAGCATTTCGCTGGTTGGCACATAGGCCACTTCTTCAAGGGTGGTAAACCCTTCTTCCACCAAGGTTTCGGCAAAGTCTTCGTCAATATCGAGGTACTTCACGAACAATTCGACAGAGGCTTGCGCTTCTTCCTGGTGTTTTTTCTGTAGATCTTCAACCGTCATCACGTTCAGTTCCCAACCGGTTAGTTGAGATGCCAAACGGACGTTTTGACCATTACGGCCAATCGCCTGCGCCAAGTTATCCGCCGCAACGGCAATATCCATGGAGTGCGTGTCTTCATCGACGATGATAGAGGCTACGTCGGCCGGTGCCATGGCATTGATCACAAACTGCGCCGGGTTATCATCCCACAACACGATATCAATACGCTCACCACCCAACTCGGTCGATACGGCTTGCACACGCGCACCACGCATACCCACACAGGCGCCCACAGGGTCAATGCGTTTATCGTTGGTTTTCACGGCAATTTTTGCCCGTGAAGCAGGGTCACGCGCCGCGCCCATCAGCTCAATCATTTCTTCGCCAATTTCTGGCACTTCAATGCGGAACAGCTCACTTAGCATTTCCGGCTTTGAGCGAGTCATGAACAGTTGGAAGCCACGTGCTTCAGGACGGACGGCGTAGAGTAAACCACGTACCCGATCACCCGGGCGGAAGTTTTCACGCGGCAGTTGATCTTCACGCTGGATAACCGCTTCCGCGTTGTTGCCTAGGTCAACGATGATCACATCACGGTTAACCTTCTTGACCACACCGGTAACCAGTTCACCTTCGTTGTCCATGAACTGCTCAACCACTTGCGCACGTTCAGCTTCACGCACTTTTTGTACGATCACTTGCTTAGCGGTTTGAGTGGTAATACGGTCAAAGGCAACAGATTCAATCTGATCTTCAACGTAACCACCCAACTCTAAGGTTTCGTCTTCGTACTGTGCGGCTTCTAACGTGATTTCACGCGTAGGCTGTGTCACTTCGTCAACCACGAGCCAACGACGGAAAGTATCGAATTCACCGGATTTGCGATCAATGGCGATACGTACATCAATGTCGGCTTCGTACTTCTTTTTGGTTGCCGTTGCCAGTGCGGTTTCCAGTGCCTCAAAAATACGCTCACGCGGAACGGCTTTTTCGTTTGAGACCGCTTCGACAACAGCCAAGATTTCTTTATTCATCTACTAATGCCTCATTTACTCTTAAAATGAAGGAACCAGGTTTGCTTTGGCGATATTACTCAAGGCAAACGCCTCATCTTGGCCGTCAACGCGAACCGTGATGGTATCGCCATCGACAGAAAGGATTTTTCCTTTCCACTTACGGCGGTTTTGCATAGCCATTTTCAGCACGATGTTCACTTCATGCCCGATGAATTGCTGATAATGATCAGCGGTGAACAGTGGACGATCAACACCTGGTGATGACACCTCTAGGTTGTAAGCCACTGTGATTGGGTCTTCTACATCCAATACTGCGCTCACTTGACGGCTCACGTCGGCACAATCGTCGACGGTAATGCCATTTTCATGGTCAATAAAGATACGCAGTGTCGAATGTTGGCCAGCTCGAACAAATTCAAGCCCAACCAACTCATAGTCCAACGCCTTAACCGGCGCGGCCAAAAGTTCAGTCAGTTGTTTCTCTAATCCTGTCATTCCAAACCCCAGAAATAAAAAAAGGGCTTAAAAGCCCAGTTACTATCCGAATGGTCTTCTTCAGATAACAAAAAACCCCGAAGATCGGGGTTTAATGTAACTGGACCCTGATGCTACGCCAGTAGCGTAGCCGTTATCGCTGGTGTCGGAATCATCTCAGCAATAACGAGAGAGTAACTCTCTGCACAAAGGCTTATTGGTCCGCTTCGTGCTGCCCCGAGGGCAAAAAGGCTAGCACGTGGCTAGCCCGGTTAGCGTGGCTTTAGTAAGAAACGCTAACGCGTTATTCAGTTTAGCCGTTATGTTAACAACAAACTTGAAATTGGTTGTGGGAAGCGGATTTTACCGCGCCGTGCAACGGCGCCGACCGAAGGTCGTGTTGATTGCATTCAACCTGATATTTCACTTCACCAACCTAAAATTGGTTGCGGGAGACGGATTTGAACCGCCGACCTTCGGGTTATGAGCCCGACGAGCTACCAAACTGCTCCATCCCGCGTCCGATGGCGACTACTATATCGCTTTTTGCAACAAAG
Source organism: Salinivibrio siamensis (assembly GCF_001996005.1). Lineage (GTDB taxonomy): Bacteria > Pseudomonadota > Gammaproteobacteria > Enterobacterales > Vibrionaceae > Salinivibrio > Salinivibrio siamensis. The sequence continues at coordinate 38,689 of NZ_MUFB01000025.1, read as the reverse complement.
GTGCAAGCAAATGCCCTTTGTGAACTTGGTGCCGAGAGCGGGACTTGAACCCGCACGCCTATAAAGGCACTACCCCCTCAAGATAGCGTGTCTACCAATTCCACCACCTCGGCTCAATTTTTACTGAGGGATCTCACTGTTATCAACAGGGATTTCGTCCTCTTTTGGCGCCGCTTGCTGTTGTGTAGCAGGCTCGCTTAAATCTTCAAAACCGCCTTTTGCTTCAGGCTTATGTGCAGTGAGGTTACCAAGCACCAAACTCAGGGCAAAAAATGCAATTGCAAAACCGGTTGTCATTCGGGTTAAAAAGTTTCCAGAGCCGCCAGAGCCAAATACAGTATTTGATGCTCCAGCCCCGAACGAGGCTCCCATATCTGCGCCTTTACCTTGCTGAACCAGAACCAGGCCAATTACACCGATTGCGGCCAACAGATAAATCACAAGTAGAATTTCGTACATGGTTCCACCTATGCTCCAGGTTGTTGAGCCGGCAGTGTTACTTCTCAGCCAGCGCAGCCCCCTTTGTTGGGAGCGGGTGAATACTAGCGAAAGCGCGGTGACGAAACAAGAGGAAATTGCAAAAAACCTTGATTTCGACGCTGTTTGCGCAATCTATGACCACCCGCTCGACCGTTATCAACAATTCGCTTTCACCGCCTCTGCGATTTCAAGCGCATAAGCGTGGACGTTGTCGGCCTCAGGCCCTTCCACCATCACTCGGATTAAAGGTTCAGTGCCCGATTTACGCAACAGTACACGTCCTTGTTCGCCCAGCTTTTCCTCGACACTGGCTTTAGCTGCCAGCACAGGCGCGCTTTGTAACGGGTCAACCGTGCCGCTAAAACGGACGTTCTCTAACACCTGGGGCAGTAGCGTCATGCCATCGCTTAAGGCTTTAAGATCCATCCCTGTCGCGGCGATGCTCGCCAGCACTTGCAACGCGGCGACAATACCATCACCGGTCGTGACCTTATCCAGCACAATGACGTGGCCCGAGTTTTCTGCACCGATCCGCCAGCCTTTCTCTTGCAGCTTTTCCATCACATAACGGTCGCCCACTTTGGCGCGCGCAAACGGAATGCCGAGAGACTGAAGCGCAAGCTCCATCCCCATGTTGGTCATCAGGGTACCAACGACACCGCCTTTCAATTCACCACGGCGCAGGCTCTCGCGGGCGATAATATACGCAATTTGGTCGCCGTCGACTTTGTTGCCAAGGTGATCCACCATGATCACGCGGTCGCCATCACCGTCAAAAGCGATGCCTAAGTCCGCTTTTTGTTCGAGGACTTGTTTTTGTAACGCACGAACGTCCGTGGCCCCCACCTCATCGTTTATATTGGTACCGTTGGGCGCACAGCCAATGGTGGTCACCTCCGCACCGAGTTCACGAAACACAGAAGGCGCAATGTGATAGGTGGCACCGTGAGCACAATCGAGCACAATTTTTAAGCCACTCAGGCTTAAAGCGCTCGGGAAGGTACCTTTACAAAACTCGATGTAACGCCCGGCCGCGTCATTAATGCGGCTGGCTTTACCTAACTCAGCCGACTCGACACAAGTCAGTGTTTTTTCCAGCTCAGCTTCAATCGCTAACTCAACCTCATCAGCCAGTTTAGTGCCTTCTGAGGAGAAGAATTTAATCCCGTTATCATAATGCGGGTTATGTGACGCCGAGATCACAATCCCAGCTTCCGCGCGGAACGTTTGGGTTAAGTAGGCAATCGCAGGTGTCGGCATGGGGCCGGTAAAGGCGGCTTCTAGACCCGCCGCAGAGAGCCCCGACTCCAACGCCGACTCWAACATATACCCAGAAATGCGCGTGTCTTTACCAATCAGAACCTTACGTGTGCCTTGTTGTGATAACACACGACCTGCCGCCCAACCAAGCTTTAACATAAACTCTGGTGTAATGGGAAACTCCCCCACCTTGCCACGCACACCATCGGTGCCAAAATACTTACGTTCTGTCATTATTTTTCTTCTCCTAATCCATTTTTTACATGCGCTGCCATGGCGACGACCTTGAGTGCATCAGCGGTTTCTTTCACATCGTGAACGCGAATGATTTGTGCGCCTTTCGCCGCAGCTAAGGTGGCACAGGCAAGGCTACCGCCCAGAATATCCTGCGGCGTTTTATCTAACATTTTATAAATCATTGACTTGCGTGACATGCCTGCTAATACAGGTAACCCGAAGTCATGAAAAGCATCGAGGTCAGCAAGAAGCTGATAGTTATGCGCCAACGTCTTACCAAAACCAAACCCGGGATCCAGAATAATATTCTGTCGACGGATCCCCGCCTCAGTGCAGGCCTCGATACGTGCTGCTAAAAACGCTTTCACGTCCCCCACGACATCTTGGTAGTCAGGGGCCGCTTGCATTGTCCGTGGTTGTCCTTGCATGTGCATGATGCACACAGGCACTTGCAGATCCGCTGCCGCTTCCAACGCACCAGGCGCTTGCAGCGCTCGCACATCATTAATGAGATTGGCGCCTGCTTTTACTGCGGCACGCATCACACCAGCCTTACTGGTATCAATCGAAATCCAACAATCAGATTGCTCACGAATCGCTTCAATGACTGGGACAACACGATTGATCTCGTCTTGCTCTTCTACATCAGCAGCACCTGGGCGTGTCGACTCGCCACCAATATCTAAAATGGTGGCGCCGTCGGCTAGCATCTGCATCGCTCGCTCAACCGCTATATCGCGGTGCTGAAATTGGCCGCCATCTGAGAAAGAGTCCGGCGTCACATTCAAGATACCCATGATGACAGGGCGAGTAAGGGGGAGTGCGTTATTCTTGTGGGTTATTTGCATGTGTTTGTTTCCAAGCACGATCAAAAAAACCCCGACGTATCGGGGTTTGCATTCATGGAGGTTTACGCTTCAGATTGGTTTTCTGAATCAAGCGGTTTTTGTTTTTTGTCGTCAGATTGCTCGTCAGACTCGCTCGCTTTCGAGGCATCCGGCTTGCTCGGCGTATCATCTGAAGATGAACCGCCATTACCGCCTTCCCAGCCCGCGGGCTCTCGCACGTCACGGCGAGCCATCAGATCATCAATCTGCGCTGCATCAATGGTTTCGTACTTCATCAAGGCATCTTTCATCGCGTGCATGATATCGAGGTTTTCTTCCAAGATTTGCTTGGCGCGATCGTAGTTGCGGTCGATGATGCCACGAATTTCAGAGTCAATGAGTCGGGCTGTCTCATCGGAGATATGCTTGGTTTGCGCGACCGAGCGTCCTAAGAAGACTTCGCCTTCTTCTTCTGCATACAGAAGCGGACCCAATTTTTCCGAGAAGCCCCACTGCGTGACCATTTTGCGAGCAATATCCGTCGCTCGCTCGATGTCATTCGACGCCCCCGTCGAAACTTTTTCTTTGCCGTATATCAGCTCTTCGGCCAAGCGTCCACCATAAAGGCTTGAAATCATCGAGTCGAGATGCTGACGCGACATGCTGATCCTGTCTTGCTCAGGCAAGTACATGGTCACACCCAATGCACGTCCACGTGGGATAATGGATACCTTATACACAGGGTCATGTTCAGGCACCAAGCGACCAACAATTGCGTGACCCGCTTCGTGATAGGCGGTTGACTCTTTGGTTTCTTCCGACATCACCATTGAACGGCGCTCTGCACCCATCATGATTTTGTCTTTCGCCAGTTCAAACTCGACCATCGATACGACACGTTTGTTACCACGCGCAGAGAACAGTGCTGCTTCGTTAACAAGGTTAGCCAAGTCAGCCCCTGAGAAGCCCGGCGTACCGCGCGCAATCAGTGACGCATCGACATCATTGCCTAGCGGTACTTTGCGCATGTGTACTTTGAGAATATGCTCACGGCCACGCACATCTGGCAAGCTCACCACCACTTGACGGTCAAAACGACCAGGACGCAATAGCGCAGGGTCCAATACGTCTGGGCGGTTCGTCGCCGCAATGACGATAACGCCTTCGTTGCCCTCAAAGCCATCCATTTCGACCAGCATCTGGTTTAAGGTCTGCTCACGCTCGTCATGACCTCCGCCAAGCCCAGCGCCACGCTGACGACCGACAGCGTCGATTTCATCGATAAAGATGATGCAAGGTGAGGCTTTCTTCGCTTGCTCGAACATATCGCGGACGCGTGATGCACCCACACCTACGAACATTTCCACGAAATCGGAGCCGGAAATGGTAAAGAACGGTACTTTGGCTTCACCCGCAATCGCTTTGGCTAGCAAGGTTTTACCGGTACCCGGAGGGCCGACCATGAGTACGCCGGTTGGGATTTTACCCCCTAACTTTTGGAAACGGCTTGGGTCGCGCAAGTAATCTACCAACTCCTTTACGTCTTCTTTGGCTTCATCACAGCCTGCAACGTCGGTAAAGGTCGTTTTAACCTGCTCCTCACTCATCATTTTGGCTTTTGATTTACCAAAAGACATGGCGCCTTTGCCGCCACCACCTTGCATCTGGCGCATGAAGAAAATCCATACCCCGATAAGCAGTAGCATTGGGAACCAAGAAATGAAGATCGATGCCAACATACTTGGCTCTTCAGGTGGCGTCCCTTTCACGCGCACGTTTTTGTTAAGCAGATCATCCAAAAGTTTTGGATCATTCATCACAGGCATAAAGGTGACATAGCGTGAGCCGTCACGTCGGGTGACACTCAGCTCACGATCGTCAAATTTTACTTCCTGTATTTGATCGTTGCCGATTTCGCGTACGAAAGAGGTATAGTCGACTTGACGACCGGCGCTGTCCCCTGGTCCAAAGCTTTGGAACACAGACATTAAGACAACGGCGATAACCAGCCACAGAATCAAGTTTTTTGCCATGTCACTCAAGGTGTTAGCCTCGCATAACTGAGATAGATAAATGTAAGGGTACTACAGTTTATAACCTGTAGCCACAATGTAGACTTCTCGCGACCTTGCACGGGATGAGTCGGGTTTTCGAATTTTGACCGCTGTAAACATTTTACGCACCTCGGCCAAATACTGATCAAAGCCTTCGCCCTGAAAAACTTTTACCACGAAGCTGCCTTTCGGCCCCAGCACTTCACGGCACATCTCTAATGCCAGTTCGACCAAATACATCGCTTTGGGTTGATCGGCCGCCTGATTGCCGCTCATGTTTGGCGCCATGTCAGACATCACCACATCAACTTGGTTGGGTTGAATGCGCTCGAGCAAGGTGTCGAGCACCGCTTGTTCGCGAAAATCCCCTTGAAGAAAGCTAACACCTGGCATGGGATCCATGGGTAGGATATCGCAAGCAATCACTTGCCCATCGTCACCGACTTGTGTCGCGGCATATTGCGACCAACCTCCAGGCGCAGCGCCCAGATCGACCACTGTCATTCCCGGTTTCAAGATGCGATCTTTTTGCTGAATCTCTTCTAGCTTAAAAATAGCCCGAGACCGATATCCTTTTTTCTGCGCTTCATGAACGTACTTATCGTCGAAGTGTTCTTTCAGCCAGCGTCCTGAGCTGGCAGAGTGTTTTTTATTCGCCATGTTGTTCCTACTACGCCCGCCAATGCACCACATTCATATAAAATTCAGGCAATTGTGTGCGTTAGCTTATTCTCAAAGACAGACTCACTCTCACCCAGCAGACGACGTGCATGGCATCTGCCCACTTTCTACTGTTTCAGTTTGTGGTGAGATGGCGTTAGAATGGCATGTTTTCAACCCCTAGCAAATAGAAATCGAGCCAACATGAAACTCAGCACCAAACAAAAACAGTATCTCAAAGGACTGGCTCACCCGCTTAAGCCTGTAGTCTTAATGGGCGCCAATGGTTTAACTGAAGCCGTGGTCGCTGAAATTGAGCTTGCGCTTGACCACCACGAGCTGATTAAAGTGAAAGTGGCCTCTGAAGACCGTGAGACCAAAAACCTGATTATCGACGCGATCCTACGGGAAACAGGCGCCGAAAAAGTGCAGGTAATCGGTAAAACTTTGGTCATTTATCGCCAAAGCGACGCACGCAAAATTGAATTACCACGCAAATAATCATGTGTGTGATCAAGTACGTGCTGTAGCATAACAAAAAGGCCGCATTGCGGCCTTTTTACTGTGTCAGCATCGGAGAAAAGTTACATTCCGTAACACTTTCCTACACGTAATCGACGCTATCAATTTCGAACTCTTTGACGCCACCTGGGGTGGTGATGCTCACTTCTTCACCTTCTTCTTTACCAATCAGGCCGCGAGCAATGGGAGAATTCACCGAAATCAAATTCGCTTTGATGTCGGCTTCATCATCACCCACGATCCGATAGGTCACTTCTTCGTCAGTGCTCACGTCAATCAAGGTGACCGTCGCGCCAAAAATCACTTTGCCATTATTCGGCATCTTGGTGACATCAATCACCTGTGCCACCGACAGCTTGTATTCGATGTCACGGATTTGCGCCTCACAAATGCCCTGCTCTTCACGAGCCGCATGATATTCTGCGTTTTCTTTTAAGTCACCGAGCTCACGCGCCTCTGCAATGGCGTTGGAGATCTCAGGGCGACGCTTGATCAACTTGTCCAGCTCTTCTCGTAGCAGCTGCTCACCGCGTACGGTCATTGGCACTTTATCCATAAATGACATTACCTCTTTCAATCCACAGCAAAGGGATTTTGGCAAAACAAAGCCACGCCCAAACAGAGTATCTGGGCGCGGCGGAATTCAACGCTTTTTTTAGATTGTAAACAAGAATTCGCGCAAAATCATCTCTGATCCGGTGATAGCGTGAGCCATCCATCGGCTATCCGCTTCGCCCCCAGCCCAGCTGACGGCCTGGCCACCCCGAACGGCTTGTCTTCAAGGCTAGACAGGGTAGGATGGCATGCATGCGCAAACAAAAAGGCTTTTACCATGCTGTCCGCTCTTTTCCGCCGCCTCGCCCCCATGGCGATTTTCCTCGTGCCGTTTGCATCGGCCTCGGCGCCGTCGTTAACACTGGAACAACTGACACCATTGCTCCCCAAAGGCAGCCAAGTCGCGCTATGGGTGAGTGATGCGCAGCAAAATCAGCCCCAGATCAGTGAGCAAGCCGATGCGCTGCTGCCCCCAGCCAGTACACAAAAACTCCTCACCGGACTCGCCGCTCGGCTTTATTTACCGAGCACTTTCCGTTTTTCCACCCGATTGGTGCAAACCGGTGATGACATCGCCCTTATTTTTAACGGTGACCCCTCACTGACTCGAAAGGATATTCGTCAACTGCTGAGTCAATTACCGCGTCGTGGTCTCGATACCATTAACAATCTCTATCTGGATGGGCATGCGTTTGCTGGTCGCACCCGTGCGCCTGGCTGGCCATGGGACATTTTAGCGGTCTGCTACAGTGCACCTTCCACGGCAATCACCCTCAATCACAACTGTGTGCAAGGTGCGATTTATAGCCAGCCTGATAGCACGTTGACACGCGTGCATGTCCCTGACCACCAGCCCGTTTCGGTAGAGAACCAAGCGCGAGCGGTAAGCGAGGACGAACAAGCTAACCGCCATTGCGGTCTCGATCTCACCGCGACACCGCAAAATACGTATTATTTTTCCGGTTGCCTCCCGCATCGGGAGCGTCCGCTGCCCCTCAACTTTGCCGTACAGACCCCTTCGACTTACGTCAAAGCCATTGTGGCCGATGAGCTCGCACGCCTGAATGTGCGTGTGAAAGGCGATATCCGAGTGGCGCGGGCGCCCAGCCAGTCACGCGAGTTGGCTCGTCACCAGTCAGCGCCCCTTACCTCCCTACTCACCACGATGCTGCGCGACTCTGACAACCTCATTGCCGACAATCTTCTCAAAGCCTTGGGACGCCGCTACTTTCAGCAGCCTGGCTCTTATCGCAATGGCGTCGCGGCGGTGAAAGCGATATTGCAGGAGGCTGGGATTGACCTATCACAGGCTGTGCTGGTCGATGGCTCAGGGCTGTCTCGTAATAACCGTCTCAGCGCCCGCCAACTGGCGCAGGTGATGCATTACATCACCACTCACCCGGCACTTGGCATGGTTAAAATGCTCCCCACTGCCGGTGTGGATGGTACCCTCAAGTATCGCCAGAGTATTCGCCACGCCCCCATAAAAGGGCGTTTAAAGGCCAAAAGTGGTTCGCTGTATGGCAGCTTTAATCTAGCTGGGTTTTTGGAGGATGATTCAGGAAACCAGCATATCGTGGTGCAACTTGTCAGTCATTATCATCCCGAGGAAGACGCACAGCCGGAGAATGTGCCCTCGCCGATTACTCAGTTTGAGCGTGAATTTTATATGGCGCTGATCCGCGGTCAGCTACTGCCTACACGAGCGCCATCTCACTGAACAAAAAAGCCCGCCAAGATGGCGGGCTCATACGCGTTGACGGTCGCACCGTTATGATTTAGTACGTACCCGTGCATGCAACGATTGCACAGGATTGACTTTACTCATATCGGCGGCCGTTAACGCCATACAGGTCGCGAAAGCAGCATTCAAGGTCGTGGTATAATTCACTTTAGCCGCCAGTGCGCCACGGCGCAGCACTTTTGAGTCCTCAATCGCTTGACGCCCTTCCGTGGTATTGACGATATAGCTGTACTCACCGTTTTTGATGCGATCAAGAATGTGTGGTCGCCCTTCATGTACCTTATTGACCAGACGCGGATTGATGCCCGCCTCGCCAAGGATCACCGCGGTGCCGTGGGTCGCGTCGAGCTCAAAACCAAGCTTGAGCAACTTCGCCGCTAAATCCACCACGCGCTGCTTGTCATTATTGCGCACCGATAACAAGGCACGTCCACCCTCGCTGTAGGCTTTACCACAGGCTAAATCCGCTTTGGCAAACGCTTCGGCAAAGGTATCACCGACACCCATCACCTCGCCGGTCGAGCGCATTTCAGGGCCCAGCAGTGGATCAACCCCTGGGAATTTATTGAACGGCAGCACTACCTCTTTGACCGAGTAATAAGGTGGAATCACCTCTTTAACAAACCCTTGCTCGGCCAGTGAGCGTCCGGCCATGACCCGTGCTGCAATTTTCGCGAGCGGGACACCGGTCGCCTTGGACACAAATGGGACAGTACGCGCCGCACGCGGGTTGACTTCAATGAGATAGATTTCATCATCTTTCACCGCAAATTGGGTGTTGACCAAACCTTTGACGCCTAGCTCCAACGCCAGCTTACGCACCTGTTCACGCATGCGATCTTGGATATCGTCACTGAGGGTATAAGCTGGTAGCGAGCAAGCGGAGTCACCGGAGTGCACGCCAGCTTGCTCGATGTGCTCCATAATGCCGCCAATCACGGCGGTTTCACCATCGCACACGGCATCGATGTCCACTTCAGTCGCATCATCCAAGAAATGATCCAGCAGGACTGGCGACTCATGCGACACACTCACGGCCTCGTTAAAGTAGCGGCGTAGGTCGGTTTCATCATAGACAATTTCCATCGCTCGCCCGCCGAGGACGTAGGACGGACGCACCACCAGCGGATAACCAATTTCTTTGGCTTTCTCCACTGCTTGTTCCAGTGCGGTGACGGTGGCGTTAGCAGGCTGCTTAAGGCCAAGGCGCTGCACCGCATCTTGGAAACGCTCGCGATCTTCAGCACGGTCAATCGCATCTGGGCTGGTACCGATAATCGGCACACCCGCCGCTTCTAAGTCACGGGCAAGTTTAAGTGGCGTTTGCCCACCGTACTGAACAATGACCCCTTCAGGCTTTTCAACGTTCACGATGGCGAGTACGTCTTCCAAGGTGATCGGCTCAAAATAGAGGCGGTCAGAGGTGTCATAATCGGTAGAAACGGTTTCAGGGTTACAGTTGACCATAATGGTTTCAAAACCATCTTCACGCAGGGCCAGAGATGCGTGGACACAGCAGTAGTCGAACTCGATCCCTTGCCCGATTCGGTTCGGGCCACCGCCAATCACCATGATCTTCTTCTTATCCGTCGGCTGTGACTCGCACTCTTCATCGTAGGTAGAGTACATATACGCGGTGTCAGAAGAGAACTCAGCGGCACAGGTATCCACACGTTTGTAGACAGGATGAATCTGGAACTTGTCACGCAGTTTGCGTACTTCAATTTCCGACACGCCTAACAAGGTTGCCAAACGGACATCAGAAAAACCTTTACGTTTTAACTGACGCAGCGCGGCTTTGTTGAGCCCCGCGAAGCCTTGCTCACGCACTTGCTGCTCATGTTTAACAATGTCTTCAATTTGTACCAAAAACCAGCGGTCGATATTGGTGAGATTAAATACGCCATCGACCGACATACCGGCACGAAACGCATCGGCAATGTACCAAATCCGTTCGGCGCCGGGCTCTTTGAGTTCATGACGAATTTTAGTTAACGCCGTATCGTCATCCAGGTTTACCATCTCATCAAAACCCGCCGCGCCCACTTCCAGACCGCGTAATGCTTTTTGCAGTGACTCTTGCTGGTTACGGCCAATCGCCATCACCTCACCCACTGACTTCATCTGGGTGGTTAAACGGTCGTTCGCGCCGGCAAATTTTTCAAAGTTAAAGCGTGGGATTTTAGTCACGACATAATCGATGGTCGGCTCGAACGAGGCGGGCGTTGCGCCACCGGTGATATCGTTCATCAACTCGTCAAGGGTAAAGCCCACCGCCAACTTGGCTGCCACTTTCGCAATTGGGAAGCCGGTCGCTTTTGAGGCCAATGCCGAAGAGCGTGATACCCGCGGGTTCATCTCGATGATCACCATGCGGCCATTTTTGGGGTTAATCCCAAACTGTACATTTGAGCCGCCGGTTTCAACGCCAATTTCGCGCAAAACAGCCAACGACGCATTGCGCATCAATTGGTATTCTTTGTCGGTCAGGGTTTGCGCCGGCGCCACCGTGATAGAGTCCCCCGTGTGGACCCCCATGGCGTCGAAATTTTCAATCGAGCAGACAATGATGCAGTTGTCGTTTTTATCCCGCACCACTTCCATTTCGTATTCTTTCCAGCCAATGAGTGACTCATCAATCAACAACTCATTGGTGGGGGATAAATCGAGGCCGCGCTCGCAAATCTCTTTGAACTCTTCCTGGTTGTAGGCGATGCCCCCACCAGTGCCTCCCATGGTAAAGGAGGGACGGATAATACAAGGGAAGCCCACTTCGTCGAGCACCTTGTGCGCCTCATCCATGCTGTGGGCGATGCCCGCACGCGGACAATCCAAACCAATGCTTTGCATCGCCTCATCGAAGCGATGGCGGTCTTCGGCTTTGTCTATTGCGTCAGCGGTGGCGCCGATCATTTCCACGCCAAATTCGGCTAACACGCCATGGCGCTCGAGATCCAGTGCACAGTTCAAACCTGTCTGGCCACCCATGGTTGGCAGTACGGCGTCAGGGCGTTCTTTTTCGATGATGTGTTTCACCACCTGCCACTGGATAGGCTCGATGTAAGTGGCATCGGCCATCTCTGGGTCTGTCATGATGGTGGCAGGGTTGGAATTGACCAAGATGACACGATAACCCTCTTCGCGCAGGGCTTTACACGCTTGTGCCCCTGAGTAGTCAAATTCGCAGGCTTGGCCAATGATAATCGGGCCTGCGCCCAAGATAAGGATGCTTTTTATGTCTGTGCGTTTTGGCATGCTCAACGACTCCAATTAGGCGCGATGTTGTTTGATGAGGTCGATAAAATGATCAAAAAGTGGCGCGGCATCATGCGGCCCTGGGCTTGCCTCTGGGTGCCCTTGGAAACTAAATGCGGGTTTATCCGTGCGATGAATACCTTGTAAGCTACCATCAAACAAAGACACATGGGTCGCGCGCAGCGTCTCTGGCAGGCTGTCTTTATCGGCCGCAAAGCCATGGTTTTGGCTGGTGATCATCACCACACCACGCTCCAAGTCTTTGACCGGATGGTTAGCCCCGTGATGACCAAACTTCATCTTAATTGTGTTCGCCCCACTGGCGAGGGCTAAGATTTGATGGCCAAGACAAATGCCAAACAAAGGCAAGCCTTCTGACAAAAACGTGCGCGTCGCTTCAATCGCGTAATCACACGGCGCCGGATCGCCAGGGCCATTGGATAAGAAAACCCCATCCGGGCTCATCGCTAACACCTCTTCCGCTGGCGTGGTCGCGGGCACGACCGTCAAGCGACAGCCACGGTCAACTAACATGCGCAAAATATTGCGTTTAGCACCAAAGTCATAGGCCACCACGTGATACGGCAACTCACCTTCTACGGCAGCCTCGGGCAAGCCTTGATGAAGCTGCCAAGAGCCTTGTGTCCAGCGGTAGCTTTCTTTGGTGGTCACTTCTTTGGCGAGATCCATTCCCTTCAAGCCAGGAAAGTCCTGCGCTTTCGCGAGCGCCAAGGCCTCATCCACACTGTCACCGGCCACAATACAGCCGTTCTGCGCGCCCTTCTCTCGCAACAAGCGCGTGAGTTTCCGCGTATCGATATCGGCAATACCGAGAATGTTGTGCTGTTTGAGGTAGTCAGAAAGGGATTGTTGATTGCGGAAGTTGCTGGCTAACAGGGGAAGATCACGAATAACGAGGCCTTGGGCATGAACTTGGCTAGATTCTTCGTCTTCGGAGTTGGTGCCGGTGTTGCCAATATGAGGATAGGTGAGTGTCACAATCYGACGGGAATAAGAGGGGTCGGTTAATATTTCTTGGTACCCCGTCATCGAGGTATTGAAAACCACTTCTCCCACCGCGGTGCCATCAGCGCCGATTGGGGTACCGTGGAACACTGTCCCATCTTCTAGGACTAAGAGCGCAGACTTGCTCAAGACAACCTCCAGTTATATAGAAATGCACTTTTTACGACTAACGTTGCATTCACGTATTCCATCTAAGATCAAAACTCACGTCAAGCTGAATTTTGACAAATTGCGCGCATTCTAGGGATGCACAGGGGGAGTGTCAATCAAAGCGTGTTATTTTTCTTTATTTTATTCGTCACTCATAAAGAAACGACCGCCAAAGCGCTATAACAACAAGCCTCACCCATGAATTACGGATAAAAAACGTGCAAAAGGCGCACTTAATGTGTTTTTCATCAACACCTTTTTACCCTTATCAGAAAAGGTAAATTAGCAAACGTTTACTCATGCAACAAAAGCATGCATAAGGGCTATCTGTCACCATAATGACAACAAACACAAGATTAGTGGTAATAATGTCTGAACCAGGAAGGCAACCGACAGAGGAAGAGGGAAAAGCAGAAAAAAACATCGCGCCGAGGCGCGATGAATAATTATTTAAGATTGAGGACGTCTTGCATCGTGTATAAACCGCATTGATGCTGATTGAGCCAAACCGCAGCTCGTACGGCGCCTTTGGCAAAGGTGTTTCGATTAGACGCCTTGTGAGTAATTTCTACACGCTCGCCAATATCGGCAAACATCGCCGTATGCTCGCCAACAATGTCACCTGCTCGAAGCGTGGCAAAGCCAATTTCATCTTTGCTTCGCTCTCCGGTGATCCCTTCACGCRCATAAACCGCCACATCGCTAAGTTTATTTCCCATTGCGCCGGCAATGGCTTCACCCATACCGAGTGCGGTACCAGATGGTGCATCGACTTTATGACGATGGTGCGCTTCAACAATTTCAATGTCGCACTCCTCTCCCATCACTTGGGCTGCCTGCTCTAACAACTTGAAGACAAGATTGACACCAACACTGTAATTCGGGGCCATCACCATGGCTGTCGAAGCCGCCGCTTCTTCAATGGTTTGCTTTTGCGAGTCATCAAACCCTGTTGTACCTATGACCAACTGCTTGCCTTGTGCTTGGCATAACGTCAGGTTAGCCAGGGTCGCAGCAGGGGCGGTGAAATCAATGACCACATCGAAGTCGTCACTCACTTTCGCCAAATCGTCCACCACATTAACGCCTAACCGGCCAATACCCGCGAGCTCTCCCGCATCGGTACCGACTAAGCTGGATTCCGGTCTTTCGCTCGCGGCCCCTAAAGTAGCACCTGGATACTGTGAAACCGCTTGGATAAGGTTGCGACCCATGCGCCCAGCCGCGCCTGCTATGGCAATACGTACCATGATTTTCCCCTTTGTCACTATGCCAGTTCACTGGCTCCTTCTTGGTAGTCAATCACTCTAGCGCGTTCCTTGGCACTTGTATATTGGCGAAAAAAAGGGAAGCCCGTGCTCCCCTCGCCGTATTGAACATCACCCTAGGTGACTTCTCGAATTTGCAACTCTTTAGGCACTTCAAAAAACATGTTTTCTTCACGCCCAGCGAGATTATCAACATGGGTGGCACCCAGCTGCTTGATTCGCTCGATAATTTGATCCACTAACTCTTCTGGTGCCGACGCACCGGCCGTGATCCCGACCGTCTGCTTGCCTTCAAACCAGGCCGGATCGATATCTTCCGCCGTATCGGTTAAATAACCTGGCGTACCGAGTTTTTCGGATAACTCGCGCAGACGGTTTGAGTTGGAGCTGTTTTTTGACCCAACCACCACCATCACATCACAGCTTTGCGCTAAATCGCGCACTGCGTCTTGGCGGTTCTGGGTGGCATAACAAATGTCGTCTTTACGTGGTCCTTGGATGTTAGGAAACACCTTACGCAAGGTATCAATCACATCCGCGGTTTCATCGACCGACAGGGTGGTTTGGCTCACATAGTGCAAGTTATCAGGATCGCTCACCTTCAAGGTATACACATCCTCTGGGGTTTCGACCAAATACATGCCGCCGGTTTCACTGGCGTATTGCCCCATGGTGCCTTCCACTTCAGGGTGGCCGGCATGGCCGATCAGTACCACTTCCATATTCTTACGACTGGCACGCGCAACCTCCATATGCACTTTCGTCACCAGCGGGCACGTGGCATCAAATACGGTTAACTGACGCGACTTGGCCTCATTACGCACCGCTTGCGACACGCCGTGGGCGGAGAAAATCACAATATTGTCGTCGGGCACTTCGCTGATCTGCTCAACAAAAATCGCCCCACGCTGCTTTAAGCCTTCCACCACAAAGCGGTTATGCACCACTTCATGACGGACATAAATGGGAGGTTGATAGATTTCTAGCGCGCGCTCAACAATACTGATGGCACGGTCAACCCCTGCGCAAAAGCCACGGGGATTGGCAAGTAAGATCTTCATGTGTCCGCCTTTATTGCACACTTATAATTTCAACATCAAAAATGACGGTCTTCCCAGCCAGCGGGTGGTTAAAATCAACCGTGACGGAATCCCCAGTCACTGCCGTCACAATGCCCGGGATCTCCTGCCCTTGCGGCCCACTAAAGGCAATGATCGCCCCTTCTTCTGCGGGCGTTTCTCCACCAAAGTGACGGCGATCCATGTGATGGATATTATCCGGATTAGGCTGGCCGAATGCATCCTCTGGTGCCAAGGTGAAGCTGCTCGACTCCCCTTCTTTTAAACCAAGAAGGCAAGTTTCAAAGTTTTCCGTCAAGCTACCGTCGCCCATCACCAGCTTCGCCGGYTTACCCGCATTATGGGTGGTATCGGCAACCGAACCATCTTCCAGTTTGATGGTAAAGTGCATAATGACTTCGCTAGACGCTGTGATTGATTTCATGATTCATCCTTTTAGACAGTCGCGGTTTTGCTGATAGATACGCATCATCCTTGTTTGGTCGATGACTGGCCTTGACGAAAACTATCTAGGATTATCAATGCAGCGCCCAAACATATCGCCGAATCGGCGAGATTAAACGCTGGCCAGTGCGAACTTCCGAGATAAAAATCAAGGAAGTCAATCACGTAGCCATGCACAAGACGATCAAACAAATTACCCAGTGCGCCACCAATGATCATCGCATAGGCAATATTGATCATGCGTTTGCTGGCCGGTGTTCCCCGCATCCAATACGCCAATAATCCGCTCACCCCCAGTGCAATCGCACTGAACAGCCAACGCTGCCAACCGCCGGCATCACTTAAAAAACTAAACGCCGCGCCGTGGTTGTGCACGTATGTAAGATTGAAAAAAGGCAGCACTTCAATCCGATTCGCAAACCCGTATTCCATGGTTTGCATCACCAGCCACTTGCTGCCGATATCGAGAGCAAAGACCAGCGGCGCTAGCCAAAGCCAGCGCCATCCTGATTGTGAGAGGGAAAGAGTCTGCATCACGCAAATTGGCGAGTTTCGCCTTCTCCTGCAATATTGGTCACGCAACGGCCACAGATCTCTTCATGACCCGCAATGGTGCCAACATCAGCGACATGGTGCCAACAGCGCTCACACTTAGCCGCGCTTGATGCCGCCACGTCCACAGCCAACCCGTCGAGTTCAGTCTGTGTTGCGGAATCAGGGGCATCTCCCGCGATCACGGTCGCTTTCGAGGTCAACAGCACAAAGCGAAGTTCGTCGCCCATCAAGCGCAGCTTCTCGGCAAAGTCTGTCGGTGCATAAAGCGTGACTTCCGCTTCTAATGAACCGCCGATGACTTTTTCATTCCGGGCTTGCTCTAGGGTTTTGTTCACTGCACCGCGAACATCGAGCAATTTCGCCCAGAACGCCTGATTCAGCACAGCCTGCTGTTCTAAGTCAAACAAGCCGTCATACCAGACTTCGGTGAAGACAAACTTGGTTCGCTCGCCGGGCATTTCATTCCAGATCTCATCCGCGGTAAATGACATAATCGGTGCCATCCAGCGTACCAGTGCTTCCACGATGTGGAACAGCGCCGTTTGACAGCTGCGGTGCGCATGGCTGCCTGCTTTGGCTGTGTACTGACGATCCTTGATGATATCGAGGTAGAACGAGCCCATTTCAATCGAGCAGAACTGCATCAAACGCTGAGTCACTTGGTGGAAGTTACAAGCATCATACGCGGCAGTGATCTCTTGCTGCGCTTCGAGGGCGCGGCTGACGGCCCAGCGATCGACCGCCACCAAATCGTCTGGAGCAACCAAGTCAGTTTTAGGGTCAAAACCGTGTAGGTTAGCCAGCAAGAAGCGCGAGGTATTACGGATACGACGATAGGCATCGGCACTGCGTTTTAGAATTTCATCCGACACACTGATCTCACCCGTATAATCGGTTGATGCCACCCACAAACGGAGAATATCGGCACCCAGCTTATTCATCACATCTTGCGGCATGATGGTATTTCCCAACGACTTCGACATCTTGCGGCCATTACCGTCGACGGTGAAGCCATGGGTGAGTACACGGCGGTATGGGGCTTTGTCTTTAATTGCCACCGACGTCATCAGTGATGACTGGAACCAGCCACGGTGTTGATCCGAGCCTTCCAAATACATATCGGCTTCTTGACCGTTAAACTCGTCACGCTGATTAACCACAGCATAGTGCGTTGCGCCAGAGTCAAACCACACATCCAGGGTATCCAAGACTTTCTCGTACTGATCAGCGTCATCGCCCAACAGTTCATTCAGATCTAAGTCCCACCACGCTTGAATACCGGCTTTCTCTACGCGCTGAGCCACCTGCTCAATCAGGTTGAGCGTATCCGGGTGTAGCTCTGAGGTTTCTTTATGAACGAACAGGGCAATAGGCACGCCCCAAGTGCGCTGGCGCGAAATACACCAGTCTGGACGCCCTTCCACCATTGACTCAATGCGGCTTTGTCCCCAGTCAGGGATCCATTCAACGTTCTTGATCTCTTGCAGCGCTTTATCTCGCAGACCCGCTTTGTCCATAGCAATGAACCATTGCGGCGTGGCACGGAAGATGATCGGTGTTTTGTGGCGCCAGCAATGCGGGTAGCTGTGCTCATACGCGTGATGATGCAATAAGGCACCGTGTGTTTTCAGCGCTTCAATCACGCTGTCGTTGGCTTTAAACACGTGTTGACCGGCAAACAGCGGCGTATCGGGCAGATAGACACCATTGCTGCCAACCGGGTTAGCTACTTCGAGATCGTATTTTTGACCGACCACAAAGTCTTCTTGACCATGCCCTGGCGCCGTATGAACCACACCGGTACCCGATTCAGTGGTAACGTGATCGCCTAGGATAACTGGCACATCAAAGTCATAAAAAGGATGCTGCACGCGT
Source organism: Salinivibrio siamensis (assembly GCF_001996005.1). Taxonomy (GTDB): domain Bacteria; phylum Pseudomonadota; class Gammaproteobacteria; order Enterobacterales; family Vibrionaceae; genus Salinivibrio; species Salinivibrio siamensis. The sequence continues at coordinate 20,698 of NZ_MUFB01000025.1, read as the reverse complement.
TGAAGCTCCAACGCTTCACCTTTACAGAAACCAAGGTTGTGATAGTGCTCAATACCCGCGCGATCCATCACATCTTTTGCCAGCTCTGCGGCAAGGATCAAGCGCTGTGGCTGGTCACCTTCCACTTGCACCAAGACGTATTCCAAGTCCGCCGCAACGGCGACCGCACGGTTCGCTGGCAAAGTCCAAGGCGTCGTGGTCCAGATCACCGCGGATACTGGGCCTTCGCCTTGGTGATCGCCCGCTAGGGTAAATACGTTCAATAATGCCTGCTCATCAACCGCGCGGAAAGTGACGTCAATCGACGGTGATGTTTTATCTTGGTACTCAACTTCGGCTTCCGCGAGCGCCGAACCACAGTCTGTGCACCAATGTACGGGCTTGAAGCCTTTGTGCAAATGACCATTGCCCGCAATTTTACCCAGCGCTCGGATAATATTGGCTTCGGTATTAAAGTCCATGGTCAGGTAAGGCTTATCCCACTCACCTAATACGCCAAGCCGTTTGAAGTCAGCTTTTTGACCTTCTACTTGCTTGGCCGCGTATTCACGACATTTTTCCCGGAACTCGGCGGTGGAGATTTTCTGACCCGGCTTGCCAACTTTTTTCTCTACCATCAATTCGATAGGTAGACCATGGCAGTCCCAGCCAGGGACGTACGGTGCGTCATAGTCCGCTAGCGTTTTCGATTTAATAATAATGTCTTTGAGAATTTTATTAACAGAGTGACCAATGTGAATATTGCCGTTCGCGTACGGAGGACCGTCATGCAAAATAAATGTTTTTTTGCCTTTCTTCGCTTGACGGATTGCACCGTAAAGATCTTCATCGTACCAACGCTTGAGCATATCAGGCTCGCGCTTAGCAAGATTACCTCGCATCGGAAACGCGGTTTCCGGCAGGTTTAAGGTATCTTTGTAGTCACTCATTGATTATTGATTCCGTATGGAGGTTACACTCTAGACATTATTGGCATCAGCCAGCCACGCACGCGCGGCTGATGCATCTCGTTGAATTTGCATTTTTAACGCGTCTACTGACGCAAATTTGGTCTCGTCACGCAACTTATGTAACAAGCTTACTTCAAGCTGTTTGCCGTATAAGTCGAGCGTGTGATCAAAAAGGTGTACTTCGAGTTGCTGGTGCGTGCCGTTTACCGTAGGACGGTGCCCTACATTCGCCACCCCAGGCAACGATTGCCCATCGATGGCCACCGTTACCGCATAGACACCAGACACAGGTGAAACGCGACGTTTAAGCAACACATTTGCAGTAGGAAAACCAATCGTCCGCCCTAGCTTGCGACCGTGGGCAACCCGGCCACAAATACTGTAAGGACGCCCTAGCATATCGGCCGCCACTTGCATCTTTCCGGCGGAAAGTGCATCACGAATCGCCGTGCTACTCACACGCCGGTCGCTCACACAAAAGCTCTCGGTACTGACAACCGCAAAGTCATGCTCTTGTCCGGCTTGCTTTAAGCGCGAAAAGTCGCCAGTTCGCTTAAGGCCAAAGCGAAAGTCGTCACCCACAACCAGAAACTTAACACCCAATTGATTGACCAACAAGCGGTCCACAAAGGCATCAGGGCTCATGGCGGCGAATGCCGGGGTAAAACTCACGCACAACAGCCTGTCGACGCCCAGTTTGGCAAGCTGGGTGTATTTGTCCCGCAATCGCGATAAACGGGCAGGCGCTTGCTCTCCGAGAAATAACTCGAGCGGTTGCGGCTCGAACAGCATGACGGTCGCAGGCAAGTCAAGGACTCTGGCCTTCTCAACGACTTGACGCAAAACAGCCTGGTGGCCGAGGTGGACACCATCGAAATTCCCGATGGTCAGTACACAGCCTCGGTGTTGCGCCCGGATGTTGTGGATGCCTCGAATTAATTCCATCGCCTGCTGACTATTTGAACTATTAAAACTGGCGGATTATATACTAGTCAGCGCTGGCAATCAGCCCTGGATTGATAATCCGCGCGCTCTATCATCCACGATGACGAATATCACTCACCCGTACACCGAGCAACAGGGCGGTGACAAGATAAAGCGCGCCGCCTCCCACAATAAGGCTGGCTAACGTTAAGCTTCGAGATAACAAGGACATCGACACCCACTGAGACAACGCAGGCATCACCAGGTACAAACCGGCAATCATCACCCCCACAGCCAACACGAGTTTGCTAATAAATCCGACGGTTGCCCGCGATAATTGATAAATGCCTTGGCGGTGTAATCCTTGATAGAGCAGGCCGGCGTTAATCAACGCAGACAGCGCGGTGGCTATGGCCAGCCCGACATAACTAAACAAGTAAGCAAAAATGGCGTTGAAAACCATGTTACTCGCCATCGCTATCACACCATACTTTACGGGCGTTTTGGTGTCTTGGCGGGCGTAGTAACCAGGCGCAAGGACCTTGATCACCATAAAATTGACCAAGCCACAGGCATAAGCCATCAACGATAAACTCGCCGCTTCTACGTCAGGGACGCCAAATTCACCACGCATAAAGAGCACCATCAACATCGGTTGGGCAAGCACGATCAAACCCGCCATCGCTGGGATCCCAAGGAGCAACACCATACGCACGCCCCAATCCATGGTGGCAGAAAATTGCTGAGGCGATTGGTCAACATGCTTTTTCGATAGCGCCGGCAAGATCACGGTGGCAATGGCAATACCAAACAGACCGAGCGGAAATTCAAGCAAGCGATCAGAGTAATACAGCCAACTGATCGACCCTGTCATCAAGAAACTGGCAATAAAGGTGTCGAATAATAGGTTAATTTGGCTCACCGAGACCCCGAAAAGCGCGGGAATCATCAGCTGGCGTATTTTCACTACCCCAGGATGCTGCCAGCCCCACTTAGGTTTTACCAGCATGCCTTCTTGAGAGAGGAAAGGCAGTTGAAATAAAAGCTGAACCGCGCCCCCAATAAAGACACCAATCGCCAAACCTATTTCAGGTTGGGCAAGATGCGGGGAGATACCTATCGCCGCTGCGATAATGGCGATATTCAAAAAAACAGGGGTAAAGCTCGACACCGCAAATTTATTGAGGGTGTTAAGTATCGCCCCAGATAAAGCCACAAAGGTAATAAACCATAAGTAAGGGAAGGTGATTTTGAGCATCAAGCTCGCCAACTCAAACTTGGCACCGTCAGGCCGGCCCTCGAGCCAATCAACGAACCAACCTGTACCAAACAGCGCCGCTAGGACGGGCGAACCGACCACCCCGAGCAAGGTGACAAGAGTGACCAAGCCACCTAAGGTGCCCACCACATTGGCGACCAGCTCACGCGAGTGCGCGCGTGTGTCATCATCTTTATCTCGCGCTTGATATTCAGTTAATACGGGCACAAACGCTTGCGAGAAGGCGCCTTCTGCGAACAAACGACGCAAAAAGTTCGGAATTTTGTTGGCGAAAAAGAACACATCGGCGGCGGCGCCTGCCCCCATCAAGTTCGCGATCACCACATCACGGACCAGCCCTAAAACACGGGACACCAAAGTCATGGTGCTCACGATGAGCCCAGAGCGTAAAAGTCGCTTACTCACGGTTACCTCTTGAAAACACGTGCCCAATGCGCGTCACTGTCGCACCTTCATTGTTTCTTTCCGCTGTCACGTTATCGCTGACATCGATAAGAAATGGAAATATAGGTGACGTCGGGGCTGAAATGCTGATAGAATCAGCCGCCATATTAACTGTGATAACCCCGCAGCGCCAACACATCGTTGGAGCGGCGGATCTTTGCACAAATGAATTGACAATAGAGGTAAAAAGAGGCATAGTCCTCCGCCTTGAAATGTCACCGAACAAAAAGATTTGGGAGTTAGACCCTTGGCGAATATCAAATCTGCTAAGAAGCGTGCGATCCAGTCTGAGAAGCGTCGCCAGCACAACGCAAGCCGTCGCTCTATGATGCGCACTTATATGAAGAAAACTGCTTCAGCTATCGCTGCAGGCGACAAAGAAGCAGCAACTGCTGCTTTTGCACAAGTTCAGCCTATTCTTGATCGTTCAGCCACCAAAGGCCTGATCCACAAGAACAAAGCAGCTCGTTACAAAGCAGCATTCGCAGCACAAATTAAAGCGCTGTAATTTTGCTCTTTGCAAAGAGATAAAAAAAACCGGCTTCGGCCGGTTTTTTTATTGCTTAAGGGTTGGGTGAATCCACGGTTTCCTTACAATACAGATCATGTAATAACTGGATAACCGCCTCAACTTCATCACTTTTTAGCGAGTAATACACGGTTTGCGCTTCTTTACGCGTGGCCACTAGGCCATCTTTTCGAAGCCAAGCAAGGTGTTGAGACAGCGCCGACTGGCTTAAAGGCACTCGCTCCACCAGCTGCCCAACCGACAACTCTCCTTGCAATAGATAACACAGAATGAACAGGCGTTTCTCGTTGGCCATGGCCTTGAGCAGGTTTACCGCCTTCGGCCCATTCTGCTGCATGCGGGCTAAATCCATTCAACTTCCATCACTCATTAATACTCATTGCCACGAGTCTAGCACGATCTTTATGCCAATCTGTAACTAAACAAATAAGCGGCTGTAATCTGCCTCACAAATCCGCTTGACCGCCGGATGCTGGATCATTCGCTCGGCGAATATCACATAGTACTCTTCTTTGACCGCACTCAACTCGACAATTTGTACGGCTTGCCCGAGGCGCGTCACTTCCTCGGCATAGGTGGTGGGCGCAATGAATAACGCCTGATGACTAATGCCAAATGCTTTCATCAGTGCAGAGTCATCAAACTCACCCAGTATGTTGGGCACGATGCCTTGTTGATCAAACCACTGTGTGAGTTTTCGTCCCATAGCGGTTGCTTTGCTCGGCATCAATATTTTTTGCGTGGCAAGACGGATAGGTAGCGGCACATCGGGGGGCTCTGCGGGATTAGAGGAATACAAACTCATGCTACTCTCACCAAGCTTGACGCTAAATAACCCCGCCTGTTGCGTGGAATCGACTGGGCAGTCGGACAAGATCATATCCAATTTATGCTGAGAGAGCTGTTCGAGTAGCATCTCGTGCGTCGATTCAAAGCAACGTAGGTGGATGGCATTATCGTTCGGGATAGCATGAAGCAAGATTTGACTGATCAAACGCTTAGATAAGGCATCAGCCACCCCTACATCAAATAAGATGTTTTCTTGTTGGCTATAGTTAACAATATCCAGCATCTCATAACTCAAGCCAAACATACGGTCCGCATATTGAAAAACGAGCTGACCCAGTTCGGTGGGCTCAACATAACGGCCATTGCGTTTAGTAAGCTTGCCATTTAAGCGCTGTTCCAGCGCTCGGATTTGCCCTGTCACTGTTTGTGGTGTTAAACAAAGTTTGTCCGCCCCTTGGGTGATTGAACCTTGCTTGCAGACCATCCAGAAATAATAGAGGTGGTTGTAGTTTAGGTGAGCCATGCTGATTGATAAAAAAACGCCAGACGAGCAGCTTACGCTGCCCCTCTGGCGCCTTCAAGTTTCATGCTCGTTTTAGTCTTTCACATCATCTTTATCGAGCGGCTTTCTCACCCGCTCTCCAGCACGATGCTCTAACGCACGCTCTGAAAAGCTCGACCCATTTTCGGCTTTATCTTTGTCGTTTAATGAGGCCGTCATCGCTTTTCCATCTGCCACGCCCGCTAAGTAGGCTTGGCACACGTCGCTGTTATCCTTTTCTCCGTGGCAGTACATCTCCTGGTTCGCCGCCATGGCAGAGCCAGAGACGGCAACCAGGCTAGTAATCAATGCTAGTGTCGCCTTCTTCATACTCGTCTCCTCGTTCATCAGCAAGCGCGCTGGCTGGGGGCAATGCAAAGTGCAAGACCGCATAACCAATCACCGCGGCCAAGGTTGATCCTATCAAGATCCCCAGACGAGAGAGTGTGACGAACTCGCCATTCACACCGACAAAGGCCAGTGACGAGATAAAAATAGACATGGTAAAACCAATACCACAAAGCACTGACACCGCGAAGATGTGGGTGAAATTCACACGTGCTGGTAATTTGGCAATGCCGAGTTTCACCGCTGCCCAGCTAAAGCTAAAGATACCCAAAGGCTTACCAATCAGCAGACCCAATGCAATACCTAACGGCAACATTTCGGTTAAGTTTGCCAAAGAGACGCCATCCAAAGACACCCCGGCATTCGCAAAGGCGAAGATAGGCAGGATCAAATAAGACACATAAGGATGGAGGGCGTGCTCCATTTTTTTCAACGGTGATGGGTCATCCTCCGTTTTACCTTTCAGTGGGATGGCAAAGCCAAGCACGACACCGGCGAGGGTCGCGTGAACACCTGACTGTAAAACACTGAACCACAGCACCAAACCGACCACCACATACGCGGTGATACTGGTGACCTTGCGCATGTTCATCGCCACCAAGACTAAGGTAGCAGCAAACGCACTGGCTAACGCAACCACTGACAGATCACTGCTGTAAAACAGCGCGATGATCACTATTACCCCAAGATCGTCAATAATCGCCAGTGCGAGCAAGAAGACCTTTAGCGCCAACGGTACACGATTACCCAGCAATGCCAAGACACCGAGGGCAAAGGCAATATCGGTCGCGGCCGGGATCGCCCACCCCGATACCGCGAGAGGATCACCCCAGTTAAAGGCTAAATAGACCAATGCGGGGGCGAGCATCCCACCAATGGCGGCGACCGCCGGGAAGGTCGCTTTGTCTTTCGAGTTTAAGGCACCTTGCACCAACTCACGCTTCACTTCCAAACCAATCAGCAGGAAAAAAATCACCATCAAGCCATCGTTGATCCAATGACCAACCGATAAACCGGCTATATAGGTATGAAGGGTGCTGTCATATAAAGGCTGTAGATCCGAGTTCGCTACGAACATCGCCAATACCGCCGCAATAATCAGCACAATACCTCCTGCGGATTCCATTTTCAGAAACTGACGAATGACATCAGTCATTTAAGCACTCCATACAAAAAAAGTGGATTTCCGTAGTCTAGTCAGCCAGACCACTTTTAGAAAAATCGTTTGTTCTGATAGTAAACATCGGAAAAACCGATATCAAAACTAACTTACCATTGATTTATTCGCAGTCTAATCTTTTTTATCCTTGCTAACCGCCCAGTGTCTAGCATAGTGTCAACGCGCGCCTCCCTGTTACATTTTTTCCACGGATTTTTTTACGGCACCGAACGGGCACAAATAATACTTAAAATCAGCAAGCTAACTGGCGCGAATTCCACTGATAACCTCGTCCAGATCGGATTTTCAAACCACTGCAGTATTTGTGTCATATTTCTGAAATATTACCTTCTTACTATCGCCGCAGATTTTTGCTTTGACACTAAACTGACATCGAACTGTCACGGAGATATCTTATGACTCCCCATGCTACAGCGGTAGAGGCAACCCAGAGCTCCTCAAATTGGTTCCGTTGGACCAAGCTTGCCGTCATGCTTTACCTCCTACTGGTGGCCGTTGCCATGGTAGGAAGCGGCTTTAAATGGGCCGTCGGCGACGAAGCAAAGACGCTCTTCGCGTTCGCTTCTCATCCCGTAGCTGGCTTAATGATTGGTATTGTTGCTACCGCATTGATCCAATCGTCAAGCACAGTCACCTCTATTATAGTTGGCTTAGTCGCAGGTGGCCTCCCCGTTGAAGCCGCGATTCCAATGGTCATGGGGGCAAACGTAGGCACCTCGGTCACTAACACGATCGTGAGCCTTGGGCATGCCCGCTGTAAAGTGGAGTTTAGTCGCGCATTTAGTTGCGCCACCGTCCATGATTTCTTCAACCTTTTTGCCGTTGCTATCTTCCTGCCATTAGAGATGGCGTTCGGTTTGCTGAACAAGATTTCCGAGTGGTTGGTTTCACCGCTGACGCAAGCCAGTGACATGAGCATTAAAGGTTTGAACTTTGTTAAACCGCTGACAAAACCCGTGGTTAACGCGGTGCAATCACCGCTTGAAGCCGCCCTGCCTGGTAACATTGGTGGCGCTATCATGATTGTCATGGGGATTGCTGCCATCGTGATTGCGATTACCATCATGGGCAAAGTGATGAAAAAGCTGATGGTCGGTCGTGCCAAAGACATGCTGAAGAACGCGATTGGTCGTGGTCCACTGCACGGTATTTTCTCAGGCTCTGTGGTCACTGTTTTGGTGCAGTCTTCATCGACAACCACCAGCTTAATGGTGCCGCTAGTCGGCTCAGGGGTGCTAAAAGTCCGTGACATCTACCCCTTCACCTTAGGCGCCAACATTGGGACTTGTATTACCGCCCTACTCGCCGCCACGGCGGTTACCGGTGAATTCGCGGTCTTTGCCCTACAAATCGCGTTGGTGCACTTAAGCTTCAACATCTTGGCGACGACGCTGATTTTCGGTATTCCGTTCTTGCGTGAATTGCCGCTCAAAGGGGCCGACTGGTTAGGCCAATTGGCAGCCAAATCAAAAGCGGCGGTACTGGCTTACATCGGCCTCGTCTTTGTGATTGTTCCAGGAAGCATTGTGCTGTTGTCACAGTGATGGGTTGACCTCCCGCCCAAGCGCAAAAAACCACCGCCCGTGCGGTGGTTTTTTATTGGAGACACCAAAGTAAGTCAGATAAAGATGTCGCGATATCGATGAGACGTCACTAAATGGCTATCGGTGCTTTAATCGTTGGGTGCGGCTCGTACCCTTCAATCTCAAAGTCATCAATTTGATAATCAAAAATAGACGCCGGTTTACGTTTGATCACCAAGCGAGGTAGTGCACGCGGTTCACGTTTTAGTTGCTCGTAAACAATCTCGTCGGTTAAATGATTATGATAAAGGTGCACGTCTCCAAAGGTATGGACAAAATCGCCCACCGCTAAATCGCATTGTTGCGCAATCATATGAGTGAAAAGCGCATAGCTGGCAATGTTAAACGGCACACCCAAGAAGTAATCGGCGCTGCGCTGATAAAGCTGGCATGAAAGCTTGCCATCAGCCACGTAGAACTGGAACAAGCAATGGCAAGGCGCCAAGGCCATCTTGCCTTGTTCGGCGTTCTCGGTTGGGCTTATCGACTCATCAGGCAAATCAGCAGGGTTCCAAGCGGTAATGATATGACGACGTGAATTAGGTTTCGTTTTAATTTGCGCGATCAGTTGTTCGATTTGATCCACGGTCGAGCCATCAGGACACGCCCAAGAGCGCCACTGCGCGCCATAAACGGGGCCAAGGTCACCGCTTTCAGTCGCCCACTCATCCCAGATACGCACCTTATTTTCTTGTAAATAGTGAACGTTCGTATCGCCGTTAAGGAACCACAAAAGCTCATGGATAATGGCACGCGTGTAGAGTTTTTTGGTGGTGAGTAGCGGAAAGCCAGCGGCAAGGTCAAACCGCAGTTGCCGACCAAACACTGACCGTGTTCCCACGCCCGTGCGATCGCCTCTATCCGTCCCATTATCGAGAATATCCTGCATCAAAGCCTGATACTGCTTCATAGTGTTTCCTATCATTGGCCAAACGAACAAAAGGCACCGCTGAGGTGCCTTGATGGTTTACTTACTATAACCGATTAGCGCTATTCGGTCACTTGGCGGATTGACGCTGGTACGCCCATCCGATCATCACTGCCCCCGCAATAATCATGGGTAATGACAACAGTTGTCCCATACTGAAAATGCCGGCAAACAAGCCTAGGTGCGCATCTGGCTCACGGAAATATTCCACAATAAAGCGGAACGTCCCGTAGCCAGCCAAGAAAAGCCCTGATACTGCGCCCATCGGGCGTGGCTTTTTGATGTAGAGGTTGAGGATCACAAACAGGGCGACACCTTCTAGCGCAAACTCATAGAGCTGTGAGGGGTGCCGCGGCCAAGGGCCACCACTTGGGAATACCATCGCCCACGGGACATCAGTCACCCGTCCCCAAAGTTCACCATTGATAAAATTCCCTAGACGACCTGCGCCCAATCCAAACGGTACCAGCGGCGCGATAAAGTCAGCAACGGTAAAAAAGTGACGCTGAGTTTTACGCGCGTACCACGCCATGGCGGTGATCACACCCAGCAAGCCCCCGTGGAAGGACATGCCACCTGTCCACACTTTGAATAAAAACAGCGGATCGGCAATAAAGGCATCAAATTGATAAAATAGGACATAGCCAATACGTCCCCCGAGCACGACGCCCAAAAAGCCAGCAAAAAGGAGATCGCTGACTTCTTCTTTGCTCCAACCGCTATTCGGTTTGGCCGCACGATGATTCGCAAGCCACAAGGCGAACACAAAGCCAAGTAAATACATTAAACCGTACCAACGCACGGCTACCGGACCAAGTTCAAATAAGATGGGGTCGATTGACGGAAAGGTAATGTAGCCTTCGGCCATGAATGGGATCCTTTATTTCAACAACATGCTGGCGCCGACAATAACAAGAAAGACGGCAAAAATACGTTTTATTTGCGCAGTGGGTAGTCTCACCGCCAGTTGAGCACCGACCCGTGTCATCAATACCGACGTTGACACGACGCCGAGCAACGCAGGCAAATACAAATATCCGACACTGAGCGCGGGCAAGGGTTCCGTTTGACGCCAGCCCAACCACATAAAACTCATCATGCCACCCAGCGCCAACACCGCGCCCCCCGCCGAGGCACTGCCAATGGCTTGGTGCATACTCACTCCGCGCCAATGCAGGTATGGGACGGTAAACGAGCCGCCCCCGATCCCCGCTAAGCTAGAAAGTGTTCCGATCAGCGTGCCCGCAAAGGACAGTCGCAGCCAATGCGGTAAAGGACGCGCGCGATAGGGACGCCGATTGAGCAACATTTGTAGCGCCATGGCGAGCACTATCACGCCAAACAGGCGGGGCAACCAATCGTGTGGCAGCCGATCCGCAAGCCCTGCCCCCAAGACGCCGCCCAGCATCATGCCAGGGACGAGCGCTTTAACCGCCTCAAGGTGAACATTCCCCAGACGAAAATGGCGCCAAGCAGAGGCACTCGACGTCAGTACAATGGTCGCGAGCGAGGTAGCGAGCGCAATGGGCATCACCACAGTGGGCGCAATACCGAACACGGGGAGGAGAAAGGTCAGCGCAGGCACGACGACCAACCCGCCACCAATTCCCAGAAGGCCAGACAACGTCCCCACGCAGGCACCCAGCAGCATACACACTACAAAAAGTAGGGCCGTTAAGCTGGTTATCATCGCAGCTGTCCGACTTTGACCAACGCCTCTAACCCTTGCGCGGCCAGAAAGGCTTCAGTGGCAGCGCGGATCTCGTCTGGCTGATCCAGAGTTAGCATCTGCTTGGCCTGCGTGACTAAATGCGCGTGCGGTAAACGGCTTAGCAAATACTTAATCTTGGCGACGTTGCGGGTATTCATACTGAGCTGGTGATACCCCAACCCCACCAGCAAAGACGCCCCCACCGGATCGCCGGCTAGCTCTCCACACACACTAACCGGAAGCTGATGACGGGTCCCCACAGCGGCAATCGACGCTAATGCGTGTAATACCGAGGGGTGCAGCGCATCAAAAATATCAGCCACGCGCGCATTGTTGCGATCGACCGCTAATAGATATTGAGTGAGATCATTGGTGCCGACCGAAAGAAAATCGACATCGCGCGCAATGTTATCGAGCTGATAAAGAATAGAGGGAACTTCAACCATGATCCCCAATAAAGGGATATTGATACTTTGTCCAGCTTGGTGTGCCTCTTGGCTGACCTCTTGATAAGCACGGCTAATCAACGCCTTGGCTTCCAATAACTCGTTACGCCCAGAGATCATCGGCAGCAATAGCTTAAGGTTGTTAAAACCAATACTGGCACGCAACATGGCGCGAACTTGAATCAAGAAGATATCCGGGTGGTCGAGGGTAAAACGGATCCCGCGCCAGCCTAAAAACGGGTTGTCCTCTTCAACACTTAAATACGGTAATGGTTTATCGCCGCCAATATCTAAGGTGCGCATCACCACAGGTTTATCAGGGTAACTGGCAAGAATCGCACGGTATTGTTTGACCTGCTCGTCTTCAGACGGAAAACGGCGCTGCATCAGAAACGGCACTTCCGTACGAAAGAGCCCAACACCGTCAACGCCTTGATTGATTGCAATCTGGCTATCGGCGCTTAAGCCGGCGTTTAAGTGAACTTCAATACGCGTGCCATCCTGAGTATGTCCTGGTGCCGCAAGTGCCGTCTCAAACGTAGACTGTAGGCTCGCTTCCTCTTGCACGAGGTGCTGGTATTCATTGATCAATGCCTCAGCGGGCTCGATCATCAACACCCCTTTGTGGCCATCGAGGATCACGGTTTTTTGATGAAGCTTAGCGGGCGAAAAGCTGACGCCCATCACCGCCGGGATCCCCAACGCACGCGCCAAGATCGCGGCGTGTGAGTTCGCCGCCCCTTCTTCCGCCACCACACCAGTGAGCAACGCGCGAGGAATGGACGCTAACATGCCCGCCGTTAGCTCTCGCGCCAACAGCACAATGGGCGTCGAAACCGGTGGTGGACTCCCCGCAGGCGCAATTAAAAAGTAAAGCAGCCGCTGTCCTAACTCTTTCACATCGCCCGCTCGGGCTTTTAGGTAAGGATCATCCATCGCGGCAAAACGGGCAGAAAAGGCTTCAACCGTTTGTCTCACCGCCCAAGTGGCGGCATCCCCTTGTTGGACCCGTACTGTCATGTCTTCACGCAGCATAGGATCGTTAAGCAGATGAACAAACAAATCAAAAATCGCCAGCGCGTCTTTTTGCAGCTCTTTATCAAAGCGTTTACGCAGACGGCGAAACTCGGTACTGGCATCGTCAATCGCCGCGTCCAGTCTGTCGAGTTCACCTTGTGTATCTAGGTGGCAAGCAGGCGCCACCTCTTCAAGCCGCGGTTGAGAGTCATCACACCATGCTTGTGCGATCCCAATGCCCGGCGACGCAGGCATTCCCTCTAGCAACACGGGAGACGGCGCTCCCTGCCAGCCACCTTGGGCATCGGCATGCGCAAACACCACGGCCAACTGCGCGGCTAAGGTCACGAGAAAGGACTCTTCGCTCTCATCAAACTGGCGGGGTTGATGTTGTTGCACCACCAGCACACCCAACACCTTTTTGCGATAAATGATGGGCGTGCCAAGAAAGGATTGAAAGGCATCTTCGCCGGTGGAGGGGAAGGGTTTGAACGCGGGATGCTTGCGCGCGTACGCCAAATTTAAAGGCTCAGCACGCTGACCCACCACACCGACCAAGCCCTCGCCAAATGCCATCGACACTTGTGCACAAGGGTCGAGGCCTTGTGTTGCCATAAGCTCAAACTGTTGGTGTTCGGCATTGGCAAGATAAACGGAGCAGCACTCGGTACGCATCGCCACGCAAGTTTGTTGCACCAAGGTGTGTAACGCCTGCTCAAGATCTGAAGACGCCGCCACACTTTGCACAATATTCCTTAACTGCGTGAGCACCCAATCTCTCCTTACATTTATCCTCGCTTGTGTCGACGCCGAGGTTTGCGTTCTTTAAACGGCATCGCAAGTGGCGCGAATTCTTTCATCGCACGCCGATACACTTCCCGCTTAAATGCCACCACTTGCCGCACTGGATACCAATAGCTCACCCAGCGCCAGCCATCAAACTCTGGTGTCCCCCCGCGCGAGACATTAACGCGTGACTCGTCACATTCAAGTTTGAGCAAAAACCACTTTTGCTTTTGCCCGATACACACGGGCTTGGAATCCCAGCGCACAAGGCGTTTGGGTAACTTGTAGCGTAGCCAATGTCGACTAGTCCCCAAGATGCGTACATCTTTTTTAGTCAGCCCCACTTCTTCATACAATTCCCGGTACATCGCTTGTTCAGGGCTTTCCCCCTCATCGATGCCACCTTGTGGAAACTGCCATGAATGCTGACCATATCGACGAGCCCAGAGAACTTGACCGTGGCCGTTACAAATTACTATCCCCACGTTGGGACGATAGCCATCGCCATCAATCACTGGACGACCTCAATGATAAATCTCTACTGAACCTGATTTTTTCACAAAAAGCGGTGAAGGGTAAACAAACATTGTGGATTGAGCGTTGTTTTTGCGCACTCGTCGTCATCTGAGGATAACTCAGCCCCTAACAGGAAGTTATAAACATAGCAATGAGAGTTTGCGCACATTTATTCACGCTTTCTGTGGATAGATTTGTGAAGAAGCCTAGAAAAAGTTCACTTCTCGAACGATTAAGGATCGCGTCATAGAATTAAAAGCGAACCAAAAAACAATAAATGCATTAATAATCAGTTAATTAAAACCACCCCACAACAAAAGGATCTTTTTTAAGATCGAGCGATCGTCAAATACACACAGATCGCTTAAAGATCCACCAATCAGAAAATTATCCACACCAATAGCGCAAAAAAACGGCAAGTTCGCGATTTTTCACATTTTAACCCTCCTTTACGTACTGTATATTTGATCATGATAGTCAGGAATCCTATCAATCATCCTTCATCTGTGGATAACTACAAGCGTACGGATAGGATCATCAAGGGTAGGATCGACTTGCAGCCAATACAGCAGTTCTTGATAATGCACGCTCTCAACGTAACGAGCAGGATCCCAGCACAGTGATACAGCCCCCCGCATCCGAGCAGGTATTGATGGAGCGTGCGCTCGCCCTCGCCGGTCTGACCCTTGGCGAAGTCAGCGAGACACTGTCGATCCCTTGTCCAGCCTCACTCACGCGAGAGAAAGGTTGGATTGGCATGCTACTCGAGGCCTGTTTGGGCGCCAACGCCGGCAGCAAACCCGAACAAGACTTTGCGCATTTAGGCATTGAGCTAAAAACAATTCCGGTCAACGGCGATGGTAAGCCGCTGGAAACCACCTTTGTGTGCGTTGCGCCGCTCACTGGGATCGCGGGGGTGCGCTGGGAAAATAGCCATGTGCGGCAAAAACTGTCACGCGTCTTGTGGATCCCCGTTGAAGGCGAACGCGATATACCGGTATCACAGCGCCGCATTGGCACGCCATTATTATGGTCCCCTAGCCAAGAGGAGGAAGCGCGACTGCGCGCCGATTGGGAGGAGTTAATGGATTGGGTAGCACTCGGTCGCGTGACGGAAATCACAGCCCGCCAAGGTGAGTCTCTCCAACTACGACCCAAAGCAGCCAACGGCAAGGCCTTGACCGACGCTTTCGGCCCCGATGGTGAGCCGATCCGTACCTTGCCGCGCGGCTTTTATTTACGCACGCAATTCACCCACCAAATCTTGCGTCGTTACTTTGTGGATCCGAAGTAAGTGTCAATCCGCATGCATGACATCCCGCGCGTTTAGGTAAAACATCAAAAACGAATTGGCATATCTTCTCGACAGCTTGGCTCGCCCCCGGTGGCAAACTCATCGTAAGGGTCCATCAAGCGTAATACGCCCTCTTCAATTCCTAGGGCTTTAAGTTTCTCCCCGACTTGCCCGACATGATCAAACTGCATCACTTCACCGGTTTGGTCTGAGCGTAAAGGCTCTAATTCATGCTTCACTTCTACTTCGACCGAGTATTTTGCGCCGCCTGCGTGTGCCATCACATAACATTGTGGACATGAGCGAGGATCCGCGCGCATCCAGGCTTTAAGCTGTGAATAGTTCATCTGACTTTCCTCTAGATTACACTTTTTCGTGTCCATCATGCCTAGCAATAACACCGCGCTCAGACCGATACCATCGGACAGTCCATTTAGTAATGGTCAATATTTAACCAGCTGTCAAGCCGCAGCTAAACCGCTTTCGATCATTTTTAAAATTCTCTACTATGGACTGCCATAGGTCGATTGCAGACAAGGAGAAAGGATGCAATACCACCGTTTGCCCCATTCCTCGCTAGAGGTGAGTAAAGTGTGCTTAGGCACCATGACATTTGGTGAGCAAAATAGTGAAGCTGACGCCCATGCGCAGCTCGATCTTGCCTTTGAGCGGGGCGTGAATTTCATTGATACCGCTGAAATGTATCCCGTTCCCCCCAGCCAATCCACACAAGGTTTAACCGAACAGTACATCGGCAGCTGGTTAGAAAAGTCCGGGAAGCGCGATCGCGTTATCCTCGCCACCAAGGTAGCCGGACCACGCAATGTACCCTATATCCGTGACAATATGTCGCTTAACCGACGCCATATTCATCAAGCCGTTGAGGATAGCCTGACACGACTAAAAACCGACTATATCGATTTGTATCAAGTGCACTGGCCACAGCGGCATAATAATTGTTTTGGTAAGCTCAATTATCCGTATCAAGATGAACACTCTGGGGTCACCATCCTCGACACGCTGGATGCGCTGCATGAGCTTGTCCAAGCAGGAAAAATTCGTTATATCGGTGTCTCAAACGAAACGCCTTGGGGCGTGATGCGCTATTTGCATCTGGCAGAGAAGCACGGCCTAACGCGTATCGTCTCTATTCAGAATCCTTATAATTTGCTTAACCGCACCTTTGAAGTCGGCCTGTCGGAAATCAGTCATCATGAAGGGGTCGAGTTGCTTGCGTACTCGCCGCTCGCGTTTGGCGCGTTGAGCGGAAAATATTTGCAAGGCGCACGCCCGAAAGGGGCCCGTTGTACACTGCACCAACGCTTCGCGCGCTACTTTACCGAGTCAGGGCAAAAGGCCACGCAAGAATACGTTGATCTTGCCCAACGCCATGGCCTCGATCCTGCACAAATGGCACTCGCGTTTGTGAATAGTCGTCCTTTTGTCGCGTCTAACATCATCGGTGCCACGACGCTAAAACAGCTCGAGAGTAATCTCGATAGCTTGGATCTGACG
Source organism: Salinivibrio siamensis (assembly GCF_001996005.1). Classification (GTDB taxonomy): domain Bacteria; phylum Pseudomonadota; class Gammaproteobacteria; order Enterobacterales; family Vibrionaceae; genus Salinivibrio; species Salinivibrio siamensis. Next base: position 3,918 of record NZ_MUFB01000025.1, on the reverse strand, counting down.
CTGAGTGACGATGTGCTTGCCGGTATTGATGAGATTGCTAACCGCTATCCCAACCCCTGCCCTTAGATCGCAAACGGCAGCCAAGTTGGCTGCCGCGCAGTGTTTTATTCGAGGATGGGGCGGCGTATCAACCGATACGCCGCTTCCTGGGGCCCATTATAACCACCGCCATCGTCGTCGCCATGTCACAAGATAACGTTTGGCCGCAAATTGTGTGCTAACGGGCAAAGCATCTTGTTTGTCAGGCGCAATACCAATATCACGTTGTAGGTGACGATTTAACGCCACATCTGTGTAGCGGTAACGGTGTGTGCTCGCGCGACGCTGACGAATCATATCCAAACGCACCAGCGCTTGGGCTAAGGGTAATAAAGATAGTTGAGTCATGATGGCTCTCCTTTTCGGTTACAGGAGGCCACAGGCATAAAGCGAAGTGGGACTGCAAACTGGCCGCGTTATACCTGCGACCAGTTACAGTTGGACGCAGAGTCAGATGCGTGAGCGGGTATCCTGAGCCAAGTGGTTGGCACAGTGACGCGCAGAGGCAACGATGACATCGAGTTTTTTCATCGGAAAATAAGTCATGGCATTAACCTCCTTGAGCATGTGAATCTGCGTGAATGGAGCTAATAGTATTCAATAACTTATAATTAATATCAATAAGTTATATAAATATTGTTCAAATAAAGCGCAACACTCTGTCTAGCAATAAAGACATGGGGGATTGTGCTAACCAGTCCGCTAATCATCGATAAAACTCAATCAGTTGTACTATCGACGTGATATTAGATGCCTTTATGACCGGTACTGATGCGCTATTATCGAGGCGTCACAAGAGGAAGGGGAATGGCGCGAGCGACCCTACGTTTAGCCGCCCGCTAATCATGCTATGTGTCTAATCATGCTATGTGTGTTGATGATTGCTTATCAATGACGCCTCGAGTGCTGAACAATCAGCAAAGTCTTTAAGCCCGTGTCAGTTGCGTCATTTCTTCGCGGACTTGTGGTACGGTTAAGCCGACAATAATTTGAAAACTATCACCATTACGTACCACGTTTACTGCACCATGTTCTTGAAAATATTGCGTTTCCGCTACTTTTTCAGGCTCATGTACCTTGATACGTAACCGCGTGGCACAATTGGTGAGCAGGGCTATGTTGTCTTTACCACCTAACCCTTCAATAAACGCGCTCGCTTGTCCGCCGTCAATCACACCGCTCGATGAATCACTCTGTTGCGCGCCCTTATAGTCGGCTTTGGTATAAAGCTTCGCCTCTGCGCTGCCTCGACCAGGGGTGGGAATATCAAACTTCAAAATCAACGCGCGGAATACCACAAAGTAGATGGCGGTAAAACTCAGACCGATAAGTACTTGTGCAATATATGTGGTGCCATGCAAGCTGCCTAGTGGTAGCCAATTTTGAAAAATAAAGTCGATAAGTCCGGTTTGAAAGTTACCTGAGACACCAAACCAATAGGCAATGGTTGCCATGGTAGCTGCCAGTACCGCGTGGAGTGCAAACAATGCCGGCGCGATGAACAGGAAGGTAAACTCAATCGGCTCAGTGATCCCCGTAAGAATGGCCGTCAATGCCGCACCGAGTACTAAACCGAGCACCATCTTCTTGTTTTCTGGTTTTGCGGTTGCGTAAAGGGCCATGGCAATCCCCGTACAGCCAAAGACTTTCCCCATCCCAGTCAACATCAAGCCACCTTGTGGGAACTGCTCGGTTAAAGGCGCAGGGTTGCTGGCAAAGTTTTGGATATTTTGAATCCAATGGGCCACTGTGCCGCCATCCACCGCTACAGGTCCATAGAATACGGGGCCATAGACAAAGTGATGCAGCCCCGTTGGGATCATAATCCGCTCAAGGAAGGTGAACATCCACACCCCGAATGACCCCGCACCGACTAAAAAGGTTTGTAGATTATTAATGCCGTGCTGAATACTTGGCCAGGTAAAACAGGTGATGATCGCCATGAGTACCATAATCGGAAAACTCACAATAACCACCAAAGGTGTGCCACCAAATACCGCCGCCCAGTTTGGCAGTTTTTTGTCGAAGAAACGGTTGTGAACCCAAACGGAGAGGCTAGCAATTACGATGGCGCCCAATAGGTTAGTATCCAAAGTAAGTATACCGCCCACATCAGTAAGCCCACGCTCACCCTCCACATAGTTCACCCCAAGCTCAGGTCCCCAAAACTGTAAAATGCCACCAATCACATAATTAAAGGTGATGTATGACACCAGTGTGGCAAGCACTGCGCGCCCGGATGCAGATTTTGCTAGTGCTATCGGTAACCCGACCGCAAACACTAACGCCATATTTTTAAACACCGCCAACGAGGCTTGGAGTAGGATCGTTGACACTTTTACCCATGCACTGCCTTCCACTGCCCAAGGAAAAAGATCTTGGTTAAGCAGCATCACCGATAAGCCCAATAACATACCGGCCGCAGGAAAGAGGAGCACAGGGACAAACATTGCTGCGCCAAAGCGCTGGATCATATCTTTCATGATGATCGCTCCCAGATGTTGGCCCCAGATAGTGTCTGGGGCATACTATTATTGTTGAAATTGAGGTAGATAGTCCGCATTAACGCGTAAAAGCTCATCGACGATTTGTTGCGCTTTTGGCACATCCACGACGGTGCGATTAAGCGTGAGCGCGTTGACCAGTGTTTGTCGATCCCCGCTAAACCACGCATCAACGACCAGCTTTTCGTAGCCGAGTTGGCCTTCTATCAGTGCTTTTTGGAACGTAGGGATGGTGCCAACGGCAAAACGTTTCGGGCCGTCATTGGTTAACGCTGCCGGGACTTCAACCATGGCATCATTCTGAATATTTGGAATCGCGCCATCGTTTGGCACGATAACCAGATACGTCTCGCCACGGTTATATGCCAAAGAGGCCGCCACACGAACCATATAGCGCCCATGAATGTCTGCGTGTAGGTGCTCATTAGCGGTAGTGCCCGCGGCAATGATGCGCTCATTCAGGCTAAACACTCGCTTTTCTCGCCCATTGATCACTTGGCGCGCACGCGTATTAGCAATATCTTCTTTTTCCACCATTTTTTCTGGATATAAGTAGTATTGCAGGTAAGTATTGGGTAAATACTGCGGATTGTCTTTTAGCATGGTTTGCATGTTCTTGAACGTTGCTTGCCATGAAGGGTCATCAGCAATTTCTGGATCAACGGCACTGATCCCCTCTTCCAAAATGATGCGTTTAATCTCATCGGTCAGGTCGACACCTTCTCGGTTTCGTACCTTGGTAAACCATCCAAAGTGATTCAGCCCAAAGTATTCCGGCACCAAGTCCCAGATTTCGCAGCCGAGTAATTGCGCATAACTCACCATAATGGCAGCGGGCATGTCGCAGATGTTTAGAATGCGGTTGTCATGAGGAAACTCTCGCTGTAAGGCTTCAGCGACAATGGCTGCGGGATTGGTATAGTTTAAAATCCAAGCATCCGGAGCAAAGTGACGGATGTCATTCACGAGAGTGATCATGTCTCCTATCGAGCGTAGTCCATACGCCATGCCCCCCGCGCCACAGGTTTCTTGACCGACACAGCCATAAGAGAGTGGAATCTGCTCATCACGCTCACGCATCGGTAACCCACCCGTGCGGATCTGAATAAAGAAGAAATCGGCATCTGAAAATGCGGTTTCTTTATCCGTGGTATAAACGAACTCCTCGACCTCGGGATAGGCCTCGCGCAGCAAAATCTCCGTCGCTTTGGCATTTGAGGCTTGTCTTTGTTCATCAATGTCATAGAAGGTGATTTTGCTTAGCGGAAATACTTCTTTTTCAGCAATCAAGCTATTGATCATCCCCAATGTATAGGTGCTTCCACCCCCGACGATAGTGAGCTTTTGTGGTTTCATCATCATGTCTCCTCTTAAT